>JBKJLI010000002.1:0-253950 GCA_046597065.1 Candidatus Saccharimonadia bacterium
GTTGGGAATGATCAATACAGCTAGAATGCCGATGATCACGATGACGATCAAGAGCTCAAGCAGTGTAAAGCCAGACTCTCTTTTTAGTAGTTTATGTGACATGTGAGTGCTCACCTCCTAATATTTTGCGTTTCTTGAAATAATTTTTACTTATGTATAAAGCATAAGCTTTATTATCGATAATTATGGGCGCCTTGCTATAACCTGTCAAGCTCGAGTTGGCCAGAGTAGATTAGACGGCGTTACTAAGCGCCGATAATGGTCCATAAACTGAGATAACAATAAATCCGACCATTCCACCGAGAACCAGTATTAAAATAGGCTCGATGATTGAAGTGATACCGCCAACCACTGTATCAACCTCTTTCTCGTAAAATGTTGCTAGCTTAACTAAAATTTCATCAAGTTTACCGGTTTCTTCGCCGACTGCCACCATTTGGCTGACAATAGGTGGGAAAACGTGTAATTGTTTTAACGGCTCCGAAACGGTTTTACCGGCTTTGACGTCTCGGGCAATGACTTCGATAGCTTCTTGAAACACAGAGTTTCCAAGTGCGGTAGAAGTTGATTTGAGTGCATCTAAAATTGATATTCCAGATGCCATTAAAGAACCGAACGTGCGCGCAAACCTAGCTACATTAACTTTCATAATAATTGGACCAAACACAGGCAGGCGTAAAAGTAAGGTATCGAGCAGGTGCTTGCCCGGTTTGGTGCGGAAATAGCGGGTTATAAAAATGCCAGCAACAAATAAAGCTCCAGCTATAAAAATACCGTAGTTTGTCAGCACGTGGCTGATGTTTAACATAAGCTTGGTGTACCAGGGTAAATCGCTGCCAAGCCCCTCAAAAATACTGGCCAGCTTTGGCACGATCACGGTCATCAAGAAAACAAATACGCCTAATGTTACGGTCGTAATCACACCTGGGTAGATCATAGCGCTGCGAACCTTTCCAACAATCTCGGCATCTTTTTCTTGCTGAACCGCCAGGCGTTCCAGGACATCATCTAGCAGGCCGCCAGTTTCTCCAGCTTTAACCATATTTATATAGATGGGCGAAAAAATATCAGGATGTTCAGCCAGGGCGGCGCTTAGAGTTGCGCCTCCTTCAACTTTTTTGGCGGCAGCGGCTAAGGCGGCTTTGAGTTTTTTGTTAGTAGTTTGATCTTGAAGAATCGACAACGATTGCACAATCGGTACACCGGCATTAATCATAGTGGCAAACTGTCGAGAAAAGATAACTTTATCGGTTAGCTTAACCTTGCCGCCAATTTTAAAGCGACTAAGATTAAAGCCACCGCCCTTTGCCGCTGTAGCCTGATTTTTAATTAGGATTGGCGTAAGACTCTTTTCGATCAAGCTGGCCGCAGCCGCCGATTGATCACTGGCAGTTAGGCTGCCTTTATGGATAGTGCCGCTTTTATCGCGAGCGGTATAAGTAAAGCTAGCCATTGCTACTCGCGCGTAACCCTTAGAATCTCTTCGATTGTAGTTTGGCCCTGCATGGCTTTAACAAAGCCGTCCTGTTGCATAGTTAGCATTCCGGCCTTAATGGCGGCTTGTTGGATATCTTCGCTGGTGGCATGAGAAACGATCATTTGTTGAATTGGCTCGTCTACCGCTAAGACTTCGTAGATGCCCATACGACCCAGGTAGGCGTTTCCACCACACTGGTCGCAACCCTCGCCGGCCTTGTAAAGTGCAAACTCGCCGCTTTTAAGTGGTCGAAGCTTGGCTTGATGTAATGCTGCTGGAACTTCGACCTGTTTGGCGCTTAAGGCTATTTCGGCTTCAGCTGCCTTGGCGGCTTTTGCGTCGGCAGCACTGCGGTTAAGAATGTTCGGATCAGAGGCGATCTTATCTAGTATTGACTTACTGGCATCAATTTTATGGCTTGGCTGCAGCACTTTTTTTCGGTGCTTGGGGTCGATGGATGCTTCTGACTCCGGTTCGCTATCCTCAACCGGCCTACTGGCATTAGGATCAAGGCTGTTTAGGTACTTCATCGCGGCAGCGACATCGAAGTCGTCCTTGATGCTTTCAAGTGCTTTACCTTCGGGTATATAGCCAACTCGACAGCTTGGGCAAAGCCGGCGGACTAAACGCTGGCCAATCACGGTATTTACAGTACTAGCTATTAAGAAGGGTTCAATGTTCATATCAAGTAGGCGGGGGAGGCAGGTGGCGGCATTATTTGTATGAAGCGTCGAAAGCACGACGTGTCCGGTTAGGGCCGCTTGAACGGCTAGGTCGGCAGTCTCACCATCGCGGATCTCGCCCACCATGATGACGTTTGGGTCTTGGCGCAACAGAGCGCGCAGCCCACTGGCAAATGTCATTCCGGCCTTGGGGTTTACTTGAGTTTGGTTAACTCCAGTAACGCGGTATTCTACTGGGTCTTCAACCGTCGAAATATTAACACCTGGAGTGTTTAATAAACTTAATACGCTATAGAGCGTGGTTGATTTGCCCGAACCGGTTGGGCCAGTAACTAAAACCATGCCGTGCGGTTTATGCAAGCTGCCGGTTATGCCGGCCAAAGCCGCTCCACCAAATCCCAGCTCTTCGAGCGTTAGCGCCCGGGCCGATTCATCTAGAATACGCATAACCACCTTTTCGCCATCCATAATTGGCAGAGTTGAAACGCGTAGTGCCACGGTTTTAGATCCGACCGCAAATTTAAAGCGTCCATCCTGAGGAATGCGGTGTTCATCGATTTTTAAATTCGATAAAATTTTGATGCGCGAAATTACCGCCGCCAGAATTGGCTTTGGCAGAGTCATCATTTCGCGCAATACGCCGTCGATACGGAAACGAACTTGTACCAAGTTTTCACGAGGCTCAATGTGGATATCTGAGGCCCGCGATTTAACGGCGTATTCCAGGACAATATTGACCGTTTTGGCAATCGGGGCGTCTTCGGCTAGATCCTTTGCACTAACTTCTTGCTGGGCTTGTTCTTCATCGGCGCTACTATCTTTAATGGCTTTGGTGATTTCAGAAGATATATTACCCTTGTATTGATCAATTGCCGCTAATACATCATTCTGGCTGGCAAGAAAAATCTTTATATCCTGGCCAATCTGCTTGGCAATAAAGTCGGCTGCCTGAAAATCCTCTGGGTCGGCCATAGCCAGCTGCAGAGTAGTGCCCTGCTTCCCGAAAAGGACAGCCTGGTACTTTCGGGCAATGCGCTCGGGGATCTTGATTAGAATATCGCGGGGTATTTTAATATCTTTAAGTTCGACAAGAGGAACATCAATGCTTTTGGCATACAGCTTATGCAGGGCTGATTCGGTGATAAGTTTTCGTTTGAGAACCGTTTGCAGCAGCGTTTCGCCAGATTGTTCATGTGCGGTTTCCGCCTCTTGAATCACCTCTGGCTTGATTTTGTCGCTGGAAATCAGCAGACTCTTTAACTCGGTGTCAGATATCCGCATCTTGGGTAAATTATAGCATAAGCAGTAAAAAAAGTCGGCCGACTTAATCTGAATTTAATCGCTGTCTGTCATGATGATTTTGGCCCCCGATGGGCAGAGCGGCGGCCAACGGGTGGTAATAAATGGAGGCAAAACTTTAATGCGTTTTCGCTTTTGGCGTGCATTGGTCGGTTTGGCGATGCTAACACAGTTGGCAGACCCTTTTATCGTCGAAGCGACGGTTTTGACTCCATCATTACCACCCGCAATATTAATTAGTGAACTCCAAACTGCAAGCACAAACAACGCGGGTGAGGAGTTTGTCGAACTTTATAACGCGTCTAGCAACGATGTGTTGCTTACTGGTTGGACGATTGAATACAAGGCAGCTACATCCACAGATGCGGCTTCAAGTTGGTCAAAACGAGCCAGCTTAAGCGGCAACATTAAATCGCATGGATTTTATTTAGTCGCTGCCAAAGTCTATTTAACCAATGCAGATGCTGAATGGTCTCCAACCCTAGCTTCGAGCGCAGGAGTAGTTAGAGTAAAGGATGGTACCGGAGCCGTGGTTGAATTGCTTGGTTACGGTTCGACTGCAAACGTTTTTGAAACGGCAGCGGCAGCGGCACCGGCAGCCGGGCTAAGCCTGGAGCGGCTGCCGGGTAAAACCGATGAAACGGCTGGTAACGGGGTTGACAGCGGCAACAACGCTCTCGATTTCGTGGTACGAACCACTCCTCAGCCGCAGTCAATGCAATCGGTATTTGAGCCTAATATTGGTGAGGGATCAACCGATCCAACGAGCACTCCAGATACACAGCCGGCAGATGGCCCAGTGCTAGCGCCGCCCCAAATCACCGAACTGTTCGTAAACCCAGCTGCGCCGCTTAGTGATGATAAAGATGAATTTATTGAGTTATTTAATCCAAATGGTACAGCCTTCAATTTAGCCGGCTACATACTAGATAGTGGCAGTAATTTTCATGATAGTTATATTTTACCGGCAACTGTGATACCAGCTAATAGCTATTTGGCCCTGTATTCTAGCCAGACCAAATTGAGCTTGGTAAATGGGGGAGGCGCAGCTAAGCTGGTCGACCCTCAAGGGGCATTGTTAGACCAGAGCACTAGTTACGGCAATGCACCGGAGGCACAATCATGGTCATTAGGTGAGAATGGCTGGGCGTGGACGATTGATGTAACTCCAGGTGCTCCAAATATTCTAGTAATACCGGTAGTCGCTACGACAAATAGCGCCTCAAAGTCGGTATTGAAAACTAAATCATCCTCAAAAGCCGCGACTAAGACTGCGGCTAAGCCCAAATCTACGACTAAAACCAAGACGGCCAAAACTGCGACAGCTAAATCTGCAACCACCAAAGCCGATAGTGCACCAGTTTCTGCAGCAACATGGTTGATCATTGTGATCGCCACGCTTACCATAGGTTACGCAATCTATGAATACCGACAAGACATTGAGCGTCTCTACCACAAGCTCAGAGGAAACTCGCAAGATCGGCCAGAAATTAGGCCGGTTGATGCAAGGCGCCGAGATAGTTGAGTTAATTGGTGATTTAGGCAGTGGCAAAACCACTTTAGTACAGGGGCTGTTATCGGGGTTAGGTTATGACGGCGAGGCACCTAGCCCAACCTTTACCCTCAGTCGTGTATATAAGCTCTTGAGCGGCCTAGAACTGCATCATTTTGATCTATACCGACTAGCCGGACACGACCTGGTAAGTGATGAGTTAGAGGAAGTAGCAGGATCAAATGGAGTAGTGCTGGTAGTCGAGTGGGCCGATCATGGAGCAAGCCAACTCCCCAAAGATAGGGTGACAATTAAATTGGCCTATGGCGAAGACGTAAACTGTCGAGAAATAACTGTTTTAGCAGGTGGATCAAAATCACAAAAGCTGATTGAGGGGCTTAAAGATGTACTTAGCGCTTAGAACCGATTCCGATCAGGCTCAAATACGGCTGGTTGATGCCAGTGGTAAGATTGTCGCGAAACGGGATTGGCTAGCCGGTCGGCAGTTGGCCGAAAGCTTGTTGCAAGAAGTGGTTGAGCTGCTTAAATCAGCAGACAGTGATTGGGAAAATCTAAGCGGAGTCATCGTCTTTAGTGGTTCGGGATCATTCACTGGTTTGAGGATTGGAATAACGGTGGCTAATACGATTGCATATGGGCAAACGGTTCCAATTGTTGGCCAGCGAGATGACAGCTGGCTGGTAGACGGGTACCTGCGGTTGGCAAACGGACAAAACGATAAACAGGTTACGCCTTTTTATGGCGCCGAGCCCAATATCACAAAGCCAAAACGCTGAGCTTGACGCAGGGTCTTTGCAAAGCTTTAATTATAGGTACGAATACTTTAAAGACTAGTGCTGATTTCTGCTTTACCGTAGCACGCTGATTACGCAAACAATCTGATACCGGCGACACTTCAAAGTCGGCGTGCACTCGCATCTGCACCTTTCAGCGCTTCTTAACAACAGGAGGCGTTATGGAAATTGGACTAATTATTGGTGGGCTGGTGGCCGGTGCGGCTGGCGGCTATGGCGCCAATGTTTATCGCTCGAGACAACAAACTAACACAGCGGCGGCAAAAGCTAAGTCGCTGCTTGATGATGCTAATCGTAAAGCTCAAGAGGTAGCTATCGAAGCTAAGGAACAGGCTTTAAAGGTGGCTGAAGAAAGTAAGCTCGAAGAAAAAGAGCGTCGGGGGCAGTTAATTGAAACTGAAACCCGCTTAAGCCAACGTGAATCAACATTAGATAGAAAAATTGACGAGTTAGACAAGCGTTCCGAGGCGTTACGCAAAAGTGAGATTAGCTTGGATGAGCTGAAAGATGATCTTAAAAAACTGCGTACAAAGCAAGAAACAAATCTCGAGAAAATCGCCAAACTAAGCCGTGATGAGGCTAGGGACAAGCTAATGCAGATGATGGAAAGGGATGCTAAGACCGACCTAATAGCTATGGTTGAAAAACTTCAAGGTGAGGCTAGCGAACAGGCCGATGAGCGAGCTAAAGAAATTTTGGTGACCGCCATGGAGCGGATGGCTAGCGAACAGGCCGGTGAGCGCACCATTACAACGGTTCCCTTACCCAGTGACGAGCTTAAAGGAAGGGTTATCGGCAAGGAGGGTCGGAACATTCAGGCGATTGAACGAATGACAGGTGTTGACGTGCTGGTAGACGACACGCCTGGTGTGATTGTGCTTTCAAGCTTTGACCCCATGCGCAGACAAGTTGCCCGCCTAACTTTAGAGAAACTGCTAGCCGATGGCCGTATTCACCCAGCGCGCATCGAGGAACTGGTTAAAAAGTCGCAAGTAGAGGTCGACAAGATCGTTAAAGAGGCTGGTGAAAGTGCTGCCAAAGAAGCCGGCGTGGTTGGGCTGCACCCAGAATTAATAAAACTGTTGGGTCAGTTGCGCTTTCGTACATCATATAGCCAGAACGTTCTGAAACACTCAGTAGAGATGGCTAATTTAGCGGCGATGATCGCGGCCGAGGTTGGCGCAGATGTCCGCGTCGTCAAAACTGCGGCGCTACTACACGACTTGGGTAAGGCGGTTACACACGAGATAGAGGGCCAGCATCACCACATATCGCGCGACTTAGCAGCTAAGTATGGCCTAGACAAAGACATCACCCACGCTATAGAGGCTCACCATGATGATATTGAAGCGACAACTCCAGAGGCGGTTATTATCCGCATTGTTGATAGCTTAAGCGGCGGTCGTCCGGGTGCCCGTGGCGATACTATGGAAAACTACATTAAGCGTATGACCGAACTCGAAAATTTAGCCAATACATTCGAGGGAGTCCAAAAAAGCTACGCCGTTTCAGCTGGTCGTGAGCTTAGGGTGCTGGTTGTGCCCGAAGCCATCGACGACCTGACCGCCATTAAGATGGCGCGCGATATCGCCACAAAAATTGAAGCTACATTAAAATTCCCGGGAGTGATTAAGGTTAATGTAATTCGCGAAACCCGTGCAATCGAGTACGCTAAGTAGTATGAAGATTCTGTATATTGGCGACGTTACCAGCAAACTGGGTCGCCAAACGGTTGCCGAAGTGCTGCCAAATTTAATCAAGTCAGAGCAAATCGATTTTGTGATTGCCCAAGGAGAAAATGTATCTCACGGCAAGGGTTTGCAAATTAATCATGCCGAAGAGCTAGAGCGCTTGGGCGTAGATGCATTCACGGGGGGTAATCACTCATTTGATCGCACCGATGCGCTGGATCGACCAAATGTGGTGCGCCCCATAAACGTCGCGCCTAACTCACTCGGATCTGGTAGCCGCATTATAAAAACACCCTTTGGCGATATTTTGATCATAAGTGTTCTTGGCGAAATGGTGGGGAAGCATGTTGGAGACGATTTACCGAATCCACTAAAGTCGGTTGATGCCGTCCTCGCAGCTCACGCAAATGAAAAGTTTGTGGCCAAAATAGTCAATTTTCACGGAGATTTTTCGAGCCAAAAAGTCATTGCCGGGCAGTATTACGACGGCAAGTTAACGGCTTTAATTGGTGATCATTGGCATGTACCAACGGCCGACGCACAAGTACAGCCAAAGGGTACCGCCCATATAAGTGATGTTGGCATGACTGGAGCATTTGATGCGTCGTTAGGTGTAAAAACTTCCTTGATGATTGAGCGTTGGCTTGATCCCTCGGCAAAGGTTCGTCAGGAGATGGAAGAAGAAGGCAGGCGTCAGTTTAACGCGGTCTTGATTGATGCCGAATTAGCAACTGGGCTAGCAAAATCGATAAAGCAGATACGAAAAATTCTGCCTGCCCTGTAAACCAGCGGCGTGACTTGGTATCGCCCCGGTGATTTGCTAGACTGAAAGGCAGTAATGAGGGCTACTGGTATGACCAAGCAGAAGCTAATCGAGGCATTGGCGCGCGATACGTCTATGAGCAAGAAGGACATCGAAAAGGTGCTATCTAGCTTTGCCAAAACCGTGGCCGACACTATAAAAAAGGGTGAAAAGGTGGCAATCACCGGCTTTGGAACTTTTGATTTGGGCAAACGGGCAGCGCGTCGAGGAGTTAACCCCCAGACCGGCAAGGATATTCAAATTCCGGAAATGCCCATGCCTCGGTTTCGCGCCGGTAAGCGCTTAAAAGAGTCGGTCCGGCCAAGTTAACTAGTCGAATTCAGTTAATTTGGCTATAATTACCAGGTTAAATGTAAATTATCGGGGTGTGGCGCAGTTGGTAGCGTGCCTGCTTTGGGAGCAGGAGGTCGAAGGTTCGAGCCCTTTCACCCCGACCATTTAACTTGCGGGTGTCGTATAGTGGCTATTATGTCAGCCTTCCAAGCTGAAAACGCGGGTTCGATTCCCGCCACCCGCTCCAAAATGCATGCTTGCCCCTGTAGCTCAGTTGGATAGAGCAGAGGACTTCTAAGCCTAAGGTCGTAGGTTCGAATCCTACCGGGGGCACCATTAACAATTAGTTAATATGGCGGGTGTAGCTCAGTTGGTTAGAGCGTCGGTTTGTGGTACCGAAGGTCGTGGGTTCAAGACCCATCACTCGCCCCAATGCACTTATGCTTATAAGATAACTCAAAACCTTGTCATAAAGTGAAACATGGTTCATATTTATGCATAATAATAAGGTTTAATGAAAATGAAAAAATTGGCAGGATATTTATTCATTGCTGGAGCAGTGATTGTAAATATTCCTTATTATTTGCTCATACAAAATTTTAACTACCCAGATATTTTGAGGGAACCTTCTGGACAGGTATTAACTAAATTTGCTGAGGGTGGGAGTGGTCTAATTTACACTTGGCTAGCCTTTGCGTTGGCTGGTTTTCCATTACTTTTTGCTGTGCTTATTCTTAACAAAGTTTGGGCAAATAAATCTCGCACACTACTTTCCCTAGCTACAACTTTTGGAGTTATCGGGCTATTAGCTCAACTAATCGGATTGCTTAGATGGGTGTTTGTTGTGCCAGTAATTGCCCAAGAATATGGCTCACAATCAGCTTCAGAAGCAACTAAAGCTGCTGCCATTATGGCTTTTCAAGCAGTCAATCAATTCGGAGGTGTACTTTTGGGTGAATATGTTGGCCAATTGTTCACAATTCTCTCAATGATTTTCTTCAGTTTGCTGATTTTACAAAAAAAGCTCTTAAGCACATGGGTAGCTTGGCTTGGTTTTATAGCTTCATTTGTATATATATTTTCACAAACAGAGCTAATTCACACGGTTATTGATACTTTCCCAGTTATTGAAATTGCAGGATTACTTGGAAGTGTACTGTGGATAATTTGGATGATTTGCATGGGCGCGCTTCTCATAAGAGACAAATCAACTAGATAACTAGATTTTCGATTATTAAGAGTTTGATTCTCTTCGACTGCAGAATTCAAAAGTTGGCCACTCCCGCCGGCACACGGTTGAATATCAGCGATCCATGTATTCGCATCGCCCTACCGACCGACGCCGCGCGCGAACAGGACACTGAGAATCGCCGTCTATTCACCGGCACCGCCTAACCTTTAGGCCCTGGTAACCAGGGCCTAAAAAGTACTTATATTCATTTAAATAAAAAACCGGCTACAAGATGTAACCGGTAGAGGCGAGTCGTCGGTGCTCGCCCCTTAGATTTGGGGTACTGGTATGTCCCAGCCATACCGGCATAGGGCGGTATGGGCGCCACCGCTGAGAAATGGCAGCTGTGACTTTTTGAAAAAGCCTACCTCGACAATTTCGGCGCCTCGGTTGGTTTTGTAATCTAACAGCTCGCCATGAAAAAGATCTAGATGGCGATTACCCACGCATGTTTGACCAAGAGAGGTCAGTTTAGGGGCGGTAATGCCAAGTTCTTGCACGATCTCTTTTTGGGCTTGGGCATATGGTGACCCGAGCCACCAGCGCAGCCCACCAGGTAGAAACCAGTCATCGCTACCGTAGCTGTGGCGAACCAGCACTACCATGTCTTGGTAACTGAGTACTACTAGAACGCCGGGAATTTCCGGTAGCCGAAGCAGTTTATATACCCTGGTGAGGGTATATGCAATCCTTAATGCGAGTACCCTCATTCGCTTTTCCAATCTGTTTGGGTGCAGACTGGACACAATTTAAGCCATAACTGGCTATTTTGCAACCGAGTAAATGATTTTTAGTATTAGCCGACCCGTCATATTCATACAGTAGAGAAAGTGCCGTAATCTACTTGACCTAGGCTAAAGCAACCCTTCATTTAGGCCAGGGAGTATTGTGTACTCACTATAATCGCCTCCAACTGCCAGCAGCAGTTTTAATAGCCCCAGCGGCTGTTTGTTAGGTTAATAGCTATTAACCCGGAGGTCTTGGATTAAAGCCTCATAACTGGCCCCAGGAATTATTCTCAAGTTGCCAGATAGCAATATGATTGCATATACTTAAACATAGTACTTATGTTTAAAAGGCGAAAATTATGGCGAACGAGCCAAAACCAGAAATTTCACAAAACCCAACCATAAACTCAAACTCACCCGTACCAACTGCTAGTAATCGAATGCCGCTGCATAAATCACATAAGGTTTTATACGTAGTGATAGCATTTTTAGTCGCCCTGTTAATTGGGGCCGGGGTATGGCTATACCTACTTTCAAATAATAACGATAATTCCGCCCAACCCGCAAAGCCCAAATCGCAAACTGCATCTAAGCCAACGCAATCAAAGGTTGATGCTGATTTAGCTAAGTTTATAAATCCAACAACCGGCGAAACTTGGCTGGCTAGCCCTGTAAAGTTAGCAAAGTTAGGATATTTTAAAGATAGCGAATCCGAAAATGCAGCGGAGTATTTTAAAGTTGGTAGCCACGGGGCTAACACACTGATTATGGGTGAGTTTACTATGGTCGGAACCGAGGCGGTAGTGTTCGAAAAGTCACCAGCTGGGCAGGTTACGGCGATCATCCACCCCGATGGCCAAGCGGTGTATGACCAGGATGAGGATAAGTTTAGAAAAGAAGAGTTTGCTACCAGTATCAAAATTGATTCAACGACCCACTTTGACTCCTTATCACTTCCGCCAAAATTTGATCTTGATAAGGGTTACGTTGTCACCAAGCCCAACTATGCAACTTTAGGTGACATTATAGATTTTGGGGGCTCGCCGAATGCCCCAAAAACCTCTTTAGTACGTAAGATTGGCGCAAGTTCGCTATATCGCGATGAAACGGTATATACCGATACAAAATTGACTTCGATTGGCTACCACTTGCAAACACCGCTGGGTACATCTATCAATTTGGGTTATACACCCTTAGAACTCGAGGCAAATCAGTACCAATGGTCATCAAATTCAATTGATGACAAGTTTCACGCCATTACTCGCGGATGCGGCGGAAGAGCATCCTCTGTCTCTAGAGTTGATAACCTGAGTGATGCAGACTTTCGAACGGTTGCTAAATCACCTTCTGGCCAGCAGGTCTACGAGCTGACCGATAGTGGCAGCCCGCTGATCCAAAAAGCCTACAGTGAATATAAAGACTTTAGTTCGGGTGATACCAGTGATGTTAACGCCGGAATTTCCAAAGCCGACTTTATTAAGGCGCATGCGATAGTAGGGTATAAGGATCATTTTGGACAGTGGCTAATTTACGTACGAGACCAGCTGGCGCCGGCCGGTGGTTGCGCAAAACCGGTGATATACCTGTATCCAACCCATAGCCAGAATGTATCGGTAAGGGTGGGCGCAAATGTCAAATTATCAGAACCCTTTTATGATCCCTTAACCGGGTGGCAAAATGTACTAGCCAATCCCAACGGCACTTTGAGTGTAGGTGGAGTTAAATATGACTCACTGTTTTGGGAGGGCCCAGGAACGGGTTCGTATCCTTCTATTAACTCAGGGGTAGTTGTAGCGACCGACCAGGCAGTTACAAAAATTCGCCAGCAATTAGCCGAGCAAGGGTTAAATAGCAAAGAGGTAAACGACTTCGTCGACTATTGGAAAGACAAACTACCTAAAACCAAATATGTCCGCTTAACCTGGTTAAATACAGCAGATATGAATCGCCTAGCGCCACTTACAATTAACCCAAAGCCCGATACAACTATACGCGTCTTTCTAGACTTTGCCGGTCTCGATACACCCATAGATTTACTGGCGCAGAAACTAAATAAGGTCGATCGTAAAGGCTTTACGGTTGTGGAGTGGGGCGGATTGTCGCCATATAAGCTTTATTAAGTCTTAACTTTTTTATTGAAGAATATTTAATATGTTAATTAATTCATCTTTAACTAAGCCCCGCGAGGTCATTGCTGCCTAGTGGGGCCTCGTACTATTAATTGTAATTATTTGTTGACACCATTTTAGCCGGGAGTATCATTGAGATGTACGCAAGTATGAACACGCGACCCGGCAAAGGGGCAATGACATCATGATCCGAGGTACCGAGGCCTAGAAGGCCTGCCGCAAGCCGAAGTTCTTCCCTGGAGGGAAGTAGGTGAGTAAGGGCGGGTTCAAGCCCGTGGCGCTGGACCGTTAGAGCTGCCTCCCGTGGTAGTTCGTACGGGCTTGGCCCGTCTTTACCGCCGTTCGACGTTCGAGCACCAGTAAGTTCGTCTCGCAAGTTCAGCACCTCCTCACACCGGTTCCTGTCGGTCTTACCCGACACAGCACCCCCCGCTGGCAGTCTAAACTTGACTGCGGAACCATCGATCACCGCCCTGGTGGATTAAGGCACGGATGCCTTGATTCACCGGGGTGATTTTTTTATCAGCAAATATTAAGTCTAAGTCTGTATCATCAAGGATGTCATAACCAAATAGGAGGTATCTATGGCATCGAAAAGAACAATTTTGGCCGGGGGGTTGGCCAGCTTAGCAGCAGTTGCAGTAATTGGCGTGGGTTCGGTGGGCGCTGCAAGCCAAACTGGAGCCGGCAACAATCTAAGCGACAAAATATCATCGGCCTTTCATTTAAATAAAGCCGATGTGCAGAAAGTCATCGATCAAGATCACAGCGAGCACATGGCTCAGCGCGAGGCAGAGCACCAAGCCAAGTTAGATCAAGCGGTTAAGGATGGCAAAATTACTTCAGCCCAGAAGGATCAACTAGAAGCTAAGCAAAAAGAATTGCGTAGCTTCATGGACACACTGAAAGATAAAAGCGAGTCTGAGCGGCATACCGCCATGAAGGCAAAGCTTGATGAGTTTAAGCAGTGGGCAACCGACAACAAGATTTCTGCGGATGTTGTAGGGCCTGGTCATCACAGGGGGCATATGGAAGGACGCATGGGCGGACACATGGACGTCGATATGCCTGAAGCTAACTAAGCTGTAACTACAATCCCCAAGTATCATCAAACCAGCGCGTAGGATGATTAAAAGCGACCGCCGATCCGCATCGGCGGTTTTGCTATTGTTAACTGATTATTAGCATCGCTAGGGGTATAAATGCGCTTTAAATTGGCTGTAAGGCCTAAAAAAAGTCTTTCAGCGTACTCTCAGATAAAAGCGTTTACAATGATGTTATGAGAATTCTAGTCGTCGAAGACGAACATAAGATTGCTGGCGCCATTAAAAGGGGGCTAGAGCAGGAGTCGTTTGCCGTTGATGTAGCCTACGACGCCGATGAAGGTGTAACGTTAGCCACCAGCGAAGATTATGATTTGGTTATTCTAGACCGTATGCTCCCCGGCTTAATTGAGGGAGTGGATATCGTAAAAGAGATGCGAGCAAATCAAATCCACACACCTGTACTGCTACTTACCGCTAAAGACAAAATTGAGGATCGTGTCACCGGTTTAAATGCCGGAGCCGATGATTATTTGGTAAAGCCTTTTGCTTTTACAGAACTGTTAGCGCGATCGCGGGCACTACTAAGACGCCCTCAAGAAACCCTGGATACGGTATTAAAATGTGATGACTTAGAGCTAAATACCGTTAGCTTTGAAGTTCGACGAGCCGGCAAGCCAATCAAACTTTCGGCAAAAGAGTTCGCCTTGCTAGGGTATATGCTGCGCAATCAGAATCAAACCCTAACCAAAAACCATCTAATAAACCACGTTTGGGATTATGATGCTGACGTATTGCCGAACACTGTAGAAGTTTATATTGGCTATTTGCGTAACAAAATTGATCGTCCATTTAATGGGCCAGATTTGATTCATACCAGCCGCGGCTTTGGCTACAAGCTGGGCGTAGCCAGCCATGTTTAAATCAGCTACCCTGCGGCTAACCGGCTGGTATCTAGTTATTGTAATGGCGCTGAGTTTGTTTTTTAGTTTTGTGATATATCAAAACTCAACCCATGAGTTGGATAATAGTTTGCGCCATCAGCTGGGAGTTTTTCAGCAGGTGCCGCGAGTGACGGTTAATGGTCAGGTTTTTGATTTTGAGATGTTAAGAGAGCGCCAATTAGATGAGGGGCAACAGCATCTTAGAGCTTATTTAATTAACTTAAACCTGTTAATTTTATTGGTTGCGGGATTTGGTAGTTACTTTTTAGCACGACGGACTTTGCGGCCGATCGAAGAAGCGCTTGAAGCTCAAAGTCGGTTTACAGCCGATGCCTCACATGAACTGCGTACACCTCTAACAGCCATGAAAGCCGAAATCGAAGTGGCGCTGCGTGATACCAAACTTAACACCAGCGATGCTAAGCTATTGTTCGAAAGTAATTTAGAAGAGATTGAAAAGCTGGAGTTGCTTTCAAATAGTTTGTTAATGCTGGCGCAAGGAAGTGACGGTCAAAAAGCTCATAAACTGGTTTTGATTAACAAGGTTTTTATAGAGGCCGAGACCAGGACCAAAAAGTTAGTCAAAATAAGCAAAACTCAATTACTAATTAAAACACCACAGGCCAGTGTTCGAGGCGATTTTGACAGCTTGGTCGAGCTACTTGTAATTTTGATCGACAACGCTATTAAATACGGTGCTGATGATAAGCGCGTTGAGTTGAGCGGCCGAGCAAGCACAAAATGGCTAACCATCGAGTTAAGTGATAACGGCAGGGGGATTGCCCCCAAAGATTTGCCCCATATATTCAGTCGTTTTTACCGGGCCGACGAATCTAGGAACAAAAAACAGGTTGGCGGTTTTGGCTTGGGGCTAGCAATTGCTAAGCAAATTGTGGAAATGCATCATGGCACAATCATGGTTGAAAGCGTTCCCGGTAGTGGTACCAAGTTTGTTATTAGGCTTCCGCTGGCCGTATCACCAAATCCAACCAATTAAAAATATAGCTGAGTAGCATTTACCTTGGCTCAGCAAGTTGTTAGTGCCATAATGTCTTCAGATAGGCGTAAGCTTTATGACCAACGACAACCACATCCGCCATCATCGCCACCCCGGCTACAGCTACTCGATCCACCCCAAGCAGCGGTGGTACGGCTTGGTATTCGTACCAATTGCGGTAGTTGTTCTGGCAGCATTGGTTTTTAAACCGGCTCAGTCTTCAGCCTTGGTATCGATACCCGAGCTAACGGGGGCGCTATTATTAAGTATGGTGCGACTATTGGCGGCCTACATTTTGGCGGTGGCGCTGTCGCTTCCACTAGCCTTGTTAATAAATCGCAGTGCTTTTACCGAGCGAATCTTTTTGCCGGCTTTCGATATTTTGCAGTCGGTACCGGTGCTAGCGTTTTTCCCAGTGGTAATCGTGTTTTTTGTGCACTACAACTTTTTAGAAGGTGCGGCCGTGTTTATCATCTTTATTAACATGCTTTGGAACCTAGTATTTAGTTTGGTCGGTGGACTGCGTCAAATCCCCCTAGACATTAAATCTGCTGCTCGCGTTTTTGGTATTACCGATTGGCGTTATTTGCGCACGGTATTAATTCCGGCAATTTTCCCCTATCTTGTCACCGGCTCGCTGCTGGCCTGGGCAGAGGGCTGGAACATGCTTATCGTGGCTGAGGTTCTACATACCTACTTGCCTGGAAGCAGCCAGTCTTCGGATTTGTTTGGCATTGGCAGTGTAATGGTGCACGCATCGGCTAGTGGTCAGGGAAGCATTTTTGTAGCGGCGATTGTGGTGATGATTGTGGCGATTGCCCTTATGAACCTGTTTATCTGGCAACGCCTGTTAAGGGCTACCGAAAGGTTTCGTTTTGAGTAGCACTGCCACCGACATCATCCAGCTGCATGGAGTGGATAAGTCCTATCCGCGCACTAGCCATCCGGCACTAATAAATATCGACTTTTTGGCGGTACGGGGTGAATTTATTGTGATCGTTGGACCGTCTGGCTGTGGTAAATCTACGCTGATTAAAATTATTGCTGGGCTAGAGCAGGCCAGTGAAGGTCAAGTAAAAGTTCCAAGCAAGGTATCGATGGTGTTTCAGTCTGGAGCTTTGTTCCCTTGGTTAACAGTAGCAAGTAATGTCAGTGTGGTTTTGGAATCCAGCGGATTAAGTGAGGCACAAATTAGGCGCCGCGTACGCAAGCATTTAGAAATGGTGGGGCTGGATCAGCTAGCCGAAAAATACCCGCGCGAGCTTTCGGGTGGCCAGCGCCAGCGAGTTGGCTTGGCTCGAGCACTGGCGGTTGAGCCAGAGGTATTGGTTTTAGATGAGCCATTTGCGGCACTAGATATTCGCACTACCGATCAACTGCATGCCGACTTATTAAAGATTTGGCAAGAAACCCAAAAAACCATTGTTATGGTATCGCACTCGATTGAAGAGGCGGTAACATTGGCCGACCGCATCGTTTTGATGAACAGCGGTAAAATCGCCCGCACTTACCACCTTGCCGATATGGCCAGGCCAAGGCGCGAACAAGCCAACAACTTTATCGAGCAAGTACAAGTAATCAGGCGCGATTTTTTGGGGCTAGGCGAGTAGTGGGCGATAGCTTAAAACACCCAACGTGGTGGCAAAAAGGCGTAATCTATCAGATATATATTCGCTCATTTTGCGATTCAAACGGCGATGGCATTGGCGATTTACAGGGCGTAATTTCTAAGTTAGATTACCTGGCCGATTTGGGTATTGATGCTATTTGGTTATCTCCGGTGACAGTCAGTGCTAACGCCGACTGGGGCTACGATGTCATGGACTTTTACGACATAGACCCAGACCTTGGGACGCTAGATGATTTTGATGAGCTTCTAACCGCGGCCAAGCGCCGCAACATAAAGGTAGTGTTCGACTTTGTGCCAAACCATACCAGCACAAAGCATCCCTGGTTTTTAAACGCATTAACCGGGCGCGATGCTAAATATCGCAACTACTACCTATGGTCGGATAGGGTACATGGCCACCGTCCAAATAACTGGCGGTCGTGGTTTGGCGGCAGCGCTTGGAGCTATCATGCATCAACCAAACAGTATTATCTACACAACTTTTTGCCGCAACAGGCCGATTTAAACTGGCGCAATCCCGATGTTAAGGTAGAGTTTGATCGTATAATTAAATTTTGGCTCGATCGAGGGGTAGACGGTTTTCGCATCGATGTGTTTAATATGATGATTAAAGATAAGCAACTACGTGATAATCCCAAAACTGCAAAGGGTGATGATTTAGAGTTGGTGGTGTTTGGGCAGCAACCTTTGTACACCACTTCGCGACCAGGTGTGCACCAAATTTTAAAGCGCTGGCGAGCAATTGCCGATAGCTACCCAGGCCATCGTTTGTTGCTAGGCGAAACTACTATGACCTATAACGTTAAAAAAGTGGCTACCTATTATGGTGAACAAGATGAGCTCGAACTGGCCTTTAACTTTAACTTTTTGCGGGCACGTCTTAATGCTAGCGAGTTGCGCAACGTGGTAGAAGAAACTGAAGATGCAATTAGGTTACCCAACTGGCCAGTTTGGAGCGGATCCAATCACGACGAACCGGCCCGTTTGGCCAGCCGTTGGGCCGGTGGTGATGAGCGTAAAATCAGGGCGGCCTTGGTGGCATTGCTAGCCTTAAAAGGCACACCAGTGCTGTATTACGGCGATGAGATTGGTTTGCAGAACGTTTACGTACCGCCCTGGAGGTTGCGCGATCCATGGGGTAAAAAGTACTGGCCAATCTATGCTGGGCGTGATCGAGGGCGTACTCCGATGGCATGGCGCCATCGCCGTGGAGCTGGTTTCACCGATCCAAATGTGCGTCCATGGTTACCATATGGTGAACTGGCTCATCGCAACGTGGCAACCCAGCGCGCAAAAAAGGATTCCACCTGGCAGTTTGCGCGGGACTTGATTGCGCTTAGGCGCAAGCATCGCGATTTAAGCCAGGGTGGTTACGAAACCATTGCGACGGTACCTAGTGTTTGGGCCTGGCGAAGAGGCAATACTACTGTAGTGGTAAACATGTCGAAGTTCCACCAGGAGATGTTAAATATACATGGCAAGGTTGTATTAGGTAGTGATCGAGCTCGGGAGGGCCATCGAGTTAGTGATTTGCTGCATTTGAAACCCTGGGAAGCAGTAATAATAAATTAAGAAAGCCCGTTTTATTGACAGACGGCTTGGCTAGCTACCATACTAAGCCTATTAACTTAGGCATATTCATGGCAAAAGCTGCCCCAAAACACCCTGCAAAACCTACTAAAACCAAAACTCATAAACCCAGCGCTTATATTTCAAACCCAATTGATTTATTTGCTCCCAGCTGGAAAGCGATTAAGGCCAATATTGGCGGCTTGCTAAAGATTTATGCATTCGCCCTAATTATTCCAATGCTACTCATTGGAATTGCAACAATAGCTTTAGTGCTGACGGTAATCAAAGTAGGGATTTCGACAATGGTCGTAGTTCTGGCGCTTTTTATATTAGCTATCTTGGTATTCTTAATCGCCCTATCTCCGGCGACAAATTTGGCGTTACTTGATAGCGTGCGGGGAAAGACAATTAAGGTTGGGCCTACTTTTAGAGAATCGGTTAGGCTCGCGCCAACGGTTTTAGGTGCGGCAATCCTTACGGGTCTTGCAGTGTTGGGCGGTTTGATTCTGTTTATCATACCAGGGCTGATCTTTGCGGCTTGGTTTTCACTTAGCACTTACGTGATTGTTGACCAAAAGGTAGGCGCACTCGAAGGTATGAAGCGCAGTAAAGCCCTGGTTAATAAGCATGTTATCGAAATGTGGGGCTTGTACAGCGTGGCCGGAGCCATTGGTATATTAAAGGTGGTCCCATTATTGGGTGATATTGCCGCCGCCGGGCTAACCATCGCCTTTACCGCCGCCCCCACATTGCGTTATTTACAGTTAAAGGAGCTTAGTGAAGGTGAGGCTGAGGCACCCGCAACCCATTGGGCCAACTACGCCCTGATAGTATTGGGTCTGATCGGCGGAAGTATTTCGACCAATGCCGAAAAAGCCTCGCTCAACTCAAATTTCAATCTAAATGGTTCGATACAAAATCAAGATAACGCACTGCCGACTTCTAACTCTCTTTATTAGATCAACTGATATAATAATCGGCATGCCAAGCATGCATTTGCGCCCGTAGCTCAGCTGGATAGAGCGTTGGTTTCCGGTACCAAAGGTCGAGGGTTCGAATCCCCCCGGGCGCACCAAATCGCTGGTAAGCTGATCTGAAAAATGCTACTATAGCCCGGTTCACGGGCGCCCGTAGCTCAGCGGATTAGAGTACTTGGCTTCGAACCAAGGGGTCGCAGGTTCGAATCCTGCCGGGCGCACCATTTAACAACACGGGCCATTAGCTCAGTTGGTTAGAGCAGGGGACTCTTAATCCCCGTGTCCTGGGTTCGAATCCCAGATGGCCCTCCAGCAATTATTTATTCACCTAAGCCCGAAAATCTATAATATAATTGAAGGTACAAATGTTATAGAAAGGCACTGATATGAGCAAGTTTATTTTGCTATACAACGGACCAGCAACACCCCCAGACATGATGGATGATGCTAAGAGAAATCAGATTATGGGTGATTGGAAAACATGGATGGAAAAGGTTGGGCCTGCAATGGTAGAAATGGGTTCACCGATGGGCAATGGTCGGTCCGTAGTAGATGATGGATCAACCGGTAAGCCATTAGAAATAAGTGGTTATTCAATAGTACAAGCTGAAGATATTAATGCGGCATTAGATTTAGTCGATGGCCATCCGTTTTTGAGTGACAAAAGCGGAAAATTTAGCGTAGAAGTATTTGAGCTATTTCCACAACCGGGGATGTAGTGTTGGTACCTAGATGGCTTGCGCTGACTATAAACTGTTGCACGGTATCGACCATAAATATCTCGCCACGATGATAAGAAGTGCTTAGAGGTCGCGATAATATATGAAATTCTTTCGCACAACTAAATTTATTCATTTACCAATCTCTATGGCTGGATATTTGATATGGTTTATCGGACTAGCTTTTCTAATAACTGTGTTCATTTCTATTGATAAAGGTTCTCATTCTGTGAGTGACACAATATACGGAATATTCCCATTTTTTGCATCTGTGTTTTTACTGATTGAATGGTTTACATCTAAAACTAGTGATTGAATTTTTGGTATATTAAACTTATGAATTACACAATTATCGATGTTCGCGAACCAGATGAGTATGCTAATGGTCACGTAAAAAATGCAATAAATCTACCTCTTGGACGAGTAATGCGCGGCGCAAGTGAGTTAAGTGGTACGCCAAAAACTACCAACGTAATCGTTTACTGCAAGAGTGGTGGTCGAGCAGCTGTAGCCGAAAATGCCTTGAAACAGCAAGGTTTTACTAATGTTACAAATAGTATTAACCAGGAACAAGTTGAAGCCCAGACGGCCCTCCAATAATTGACATTGAAATATAGCTTAGTTAGCGGCCGCACACTTGTTTTGGCAATTATACAGTGGCTCAGTTTTGGTGGCCTTTTTGTTATACTTACTAGGTGAAAAACAAAACTAAGCTAATCAGCATTATCCTGGTACTCGGTGTATCGATATTTATTGGCATTGGCTTCTTCTTGAACAGTAATTCAGGCAAGGAAACAAAAGTAAAAATTATTGATTACGGGTTTAGTATATGTACGCAAGATATCGCAGCAAGCGATTGTGGGCCGTATAAGGTAACAGTGCAGAGCACAGGTAGTAAGAATACTGTTTATCAAGCGGCTGGGTATAGTAATCAAGAAAGCAAACAATATGATGAGATTAGAGCGAAGATAATTAAAGCAAAAGAGCAGAATGCTGAAGTAATTATCAAAGTTAATAAGCAGGGTGAAATAGTTTCAGTTAGATAAGTTATATTTCTGCAATATAGCTACAATGGCCTACATGATAGTCGCCCCCATTGCACTAATATATCCAGAGGTCTTAAGCCTCTGTTTTTAATAAAAGATATACTACAATTAGGCAAAAGAGGTTTATATGATTAATAATCGTTTTTTTGAATCAGTTAGCACAAAAGCGTTGCTATCAACTATCTGGATTTTCGCATCGCTAAACTACATTTATTGCGATCTTATAGGGTTAATGGATAGCGTACTACTAAAGCAGTACCTGCAGGGTACGGTTAATGGCATACCAATAACTCAGGAACTACTCATTAGTGCTGCCGTCTTAGTGGAAATACCAATGGCCATGGTATTACTTTCTCGAATACTCAGATATCGAGCGAACCGCTGGGCCAACATAGTTGCTGGATCAATAATGACCATAGTACAAATTGCAACTTTATTTAAGGGTACGCCGACAAATTATTATTTATTTTGCAGTGTGGTTGAAATTGCAGCTACGGCTTTTGTAGTTTGGATTGCCTGGAACTGGAAATCCACGGAAGCTTAATCGATTTAGGATTATAGGCAATGATGCTTAAAGCGAATGTTTTAGTAGTGTGGGCCAAATAGGAATACAATGCATCTTATGAATAGTAGCCCCAAACCCAAACATCGTTTTCGAAAAAGGTGGCTCTTTTTATTGTTATTAATTCCGCTTATTCCGTTATATTTTCTGGTAAGACCTGACACATATCTGCCCCATAACCATGTTGTTCTAACAGTACCCTTTGATATAAACCACCCTCCCGACTCTATGATTCCAATGGGTGAAACAATCCATCATCCTAAATCAGAATCACCGCATGGACATCCTGGTATAGATTTTGGATGGTCCCATGGCGATGGCACAGTAAGCTCTGCGTCAGACGGAAAGGTTTTGTCTATCACGGATGGAGGTAGTGAAAAAGGCTTATGGGACGTCACTATAGCTTCGGGTGCTTATGAATTACGGTACAAAGAATTAAAAAGCTACGATCAAAAACTACATAAAGGCTCAGTAATTAAAAAAGGTGAGCCAATTGGCGTACCCGGTACTTTGGCGGGTGGATTTCATTGGGAATTAGCGTCACCAAGTGTACTGCAGGATCGTTTTTGTCCATTAAAATATTTTGATAATTCTGCCAAAATGATGATCGAATCAATTTGGTTAAAAGTTCCAAGTGATGACAAAATAAAAAGTCAATTTCCGGACATTTGTAGTGGGGATTACAAAAATAAAACCGATTAACTAATATACTTGCAGATCGGCATAATTAAGCGTAATATTCTCTGCGTCGGCACCTGGCCGCGCAGTGCATTCATGTGGTCTGCACCGCGCGAAGGGAGCCGCTGAACCAAGGTAATCGATGTTTTCTGGCTAGGCTGTTCGTGTAAGCCCAATAGAAGCTGCGAACGGCTTCAACCAATTCGCTCAGCGCCGGAGGGGTGTAGGGGCGAAAAGGTTGTGTGATCGGTGCACAGACCGATTGCAGTAAGAAAGATCCCTGCTATTTGTCACTCTCGTCGGTGACTTCTACCAGGGTCCAGACCCATCGAAGGCGCGTGTCTCACACCGCCGCACCACTCCCCCCGCCGTGCGGGCAACTAGCTCGCAGGGAGTGATTTTTAGCCACCGGCCCCGGTCCCTGAGACCGGTGACAGCTAAAGATCTTGGTTCACTTAGGGGACCGTTCCGGTTGTGATGAGCGCCGGAACGGTCCCCGACCATTTGGAATTATTTTGCTATAGCCAGCTAAAGAGACTACGGAAAAAACCGGTAATGGAGTTAACAATGTATGTTATCGTTGGCTGTTGGCGCTTATATACCTCTCCGGGATGCGAGAAATCAAGTTTGGGCTTCAGTGAAGCATACTGGCTACGAATCGAATCGGTATAGGGCAGCTCTTCACCGTCTGCCGTTAATAATAAGACACTGGGCCTAACCTCATCCTTGGTGTTTGAAAGTATTCGTTGAATTTTCAAATCATGATCAACAATAATGTATCGAGCTGGCGAAACACTGGCAACAACCGAAATATTACCCCCACTAGTGCTGGCCTCTTCGCCAGCGACCACCACAAAGCTGGCCAAAAGCGTGCTTAAGACCAGAATTGCCGCCGCTCTAATACCGGTGATTAGGTAGCGTCTCACAGTAACAACCTAGTATACACGAGATAACCGTACTTTTGGGCGGGGTTGATTATTATTGGGATTACTAGAAAAAGATGACCGTCAATAAACTGGCGATATGGCTGCATATCCAGTAGGTTTGATTTTAGGCTGGTTGGAATCACACTGGCATTGGTCTGCTGATAAAACACGGTTAACTGGGGCCGAGGTAGTCCATCTTTACTCGAGTAAGTGATGCTTGATCCTTCAAACTTTTGTAGAAAATATCCGCTCCCAAGCAGTTTGCTCGCAAGCTCGGCGTCGGGGCTAGATACAGCTGAGATTACCACGGGGTTACTAACCACCTTTTGGTACTGTTTGCTTGTATGTGACTGTAGCCAGCTTATGCCGTTAAAACTTATCCCAAGTACTACCCCCAAAAGGACAAGTGATTTATTTAGGTTGAGTTTGTTCACGCCGGATCACCAATGCGATTATCAGTACTACGACTATATAAATACAAATAGATCTAATAACGTGGTAGCTATAAACGTGATTAAAGACTTGTTTTTGGATATTTATTTGGTGCTCATAAGTAGATTGGGGGTAAAAGCTAATCACGGCGACAGAACCAAAATCTGAAACATTTATGGTACTGCCTTCAGTAAACGCTTTGATCCCACGATAATTAATTTCTTGATCCCTAATACTTTGGTTACCAGATTTTAGGGTGTCAAAAACATGGCTCTGCCCCTTCAAATTAGTACTGTCATTAATCGCCATACCATTTTCTAAAAGCAGGTTACCTTCCCAATCAACGAGCGCCGATTGAAAGTTTGTTAACGAGGAGCCAAGGATAGTTCGTTTTGCTAAACCTTCCATTGTCATAGTCCCGGCTATAATTCCTATAAAACGGTTGCTAGAGTCAATCACAGGTGCTGTAAATGTAATGACTGAGCGTCCGCTTTTAGCAGTTATCTTTGAGCCAAGTGTAGGTTTATGATTTTCTAAAACGTACTTAATATTTAAGTAAGAAGTGTAATCAGTGCCTAAATATTTTTCTGGGTTGGGAAGGTCGGTAGCTAACGATCTAAGTATGCCGTTTGAATCAAGGACGCTGAGGCTGTTAAAATTTTGATTGATGTTACGCTGAACCGCCAAATTAGGAGTTAGACTGGCATAATTGCCACTATTAATCCGATTTATAACACCGGGTTCTTTAGCTAATTTGCTAATGACGCTTGCAGCATTATTTAAAGCAACTTCGGTGAGCCGGACTGTGCCTCGGTGGAAAACGTCCAGCTGAGTCAAGCTGGATTGTTCAATTTGCTTGGTAGTGGACAGCTCTAACTCACCACTCATATTATGGTAACTCCAAATGCTACTTATTAGAGTTGCCAAAAAACCCATAACAATAATTGTGTAAAGGACGCTGTGCGTACGTATATGCTTTTTAGCGCGAACGCGTTTCGCCATCTATGATTCCGCTTATGCTAATAATAATACTATAGAATAGGTCAATGAGATCATTTATGGGGCGGTTGCCAACAAAAAATATAATTGTCGCAACGGCATTATTAGTTCTAGGATTAGTATTTTTACTAATTTGGCTCAGTCAACCATCCATGGGACACATAAAATATGTCACTTCACTTAAAGCTGATTCGGCGCCAAAGCCGGAGCAGACAAAGGTTAGTGGAGTAAGTGCAAACTTTCAAATCCCGGCTGGATACCAAGTGAACAGTTTGCCGAAAAATCCTTCAAATCCTGAAAGTTATCGCTACGTCGAAAAAAAACCGGGCGGCGCCTTGCTTACTATCGGCATAAAGCCATGGGATAAAGCCATAACCGAAGATTCCGCAGTTAGATATAGGCAGATAAACCCTGATACCTACTTAAAATCCACCCTGACGCTGGATGGAGGCGAGGCCATTAAGTACAGCTTAAAGGCAGAGACATTCGAAGAGGTAGTGCTATCGACGAATAGTGGTAGATTGGCAACTATTGCACTTTCGGGCGGTGGGGATGGGCAGGAGTACGCCAAGCAGTTAGGGGATTTAGTTTCAAGTTGGCATTGGAAATAAGCTAGTCTAGTCCCCTGCCCTACCCTATAATAAGCATAACCATGTTGGAGATTTTAAAACAGATTGTAGCTGGCGCCTTAAGTGTGGTCGCCTTAGCGGTGCTTCCTGGCACAACAAATTATCAGCTTAACAGCTATGGGTTTGGCTCGGGAGGAGTTGCAAACTCATCGACTCCAAACTATGCACTTGAAGGTATCAGTGGTGAGGTTGGGTCAAGCGCCAACAGTACAACCACCTATACTCAGAACAATGGTACGGTTGCAACTCAGCAGGCCAACGTGCCAACGGCGCCAACCTTTGACAACCCCAGCAACTACTACAACAAGCTGAGATTAATAATTAATACCGCAAGCAACCCCAGTGACGCCAAGTTTGCGGTGGCAATAAGTAGCGACAACTTTGTGACCACTCAGTATGTTCAGAATGATGCCACCGTTGGTAGCGCCTTGGGCACCGAAGACTATCTAACCTACGCCGGCTGGGGCAGCGGTACCGGGACATTGGTAATTGGCTTAATTTCAAATACGACCTATAAAGTAAAGGTTAAGGCGACCCAGGGTAAATTCACTGAATCGGCATATGGGCCCACTGCATCAGCTGCCACTGTTTCAAGCTCACTCACATTTGCCTTAAGTACGACCAGCCAGCCATCGCCACCATTTAGCATAAACATTGGCAGCCTGTTACCGGCTACGGTCACAACCGCCAGCGACAACATAATTATTGATATTACCGCTAACGGCGAAACCGGAAGCAACGTTTATGTGCGCTCGCAGAATGGGGGCTTAAGCAGTACAGCGGGAGCTTATACAATCGTTTCGGCTTCGGCTGACCTAGCATCAGCCAACGAGGGCTTCGGCCTACAGTCTGCCTCGGTTAGCCAAACCAGCGGCGGTCCACTGGTAGCTTTGTCGCCCTACAATCTAGCATCAGGTAATGTGGGGCTGCTAGATAGCAGTTTAAGGGCACTGTTTAGTGCATCTAGCGCAATAGTAGGTGGGCATGGAACGGCCGCCCTTAAAGCTAAGGCCAGCTCTAGTACGCCAAGTGCCAACGACTATTCTGATATTTTAACCATAGTTGCCGCAGCTAACTACTAACTAACTTCTTTAAAAAATCAAAAATAGGCTTGCATTGTCTAGGTAATATGCTTATGCTTATGAAAAGCACCTAATCTAAAGAGATTTACCCCAAAATGCAAAAACACAAAAGCTTCAAAAAATTAAGTTCGATTGTAGCCGCCTTTGCAATACTGGGTGCGGTTATTTTGCCGTTCGCAACACCAGCTAGCGCGGCATCGTTAAGTAACACCTATATAAGACTTGACCGTATCGCGGCTTCAACCGCAACTTCGGTTAGGGTCGTCTTTAAGACATCAGCCGTTAACGGTACCGAAGCCAAGGTGGTTGTCGACTTTGACACCGGTTCCAGTTTTACAGTTAATACGACACAAACCATAACAACCGCCGCATGTGCTTCTGAAACCGGCTTTACCGCGCTGCCGACCGGTACAACACTTGCTGCCACAGGCGATAACTCTGCCAAGTCAGTAACAGTTACAGCGGTATCTGACCTAGCGGTTAGCACCACCTACTGCTTTGACCTCACCAGCACAACTGCTGTTACAACTCCAACTGCCGGTATTTATACGGGAAATGTAGCGACCCAGACTGCGGGTAGTGCTGCCATCGATAACATTGATGTCGCCGAGCGAATTATTGCTAACGATCAAATTGTGGTAAATGCCAGCGTACCACCATCATTCACCTTTGCTCTAAGTGGAAACACCGATACCATTCCAGCCATTAACTCCGGCACAATATCTTCATCGACCGGACGTACTGTAACTATTACTACAAACGCCAGTAAGGGTTGGATCGCATGGGTCAGAAGCCTAAACGGTGGCTTAACCTCGGCCTCTGCATCAAAAACCATCCTTACAACTCAAGTAGGTTCGGCAGCCCACACCTTAAGTGCAAGTGCGGAAGACTATGCTCTCGATGTAGACTTAACTACCGACGCAGCCGGTGGCGGAACAGTTACCATCGACTCCTTCTACAATGGTGCATCTACTTCTGCAGGTGGAGGCATTGATAACACCAAGCTTCGTCCGATTGCTAGTAGCAATGGGACAGCCGGTGGATCAGGCGACGTGCTGACCTTGATTGAACGAGCCTCCGCAGCCGTCGACACCCCAGCTGCAAACGACTATACCGATACCCTCACAGTTATCGGAGCCGGTAGCTACTAACTCAGTTCGAAGCCCACAACTAAAAAGACGGTCATGCGACCGTCTTTTTAGTTTAAGAAGTAGTCGAAAATGAATACGCTTATGTATAATAGATTCAGATGGTTAAGAGGATTTATGGCGCCAGCGTTGCGCTAGTTTTACTGTTAGGCTGCCTTGTTGCGGCGGTCGCTTTAAGTGGAAACGCCCATGCAGCCAATGGGGCCTTAAGTCTTACAACCTCACCGCTGCCTGTAAACCTGGTAGTTGCACCAGGAAATACGGCATCGACGGATCTTAGAATAAAGAATAGCGGTGTCAAGACTGAACTAATTAAGATCAAGCTGATGAAGTTTGAGGCCTTTGGTGAAGACGGTAAACCTAAAATAGAGGATCGCGGCCCAGGAGACGACTACTTTGACTGGGTGAGATTCTCTGAATCCACTTTTACTCTTGAACCGAACATTTGGAAGACCATAAAAATGAACATTGCTGTGCCTAAGTCAGCGGCATTTGGGTATTACTACGCGGTGAGTTTTGAAAGAGCAACCGAAGGAGTTACAAGCAAGGATCGCCAAACGACGCTGCAAGGCGCTCCAGCCACGCTTGTCCTACTTGAAGCCAGAGTGCCGGGTGCCAAGCGCCAGCTAGATGTGGTGGAGTTTAGTACCGATCACAAGTTGTATGAGTTTTTGCCCACCACCTTTCGTATAAAGCTGCGAAATAAGGGCAATGTGCATGTTGCGCCATCTGGCAGCATATTCATTTCAAAAAATAAATCAAAATCCGATGGAATCGTATCGATAAACCAAGAACGAGGCAACATATTACCCGCTTCTAACCGGCAGTTTAGCGCCAAGTGGGCCGATGGCACGCCGGTTTATCAGTTTAAAGAAAGTAATGGTGAGGTTGTTCTTGATAGTCGCGGGAAGTCAAAAAGTGTTCTAAATTGGGACGGTCTATCGCTGAATAAGCTGCGCTTCGGCCACTACACTGCAACATTAACCATGGCCTACAACGATGGTACTAGAGATGTACCGGTAGAAGCCGAGGTCGGCTTTTGGGTCATACCCTGGCGAATTATTTTTGGAGTAATTCTTTTAATCGTTATACCTTCAACACTAGCTTACTGGATAGCAAAATGGCGCCTTAAGCGCTCATCGGGGAAACGAAAATGAGAAAGTTGCTAAAAAGTTTTATCTCTCTAATAATCGTTCTGTTTATTTCCATAGTGCCCGGCAATTCTCATGCGGCCAATGGCGCCTTAAGTTTGACCACATCACCTTTGCCGATAAGCTTGGTCGCAACTCCTGGGAGCTCAACCACCACCGATCTGCGCATTAAAAATAGTGGTACCCAAAATGAGAGAATCACCATAAAGTTAATGAAGTTTGAGGCCTTTGGTGAAGACGGTAAACCTAAAATAGAGGATCGTGGCCCAGGTGATAGTTACTTTGACTGGGTGAAGTTTTCGGAACCTACATTCACGCTTGAACCGAACGTTTGGAAGACCATAAAAATGACCATTAACCTGCCTAAAAGCGCGGCATTTGGGTACTACTACGCGGTCAGTTTTGTGCGATCAAATGAGGGTGTATCGAGCCAGCCACGTCAAACGACGCTGCAGGGTGCTCCTGCTACTTTAGTTTTGCTTGAAGCCCGTGTGCCGGGTGCCAAGCGAAAACTTAATGTGGTGGAGTTTAGCACCGACCACAAGCTGTATGAGTTTTTGCCCACCACCTTTCGCATAAAGTTGCGTAACGAAGGTAACGTTCATGTTGCGCCGGCAGGTAGCATTTTTATTGGTCGTAGTTCTAGGCAGCAGACCGGTTTAGTTTCGATAAACCAAGATAGGGGTAGTATTTTACCCGCTTCTAACCGGCAGTTTAGCGCCAAGTGGGCCGATGGATTTCCGGTATATAAATTAAAAGAAAATAATGGTGAGGTAGAGCTAGATAGCCATGGCAAGCAGAAGCAGTCGCTGGTATGGGACCTAACCCAAGCCAATAAGCTACGCTTCGGCCACTACACTGCAACATTAACCATGGCCTACAACGATGGTACCAGAGATGTACCAGTAGAAGCCGAGGTCGGCTTTTGGGTCATACCCTGGCGAATTATCGCGGGCGTATTGTTAGTACTTGCACTTGTAGGACTGGGATTAAGATCTAGCATTCGTAATTTGTGGCGCCGGATTCGCCGCAAGAGGACCTAGAGCTCATGGTTATAAAATGGAGTGCGCTTTTTTTTGGCGCGGCCCTTGTTATAGTGGCGCCATCGGTCTTAAAAGCAGCCAGTGGCGACGAGCTTAATATTGCCCCAGCACTGCAAGAGGTGATTGTTACTGGCACCGACATAACCAAGCCGGTAACTGTTACAGTTGCGAACAGCGGTCCTAGTAGTCGTACCTACAAGTTGAGCGTGGTCGATTTTGGGAGTTTAGGGGAAAGTGGGGGTCTGGCTTTCTTGGGTCAGACTGCAAATGAGAGCGAGCATCGATTTGGCTTGTCGCCGTGGGTACAAGCTCCCGCCACCGTAAATGTTGCCGCTCGCAGTAGCAGTGACGTAGTGATTACGATTGAAAATCGCACTACACTTTCGCCCGGTGGCCACTATGCGGCGGTTATTGTTACTCCAGTGGATCAGGCCTCAAAGCCGAAACAAGTACAACTTCAGCAGCAGCTCGCCTCTTTGATACTTTTAAGGAAAACTGGTGGGGAGCAGTATCGTTTTGGTGTAAGCGGCCAATCATTTAACAGCAACTGGCTGAAGCTACCAGGCTCGATAAATTTAAGAGTGGCTAACAGCGGCAATGTCCATGTAGTGCCAAGAGGACTGATACGGCTGGTTGATCCAAGAGGGGAGGTTGTATATCGGGCGACGATTAATCAGGGTTCAAGCTTTATCTTACCCGGGAGCGTTCGCAACTTTAACGTCACTTTAATGAAGCAGAAAAACGCCCTGTGGCCGGGGAAGTACTTACTGCTAACGCAGACACGCAATGACGGCAGTGATAGCGTTCAAACCATCAAAAAAGAGATTTGGTATCTGGGCTACATTGGCGTGATTGCGATAGTCGCGTTAGTGGGGCTAGCTCTGCTTGCAATAGTGGCAATCTGGTTGATCCGAAAGCGGAAACCACGGCCAAAGATACCTCCAAAAACTTTTAATAAAAATGTCACCGAGAAGGTAGAAGAGGAATTGCCTCCAGAAGTCCCCGATACTGTAGTTACACAAAAACCGGTTGTTAAAAAGCCCTCCCCAATGCGAAAACAAAAGGTTTTTAAGCCTACCGATGGAATGCGCCGGACAACTAAAAAAAGCGCCTCTGAGAAGCCAAAAAAGTAGCTAAAAAAAGTTTCAAAAAATAAAATTTTTACAAACCTGGTTTACAGGTTGCGTTAATGCTTATGCTTTGATAAAATTCAGACATAGCAAATTTAGCCGCATTTAAAGCGACAAAAGGTGTTGTGGAGAAATATACAAAAAGTGAGAATCAAAATAAAGATTCCAAATCTAAAACAGCCAAAACCGCTGACCTTAGTATCGATACTGGTGCTTGGCTTTTTGGCGTCGATTGCACTTATTTCATTACCGGCAAAGGCTGCCACCGGGATCAACAAACAGATCAACTTTCAGGGTAAAGTCGTTAATGCCAACGGTACCAACGTGACCGATGGTGCCTACAACTTCGACTTCAAAATTTATACGGTTGCCAGTGGTGGAGCGGCAATTTGGAGCGAGCTGTCAAAATCAACCACGGTTACTAGCGGTGTATTCCAGACCAGCTTGGGCTCGGCTACTACCCTTCCAGGTTCGATCGACTTTAATACCGACAACATTTATTTAGGAATAACTTTTAATGGTGACGCTGCCGGTGAAATGACTCCGCGCGTGCAGTTTAGTGCCGTACCGCAGGCCTTTAACTCCGAGAAAGTGGGCGGAATTTTGGCATCCGGTCTGGTACAACTTACTCCCAGCGGTCAGCAAACTGGAACGATTAATATTAGTGGCTCACTAACCTCGGCCAGTACGTTGCAGGGTACCAGTGCTACTCTGACTGGCGGTAACTCATTGACGCTGGGTACCGCTAGTTCATTAACTGGTGCCATAATTTTAAACAACGCTACTAATACCAACACCGTTACGCTGCAAAGCGGGGTGTCGGGTAGCTCTTATACGCTGACAATGCCGACCACCGCTCCCAGCGTGAGCCAGTGTTTGCAGAGCGATAGCGTGACGGCTAGTCAGCTTAAGTTTGGTAGTTGCGCCGGCGGTTCTACGACACTTCAAAACGCCTATGACGCCGCTAGTGGTAATATTATTACCACAAGTAACGCCAAGGATGTAACATTTACGCTGGCCGACACCGCGACCGATAGTAACTTTATTGTAAATGTGGCCACCGGCTCGACCAGTAAGTTTGCCATCCAGCAGAACGGATCGGACGTTTTGAGCGTGAGCGCTACCGGCGCGGTATTAAGCAAAAACTCAGCCAACTCCGCAACCGCGTTCCAGATTCAAAACAGCAGCGGCGCCAACGTGGCGCGCGTTGATACCAGTGGTGCCAATGCCAACAACTTGGTGACAAACCCAAGCTTTGAAAACAACTCCACAACCGGCTGGACCGGCAACGGTGGCTGTACTTTAACGGCGGTTACAAGTGCCACTACCGGCCCGTTTAATGGTCAGTACAGCGGCCAGTGTAGCAACACTGCAACTATAGGTGCCGAGTATCGGTTTGTAACCGGCGCGTTGACTGCTAGTACCGCTTATACCTTTAACTTTTATGCGAAGGCATCGGCTACTTCTGGTGCTTTCCTAAGTTTTGGGCACGTTGAGAACGGCGGAGCCGAGGATGTTGCTGGACTATCATTAACAACTCAAGCTGTCAGCACCAGTGGCTGGACTCGTTACTCGTTGAGCTTTAAAACTGGTGCTACTTTGGCGTCTGGCGATTATCTCTACGTTAAGCAGACCGACGCAACCGCTCGCAGCGTCTGGCTAGATGGGGCCACTCTACAGACCGATGCTAACGGTGATGGTAACTATCGCGAAGGTAAGATTGCCCTGGGTGGCATCATTACCAGCCCAACACTTTTACAAAACGAGAGCAACTCAACTACTGCATTTCAGGTGCAAAATGCCGCCGGTGCAAGTGTGTTTACGATTGATACTACCGATAGCAACCTGCTGCCCAACCCAGGTGCTGAGGTAAGTGCGGCGGGTTGGTCGGCCAAGGGCAGCGGCACTATTATTCGCGATAGCTCTCAGCAAAAGTTTGGCATTGCAGCCTTTAAGGTGGTTACCACGGCTACGGCTAACGATGGCGCCCAGTACGCCGGCTTAAACCTGGCGATTGGAACCTACTCGATTGGCGTATCAATAAAAAACAATGCCACCGCTTTTGGCGCGGGTGCCTTGCAAGTTGGTATTACCAACACCGGTGGTGACAATGTGTGTACACTTGCGCCTGCAGTGAGTGCAACTATTCCTACAAGTACCGGTTGGACACGATTTACCTGTTCGGTAACTATTGCCACAACGGTTGGTACAGCCTTTTATGTTAAGCAAACCGAGGCAGTAGCGCACACAATTTGGGTTGATGGCATAGAGCTGGACTCTGGAGCAACCTTGACTCCCTATGGGGTTGGCTCGCTGTCATTTAATGCGGTAATTAAAACACCGTTAACTCTTCTAAACCAGTCGGATTCGACCAGTGCACTGGCGGTCTATAACGCGGCCGGCCTACAGTTACTTGGCGTCGATACCTTGAATGCAGGAGTTAACATTGCGACTGGCGCGGTAGCCGGTACTGTAACCATCGGCAATACTACTGGTGCCTCGGCGGTGACAATCCAGGGTGGAACTGGCGCTATTAATATTGGTACACAGGCAATTGCGGATACCATTACGATTGGAAACTCCACTGGCGCCACCTCGGTGGTGATTAACAACGGCACGGGCGCGCTAAACCTTGGTACCAACGCTATCGCTCACACCGTCACCATCGGCAACACTACCGGCGCATCGGCTTTAACCTTACAGGCTGGAACCGGTAACGTTTCGATAACCGGAGCAGCCGCTACAACCTTTACCATCGGGCCAGCTGCCGGTACCGGAGCCATTACCGTCGGACCATCAACCGCTTCGCAGACTATCAACATTGGCAATACGGCTAAAGGTGCAGGTAGCGCAAATACAATTAACATCGGCGCTACAAATAACGCCTCTACTGGTACTACCGCGATTGCGATAGGTAGCAGCAACACTAGTACAGGTGTTACCACCGTAACCATAAAGGCCGGTACCACCGCTACTTCGGCCGGCCCCTCAGTAACTTTGGGTGCAACCGCTAGTACCACCGCGGTTTGTTCAAGCTTGGCTGCGGCCACCGCCCCAACGGCTGGTACCGCCTATGAGCTGCGCGACTGTAGCGGTACCCCAGCGGCCGACTTTGCCGAAAACTATCCGGTTGCAAGCGGAGTCGAGTATGGCGACGTTGTGGCAATTGGCACAAAAATGATCAACACCTACGATGTTACCAACGGCAACATCGATTGGACCAAGATTAAGGGTAGAATCACTCAGTTGGTAAAAAGCAGCCAGGGCTATCAGTCGGGTGCACTGGGAATTGTTTCAGAAAACCAGAGCGATTTTACAACTGCTGGTTATAACATTAAGTCTGGTGACAACCCCAAGACGGTGGCACTTGTAGGGCGCGTACCGGTTAAGGTCACCACCGAAAATGGCGCAATTGAACCCGGAGACTTTTTGGCGAGTTCTGATACGCGACCTGGCTACGCCATGAAGGCAACCGGAGCCGGTTACATTATTGGCCAGGCGCTTGAAGCATTTACCGACGCCAAACCCGGAAAAGTAATGGTGTTTGCTCGTTCTGGCTATAGTCCTGGGCCAAATCCGAGCCAGAATCTTCAGCATGGAAGTTTTGGCGATCTAATATCTAAGGGTACTTTGACGGCCAGCAACATCAAGGTAAGCGGCCTGCTTGAGGTTCAAGACATTGTGGTAAATGGCCACTTTATTACAGCCGGCGGACAGCCAACCGCTTTGTTGCTTGGTTCTGCCGGTGTTGGCGCAAACATATCAATTAGTGGCACAGATACCATCGGCACCATTAGTATTACTACCGGAACCAAGACTACGCCTGGCGAGCTTGCAAAGATCGTGTTTAGTAAAAGCTATACTCAGCCGCCAAAGGTGCTATTAAGCCCGTCTAACGAGGCCGCATCAAAAGCTCAGTTTTATCGCGGCACAACTGGAAAGGCCGATTTTACCCTCAACCTATCTTCGCAGGCAAGCGCCAAAACTAACTATAAGTTCGATTACTTTATCGGGCAGTAATATTTAGATAGCCGAAACGGTGGGCTAAACTTCTTCGGACAGTAAAAGTTGAAGATGGTCGGTTACGTCTGTCGGTGTAACGTTAATCTTAATCATAAAGCTGTCGGCACCCATGGCCATGACTCGGTGTTCAACCTCTTCATCGCCCATGTTTGTAAGTACAATAACTTTTGGTTTAGGGTGGGGGTGAGGGGGCATTGATTCAAGAATCTTAAAACCGTCAACTTTTGGCAGCATTAGGTCTAGCAGTACGACATGAGGCTTAAACTCTTTTATTAGGGCAATCCCGGCCTCGCCGTCTACCGCTACACCCACCTCATAGCCGTTGCTTTCAAGATGCAAACGGTAAAGTTCGCAAATAGCCTCTTCGTCTTCAATAAGGGCGATTTTAAGATTAGACATGCGAGAAGTATAACAAAGAACATCAGCTAAGGGAGAATTTAATATTTACTTTACAGGTAATTTATGTTAAAACATGTGTACGCTACATCCGTAGCAAGCCCTTCGAAAATTAGAAACGAGGAAGCATGTCGTCAAGCATGATTAACCGGCGTAAGTCCACTGTGGCTGCCGCCGTGCTGGCGGCAACTGTTTTGCTACTGGTTTTTCACCAGTTGATCTTCGATGTGGTTGTTCATTTCTGGCATCGTGCCGAGAGCTACCACGTTAACCCGCTGATCTTCGTATTCCTGCTGCTAGCGACCTTTTACCACTACTACAAAGGGTGGTACCAGATTGCGATCGGCATCTACAGAAGGGATCGGAAGTTGCTGGTGCGTGGTGTGATCTTGAATCGGACAGTTTGGGCAATTCCCTATCTTTATGTGCTGATCTTCGGCTATGGCTACCCCTGGTGGGTGCTGGCTGGGGTGATCGGCTGGATCGTAGTTGCAATGGCTTCGTTTATTCGCAACTACCGTCGCCCAGAATACCTGCACAAGATGAACGCCTCGTGGTTCGGCCGGATAATTGAGCGTCATCTGAACAAGGCCAAGCCAAAGGTGGGTGATGTCGAGTGAGCCATTTCAATTTCTGGAGGCTCCAGGGCTGGCTATACGACGCTTTGTTTGTACTGGTGCCTCATCGGCGCCTGGTCGAAGAGGTAGCCCGCACAACTGGTAAGCATAACGACCTAATACTGGACGCCGGCTGCGGAAGCGGCCGGCTAAGTCAGTGGTCGGCATCTCGCGTGGTCGGCATCGATTTTTCGGAATCGATGATTAGAGCCGCTCGCAGACGTAAGCGTGGGTCGGTTTTTAAGGCTGACTTGAATGCCCCGCTACCATTCAGCTCCCACACGTTTGATTACGTTGTGTCGCTGAATGTGCTATATGCATTGCCTCGTCCTGGGGTGACGCTTATGGAACTAGCTCGAGTGTTGAACTATGGCGGTGAGCTAGTGGTTGCAACTCCGACCACATCCAAGCTAACACCACTAGTTGTTGAACACTTCAAGACTGCCTCGCCATGGCAGCTGGTGATTTCGTTCATCAATCTACCGCGCCTGATTGCCTGGTGTATCAACCTGGGTATTAGGGGTTGGTTCGATAACAGCCGGTTCACCTGGTTGTCAGAAGCCGAGCTTACGGAGGCGGTTAAGGCAGCCGGTCTAAAGGTCATTTCGGTCGAGCCTTGCTACGCAGGGATCGACATCATGCTGGTTGCTCGAAAGGAGGGGTAATGCCCGACTGGACGTTTGAGCGGGTTGATCCCCGTGAACTGCCGTTTGACCTAGTATCAGCCTCTTTCAGGGACTGGTTTCATCGAGAGCCGTGGCTCGAAGTGGCGCGCTGTCCAAGTTGCTCTCCCCAGGGTGACTTTGGCTCAGCCGGCCGTTTTACAGATTTCGGTAACGGAGTCTGTCCGGCCTGCGGTAGTGAGCTCCAGGAGTACTGGACCGATCAGCGAGTAGCTCAGTATTTTCTCGATTCCATGGACAATGAAGGCCTAGGCCTCTACGTCATGAAAGAGGCGGGAGATATCGTGGCCTGGGCTTGGGTTTACAGCATCAGCTGCGTTCCCGAATTGGCCGACCTGGGTCCGAATGGTACCTACGTAGACACATTCGGATTTGTTGTCAACGGTCAGGCACCATTCATGGATCTCTTCGGGTGGGGGCACCTCGAAGAACAGAAGCGAGGTGCAGAGTACTTTGTCTACCGCACGCATGTTGATGCCGAGTACATTCGGCAGGTAACCGAAGGTTTTGGTTACCGCTTCTTGCGTCGGTCAACGGTTGAAGTAGACCGTGAGTACCACATCTACGTTCCGGAGCCGCTGTAGGCATCGGCGGGGTGGGTTGGCTATCAGCCGACCCACCCCTTTTCATTTAACATAAGCGGTATTATAATATGTACAACAATAAAGAAACAAAAATGCAACCAACCGACTACAGTATTGAGTTTTCTCACATCTATCTTAATGAAACCTTTAGCCACGAGCACCAAAAAAGTATCAGTGTGCTCAAAGAGTTTATTGACGAACTGGATGGTAATGATACCTACTCGCTTAACGTTTTAATCGATGACTATAACGCTACCGACGAAGTCCTTGATATTAAAGACTTCAAGCAGCAGTTAGAAGATGCTGGAGTGATGCCAGACTACTTAGCCTATGAAGCACGCTTAGTAGATTACTCTTCTACGTTGTTATCGCACATGAAGGAAAATAAGTTGAAGCGAAGCTACATCCGCTACATCGAGAACAAGGGCATAATTCCATGCTCATTTATGATTGCAACCTGGTATCTTTTGCGTTTGGGGGCGTTGCCGCTTAATCCCGAGACCCTTGTTTATGAAAAGAACGGCGGCCATTCCAAAGCATTCGTTGCTAAAAATATCGTCAGCATTCTTCCCGATCGATTTAGAGGAGTTGAACATAAGGCAGAACTGATTATTCGAGCAACTCCGTTCGCTGCCATGAACGCACAAATCGAGCGAATATATTATGATGGTGTAGAGGAGAGAGCACTAGCTGGTGTCCATTAGACTTATAAGCTATATTTTTGCCTTTGTCGTTATGGCAATTTTGGGGGCTTTTGTTTATGCCAACAATAAGAACGGACGCATCAATAAAACTTTCTTCTTATTTACAATTTCGGCCGACATCTGGATTTTCTCGTTATTAATTGCCGACAACACGACCTCACTGGCATTAATTGATCTCGGTGCCAGACTGGCTTTTGTAAGTTCAACGGCAACCCTATGCATGCTTGTAATTTTTACCCTAGCACTGGCCTACCCTAAGCGCAAAAGCACTCGGACAACCCTGGCATTTATTGTTCCGGCCACTCTTTTAATTGCAACCGCTCCAACCAGTTTAGCAATTCAAAGCGTATCGGTGCAGGATTACGGGGCCGGTGTTAGTGGAGGTATAGCATATGATATCTTTTCGCTGTATGCGGGCGTTTGCCTGCTTGCAGCTTTAATAACTCTGGCTAAGGGAATAAAGCGTGGTGATGCCAGGACTAAAACCCAGCTAACCTACCTAGGTTTAGGTCTTGCGCTAACAGGCGTTACAGCAATACTGACTAATTTAGTATTTGTATCGTTTGCCTATCTTGGCCCACCTTCATACCTCTTCCTTGCTGGTTTCACCGCTTTTGCAGTAGTAAAACACCGACTCTTTAACGTGAGGGCAGTGGTTGCCCGATCGATTGCATATGTTCTACTACTACTGACTTTAGCGGGTTCTTATGGTGCCACCCTGTTTGCAGTATCCAACTTTCTTTTCCCCGAAAGCAAAAGTAGCACGGCTCAGAGCGTTGTGTATGTAGTACTTGCTGTTTTGCTGGCTTTTACCTTCCAGCCCCTCAAGAGCTTCTTCGAAAAGTTAACCGATCGTATTTTCTTTCGTGATCGTTATGATTCCCAGGTGGTGCTTAACGAGATTGGGCAGATTTTGGTGGCCGAGTTTAAGCTTGATCGTTTGTTGCGCAAAACCCTGGCCAGAATCAGCCAAGATCTAAAAATTGGCAACAGTCTGTTCTATGTTTTCGAAGAAGATGAGATTTATAAGGTGGAGCATTACGGTGCAGTGGCTCATAAGCAAATAACCGCCAAAGAGTTGCAAACTCTTCGTCATCGCACGATTGTGGCCGATGAGCTGAATGAGGGCCATGAAAAGCAGTTGATGGAAGAGTACGACTTTAGGGTGGTAATGCATTTGCGCACTAAGGAAGAGTTTGTGGGTTACTTGCTGCTTGGCGACAAGCTAAGTGGCGACATTTATACTCCGCAAGACATCGAGGTGCTTGAAATTTTGTCGCAAGAACTGGCGGTGGCCATAAGTAACGCCAAGGCTTACGAAGAGATTGCCGAGTTTAATGCTACCCTCCAGGGTAAGGTAGATGATGCCACAAAGCGTTTGCGCAGTGCCAACATTCATTTAAAAGAACTTGATCAAGCCAAGGATGAGTTTATTTCGATGGCCTCGCACCAGCTGCGCACTCCGCTAACAACCATTAAGGGTTATCTGTCTATGCTCCAAGAAGGTGATGCTGGCAAGATGAAGCCGGAACAACTGGAGTTCATAAACTACGCCTATGCCGGCTCTCAGCGCATGGTCAACTTAATCTCTGATTTACTCAACGTGTCGCGAATGTCGGCAGGTAAGTTCTTAATTGAAAAGGCGCCAATTGACCTAACTCAGGTAACGGCCGAAGAGGTGCAGCAGCTGCAAAGTCACGCTGTGTCAAAAAATCTTAAACTGGCGTATGAACCACCAAAACAAAAACTAGACCTGGTTAGCTTAGATGAAAACAAGACCAGGCAGGTAATTATGAACTTTATTGATAACGCCGTTTACTATACCAAAGAGGGTAGTGTAACGGTTAGCTTGAATAAGGTCGGAAGCAATGTAGAGTTGCGGGTTAAAGACACCGGCATAGGTGTGCCGCCGGACGCTCAAAAGAAGCTGTTTACCAAATTCTATCGTGCTGGCAATGCCCAAACCGTACGCCCCGACGGCACTGGCTTGGGGCTTTACTTAGCCAAGCGGGTGGTAGAGGATCAGGGTGGTACAATAATCTTTGAAACTACTGAAGGCAAAGGGAGCACTTTTGGCTTCTCTTTGCCAATGAAAGCAGGAAAGGTTGATATAGATGTCGAGAGTAAGCAACCCCCAAGACAGCTCACAGGATCGGGCAGTGGCAGCCAGTAACGGTAAAACTATATTTTTGGCCGAAGACGATCCGTTTATTTCACGGATGTACAACGTTAAGTTGGAAAGCGCCGGTTTTAAGATTGTACTGGCTAGCAACGGCCGCGACGCCTATGAGCAGATCAAGGCAGTTAAACCGGATTTAATATTACTTGATATAAACATGCCGGAAATGACTGGCTTCGAAGTGGTTAAAGCCCTTCAAACTGATGGCGAAACCGATCTCATAAAAAAGATCACGGTTTTAACCAACTCGGCCAACCCCGCCGATCATCAGTTGGCCGAAAGCCTGGGCATAGATTATGTAGTAAAAGCCGATATGACACCTCATGATGTACTAGACAAAATAAACCTCAAGCTGGGCTTAAAGTAGCTTTAATTTTATCTAGGGTAGTTTATAGACTTCGCGGACACGATGCAGGCTATAGACAGTGCCACTTGAATGCAAGCTTCCTGGTAAAGTAGACACCGCCGAAATATAGCCAGCGGCGCGAACGATATCAATACTGGACGCGTTAAAGCTACCGTAAGGGTAGGCAAAGTGCAAAATGGGATGGCCAAGATGCGCTTCCATGGCTTGTTTATTGGAGATGATTTCAAAGCGCTGGTCATCTTGCGATAAAGTGGGCAGATTAGAGTGATCGACCGTGTGGCCGGCAATGGTTATTAGCCCACCGCGGTCTAAGGCAACAATTTGGTCCCAATTCATATAAGAGTCGCCGCAGCCACCTGGTGGTTGAAGGGCGTCGCCATAACGTCTTAAGGCACCTATGCACCATTTGCTGCGCTCGCCACCTGTAATAATGTAGAAAGTGGCTGGCATGTTATGGCGCATAAGGGTTTCGGCGGCATTAAGTTGAGTGCTAAAGCCATCATCAAAAGTTATGACCACCGGTTTAGCTGGTAGACCACCACGGCCACTTAAAGCCAGGGTTAGAGCATCCATGGTAATCGCGGTATAGCCGTGGCTAGTTAAGAAGCTCAACTGGCTATCGAAATCGGCAGGAGGGTTGTGATATAGCAATATTGGCACATTTAAATTACTGGTTGTAGCCACAGGCGCTTGTTGGGCAACCAAAGTGCGTTGAAAACTTAATTGGCGGTTGAGTTGTGCTAGACGGGTACGAAGCGCGCCCATAGCAGCGCGCGCTTGCTTATGGTGCCCAGTTTGTAAATCAACTTGGATACTGGCCAGTTCGGCCTCAAGTTCTGACGGCTGAATTATGGGTGAAGCAGCTTGGGCTTGCTCGAACCCAGTAATTTGGCGGCTAAGTTCGCGAAACTGCTGAATAGAGCGGTTGTCATGGATGGCTTCTTCGCTAAGACTATGTATTTCGGCACTGCTGGCTAAAGCGTTAATACTTCCCAACATTCCGAATGCAAAAATTAGGCCAACAATGGCATATACGGCGATGGCCAGTTGCCGAACGCGAGTAGCTGATAGCAAGACCACAAATGGATGGTGCTCTTGGTAGGCCCACTTGTCCGAACTAGATTTGACGGCCCGGGACTTTTTAGAGGCTGATTTTTTAGCCTTGCTAGGAGTTTTTTTTGTCATTAAGGTCTTTGGTTATTTGGTGAAATTATAAATGAGGTCGATGCAGGTGGCCACCGGCTCGTAGCTTTCGCCACTCATAAAAAGTCAGCCCCAAGATCACAAAGTTAAATAGCATTAAACCAAGTAGTCCTATACTAAAACCTTGGATCAGCAGGATGATTTGATAAACGATGAATCCGCCAAGAACCAATAATGCCAAAGGGTAGGCCCAAAGATACTCTTTAAGTAGACAATAGGCCAAGCCAACCCTTATGAGACCGTGTGACAGCAAGTAAAAAAAGACATACTGCTTGGCGCCTCCAGCTAACTCTTCGGTGGTATGAAAGCCGAGACGTTCAAGTGGTTTAATCCAGTTTTCAAAAGTCCCCAGGCTAATTAAACCGATTACGGCGGCACTTGCCAGCTCGGCGGCACCCCCTACAGCTTTTAAAATTATGCCAAAATAAAAGGCGTCATCGATATAATCAGCATATTTTTTGATCATAAATATATTATAGCTTGAAATGCTGAGCGGCCCCCACACAAGAATCCTTTCTTGCATGGAGGCCGCTGGGCCAGATGTGGCTTAAGCCGGCTGTAGGGCCGGGCGCGCCTTGCTGGCGTATGCCCTTCCGATGAAGGGGATGGAGCGTCGTTTCCACTGGCCAAGGGTGAGCTTCCAGTGCTCGAGCTTGGGCGTGACGCCCCTTAGCTGCCCGTTCGGCCGGATGGTCTGGAGGTAGATATCGGCGATTCCGAGAGCCTCGAACCACCGCGACAGGGCTCGGTTGAGCAGGTCGCCGTCGATGTCGGAGAAGTGAATCTGGTTGCCGATGATCGACCAGAAGTCGATATCACCACGCCGCTCCATTGCGACAAGCGCAACACGCAGCTTCCCAACCGCAAGAGGGCTGAGCATGAGCTCGGGCAGGGTCAGGTGGGGGTTGACACTGAAACCGTCGTTACCGCGGTACAGCAGGGCCAGATTTTCATGGGGGATGACAGTTGTCATGTTACTCCTGGTTTGGTGTGGTAGGTACAGCGGGCAAAATCGCGCGCAAGCAAGTATGTTACCTTAAAATGACGCTTTTGACAAGTATCTCAGCCCTCGATGTTGCCTAAGTCTGGCAAACTATGTATATCTCAGTCTAAAAATAGGTATAATTGGTGAATTGGAGCATAACCATTTCCACTAAACTCGCAGTAAAATCGAAACTCCACCTACTGCCGCTTATCGCTATCGCGTTGGTAGCAGCGGCTTTTGCCATTAAGGTGGTGTTTTTTTCGAATGCCGGCGGTGCGGTGGTTTGCGATAAGGTTGCCTCACGCACCGGCTCAGATTCAAATGCTGGCACTGAAGCCAGCCCATATAAATCGGCCCAAAAGGTAGCCGATAATTTAACGGCCGGTCAGACGGGATGTTTGCATGCCGGCGTATACACCGAGCTAGCCAACGGTGGATACGTTTTGCGCCCGCTGCATGGCGGGACCTCTACAACCAGCCAAATTATTATTCGCAGTTATCCTAATGATCCAAGTGGCCGCGCCACACTACAGGGACCCATTGATATTCAGTTAAACTCAAACTTTGTGACTTTATCCGATCTTAATCTTGATGGTTCAACTTATGGTAGTAACTCAATGGAGGTATACGCCAGCAATTTTAGCTTGCTAAGAAATGATATTACCAATAAACATCTTGGGGGTAGCTGCATATATTTGGGATCAGATGGATCATATCCTCAAACCGGCCCAGCCACGAATGTATTAATTAAAGACAATATCATTCATGAGTGTGGTAAGCCCGCCAATGGGAATCAAGATCATTCAATATATGCGCACTCACCTCGCGGCGGCCAGATAACCGAAAACATCTTTTACGACCCAACCGGCTTTCAGATTCAGTTCTGGACAGACAGCCAAGGTCTGCAGATTGATCACAACATATTTAACGGCGGATCGGTAGTCGGCGGAATTGTCTTTGGAGGGGGAGATAACTTGCTCTCGAATAATAATTCTGTAAACAACAACATTATTACCAATGCTGCCCAAAAAGGAATAACCTATTGCTGGGCCGGTTCGGCGGCTGCTAACTGCGCGGCCGGACCTTCGGGCATTGGAAATGTGGCCAACAACAATTGCCTATATGGCAACATTGGTGGTGATATCTCCGCCCAAATCGGATTTACGGCGAGTGGTAACTTAACATCTACAAATCCACTATATGTAAATTCCGCTTCTCATGATTTTACCCTTCAGACCGGCAGCCCATGCTTGGCAAAGACTGGTTATGACATTGCCGTAGCGGTTAATGCTGCCATTGCCGCAGCCGGCTTAAGTGGCGGCTCGAACTCGCTACCCCCAGCTGCGCCAACTGGCCTAACCGCAACAGCAAGCCCAGGGCAGGTTGTTCTTAACTGGACAGTAAGCCCAATAGATGAGGCCGTTACTCGCTACAACATATACCGATTGGATACTGCAGGAGTTTGGGGTTATACGGCCAACGGTACAACCACAACTTTTACGAATGCATCTGGTATTACCAATGGTACTCAATATTGTTACACCATTAATGCGGTCAATTCAGCGGGGCCAAGTCCTCAAAGCACCCAGGCTTGTGCTACGCCAATGGCTACAACCAAGATTGGTGACCTAAATGGCGATAACTCAGTTAACATTTTTGACTTAAGCATCTTGTTAACCAACTTTGGCAAAACTCCGGCACAATCAACTAATCCTGCCGCCGATCTAAATGCTAACAACTTTATTGATATTTACGACCTATCAATTCTACTGAGTCATTATGGAACCTAGGGGAACAGAAATATAGAACCCCCTACAGCAAGAAAAGTAATCCTGCTATAGGGGGCTATTGTCAGCTTCCGCTGACGATGAACTTCGAGACCGTGGCAGAGCCAACAGGCATCGAGATTCTGACCGTCTGGTGGTTGTCGTCGAAGGCGGCGACCAGTGTGGGCTGGTAGAAGCGTTCGAGGCACAACATGCGGCTGGTCTGCGGTGTGTTGTACGGGTTGTAAAACCCAACATCGGCCTGGTTGCCGCCGAGAATGCTGAGGTTGATGACCTCGCCGGGATCGAGCGAGTTGAGGCCGAAGCTGAAGCTGAAGCAGATCTGGTTGTAGGTCTGCTTGTTTCCCGGGAAGACCACCCGCACAGAGGCGGTCTGGGTGGGCGACAACAGGAAGCTGCTGGGCTGGGTCACCACGTTTGCGTTGGCGGCCGGAGCAACGAGTGCGCCGAAGGCAAGCATCGTTACGACCATGGTGAGGAACTTGCTCATGATGGACCTCCTGGGTCCTAGGAGTTGGCAATGTTGCATATATTAACATAAGAACTAACTATTGTCAATACTAGCTAATATGTATAGAATTTGTTGCATAGTATCTAGTACTCCGATATCCAAGATTATAAGAATAAGAATAGTAGTGACATAGACGTGCCATATTATAGTTCAAAATACGAAAAGAGCCTCCAGAAAGCAGAAGATTTTTCAGTTCTGATTGAGGGCTAGGTGCCTATGCGAGGAGTTTCGTTTTCGCCCGTACTCAATATCTTCGTGAGTTGAGGCTGATTGATGATAGGAAGCTGGGCCTCTAGCGAGGAATTCTGGCTCGAATCCTTGATGTGCAGCGCCCGTTCATAAGGGCTATAATATACATAAAGTCTCAATTTTAGCTCGGAGCGACTAATATTAAAATGTTAGCGAGAAATCGCAGAAGCCTACTACAAGCATCAGTCTTATTAATATTAGCGATAATTTCAGGCATTTATATTTATACTCGAGGTCATGCGGCGGGGTGTACAGTTACGTTAAGTCCTGGTGTAAATGTGGGCGCGGCTTTTAACTCACCATCATTAACCGCCGGACAAACCCTATGCCTTCATACCGGCAATTACGGTGGGCCAACATCTGCGATCGCGCTAACTAATGGTGGCACATCGGGCAGCCCGATTACCTTAACGACGGTACCGGGCGAGGCACCTGCAACCATTGAGGGTGGATTTACAGTTGGCAATAATAGTACTTCTGGGCTGCGAAACAATATTACCGTTAGCCATATTAACTTTAAGTTAAATCTAACCGACAACAATAGAGTCAATGCACAATACGGCTGTAGCTCAACCAGAGTGCTGGGGGTTACATTAACCGGCAGTAATATCATTTTTGAATATAATGATGTGTCTGAGGCAAGCGTATCTCCAGCATTTCGTGATACCCCATTGGGTGCAAATTTTACGGGCGTTAGAAGTAGCAACGTAATTATCCGTAATAATAAAATTCACGATTTTGGCGCTTGCGACCACTTTGATCATGGAATTTACTTTGACTATGTCGATAATGGGCAGATTTATGGTAACTGGATTTGGAATGGTGGTTGTGCGTATGGTTTAGGAGGCGACCCAACAAAGGGTTGTGGAGCCGGCATTCAGCTATATAGTGATCCAATTGGCACCCAAGTTTATGGCAACGTTATTGATGGCGCCGGTATTGGTATGTATTTATCTAAAAACCACAATAATGTTTATAACAATGTCATCATGAACATCAAAGGAATGTACCGTACGGACGGCGTTTTTGAATCGCCTTACACCTATTCTGGCTACGCCGGTGACGCGACTAATACGTTTGTTAATAATAACTATTTTAATGCCGGTCCGCTTTGCAGTGATTGTAGCGCCACGTCTACGGTAGGTGGACAGCAGAGCAACATTTCTTCTAACCCCATGTTTACCGATCCCGCAGCTCATAATTACACACTTAAAGTCGGGTCCCCCATCACGGCTTATTCTGGCATGTGGAATGGTGATTTAAGCAATGGAGTCGTTGCGAAGGTGGGGGACATCAACGGCGACAATGTAGTTAATATTCTTGATTTAAGCATTTTACTTTCGGCATGGAACACAAATAACTCAAGTTCAGACCTAAACAAAGACGGGTCGGTAGGTATTTTTGATCTATCCATCCTACTTAGTCATTATGGAAACTAGTTTATGTTTTAGCTGTCTTGTCTGTTGGTTTAGATTTAATCTCATTTACTAATTTTGATGCCAAAGTCTCTGATGTGGTTTCATAATTACCGCTTTCAAGAATAATTTTAAGCGAATTTAGATCCGATTTATATCTATTCTCGCTTATTGATTGCAGGGCGGGCTGGGCCACCGAAAAAACTCCTCGGGTATTGATATGATTATCTATCCTTAAATTGCATCCAGTTTTAGTTGGAATGATTGTATAAGTTGCATCGAAGGTTATTGGACCGCGATGGCTAACCGCGCTAAAGCTGCTATGCCCATCATTCTTGACGATCACTGCAGAAAGGTCAAAAGACCGTCCTAGCCCAGCGGCATGAAAATAAATCGTGCTGCCTGGGTTAAATCCATCTGTTGCGGTAAGTTCACTAACACCAGCCTGCCATAAAGGGTAATTATCTAGCTTCATGAGGAAGCCAAAAACGTCTTCCTTTGAGACTAGTAGATCAATTGAGTGAGATGCGACAACCATAAACTATACGCGGTTACGGCGTGTAACCATATCATAGATAAACACTATAGCCGCTATAACCAGTAAAATGTGAATAAAAGATCCACCAACTTGGCCCATAAATCCTAACAACCAAAGAACTAATAGTACTCCTAGAATTGTATACAACATAGCGTTTTCTCCTATATAAGTATTAATTGCTTTTATTTTAGCTCTAAGTTATTTCACAGTAATTGTGCATTCTTATAAAAATGCTAATTAATTCTACAAAAAATTCAAAAAACTGAACCTCTATCAAAACCATTTTTGGTATTTGGAAAGCTAGGTTTAATCATATGATCGCGAGAGTTGACAAAACACACAAAATATAGTATAAAATTATCTATTCAATCTGTAATTCACAGTTGAAGTGCAGTTCCCAGCAAACTCTACCTGAAAGATTGGGACATACATGAATGAAAAGCTTCACAGCCTAGTGATCAACTTCATCAGGTGGATCAACGGAGCAATCGGGGTGCCTGTCATCATGATCTTGGTCATGGTGTTCGGGTCCATCCTGAACGAAGCGACGGGCCTTGGTTCAACTCTCGGGCATGCCGCTGGAAGCCCGGTTGCTGATGAGCCCTGGCAATGGAGCATCGTGCTGGTCATGTTCGGCTACCAGTTCGTGCTGCTGCTCTTGCTGCTCGCAGTTGCCCACTACTACCAGGCAGCCGGAACTCGCCGATTCCGTTCGGCAATAAAGGCCGGTCAGTCGGGTTCGCTCGATTACGGCCTTGGCTACTACAGCTACAGTGTCGCCGGCGACCTTCGCGTTTCTAGCCGATTCGCGCCATAAGTCACACACCCATCCGGAGCCTCTGATTCGCGCACATAGCGCAATCATGCTCTCGGGTGGGTGCAAATTTCATAATCTATTAATTATATTTCAAAATATACACCAGCTCATTGCCAATCGCATGGCAAGGGCACCGAACATTTAATCAGCCCTGTTTTTTGTCTCACTTCGGGGATAAATCGTTTCGCAAATATTGATATAATTTGCAGCGTTAACTTACATAGCTGAATAGGTTAAAGTATAAGCATTAGGGTAATAACTTCTTGAGTTTAGTAAAAACCAGATTAAAAATTAACTGGTTGCAATTAGCAACACTGCTACTACTAGCCGTCTTGGTTGGATTATACCTAATCTTTCGAGGGCATGCCGCAAGCGCAACCTGTACTCAAACTTTAGCGGCTGGTTCATCGGCAATGACAATCCAAAATGCTGTAAATACCGCAGCAGGTGGTAGTGTAATCTGTCTACCAGCAGGTACATACCCAGCTTTATCATTTACAGGCTCTAACAATCGCACAGATTACGCAACTCTGCAGGCTTCGCCCGGCGCATCGGTTATAACAGGTGAAATTAGCGTAAATACTGGAGCTTATTTCTCCTTTGACGGCTTTATTCTGCCCGGTGTGCATATTTACGGCACTAGTAATGGTGGAGTCAGCCATCACATAAAGGTTTTGAATAATACCACCAACAGCGACAATGTTTATGTTGCAGAGGGCGATCATGATGTGTTGATCGAGGGTAACACCATCATTGGGCACAATAGTATGGGCGTAACAGCAAGCACCTCAAGCTCAAACCCGCTGATATATAACATAACCATCAGGGGCAACACCTTTAAGGGAAACGTTGGTGGCGGTTCATACTCCGAGGACGGAATACGTTTAGGCTGGTTTGACAATGTACTAATCGAAAACAATGACTTAAGCGGCGTCAACCAAGTTACCACTGACCCCGCTGGCAATCACAATGATGTTCTCCAGGCAGTATGGGGAGGAAGTAATCTTACTTTTAGAAATAATTATTTGCACAATAACAGCGGACAAGGATTTTTCCTTAAGGATCCACTTGGCAACAATCCCAAATGTGCCACTCCCGCAAACCCTAACGGCAATCAATACTGTAACGTCTATTTCGAAAACAATCTGATTGTGCATAGTACTGTTCAAGATGCGGAAGCAGCACCTGGTTTTACGCAAAACCAGTTCCAGGTTTTTGATACCCATAATATCTACATATTTAATAACACCATTTGGGATAACGAAGCTAACTTCATCCTTCGATACGGAGTTTCCGGAGTAGTCATGAAGAACAATATTATTCAGACTGTTCAAACTTATGATACTTGGGATTTTGCGGGCAATGTAACCAGTGACTACAACTTGTCTCAAAATTGGAATGGATCATTTAACACCGGCACCCATGACCTTACGGCTTCGCCGACTTGGGTCAATCCTAATAACGCTACCGAACACGCAACTCCTGCTAACTGGAACTATCGTTTAGCAGCCGGCAGTAAAGGTATCGACGTAGGCACTAACTCCAGCGGCATAAATGGCTATGCAGTTCCAGCATTGGACAAAGAAGGCAAGACACGCATCGACATAGCCAACATAGCTAATGGGGCGAGCGGCTTCTATGACATGGGAGCATTTGAATATGGATCAACGGGAGGAACTTTGCCTCCATCCGATCTATCGCCACCCTCCGTCCCTATCACCGCGGTAGCTAGTCTAGCCCCAGTCGCCAATAGCGTTAACACTAATGTAAGCCTGTCATGGGCAGGCTCTACAGATAACGTTGGCGTTACTGGCTATACCATCTACCGGGATGGTATACAGGTGGGCACTTCCACCACTGCTAGTTACGCGGACATCTCGCCCCCGGTAGGCACTCATAGCTACACAGTTAGTGCTTACGATGCTGCCGGTAACACCTCAGCTGCCTCTATTGCCTCAAATTTTCTTACCATCTACAAAACAGCTGACCTAAATCATGATGGGGCAATTAATATCCTAGATCTCTCAACCCTTTTATCTAGATACAATACAACCGATGTTACTAGTGACATCAACCACTCAGGGTTTGTCGACATCGTTGATCTATCCATATTACTATCTAGGTATGGTGGTTGAGGTCTCCTAGTGAATGTACAGGAAATTTATATCAATATTTTTAAAATATAATGCAAACCGAAAATCTAAAAGTATGCATAATCGTATTAATGATCCTGGGATACATGCATCAAACCAAAGAATTGTCACATGGATTTCATGGTAAAATTTGTCTTATATCAATTCAGGGAATAATTGTATGGCGCGCATAGAAGCACAGATTAATAGTTTTGAATTGGATACTCGTGAGGACCTAGTACTTAATGCAATAGAAATATTCGATACGGTTAAGCAGTCTTTGATGGTTCTCGATAAAGATCTTGTCGTGGTAATGGCAAACTCAGCTTTCTATAAAACTTTTGAAGTAACAAAAAAAGAGACTGAGGGCGTGCGAGTGTATGATATCGGTAATGGACAATGGAATATTGTGCAGCTTAAAGAACTTTTTGAAAACATTATTCCAAAAAGTAAAGCAGTTGATGATTATGAAGTTACTCATCGGTTTGAAAAAATAGGCATTAAAGTAATGTTACTAAATGCCAGGGAGATAATTCGTCAGGACAACCGTCAAGAAGTCATTTTGCTAGCAATCGAAGATATCACCGCCAGTAAAGAGATTGAAGCCCAAGCCAAAGATGCAGAGGTAAAAATAAATGCCATTCTAGAAAATCTTGTTGGCTCGGCTGAGCGTTACTCGGGCGGCACTGCCCCGCAACTTAATCGAAAAAAGTAAAATAATATTAGCGTATGGGTGTTAGCAGATCGCTTATGCGTAATAAAAAAAGAAAGAGCCCCCAAGCGGGAGATCTTTCTCACTGCTTGTGGGCTAGTTTTTGCCTAGATTCTGGCAGTAGTCGTACAAGGGGGCGATCGAGAACATATCGGCGATGAACCAGATTCCTCCGGCGAACACCAGAATGTTGTCGAGCATGTTCGGGTGCGCCTTATCCATCATGCTCTGAACTAGGGCCTCGTATCCAAACGGCAGGCTAATAAGAGCCATGGTGCCTGCCAGGAAGATGATCCATCCGCTAACTGTGCGAATGGGGTTGGATAGGACATAGATCAAAGAGACAACTACAAGGATGACACCAAATACGGCCGCAAGCGCAGTAAACACTGCGATGATGGCCATGAACTCGGCGATCAGGTAGACAACACCAATCGCAACGAATGCACCGACCGCACCTCCGGCTCCGTCGCTCATTTTATTCTCCAGGTACGCCGTTTATAGGTAGTAGTGTTATAAGGGCAATTTGCCATTTAATCAAGCATAGGCATATTGGTGGCCCTGGGCTATGTGCATGGAACCAAATGTCATAGGACAGATTCTTAAAAACCGAATAGCTAATTGACTATATGCGTAAACACGAATATAGTTAAAACATGAGCTATCAACGACTTTTTTCAATCCAAGAGGATGTACTAAAAACAATTGCGGGTCAGAAGCGACTAGAGATTATTCAGTTACTCAAAGACCGTGAGCTGTCTGTAGGGGAGATGGTCAACATGCTGGGTATCCGCCAGGCCAATTTGTCTCAGCATCTCGCTATTTTACGTCAACATAACGTCGTCACTGCTCGAAAACAGGGTTTAAATGTTCATTATTCCCTCACCGATTCCAGAATTGCCCAGGCCTGCGAACTTATTCGAGAGTTCTTGAAGGATCAGCACCGTGAAGATACAGAAATCGCGAACATTATCGCTAAAAGCGAGATGCAACTCTACCCGGTGGTACAAGATTCGGTCTGCGGCATGCGCGTCAGCGTGTCGGATGCAGCTGCTTTCACCGATGGCGAAGGGCGCACGCATTATTTTTGCGCCGATGGTTGCTTAATTAAGTTTAAAGCCGATCCAGCGCAGTACGCAATGAAGGTGGCATTAACATGAACCATGCTACTCACGACCAACATTCCCATATTATGGACCACGAGAACCTGTCGCGGTTGCAAAAGTTTAAGATGAGCATGACGATGACCATGGGGATGGATCACACTGGTTTGTCGGGTCGTCAAATGGCAAAAATGATGGAGCTTGATATTCGAGCAAAGTTCTTCTTCTCACTGATAATGTCGGTGCCTATAATTGCCTACTCACCAGTAGGGGAAAAGTTACTTAATATTAGCTTGCCAACGCCAATTCCGGCACCCTGGATTCTGCTGATTTTAACCACACCGGTCTTTTTTTATGGTGGTTGGATCTTCTTATACTCCTCATATTTTGCGCTTAAGCAGCGCACGCTTAATATGGCAGTACTGATTGCGGTCGGCATCACAGCGGCATATGTATTTAGTTTGGTTTTAACTTTTACCGGTGCCGAGGATTCATTTTACGAAGCGGCAGCGCTACTTATTACCTTTGTACTGTTTGGCCACTGGATGGAAATGAAATCCCGACGTGGCACCACTGATGCGCTGCAAGCATTATTTGATTTAGTCCCTCCAAAAGCCCGTATCTTTCGAAACGGAATCGAGGAGCTTGTTGAGACATCGGAAATCAAGGTTGGTGATATTCTTATATTAAAGCCCGGCGACAAAGTACCGGTTGACGGCAAAGTAATTTTTGGCGAAACTGCCATCGATGAAGCTTTAGTAACAGGGGAGTCTCTACCAGTTTTAAAACAACCAGGCGATATGGTGATTGCCGGTTCAATTAATCAGTCTGGTTCGGTTAGGTTTAAAGCAACCAAGGTCGGTGGTGATACCGCGCTGGCTCAAATTGTGAAGATGGTCGAAACCGCGCAGAATTCCAAAGCACCGGGGCAACGCTTGGCCGATAAATTTGCAGGGTATCTGGTAATTTTAGCGGTTGGGTCTGGATTGCTGACTTTTATAGTCTGGTATTTCATTTTGGGTCAGCCGCTGTTATTTGCTTTAACTTTAGCCATTTCAACGGTTGTAATTGCTTGTCCGGACGCGCTTGGGCTTGCCACTCCAACTGCCGTAGCTGTTGGCACTGGCTTGGGTGCTAAGCACAATATTTTAATTAAGGATGCAGCCACCCTTGAGCAAGCATCAAAAATACAGGTGGTGGTATTAGATAAAACCGGTACATTAACCGAAGGTCGGCCAAAGGTAACCGATGTAATGGTCGTAAATGGTTTTAGTGAAGTTGATGTTTTGCAACTTACCGCCGCGGCAGAGTCAGGCTCTAACCATCCATTGAGCCAAGCAGTATTGAACGCACTTTCTGAACGCAAACTTAAGGCTACGACCAATGTCAAAAAGTTCAATTCATTAGCCGGCCATGGCGTTGAGGCCGAAGTTGGTGGTAAAAAAGTACTGGTTGGCACACTTAAGCTAATGAGTGATCGAAAAGTTGAGCTACGTGCGGTTAAGTTATCGGTTGATAAGTTACTACTTCAGGGCAAGACCTTAATGTTAATTGCTGTTAATGGCAAGATTGCCGGAGTCATAGCCGCCCAAGACCCAATCAAACCCACCGCCAAGCCTGCAATCGTGCGCATGAAAGAGATTGGTCTCGAGGTTGCTATGATCACCGGTGACAACCAAAAAACTGCCGAAGCGATCGGAAAAACTTTGGAAATCGATCGTGTATTCGCAGAAGTCTTACCCGCAGATAAAGCTAATTACGTTAAAAAGCTCCAGAATGAAGGTAAGTTTGTAGCCATGGTCGGCGACGGAGTTAATGACGCCCCAGCTCTTGCTCAGGCTGATATTGGGATTGCAATTGGTGCAGGTACCGACGTAGCTATTGAAACCGCCAAGGTGGTGTTGATGAAGTCTGACCCAGCCGATATCTTGATTGCCATTAAACTTAGCAAGGCTACAGTACGAAAGATGAAACAGAATTTGGGGTGGGCTAGTATTTACAATCTTGCCGCCATTCCAATCGCGGCCGGTGTGCTTTATCCGGCTTTCGGTATTACCTTGCGGCCAGAGATAGCAGCGTTACTAATGTCGGTTTCCTCAATCATTGTGGCAACCAATGCAGTATTGCTAACAAGGTCAGAAAAAGATTTAGTAAGTATATAAATGAGGAGGAATTGAAAATGCAAAAAGAGTCACTACTTTATGGGATTATTGGCTTACTGGGTGGCAGCTTGTTTACTGTCGCTGTGGCGTCTTCAGCCGTTAATACTAATAACTCTGGCGTTATGCGAATGATGGGTATCCACACAAACAGCAATACCAGCAACATGATGTCCGATGAATCAATGGGCATGGATAAAATGACCGAAAATTTAAAGGGCAAGAAGGGCGATGAGTTTGACAGGTTATTTATCTCCGAGATGATTATTCATCATCAAGGCGCTATAGATATGGCCAATATTGCCAAGCAGAACGCTAAGCATAATGAAATTAATAAACTAGCAAATGACATTGTAGCTGCTCAGACTAAAGAGATTAACGTGATGGAGCAGTGGCAAAGAGATTGGGGTTACCCAGCCAAGGATAGCTCTATGAATGGGATGCACTCGGGGTATTAAGGAGGCGAAATAGGAGATTTACGAATATGCATACTCACTTGATTTGGATGATAGGCGGCTTCATCGCACTACTCATAGTTAGTAAATTCGTAGGAGTTAGTTTTTTCCTATTACTTCTTTTCTTCTGTATTTTTATGATGGGGGTTATGATTCTAGGGATGGGTGGTGGACCAGAAAGAAAGGGCTAATTATGTATAAAAAGTTATCTAGTGAGCTTTGGATCGAGGTAGATAGGATTAGTAAACTTTTGAAAGGATAACAACATGAAAGATAAAGCCTTTATCGGGGCAGCTCTCATCACAACAGGACTTGTTGCAGCAATGATTGGGGTTTTTGTTTTTGGAAATGGGTCAGCACCATCTGCCAAGAATATTGATAGTGGTAAGCTAACTGGCTTGCAAGAAACCAACCCACCCTGGAAGCCAGAATCAGACAGTTTATCGCAGCGACTTTCACAGTTGGGTCTGCCAGCCGTTGGGAATGAGTCGTACCACCAGCATGCTATTCTACAGATTTTTATAAACGGCCAGCCGGTGGAGGTGCCAAATGGCATAGGTCAGTATGGAGGTGGGATGTCATCACTTCACACTCACGATGCATTGGGGGTGGTGCACATTGAGGCCGGGCAGGCGTATCCGTTCACGCTAGGGCAGTTCTTTAGTGTTTGGGGGGTAAAGTTTACAGATAACCAATTAGGTGCGTACAGGAATGATAACGATAAAACGGTGCAAGTATATGTGAACGGTGAAAAGGTCGCGGATCCAGTAAATTATCAAGTTAAGCAAAAGGATAAGATTGTCGTAGGCTATGGCACCAAAGCCCAAGTGCCGCCAATTAGTAGTGCGGAGTTCCCTAAAGACCTTTAACAATTGAGCTATTAAGGAAAACATGGTGATCCCAGGGGGATTCGAACCCCCGTTGCCAGGATGAAAACCTGGTGTCCTAACCCCTAGACGATGGGACCATATAGGTAACGGTAACCGAGGTATTGTAGCTTAGCTGGTGGTCATTTTCAACCTGTAAGAGGCTTTTTTACTGGTTAAGCTTCCTGTACACTTAAACTTAATCAAATACCAAAAAAACGCCAAGGAGGTTTATGGCACTGGCGCCCAACTTAAAACGTACCAAAATTTTGGCCACTATTGGCCCGGCTTCGAGTGATCACGAGGTCTTAGAGGCGTTAATAAGGGCAGGTGTCAACGGTTTGCGACTAAATATGGCTCATGGGACACATGAATCCCATGCTGATGTAATTAAGCGGGTGCGAAAAATCTCGGAGGAACTGGGAAAGCCAGTTTCGGTTGTTGTCGACATTCAAGGCCCCAAAATCCGATTGGGCGAGCTTCCAAAAGACGGGCTGGTAATGACGGCTGGTAGTGAGGTTAGTTTAGCTTTAGGTGATAGCTATTCAGCCGGGGGGCACTTACCGGTTCAGCACGATATTACCAAGTATTTGCGCGTCAGCCATCCTATTTATTTGCGCGATGGCATGGTAAAGCTAGAAGTTATTAGTGTGGGCCGGGGTGTGGCTAAATGTAAGGTGCTTAATAATGGTGTGGTGTTTAGCCGGCAAGGGATTAATCTACCAGATACAGATTTGGGTGGTGACATTATCACCGATAAAGATGCTTCTGACATTGAGTTTGCGGCTAAGCACGACGCCGACTATGTAGCTTTAAGTTTTGTGCAAACGGGTAAGGATGTCGAAGGTTTAAAGCTAAGGCTAAAGCAACTGGGTGCCAACTGCGGCGTAATTGCGAAGGTAGAAACCAAGGCAGCGGTTGCCAATTTAATGGACATCATTGTGGCGGCCGATGGTGTTATGGTGGCTCGCGGCGATTTGGCAACCGAAACCGAGCCGGAATCGGTGCCAATTATTCAGCAGCGCATTATTGAGCACGCCAAAACCCATCAAAAGGTCTGCATTGTAGCCACTCAGATGCTAGAAAGCATGATTGATTCGCCGCAGCCAACACGCGCAGAAGTTAGCGATGTGTCTACCGCGGTGATGCAGGGGGCCGATGCGGTGATGCTTTCGGGTGAGTCGGCGGTGGGTAAGTATCCGGTAGAAACGGTGCAGATGATGCGGCGGGTAATTGTTTATACCGAGCGAAATCGAGCCGAAAGTTTAACGGCGGCCGAGTTTGGTAGTCGTGGTCAGCGTAACGCCGTAAGTGCTGCAGCAATTGCGATGGCCGACCAAATTGGGGCCAAGGTTATTTTGGCCGAAACATCTTCTGGCCAAACCGCACGCAACTTAAGTTCGTTTCGACCAGATGCCCTGGTAGTTGCAGTAACGCATCAGCGGCGGGTTTACCAACAAATGGGACTGGTATGGGGCACCCGTTCATATTTAATAAACGACCCCGAACAGGCGGCCGAAGAGACCATGCGGATGTTGCGTCAGGAGCACAACATAAAGGTTGGTGATGTAATTATTCGAGCCTGGGGCCGGCAACCCGGCGTGACCGGCGGCACCGATACCTTACAAATTCGGGTAGTTTAAGTTTATGGTTGGCGAGCATAACCGTTTTGCTACAATAGCTATATGAAGCTAAAAACTATTCGCGATATCAACGTCCGGAACAAACAGGTTTTAGTGGGCGTCGACTACAACGTACCGATTGCCGATGGCATTGTTGGTGATCCGCTGCGTATTGAAGCCTCGTTTGAGACCATCCATTATTTACTAGATCACGGTTGCAGCCTAGTGTTAATGAGTCATTTGGGTCGGCCTAAGGGCAAGGTGGTGCCAGAAATGAGCCTGGCGCAAGTGGCAAAAAAGGCTAGTGAGATGTTGGGGCGAAGAATAACATTTGTGCCCGACTGCGTTGGGCCCCAAGCCCAGGCGGCGGCTAAAGATTTGCAGCCCGGTGAGATTTTGCTGCTAGAAAATCTACGTTTTCACGCCGAAGAAGAGACCAATGACTCCGCTTTTGCCAAGCAGTTGGCCGATTTGGCCGAGGTTTTTATTGATGACGCCTTTGCCAACATTCACCGTAAACATGCCTCTGTGGTGGCTATTACAGAGTATTTACCAAGTGCGGCTGGTTTCTTGGTAGAAAAAGAGGTTAAGCATATTACTGGAGTGTTCGATCATCCTGCTAAGCCGTTGGTTGCGATAGTTGCCGGAGCAAAGGTTTCTACCAAAATTGCCGTACTTGATAACTTAATGAAGTATGTCGATCGTTTAGTGATTGGCGGGGCTATGGCTAACACATTCATGGCAGCCCTTGGTAAAGAGGTCGGTAAAAGCTTGCATGAGCCGGATTGTTATGACGCCGCAAAGCGCGTAATTGCAGATGCGGCCAAGGCCAAAGTAGAGTTGTTATTACCAGAGGACTTAATTGTGGCTGACTCGCTAGAGCACGGTCCTGGCCACCGCGTTAAAATCGATGAGGTTGGCAAAAAGGACTACATTGTTGATTTAGGATCACACACCATCTCTAAAATTTTAAACCCCCTCGATTTCCACGGCACGGTTATTTGGAACGGCCCCTTGGGTATCACCGAAGTACCAGAGTTTGCGCACAACTCACGTCTGCTGGCCGATAACATTATTGAATCCGGCGCTCACTGCATTATTGGCGGTGGTGACACAGCGGCTTTTATTGATGAGGCTGGATTGCACGATAAGTTCACCTGGGTTTCTACCGGCGGCGGTGCCAGCTTAGAGTTGATGGCTGGCAACAAGTTACCAGGTCTGGTTGCCCTCGAGCATTAAGCATAACCGTGATATTATAGGCCCATGAAGCACTTCACTATAGTGGGCAACTGGAAGATGCACCAAGCGCCGGATCAGGCGGCCAAGTTGGTCCAGAATCTACAAAAAAAGATCAAACCAAGCACCCATGTAACCACGGTGGTGTGTCCGCCGTATATCGACATCCCTGCGGTGTTCGATAAGGTGGAGCCTGACACACTCAAAATTGGCGCTCAAAATATTCACGAGCAAGATGAGGGTAATTATACTGGTGAGATTTCGGGGCCAATGCTTAAAGGCCTGGCCGATTATGTGATAGTCGGTCATTCCGAACGTAGACGTGATGAGGCCGAAACCGATCTTAAGATTGCCGCAAAGCTAGCGGCGGCTGTACGTAATAATTTGACTCCAGTTCTGTGCGTAGGCGAGCGCTTAAATGATCGAGAAGACGGACATTCAAGTCGGGTAGTGGCAGATCAGCTTAGGGTTTGCTTAAGTGAGCTAACCGCCACCGAGGCTCGCAAAATCATCATCACATATGAGCCGGTATGGGCAATTAGCGATGGCGATGGTAAGGGCCATTTTGCGACGCCGGATAAAGTTAAGCCAATGTTGAAAGTAATCCGAGAAACGGTCGAAGAGCTATTTAGCGAGGCTACAAGTTCGGAAATTGAGTTGCTTTACGGCGGAAGCGCAAATCCTGACAATGCGGCGGCTTTTTTAAAAATGGAGCACATTAACGGCTTACTGGTTGGCGGGGCTAGCTTGAACTATGAGAGCTTTGCCAAAATTGTGAACATCGCTGAAAAATTGACTAAAGAGTAACCCTGAATTAGCGAGACCCCGCAGGACATGGGGCCTCGCGGGGTCTATTCAATGGGTTTAACCCATCTAATCACCTCACTTTCGTTTTCTCAGGCGATCTTCAAGGTCGCTAATTGTGAGTCGTTGTTGCTCACTCCTGGTTTGGAGTGCGCTTAGACGCGCATCCTGGATCCCAGAGTCTGCCTGGTGTCGAGCGCAGGCCGCATCTAGTTCGCCAACTCGCTTCTTAACGCGTCGCAGCTCATCGACTTTGAGCCTCAACTGACCCCTGAGCTCTTCAACCGTCTCTTCGGAACCGCCGCGAATGGCCCCGAGTTTTACTTCCAACCTGTCGACCTCGCCTTGAAGTCGATTCTTGGTTCGAGTATGTGCCTGCCGTTCTGTTTCGAGTGATGTTGCGAGCTCTGTAAGCCGCAACTTTTGGCTGGCAGCTTCGGCGCTATCTCCAACTGTTGCGCTAGCTTTAGCTTGTCTTAGCTCGCGTTCAAGGTCCAAAATACGACGTTCCAGAAGGGCGTTTTGCTCTTGGATCTCTCGATGATCATCAAAGCTCACCACCCGCCGGCTCTTGAGACCGACGATCTCACGGTCCTTCTCATCGAGCAGAGCCGTTAAGCGAGTGACTTCATCGTTTTGGTCTTTGGGGGTAGGTACTTCTTCGAGCTCATCAAGTAGCTCACGGATCTCGGCCAGTTTTGCTTCACAACTATATACAAGGCCTTCTAGATGTTCGTCGACTTCACGTTTAGTGAGTTCGATTCGCCCAAGCTCACTTTTGATGGCGGCAAGAAGCTCAACATCGGGTGCCGACTTCAGTACTTCTAGCTGGGCTTCAAGCTCAAGCTGTTGAATCAGAATTTCCTTCAGCGTTTGCTTGGCCGCTTCGACTTCTGTTGCTAGTTTGAGAATCGATGCCTCAATGGCCGCGACTGAACGTGGTGAGTTAATTGTTGCCGCGGTTATATCGCTGCGGTCGGCCACGAGTACGGGTATTGTGGCGGATCCTTGCGCATGAAGGAATTGTAGACCAGAGTCTGTGAGCTTGATCCAATATGTGCGCTTGCCGATGACTTTGCGCTCGAAGTGACCGTGTTTATGGTTGTGAACTAACAGTTGCCTTAAAGCAGAAGAAGGTGTGCCCATTAGTTCTGCCAGCTTTCGCGTGACACCCCCACTAGGATCGCTAAACTGATAGTTTGGCTGGCTATAAAGCACAGCCAGCATCTTTAGATACTGCGGGCTGCTGCGCATTACAACCTCCTGGGTTGAAAGTAGGTACATCTTTACAAAGAATTAACTCATTGTTATGCCAGAAGCCAAATCTGTCAATCAGGTATATAGCATAAGACCCCACATGGCGCGGGGCCTTATGGGGTCAGTTGGTGAGGTTCAGCAAGGTGCGGATCGGCTGAATCTCGGGGAAGTTGCGCTGTTCGAAGTCGCAAGGGTTGGTAATGATCTTGCCGAACTGGCGAACGAAGCGGGTTATGTCGTGTGCTCCGAGGAGCTGCGACGGTCCCAGCGGCTCAAAGAACTTCCAGCGGGTAGGGTTAGGCAGCCCAGCACGGCGCAGCAGCTGGTTGAGCTGCTTGTGGCTCCCTTCGCTAATCGAGTGGTAGAGCTCTTCGGCCAATTTGTCGAGGAGCACCTGCATTCTCTGCTCGTAATCACTGGGCCCGCGGCGCATTCTCTGCACCGCGTCGTCGTGATCCTGCCAGCGGAACTCATCGCGCCAGGTGGGGATCATGGCTGCAGACCGGCGGCCAGCATCGGTTGCCGGCAGCTTTGCCTTCAGCTGCCCAACCTTACGCTGTGGCGACGCCTCCTTAGAGTGGTGCAGCGACCAGCGGTCGATGGGGTTGGAGTTGATGCTGCTGATGTTGCCTCGGATGTACCTACGATCACGAGGCACTTCGAGCAAGCTAGAGTTGTCGTAGAACGTCTCGCTATCCTTCAGCACCTTACGCAGCTGGTTCTTGATGCGCTTGCGATGAGAGCGATTGCAGCTCTTCTTGGCCTCGGGATAGAAGCGGGTCTTCGTCTTGGTGTTGCACGCCAAGTGACGTACCTTATCCTCGCCGTAGAGCAAGGTAACTCCTTTCATGAGTTTATGAACTCATGAAGTCACCTCCAGATGTAGGGTACGAATACAATACCAAGTTATTAAACAGATAAATACTCGTTTTGTCAATAATTGAATTAATAAATTTTGTCATATGTTCTGGATGTTTGTGACATCTGATCTTGGTACAATGGGGTGATGAGTATGTTGTTAAAAGATTTAAATGATCCGCAACGCCAAGCGGTGCTTCAAACCGAGGGGCCGGTGTTAATGTTGGCAGGAGCCGGTAGTGGTAAAACCAAGGCGCTAACGCATCGGATTGCCCACTTGGTGGCCGATAAAGGTGTTTCGCCGGGACAAATACTGGCGGTAACCTTTACCAATAAAGCCGCTGGCGAGATGCGTGCGCGGGTGCTAACTCTACTAGGCAAACGGGTTGATAACCGTCATTTTTTGCCTTATATTGGCACCTTTCATTCAATATGCGTACGGATGTTGAGGCAAGATGGCGACCGGATTGGATTGAGTAAAAGTTTCAGTATTTTTGATGCTCAGGATTCACTATCGGCCACCAAGCAAGCCATGCGCCAAATTGGAATAGATGAAAAGCAGTTTTCGCCAAACTTAATATCTAACTTGATATCATCGGCCAAGAATGAACTGCTGGGCCCAGAAAGCTACGCAAAGCATGCCCATGGAGCCGCCCAAGAAGTGACAGCCAAGGTTTACCCACTGTATGAGCGTTTACTGACAGAAGCCGGCGCACTGGATTTTGATGATCTAATAATGAAAACGGTAAAAATGTTGAGCCAACCCGAACTGCTTCAAAAGTGGCAGCACCAGTTTGCTTACGTAATGATAGATGAGTATCAAGACACTAATCATGCCCAGTATCGGCTGGTAAAGCAGTTAGCCTTAAGTCATCGCAACATCTGTGTGGTTGGCGACGACTGGCAGGCTATTTATTCTTGGCGCGGTGCCAACTTTCAGAACATTCTGGATTTTGAAAAGGATTATCCCGATGCGGTGATTATCAAATTAGAGCAGAACTATCGATCGACCCAAAACATATTGGCGGCAGCCGATGCAGTGATCACTAAGAATCTGGTGCGCTCTAAAAAAGAGCTGTGGACCGATCAAGCCGACGGCGCCAAGGTGCAAGTAGTGACGGTTTATGATCAAAACCATGAGGCCGATACCATCTGTGAGTTAATTGATCGGCATGTAAGGGCAGGCGAATATAAGCTATGCGATTATGCAGTTTTATACCGAGTGGGCGCTCAGTCGCGGTCGCTAGAAGAGTCGCTATTGCGACATAATCTGCCCTATAAGATTATTGGTGGTACGCGCTTTTATGAGCGCAAAGAGGTTAAAGACGCCCTGGCCTATCTGCGCTTTATCCATAACCCTGGTGATATCGTTAGTTTTAACCGCATTATTAATCTGCCGCCACGGGGCTTGGGCGACAAAAGCTTAGAGCGATTGGGGCAGTATCAACGCGGCCACAATCTTAGCCTGTTAGATGCACTGCTGACTTCTAGCCAAGTCGAGAGCTTAACTCCTCGAGCACGGGAGGCTTTAATGCGTTTTTATGATCTGATTATGGGATTACGAGGTGAAATCGAAAATCTTTCGATTGGCCAGTTGCTAGATCGGGCGCTTAAGCAAAGTGGATATATTGACTACTTAAACGACGGAAGTATTCCGGCGGCCGAGCGGTTAGAAAACATTGCCGAGTTGCTGCGAGTCTCTGAAACCTACAGCGAGCTAGGGCTAGAGGGCTTTTTAGAAGAGATTGCTCTGGTGTCAGACATCGACAACTACTCTACAGATGCTGATGCCGTTACATTGATGACGCTACATGCTGCCAAGGGGTTAGAGTTTGAGGTGGTGTTTATGCCCGGAATGGAGGAAGGGATCTTTCCTCATGGTCGTAGCGCATTTGATCAGTCCCAGCTCGAGGAAGAGCGGCGGTTGTGTTATGTGGGTATGACAAGGGCAAAACAGCGTTTGGTAATGCTTCATACCCAATCGCGCCTGCTTTATGGAGGGGTTCAGCATAATCCACCTTCGCGATTTTTGCTCGATATACCGGCGCAGCTACGTGAGGGCGATACGCTTACGGCTGGATCTACGGTTACAGCTCCTAGCCCAGAGCGGTTTGTGGGGGGTAACCCGTTTAATGATCTAGAGTTTGAAGGTTTAAGTGACGGCTTGGCTCCAGAGAAAGCTAATCTAAAGCCAGGCGATCAAGTTAGCCATGCCAAGTTTGGAGAAGGCCTGGTGGTGTCGGTGGTTGGCGATGAACTTACGGCGACATTTGTGGGGGTTGGTACTAAAAAACTTAGTCTGTCGTTTGCACCGATTCAAAAGTTAAAATAACGCCATTTATACCGCTTATGCTCCTTGACATATATACCTGTAACGCTTACTATGTTTAATAGGATTTTCCAGATGTGGAGTCCCTAAAATACAAAGCCAAAATCGGTCGCTACTGACTAACTCGTGAGGCTTACATTTTAAGCAATCTCAGCACAGCGCTTCAAGCGCCTGCCGGCAGCAGTTTCCGTAAAATCCTGTCAGCTGTAGTAGGCGTTGCGTTTAGCATCACTATTTTAGGACTTATAACGGGTTTAATCCCGCCACCAAAGTCGGCCCTGGCCGACTCATCGGCCGTGGTTAGCATTTATGCTGATGGCCAAAAACGGATCGTTACATCGAACGCTCACAGCGTTGGTGAGGTACTTAAAGACAATAAAGTTGAAATATCCGAAGGTGATTTAATTGAACCAGATGTAAATACGTCGGTTTCCGAGGGCTTCTTTAATATTAATGTCTACCGGGCGCGGCCGGTAGTGGTGATTGACGGTCAGCGCGAGCTAAAGCTAAAAACGGCTTTGCAAAGCCCTAGTTTAATCGCTAAAACCGCTGGCTTAACGACTTATCCCGAAGACACTTATCGTGTTGATAACATCGACAACTTAGCTCAGCTGGCAACGGTTGGGCAAAAGATAACCATTGATCGGGCGACTCCGGTAATAATTCGTAGCGATGGCATAGACCAGCTAATTCGCACTCAACAGGCAACGGTGGGCGGCTTGCTTGATGAGCGCGATGTAGCATTGGGTCCTCAAGATGAGGTAGTGCCCCCTCGCGCAACGGCTATCACAGCCAATCTGGTGGTTACGATCAATCGGGTGCGTGTGGCAGTGGTTAAACAGACAGATGCGATCGCTCGAGCAGTGCAAACTGTTAAAGATGCCGGTTTGGCAGCTGGAGTTACCCAAGTAAAGACCGAAGGCAATGATGGTGAGCGGGTGACAACCTACCGTATTCATTATCAGAATGGCATTGAGCAAAGCCGCGACAAGCTGGATCAAGTTGTTACAAAGCAGCCTGCTACTAAAGTTGTTGTAGTAGGGATTCTCATAAATTACGGCGCCGACCCTGTTGAGCTGGGTCGACAACTGGCTGCTGAACGCGGCTGGACCGGCGATCAATGGACGGCATTATATAGCTTATGGCAGCATGAATCGGGCTGGAACCCGGCTTCGCGCAACTTCTTTAGTGGCGCCTGTGGTATCCCTCAAGCCTATCCATGCAGCAAGATCACCGATATGTCTACGGCAGGCCAGATAACCTGGGGTCTTAATTATATCGCCGGCAAATATGGTACCCCGGCCAACGCCTGGGCCTACTGGCAGCGAAATCGCAGCTACTAAATTCATCATCATCTAATTAAGTTTTAATTACGGCTCAGGCGGGAGTCTAAGCTAAACTAGGGTTATGGATTTAACCGACCCTAAACAGTTAAAGATTGCCATGGAATTGGCCGGTCTACGCGCTCATAAGAGCTTGGGCCAGCATTTTTTGGTCGACCGTGAGGCATTAAAGGCGGTCATGGCGGCTGGTCGGGTTGGTCCCGATGATGTAATTGTCGAAATTGGGCCAGGCCTTGGGGTTATGACCACCGAACTGGCGGATCAAGCCGGCAAAGTTATCGCGCTGGAGCTTGATAATAACTTAGTTGAACTGCTTAAGCGGGACGCTCCAGCCAACCTGGAAGTGCGCCACCAAGATGTTTTGGATCTAGATTTTAGCACTCTACCCAAGGGTTATAAGGTGGTTGCCAATATTCCTTATTACCTCACTTCGGCAATATTTCGGCGTTTTTTAGAGAGCAGCAATCAACCTAAGCTAATGTCACTACTAATCCAAAAAGAGGTGGCGCAGAGAGTTACCGCAGAACCGGGAAAAATGACGGTACTGGCGCTGAGTGTGCAGTATTACGGACAACCTAAATACATTCAGACGGTAGAACGGTTTAGCTTTTGGCCGGCTCCTAAGGTAGATTCAGCAATTTTACAGATTGAAGTTTTTGACCAGCCGGCCTTTCCTGCCGATCCTCAAAGATTGTTTCGATTAATTAAGGCGGGATTTGGCGAGCGCCGCAAAATGCTCAAAAACAGCCTTGCTGGGGGGTTGAATATCAGCATAGAGCTAGCTACCGAACTAGTTGCTGCCGCCGCGCTGGCACCCACTACCCGAGCCCAGGAACTGGCAATGTCTGAATGGGAGCGATTATATAGTCAGGCAACTAGTAGTCAACTAATTTAAGGTTTGCTTGCAGCAGATCATAAGCGCTATCATTAAGTTATGATTAAACGCTGGCTAAGTACAGTTTGGTTAGCGCTGTTAATGCTGGTTTGGGCTTGGCCATCTACTGGCGGAGCGGCCGGTGATTTTAGCTATGCGACTTCGGTTACCTACCGTGTGGATGGTGCTGGGCTTACCAACGTCGAAGAGCACTATGAAATCACCAACAACACCCCGCGTCTGTATTTAAGTAAGCTACAGCTATCAACCCCAACAAATGATGTCGAGGGCGTTAATGCTAGCTATGATGATGGCGGCGATCTGCCTGTAAGCTCATCCGAGCAAACCAGTGATCGCGCCGGCGGCTATAAGTACCAACGTCTAACCATCGCATTTCCCAAACAGCGGTACGGCCAGGGCAAAAAATGGTCGTTTACGCTCCGCTATCAAACCAAGGATTTAGTTGATAGTAAGGGGGGCTCACATACAGTCTACATACCCCAGATCGAACCGGCCGATGGAACCGACCGCTATGACGTCACAGTCGTGGTTCCAGAAAACTTTGGTGGCGCACATTTTAGTGGCGCAAAACTGGCCTCGAGGGGAAAGACCGCCGGTGAACAGTTTTTTCACTTTAGCCAAGACGAGTTGGTTAAGAATTCTTTGGCGCTGGCGTTTGGCGACATAAATCGGTACAAGTTAAACTTTAATTTTCCGCTAAAAAATGACTCACCCTTTACACGTACCATGACAGTGGCTTTGCCACCCAACCTAAACAATCAAAACGTTTACGTTAACTCATTATCTCCCGCCCCCCAGGGCACTCGTGTTGATGCAGATGGTAATACCTTGGCCGATTACAGTGTTGGAGGCGGCCAAAGCTTGATCGTTAAAACCGATGTGGTTGGCGAGGTTAAGCATCGCGACTATGACCTTTCTAAATCCGGTAAAAAGGGGGATTTACCGGCCGATTTAGTACGCCGTTATACCGGGCAAACTCAGTATTGGCAGGCCAATCGTGACATATCGTCGGCTGCGGCAAGTGTCAGTAACCCAAAAAAACTGGTGGCCGAGAATGTTAGGGCCATGTATCAGTACGTTATCGACCGGCTAAGTTACAATAACGATAAGATCGCCTTTAATGTTCGGCAAGGATCGGCCAAAGCCTTTAGCGATCCAAGCAACTCGGTTTGTCTGGAATATGCTGATTTACTGGTTGCCATGTTGAGATCGCAAGGTATTCCGGCGCGGATGCCGGTTGGGTATGGCTATAGCGGTAATCTAAAACAATCTTCATTGGTTGCAGACTCGCTGCACTCTTGGGTTGAGGCATATGTTCCGGGTGTAGGATGGATGACACTAGATCCTACTTGGGGCGAAAAGTTTGATGACTTTGGCCAAAGCGACCTTGATCATATGGCTTTTAGCATCTGGGGCTCAAGCGATGATCGCCCCAATGCGGTGATGGCCGGTAGCAGTGACCAAAATTATCAGTATGAGCAGACTGAACTTAGCTATATTTATACCGCACCACCAATGCCAACTGGTTCACGCGTCGAGGCCACTAGATATCCAATATTGCCATGGATTGCAATTGATCAAATATCGGCTATTGGGCAGTCTCAGGTGGTTGTAAATAATGCCGCGGTTACGATCGGCAATGCCCAAGTCGGCTTAGGAGATTTGGCACCCTCTCAACACGCCGTGCGCTATCAACTACACCTTGGCTCGGATTGGCTGGGGGCGCCAAACCTAAAATTATTGGTAGCGGGCAACTCGATTGCTAGTGGAAAGGCTAAGCTTAATTATTTGGGCCTTGGCTTGTTGCCAGTGTTGGTATTTGGTTTGATATTGTTATTACGTCACTATCGCAAACCACCGCCAGAGCTCGACCGCTAACCTGTTTTTGGCTACAATAAGCCCATGTCTAAGTTTTTCATCACCACGCCAATCTACTACATAAACGATAAGCCACACATTGGCCATGCCTATTCGACGTTTGTTGGCGACGCTTTGGCACGATGGCACCGCCAGCAGGGTGACGAGGTTTTGTTTACAGTTGGTACAGATGATAACAGTCAAAAAACGGTCTTGGCAGCGGCTGATGCCAAACAACCCACAGCTGCATATGCCGATAAAATGGCCAAGTTGTGGAAGGATACTTGGGATGAGTCGGGAATCAGCTACAACCGCTTTATACGCACCACTGAAGACGATCACAAGCAGGCGGTTTACGCACTTATAGCCAAGGCCGAGGCGGCTGGTGATATTTATAAGGGTGAGTATGAAGGTCTGTACTGTGTAGGGCATGAAGCTTACATGCGCGAAGATGAGCTTATTGACGGAAAGTGTCCGGAGCATGGCAAGGCACCGGAACATCGAAAAGAACCCAATTATTTTTTTAAGCTTTCGAAATATCAGCAGAAATTGCTAGATCATATCGAAAAACACCCCGAGTTCATGCAGCCAGAATCGCGCCGCAACGAGGTAGTGGCTTTCATAAAACGCGGGCTCGATGACATTAGTATTTCACGCAAGGATCCAGAGTGGGGAATTCCGTGGCCTGGCGACAAGAGCCAAGCAGTATACGTGTGGTTTGATGCTCTGGTTAATTATTTAACGGTTACGGGTTACCCCAAAGCCGGTTTTGAAAAGCTGTGGCCGGCCGATGTCCATATTGTGGGTAAGGATATTATAAAGTTCCATGGCATCTACTGGCCGGCAATGTTAATGAGCGCCGGTTTGCCGCTACCTAAAGCGGTGTTTGCGCATGGCTTCTTTACCATCGAAGGTCAGAAAATATCCAAGTCTTTGGGTAATGTGATTGATCCAGTACAGCTAGCCGGCGATTATGGCGTTGATGCTCTTCGTTATTATCTGCTGCGTGAAATTAGTATGGGTAATGACGGCGAGTTTACCCACGCTCGTTTTCGCGAGGTTTATGAAACCGAGTTAGCCAACGAGCTAGGTAACGCCGTGCAGAGAGTCGCGGCAATGATTAGCAAGTACTTGGGCGGAACTGTAGGCGTGGCAGCCCCCAGTGCACATGATACCGGCCCGATTCGTGAGGCAATGGGGCGATTTAGAATCGATCAGGCCCTTAATGAGATATGGGTGCATGTACGCGGCATCAACCAGTACATAGAGGAGGCTAAACCCTGGGAGCTGGCTAAAACCGACAAAGACCAGTTGGTTCAAGTGCTAGAGCAGGCGACAGCCGATCTGCTTCAAGTTGCTCGTTTGTTAATGCCGTTTATACCTGCCACCAGTGAGCGTATTATCAAGACTTTTGAAGATGGTCGGGTGCACCCCGAGGTTGGTATTCTGTTTCCGAAGTTTGAAGATAGTGTAAAACCAAAAGCCTAGGTCGTGGAGCGACCATTGACACAACCTAAGCCTCGCTTAACCTTACGACCAGATGGCTCGCCGCGACTGATCGACACTCATGCACACCTGCATTTTAAGCAGTTTGCAGGAGAAGTCGATGCGGCGATTAAGCAGGCTGAGGAGGCTGGCGTCGACCGAATTATAACTGTGGGGGTTGATACTGCCGATAGCCGCAAGGCGGTGGAGCTGGCGGCGCGTTATGAGAATATTTGGGCGACGGTGGGAGTGCATCCGCACGCCGCCGCCGAGTATCCGCAAGGCGCCAATTATTTGCGCGACCTGGCGGCCGAGCGTAAGGTAGTAGCCATCGGCGAGTGTGGTTTGGATTACTTTAAATCAACAGCTAGTAAAGCCGAGCAAGCGGTGGCATTGCGCGGCCAAATTGAGTTGGGGTTAAAGCTCGAGCTACCAGTAGTGTTCCATGTGAGGGAGGCGTTTGATGATTTCTTTGCCATCATTAGAGGCTACACCGGCGTACATGGAGTGGTGCATAGTTTTAGCGGAGGCGAGGCAGAATTAGACCAGGCACTGTCAGCTGGGCTGATGGTGGCGCTAAATGGCATTATGACTTTTACCAAAGATTCGAGCCAGCTAGAGGCCGCCAAAAAAGTGCCGGCTAGTAGCATGATTTTAGAAACCGACTGCCCCTTTTTAGCACCACTGCCATACCGCGGCAAAACCAACCAACCGGCGTATACGGCTGACATCGCCGGGTTCTTGGCCGGCCTACGGGGTGAGTCGCTTTCCGAGATTGCCGGATATACCACCGCTAATGCCGAAAGGTTGTTTGGGCTGTGAGTAAACGGGTGTATCTAGATTATGCTGCCGCCACACCAGTTGATAAACGCGTGCTTAAGGCCATGCAACCTTATTTAAGTGATCGCTTTGCCAACCCCTCGTCGCTGCATAGTGACGGCCGGGCTCAGCGGGCGGCATTAGAGCAGGCCCGTGCGCAAGTGGCTAAGGTCTTAGGCGCCAAGCCAGCCGAAATAATCTACACCAGTGGCAGTACCGAGGGCATAAATTTAGCAATCCAGGGTATTGCCAGCCAGTACCCAGGAGGAAGAATAGCGATTAGTGCCATAGAGCACGAAGCGGTCTGGGAGCTAGCTGATCACTTTGAAACCAGTGGTCGACCAATCAAAGTGGTGACGGTAGGGGAGAGCGGCTTGGTTTCGTCAGATCAAGTCAATCAGGCGATTGATGATCACACGGTATTACTATGCGTTCAGTATGTTAATCATGAGATTGGTACAATCCAGCCGGTGGCTAAGATTGCACAGGTAGTCGCCGAAATTCGTGAGGATCGAGCGGCTCGCGGCATAATCATGCCACTGTACTTTTTTTGTGATGCTGCTCAGGCTAGTTTAATGAGTTTAGCGGTAGCTAGGTTGGGCATCGACATAATGTCACTTGGAGCCAGCAAGCTGTATGGCCCAACTGGAAGCGGTGTCCTTTATGTAAAAACTGGCACCCCTTTGCAGCCACTCTATTACGGCGGGGGGCAAGAAGCTGGCTTACGCAGCGGAACCGAATCGGTTGTCGGCGCAGTTGGGCTGGCCGAAGCATTAGAGCTGGCGGCGAGTGAAAGGGCTAAAGAGACCAAGCGCCAGCAAGCACTAACGGTTTGGCTTTGGCGTGAACTTAACCATAGAGTTGATGGGTTGGTTTTTAATGGCGATAAAAGGCAGCGCTCGGCTGGTAATCTTAATTTTAGCGTTCGTGGCGTTGGGGGTGAGGCATTGCAATCATATTTAGATAAAGCCGGTTTTGCGGTGGCCACTGGCTCGGCTTGTAGCGCCGGGAATGGACGACCGTCTAGGGTGCTAATGTCGATTGGATTAAATGATATTGCGGCCGATAGTAGCATACGCCTATCTATAGGTCGGCCAACCTCTAAATCTCAGCTAACAGATTTTATAGGGGCTTTTGTTAAATCCGTAATCCGCCTGCGCGAACTATCGCAAAAGGCCTCCTAAAGTATAATTTAAGCATGAGACGATTCCAGATTGTGTTAGTGATGATGGGTTTACTGCTAGTGGCAGTGGTAACCTTGATTGTAGGCATCGGTTTTTACTTATCACCGCAGGATGATTTGCGACCAGCCGACATGATTGTGGCGGTTAGTGGCGGCGAAACTCAGCAACGAGCAGCCGAGGCCATTAAGTTATATAAGGAGGGCTATGCTCCTAAGCTGCTATTTTCGGGTGCTGCAGTTGATAAATCCGGACCATCCAATGCCGAAGCAATGCGTATGCAAGCGCTTAAATCGGGCGTATCAAGTAGCGCCATTATTGTTGAAGAAAATTCCAGAAACACCACCGAAAACGCGCTGGCATCCGCCCCAATTATTAAATCGGCTGGCGCCAAAACAATAATTCTAGTCACCTCGCCCTACCATCAGCGCCGCGCCAGCCTCAATTTTAAGAAGGTTTTGGGTAATGATGTAACGGTGGTTAACCACTCGTCGGTTGATAGTGCCTGGCGCAAAAACTCCTGGTGGAGCGATCCTTATACCCTTAACTTAACGTTCGGCGAGCTCCAAAAAACCGTTTACGTAGTATCGACTAAGCCCGATGAAAGCCCCAAATAGTGCGGGTATACGTTGGCTTAAGTGGCGGAGTTGATAGTGCCGTAACGGCGGCTTTGCTGCAGCAGCAAGGCTTTGATGTAACGGGTGTGTACATGAAAAACTGGACGCAGGATTTACCCGGCGCAAAGTGCCCTTGGGCAGAGGATTTGGCCGATGCCCGGGCGGTAGCAACACATCTCGATATCCCATTTAAAGTTTATGATTTCGAGCGCGAATATAAGCAACAAGTTGTGGACTATATGGTGGCCGAGTATCAAGTTGGGCGCACACCTAATCCAGATGTAATGTGCAACCAAGAGATTAAGTTTAAACTGTTTTTAGATGCCGCTATTTCCGATGGAGCAGACATGATCGCGACCGGTCACTACGCCTCTATTAAAAAAGGCGAACTGTTTAGGGGAATCGACGACAACAAAGACCAGACCTACTTTTTGTATCGTGTCACGGGGGCAGCGCTAGCTAAAACACTGATGCCAATTGGTGATTACACCAAGCTTGATGTACGCGAACTTGCTAAAAAGTTCGGGCTACCAAACGCGACTAAAAAAGATTCACAGGGAATTTGTTTTGTTGGTCCGGTTGGAATGAAAGCTTTTTTACAGCAGTACGTTAAAACCAAGAGCGGCGACATTCTTGATAAAGGGGGTAAAAAGTTGGGCGAGCATGCTGGTGCGATTTTTTACACCATTGGTCAGAGGAGCGGCTTAGGGATTGGCGGCCCCGACGGCCCCTACTTTGTGGTCGGCAAAAATTTGGATCGCAATGAGGTGTATGTTACGAGCGACCCGGCCGATTTAGAGTTGCAGAGTGATCGGGTAAGTTTGGGTGACTTACACTGGATTGGTGGGGCGCCTATTGAGGACAAAGAGTATCTAGTGCGCTTTCGCCACCGCGGGGAGCTGCAGGAATGTGGAGTGGCTCCAGATAATAGCGGTTACGAGTTACATCTTCAAAAACCAGCCCACGCCCTGGCCTCTGGCCAGTCGGCGGTAATCTATGATGATCGCAAAGTTCTGGGGGGCGGGATAATCTATGCCAATGTGGCCAAGGACGAAGGCACACATTGGGTCGAAGAGTCGGAGTTTCCAGACTATCATAAGGGGGCAGCCGGTTTGGCATGAAGAAGCCCCAGGGGGCTCTCCACTCAGAACCTGAGTTTTGAGCCCACTAGGGCTGGGGTCGGAAGTTAATCCGGCGGTTGGTCATTCGCGTGGTTGTTCTGGGGTGGGTAGCTCGGATCGCCCCAGCTCCACCACACGAAGAGCAGTCCGTGAAGTACGATACCGGCCAAGATGGCAAGCACAATCGCTTCCGCGTTACTCATGGTTACTCGTTTCTCTCGAGTGGGTTATGGGGATCTGCTTAGCCCAGAAATACCAGGCCATACTCCGCCAACTTGGCCTCGACCTCGTTGATTGAGTGGTTGCCCATGTTGGGAATCATCTCCATGTCGTGACGTGAAAGTTCGATCAGCTCTTGGACGGTTGAGATGTGAGCACGCGAGAGGCAGTTGTAAGCCCGCACGCCCAATTCAAGCTCTTCGAGCCGAGTGTCGCCAAGAGGCTTATCAAAACTCCGGTGCGCTTCGGGTAGTTGGACTCCTTGGTTGCTGAATACACGTGGCATCACGTCGATCGTGAGTGTGTAGCCGAGTTGAGTTCCTTGTAGGGCAGCCTTGATTCTTTCAATCTGCTCATAAAGATCATTCGGTTCACCGACAAGAGTTCCGTCTATACTACCCTTTACTTCGAGTACAATCTGCATAGCAGATCCTTCCAGTGAGTTCTCTTAATCCGAAGACTTAGCAATAACAAAGTACCATAAAAGTATAGTAAGTCAAGCAGAAATTAGTAAATTCTTACTGAAGTGCAACATAAGCAGTAAAAACTATCGCGCAGTAGGAATAATACCTCATGACAACCGATCAAATCCGCTCAAAAATATTTAGAGTTTATGCAGGCAAAGGGGCATACGATAGTGTCATCGGCTCCGGTGTCGGGTAGCATAGTTGCAGCTGAGGCGATCAAGAGGTAAGATAGACTTACTTCGCGGGCGATCCCGTCAACTCAGACGGCATTTAAAAAAAGACGCATCAAGCGTCTTTTTTGTTGGGAATGACTGGCGGTGGAAGTGGGATTCGAACCCACGAGAGACCTAGATCTCTGATCACTTCGCGGGTGATTCCGATAAACCACTCCGGCATTCCACCGGATGAGCCAGCCAGACCCACAACGAGTATTTCAAATCAAGATTAAATCCCGGTTAAACTGATACAATAATTCTGATGACAACCGATCAAATTCGCTCAAAATTTTTAGAGTTCATGAAGCTAAAAGGTCACACCATCGTGCCGTCGGCGCCGGTGTGGTTGGCTGATGACAAGTCAACGCTGTTTACCAGCGCCGGCATGCAGCCAGTGGTTCCATACCTATTGGGCAAAAAACATCCTGGTGGCAGCCGAATTGCCAATAGTCAAAAATGTATCCGCACCGATGATATCGAGGAGGTGGGGGACAACCGCCACTTAACTATGTTCGAAATGCTCGGAAACTGGAGTCTGGGAGATTATTTTAAGAATGAGTCAATTGCATGGAGTTTTGAATTTTTAACGGCTAAGCAGTGGTTGGGGCTTGATCCAAAGCGCCTTTATATAACGGTTTATGAAGGCGACGTTCAAGTACCACAAGATGATGAGGCGGCGGAAATTTGGGTAGAGCAGTTTAAGGCCGTAGGCATTGAGGCTAAACTAGGTGGCCGTATCCAAACCCGCGGTGCCAGCGATAACTGGTGGGCTTTAGGCCCAACTGGACCCTGCGGACCAGACACCGAGATATTTTATTATATCGGCAATGATGAAGATCCAAAATTTGCCGATAGCGATGAGTTTATCGAAGTTTGGAACAACGTATTTATGGTTTACGACCGCCAGGGCGAGGGCGACTTACGCGACTTGCCAGCCAAAAATGTAGATACCGGTATGGGGCTAGAGCGTATAGCGGCGGTGGTTCAAGGTGCCTCAAGTGTTTTTGATACCGATCTAATGCACCAGATCATATTGCGAATATTGGGGGTGGCCGGACACCACTTTGAGCCGGTCTTTCGCGAAACTGATCACGATTTGGGTCGGGCGGCGCGGATTATTACCGATCACTTGCGCAGTGGGGTGTTTATGGCGGCCGATGGTGTGGTACCAAGCAACACCGATCGTGGTTATGTCATGCGCCGGCTGCTGCGCAGAGCTATCCGCCAGGGGTTGGTGCTAGGTATTCGCAGCGATCTTTTCGTTCAGGTCGCACCAAATATTATCGAGTTGTATAAAGCTGCATTCCCGGAGCTAGGCCAGAATCAGCAGACAATTATTGCTACCCTAGAAAAAGAAGAGCAGCTGTTCCGTAAAACTCTAGATAATGGTGTGCGCGAGCTAAAGAAGTTAGCGGCTGATGGCTTGAGTGGGCGAGATATATTTACGCTGTTTGATACTTATGGCTTTCCTCCAGAACTATCGGTTGAAGACGCAATCAGAGAAAGTATAGTTGTTGATTCGGGCTGGCAAGACCAGTTTAATCGTTTAATGGATGAACAAAAGCAGCGTTCACGTACAGCGGGAGCGGGGGAGTTTAAGGGTGGCTTGGCCGATCATGAACCAGCTACAGTACGACATCATAGTGCCACCCATTTAATGTACCAGGCACTAAGACAGGTTTTAGGCAAAGAGGTGGTGCAGCGCGGTTCAAACGTTAACTCTGAGCGTTTGAGGTTCGACTTTTCGCATGATACTAAGCTTACGGATGATGAAAAGCAGCACATTGAAGCAATCGTAAATGAGCAGATTAAAAATGACTTAAAAGTTTGGTTCGAAGAGCACCCCACCGATGAGGCTTTTAAGTTGGGGGCTAAAGGTGCTTTTGGGGATAAGTACGGTGATACGGTAAAGGTCTATTTTATGGGCAAAGACGGTGATGAGCCATTTAGTGTTGAGATTTGTGGCGGACCTCACGTTGATCGCACTGGCGATATGGGGCACTTTAGAATTCAAAAAGAGGAATCATCGAGTGCCGGAGTGCGCCGCATAAAAGCTAAATTAGAGTAGAAAAAACCCGCCACTGGCACATACATGATGTGCACTTGGGCGGGGTCGGGGTACGACCAGACGTGGAATTTCTGGTCGTACCCCCGGCGGGTGCCGAGTAGCCGAAGGGCTAGTAGTAGATCTCGGCGCGGGTTCTGCTTTGGGCAGAAGTTCAGTTGAGCTTACGCCGACGATTGGCGTGCCGACGATGAGCCGGGTGCTCGATGGTCTCGATGACCCTGGAGCCGGATGCGCGCAGGCGCTGCAGCTCATCGCTGACCTCGGTGATCGTGCCGCCGTAGCGGCGATCGTCCTCGATGACAACGCGACGCACTTCACGACCACCAAGGAGAGCCCGAAGCTCGTCGATGATGGTGATTGCCGGCTTGCCGTGGTTACTGGGGAGCAAAACACTCGGCTCAACAGCTGCTGCAGTGGTCATGAGATAGGTTCCTCCTGGAGGGGGTGTTCAGGATTGGGCAATTATAGCGTATATCGTTAACAATGTCAAGACATAAAAACGCAAAATAGCAAACATAGCAGGGTAGAAGTGACTAACAGCAAAAATTAAAAAACACTTGCATAAGCATAAGCGTTTCTGCTTTACTAATGCTAACAGTAGTACAAAAACAAAAAACAGGAAAAGCAAATGCTGATAAATGCAGCCACCAAAGGTGGTTCGGCGATTATTGAGTTAGTGATGGCAGCAACCATCATTTTGAGTGTAGGCGCTAGCGTCTACTTTGTGCAGCACTCAGTTGGTGCAAATCGCCAAGCCGTTGCCCAAATCTCATCAAACTAGTCCCCTCTCGCCTAATTAACATAGAAAACCCCCGCATGACCTGAAGGTGCTTATGGTCAAAGCCGGGTGATCGCGGTACAATACAAAGGTGAAATTGACAGGTCAAAATGGCTCTTAAACTAGTTGATAGATTCCGTAAAAAGTCCGACAAGGGCCGCTATTTAGTAGCGCTCGATATCGGGACCGAATACGTGAAGACTTTAATTGGCGAGATTGTCGATAACCAAGTCAACATTATTGGTGTGGGTCGTCAGCATCAGCGCTTAACCGATATGCAGTCGGGAGCTGTAACCGACATTGCCGGAGTGGTAGACAACTGCGATAAGGCGTTGAAGCAAGCCGAAGAGATGTGCGGCGTGGTTGCTAAAGATGCGGTGATCGGAATTGCCGGTGAGTTGGTAAAAGGTAGTTCAACTACTATTAAATACAAGCGCACCGATCCACAGAGTCGAATCGAGATGCCAGAGCTGCGTAAGATTTTAGAGCGGGTACAAGACAGAGCCTTTGAGCGGGCTCGTGAAACCTTGGCCTGGGAAACCGGCCAACAAGAGATTGACGTTAAGATGGTAAACACCGCTATTGTAGACGTGCAGATTGACGGCTACCGGGTTACAAACCCAATTGGCTTTCAGGGCCGTGACGTGTCGATTCAACTGTTTAACGCATTTGCGCCAATGGTGCATATTGGTGCGTTGCAACAAGTGGGCAATAATCTAGATCTGAATGTGATAAACATTGCAGCCGAGCCGTTTGCAGTTGCCAAAAGTGTCGGCGGCGAAGACAGTAGCGACTTTAGTGCCATTTTTATAGACATTGGTGGCGGTACCACCGACATTGCCCTGGTAAACAACGGCGGGGTAGAGGGCGCCAAAATGTTTGGCATTGGCGGACGCTCATTTACCAAGCGCATTTCCCAAGTTGCCGGCGTCAGTTTTGAGCAGGCCGAGGAAATGAAGATTGATCATTCGGCCGGCAGGCTGGCGCACGTTAAAGACAAAGCTGCCGTTGAAGAGGCAATCAATGCCGATATTAATGTTTGGCTTTCGGGCGTTGAACTAAGCCTTGCCGAGTTTGATAAGGTTGATCACTTGCCTGCAAAAATTCTGCTGTGTGGCGGCGGCACTGCCTTACCTGAGATTAAAAAAATTCTTCAAGGTGATTGGTACAAACGACTCCCCTTTGCCCGCAAACCGATCGTTAGCCACATTGAGCCAGAGCAAGTCTCTCGAGTGATCGACAAAACCGGCAAGCTGACCAGCTTTGCCGATATTACACCGATGGGCTTGGCTAACTTAGGGCTAGATGTCATTAATATCGGTGGACTTAGTGATAATATGTTGCAAAAACTAAGTAAGACGCTGCAAACTTAAACCATGGCACAAGAATCATCCCCAGGCGTAATTTATTTAGAAGTCGACGAGGACATTACCTCGGCGATTGATAAGCTGACCAAGGATAGTGCCGACAAGATACAGGTGGTTACGGCCAAGCGCTCAACCTTGTTCCAATCGGTTATTAATTTAAGGCTGCTAAAAAAGTCGGCGGCCGACGTTAAAAAAGAGTTGATTTTAATCACCACCGATCGGGTATCAATCAATCTGGCTTCACGAATTGGTGTGCCGGTGGCGCACCAAATTGGCGAGCCACCGATTCCGGCAGCTGCGGCCGTTAGTGGAGTCGCTGCTGCCGGCGCAGCCATGGCGGCTGGTGCCGATGACGAGATTGACGGCGGTACCATAAGCGAAAAGGATCCTGAGCCGGTAAAACCTGCACCCAAGCCAGTTAGTGAGCCAGATGTCTCTCCGGATAAGCCAGTTGCAACCGGTGCAGCGGTGGGGGCGGCTTCGGCCAGCGCAGCCAAGTCGGGCAAGGCCAAAGTACCCAATATAAGCACTATGCAGAAGCGAATTCTGTGGATCGGCTTGGGTCTTGTGGTAGTAATTGGACTTATAGCGGCAAACTTCTATTTTGCCAGCGCCAAGGTAACGTTGTTTGCCAAAGGCTCGCAGCTTAATTCGAGTTTTAATTTTACCGCTGATCCGCAGGCGAAGCAGTCTAATATTTCTGCCAACCTACTGGCAGCTACGCAGATATCCAGCAACAAGACTCTAAATGCCAGTGTGCAGGCAACTGGCTCTAAAGATAACGGCACCAAAGCTAGCGGAACCATGACGGTATCGAACTGCACTACCAATGCTCAACCGCTGGTTAGTGGTACACGTTTTGTATCTCCAGATGGAAAAGTCTTTCGATCGACGGCGGATGTGAGTGTACCGGCGGCTACTTACCCAATTGGCGTTTGTATTGCCGGTAAAAAAAGCGTTGAAGTTTCTTCGGATGCCAATGGAGACTCCTATAATTTGGGCCCAGCTGATTACACGATCCCTGCACTAAGTAATCCTGCGGTGACTGCCAAAGGTGGACAGATGGCTGGCGGAACCAGCAAAATTGCCAAGGTTATAACTCAGGGCGATGTAGACAAGGCCAAGCAAACGGCGCTAGATGCCGATAAGCCCGGGTCACTTAAAGAAATTCAAGATAAGGCCGGCAATGGCCAGGTTGTGCTTGATGCGTCACTGCAGCAAACAGTCAACAGTACTAACCCAAATCCAGATGTGAATGCCGAGGCGGCCAGTGGATCGGTAGCCGTACAGGTTACCTATACTGCCCTAGCTGTCAAGAAATCGGAGCTGTCGGATTTGGCCAAAGCCGAGGAGCAGCAACAGGTTGGTGCCAACAAGCAAATATATGACGATGGCAGCGGCAATTTGCAGTTGATTTCAAGTGGTCCTCCCGATGCTTCGGGCGCCCAAAAGTTTAGCGCCAAAGCTACCGCTTTCGCCGGCACTAAGATTGATACCACCGCCCTAGCCAAGCAGATCAAGGGTAAAAAGTATGGTGAAGCGGTGGATATTGCCTCTAGTCAGCCGGATATCGATAAGGCCGAAATTGTCTTAACCCCGGGTTGGGCTACTAGTATGCCAAGCTTTCCCAGCCACATCCACATCGAGATCAAGGCCTCGAGCCAGTAGCCCATGGCTGTGATTGGCATTGATTATGGTTCGAAACGAATCGGCGTGGCTGTCAGTTTAGACGGTGAGCGCCCACAGCGCCGGGCTATATTAACCAATGATGAGGGCCTGAATAAGGCTCTAAGAGCGGCTGTGATCGAGATTGGGGCCAATACCTTGGTAGTGGGGCTTCCACGTAATTTGGACGGCGAGGACACCGCTCAGACAGCCCTGGTGCGTAAATTTGCCTTAGAACTTGAGTCTTCATTGGGCATCGATGTGGTTTTACAGGATGAAGCCGATACCAGCAACTTGGCGCGTGAGAGGCTGGAGCATCAAGGAATGCGGGGTGACGAATTATCTGCCGCGCTTGATTCGGAGGCAGCGGTGATTATTTTGGAAGATTATCTTGGAGCCTAAGCGCTGGATGGTTTGGCTTGGTAGCTTTTTACTGATTGTTGTATCCATCATTGTCCTTTTGATGCTGTGGTATCAGCTTCAACTGCGGCCAGTTAATGCAAAGAGCCGCCAGTCGGTTAGCTATACTCTGGTTGCTGGTACAAAGGTTGATAGGATAGCCGAGCAACTGTATGCCAAAAAATTGATCCGCAGCCAGCAAGCCTTTGTGCTGTTTGTAAGTACAACCGGCCGCCGCAGTAGGCTGCAGGCGGGTAGTTATGAATTGAGCCCAGCCAACAGTAGCCAAGAAATCGCCGAGATTATCGTTGGTGGTAAGGTGGCAGCCAACCGCTTGGTAGTGCCAGAGGGGATTACGTTGGCAAAGTTTAAGCGGGTAGCAGAGGAGTATGGGGTCGGCCAAACCGATTTAGTAGAGGCGTTGAACACCAGTTACTCAAACAGCTTTTTAGCCAGCCGACCGGCCGGTTTAACTCTTGAAGGCTATCTATTCCCAGATAGTTATGAGTTAACTAAACCGGTGCAAGCCAAGTCATTGGTGCAGGCAATGCTCGATAATTTTGGACGTAAATTATCCGCCAGCGATATCGAAAAGCGATACTCTCAGCAGGGGCTGACTTTGCATCAGGGCCTTACCTTGGCATCGATTGTTGAAAAGGAGGTATCAAATGATACCGATCGGGCAATGGTAGCTCAGGTGTTCTTAAATCGCCTAAAGATCGGCCAGGCCTTACAATCTGATGTGACGGTTGATTACGCCTCCTCGTTGGCTGGAGTTAAATTTAATTTAAGCATTGAGTCTCCATATAACACTTATCGCACTAAGGGCTTGCCCCCAAGCCCAATCTGTAGCCCCAGCCTTAGTTCGATGCAAGCGGTAGCCCGCCCCCGCCCGAATGATTACCTGTACTTTTTGGCCGATAAGCAGGGTAAAACGCATTTTGCCAAGACATTAACCGAGCATGAACAGAACGTTCAAAAGTACCTGCGCTAACCATAAGCGTAATTTATTAAGCAATATTTTGTCAGAAAAGTCACTAAAAACTAAAATTACAGTATAAATCTTGACTTAAAGCCTTTACAGAGCCAAAAAAGCTTGGTTGACAGTCATCTAGGGGCTTGCTAGTATTCATTTTGTACATTGATAAACGTAAGCGGTTTCCGACTGTCTAACAGATGGGATCACTTATGCTTATCGGTTGCCTATGCGGCTATCGTACGGAGAATTAACCTAAGGTCGAACTTCTCCCTCCTTGTAAAAACGCAAGGGAAAGACAGCCAAGTAGAGCCCACATTAAGTCCCGGCACTCGGGATGTGGGGTGGAGAAAGCTCATTAGTAGAGAAGTTAGCAGTTCATTGCCTAGCCTCGGCTTCGGCAATCGGAACGCCAATTCCACTTCAAAACTAAAACTCAACCAAATAACCCCCTTGCAGCAGAGTCGCAAAATTACCGATCCTGCCGCACTGACCCCAATTGGTCAGACCTTGAAAGCTACCAGTTCGGTAGCGGCTAAGGTAACCTCGGTCCCTCGCATTATGGCCCACGCGGCTGTTATTGCAGTGGTTGGAGCCGTGGTACTGGGGGGTTCAACCGGCCATTCGGCCCGACTTAGCCCTCTAGCCAATACCAGTAGTGGTTATGGCTCGGTGCTTGAAAAGGCTGCTGCTGTTGAAGTGGCTGCCAAGGTAGCCGAACAAACTGATCTGTTGGTAAGCACCGACGTTTCCTCCACCGCCAAAACTTTGAATGCCTCGGTAACAATGCCGACGGCAGATGATGGCACCTTAGCTTCGCGCCAGGTTGTTGAAACAGCCGGCAATGCCACGCGTGGCATTATTAGCTATAAGGTTGTGGCCGGCGACACGCTTTCTAGTGTAGCGGCCCAGTTTAATATCACCACTGATACCGTTCGCTGGGCTAACGGGCTCAAGGCCGACTCTAATTTAACTCCAGGTCAGGCGTTATCGGTACTCCCTATTTCTGGGCTACAACACGTTGTAGCTGCCGGCGACACCGCCGAAAGTCTTGCTTCTAAATTTCAATCCAACCCAGATCAGATAATTGCCTTTAATAATGCAGAGGTTTCCGGCCTCAAGCCAGGTAGCACAATTGTTGTGCCCGACGGCGTGATTGTAGAAGCCGCTCCTACACCAGTAGCCGCCGCACCGGTAAGGGTGGCGGTTAGTGCACCAATCCGCTTTAGCGGCGGGGCTAACGGGTACTCGTATGGTTACTGCACCTATTATGTGGCTAGTCGACGATCGGTATCGGGCAGTTGGGGAAACGCCTACAGCTGGCTGTATGCTGCTCAAGCCGATGGCTACGGCGTTGGTAGTGCTCCACGACCAGGTGCCATTGCTTGGACCGGCGCCGGTTACTATGGCCATGTAGCCTACGTAGAGAGCGTTAGCGGCGGAATGGTGACCGTTTCCGAAATGAACTATAACGGCAACTGGAACCGCGTAACCAGCCGTACTGTATCGGCCTCTAGCTTCCGCTACATTTACTAAAATCAACCACATATCAGAAAACCGCTCCTTATCGGGGCGGTTTTCTTTTATACTGATGGAGATATGTTTACCGATCGTGTTGAAATTCTAATCCAAGCCGGACGTGGTGGCGATGGCCGCCTGAGTTTTCGTACCGAAAAATACCGACCAAAGGGTGGTCCCGACGGTGGCGATGGTGGTCGCGGTGGAAACATTGTTTTTAGGGTTGATCATAACCTTAACACCCTATCTGCCTTTCGACATAAAAAGCTGCTTAAGTCAGAGCCCGGTGCCATGGGTGGCACCAATCGCCGCCATGGCAAGAATGGTGAGGATTTGATTGTTAAGGTGCCCCAGGGCACCCTGGTGACCGAGCTTGAAGGAGGAGTAGTGGCTGATTTAAGCGAGTCACAGCAAGAGCTAGTGGTGGCCAAAGGTGGTCGCGGTGGCTTTGGCAACGCCCACTTTACCAGTTCGGTACGGCAGGCTCCGCGAGCGGTAGAAGTGGGTGAAGCCGGACAGCATTTAGCGGTTACTCTAGAGCTAAAACTGGTGGCCGATATTGGATTGGTAGGCTTGCCCAATGCCGGCAAGTCAACTTTGTTATCGGTAATAAGTAATGCTAAACCAGAAATTGCCGACTATCCCTTTACTACTCTGGTGCCAAATCTGGGTGTGGTAGATATTGATGGCGACTCGGTGATGGTAGCCGACATCCCCGGTTTAATTGAGGGGGCCAGCCAGGGCAAGGGCTTGGGCGATGACTTTTTACGCCACATTGAGCGCACGGCAGTGATTCTGCATCTGATTGACGCTCACAGCCAGGACGTGGCGGCCGATTATAAAACGATTCAGGGGGAGTTAAAAGATTACGCTATAGACTTAACAGCAAAACCTCAACTGGTAGCGCTAACCAAATGCGAGGGTGTTGATGTTAAGGATCTAAAAGCCAAGCAACTAACGCTAAAAAAAGCCTCAAAGCAAACCATCCAAACGATTTCGGCAGTAGCCGGGCAGGGCGTGACTGAGCTGTTGCGATCGGCTATGCCTCTTGTAATTGCCGAGCGTCAGCGCCGCGCAGAGCTCCAGGCAGTTGAGGCTGTTCACGTGTTCGACGAAGCCTCTCAGCCAGAACTGTGGCGGGTGACTTGTGAGGGTCGTATATTCAAGGTTCGGGGAGATAAAATTGAGGGTTTTGCTCGCCGCACAAACTGGGATAACGACGAGTCGGTTGATCGCTTGCGCGACATTATGCGCAAACAGGGGATTGCCCGCGAACTGCAGCGTTTGGGTATTGAGCACGAGGACATCATCGAGATCGCCGGCCATGAACTGCAGTGGATCGGCTAGTCGAGGCTTCTGCTAGTTTGATACAATCCAGGAGTACCACGGGGATATAGCTCAGCTGATAGAGCGCTGCATTCGCATTGCAGAGGTCGAGGGTTTGATTCCCTCTATCTCCACCAGGAATTATTCTTCAATTGGCCAGAAATCGGGTATAAAATCAACGTCGTCCATGACATTTTCGCTATGCGTAGAGATGATTAAAAGCTCAACGTCTTCGGGGCCATCATTCCAGGTTGATTGGGCATTGCCGGGGTCTATCCGCAAAATGTCGTTCGGGCCTAAATCGATAATGTCGTCATTTACCTTCACTTGCACCTTGCCGGAAATTACAAAAATTACCTCTTCTTGGGTTTTATGCAAATGTCCACGGCTTCCCTTGCCTCCAGTCTTGGCTGGCATGTGCCGGTGAGTTAGGGCGACTTGCCTAGATTCAAGCGGTTTTTTGATGGTTTTGAAATGGCCGGGGTAGTCGCCAGAAATGTCGGGCACCTGGCTAAGGGATAATTTTTTGTAGCCTTTTTGCATATCGGCCTCCTGTTTTAAACTAGTATGCGTTAGTTGGCGATCAAGTTCGAGCATAACCATTATGTTACAATCGCGGTATGGCAAGAAACTTTCTAGATGAAGATGAGCATAAAAAAAGCGTTGGCTATACCGACGGCTTTCGTTTTGGCTTCGGCTTCTTCATCGCTAACTTGATCGGTATCACCATGGTCATAGCACTGGCGGCCGGCATTAATATATTGCTGCTGCACGCTCGCTAACTGGTTGCATCCAGTTGTGATTTTTGGTAGATTTACTTGGTTCCACGGGGAATTAGCTCAGCTGGTAGAGCGCTTGCATGGCATGCAAGAGGTCAGCGGTTCGATCCCGCTATTCTCCACCATTGCACTTATGCTTTCCTTTGATAGTATGGGATTAATAACCTCAAAGGAATAAAAACGATGAGTAATCCAGAAAAAGATACCCAAGTCCCTTCAAGTGGTGAGTCGACTACGGATTATTCTCAACTCATGGAACAGGCTAAAGCTGAGAATAGAGGCGCAGAAGACTTGGCAGATGCAACTTCGCCTCGCGAAAAAGCGATCGAGGCAATTATTGATGAGAGGGTTGCCGAATTTAAGGATAAAAATCCTAATGCAACTGAACAAGCCATTGATGGGGTCCGCAGGGCACAAGCCAGTGTCATCAGCAGGCTAATGGAAATGGGGGATCCAGATACACAAATACACCAGTTGTACGCAGATAGGTACAAAGAAAACGCTGAACATTGGAGGCAAAAACTTGAAGCTGGCGGCTTAAGTGGGGTCGAAGAGGCAAAAGGTAGAGAAGCATTAGCTCATTTTGAGAAAGAAGCACAAGATCGTCAGGACATGGCAGATGGAAAACGCGTAGGATCAGGCGACCACGATATTGAGGCAAGTCGCTTGAAGATGCAGGGGATAAATCGAAAAAGATAGAAATATTTTGGTTTCAATTTAAATAGATTGCAGAATCTCGATCATTGCACTTATGCTTATGATAGAATTATAAGATGTTAAAGAGACTTCTTCGTATCAGATTATCGGTTATGGCGGCGATATTCTTCGGCTTCTTTATTCTGCTCTTATCATTTGTAAAACAACAGCAACTTACTGCAGGTCAGTTGGCACTATTTTCGGTAAACTCATTTTTGTTCGGCTATTATTTTAACCCATTGCTGGGCCGAGCCGAAAATCGCGTGGCTTCATTAAACCGCGCGACTAGGCAGGAAGCCATGACATTACTAGATGTTCTAACACAGGCGCATTTAATTAGCCAAAAGGCTCGCCATTCGTTAAAAATTCGCATCAAAGTGTATCTTGAAAGTATTATTGATAACACCAATTTGGGCGCCGATAACGTTTACTACGATGAGCTGCTGTTTTGGAGCAAGCAAACTAAAGGCGAAGACCCGGCGGTGATGGGTTCAATTTACGACAAACTATCTAGCACTCAAGATAATCGTGATACTATGGCCAACTTATTTGCGACCAAAATTTATAGCCACGAATGGCTGGTGGCGGGTGTGCTTTTCCTAATTACGGTCTACTTTTCGGTGCAGACGCAGTTTGGAGATTCGATATTTTTTGAGCTTATGCTGGCAGTGCTTTGTACCGGACTGTGCATGCTGATGGCAATTCTGCTAAAGTACGCCACATTAACACATAAAGAGGCTAAAAGGATGTGGACCCCGCTAAAAGAGCTCGACAAGCTACATTTAGATGATGTAACGGCAGAAGAGTCGAGTAAAATAAAGGCTCTTATCGACGCACAGCCGGTATCATGAGTGAAAAGTTAAAAAAGTTTTTCCGACTGGCGGTGGCTCGGGTTCTATTTTGGCAGCTTCGACGATTAATTAAGCAACAGCAGATAAAGGTGGTTGCCGTTGCCGGTAGTGTCGGAAAGACAACTACCAAGCTGGCTATTGCCAAGGTTCTTGAGGCAAAATATCCGGGCAAAGTGTTGGCTCATTCTGGCAACTTCAACATGGAAATAAGCGTTCCGCTGTCGGTGTTCGACCTGCCACTGCCGCGATCGCTGATGAACCCGCTGGCATGGGTTATGCGCTGGTGGCAAATAGAGGGCATTATCAATCGAGAAAAGTATCCTTATAAATACGTTGTTGTAGAGTTGGGAATTGACCGAGTTGGACAGATGGGGTTTTACGCCTCCCAGCTAAAGCCCGATGTTGGCGTGCTTACAGCAATTGCCCCAGAGCATATGGAGTATTTTGGCAATATAGAAACAGTTGGTCGAGAAGAGTTTGGAATCATTCCAGCCTCTAAAGTGGCGTTGCTAAACGGTGAAGACACCGAAATTGCCAAATTGCTACAGGATTATCATGAACCCATCCAAACTTATGGAGTTAAAAATGGTGTGTTTCATTTTAAGGACATACAGCGCAGCCATGATCTTAAATTAAGCGGTGAATTATCCTTAGCAGAAGGCAAAATAAGGGTTAAAACTCAAATAATCAGTGCAACTGGTTTGGCGGCGCTAGCGGCGGCGGCCGGAGTGGGCGAAGAGTTGGGTTTGGATTTTGCAGAGATAAAGCAGGGGATAGAATTATTTGCCCCAGTATCCGGCCGTATGCAGTTGCTTCTAGGCAAAAATGACTCACTAATTTTAGATGATAGCTATAATTCAAGCCCAAATGCCACCAAGGCAGCAATCGAAACGTTGTTGGAATTACAAACCAGTGGCCGGAAAATTGCCATACTTGGCAGCATGAATGAGCTAGGTGAAACTAGTGCTAAAGCTCATCGTGCTCTGGGCAAACAGGCAGCCAAAGTAGATTTATTGGTGACGATCGGCAAGGAGGCGGGAAAGCACTTAGTCGCTGGGGCGGCCGAAAATGGAGAAAAAGCCGATCACATTCACAGCTTTGACTCCCCCTTTGCGGCTGGACGCTTTGTAGTAGGGATCTTGCAGCCAGGGGATGTTGTAATGGTAAAGGGCTCGCAAAACCGAGTTTTTAGCGAAGAAGCCGTCGCATTACTACTAGCAAAATCCGCTGATCGCAGCAAACTGGTGCGCCAGGGCACTGAATGGATGAAAATAAAACGCGAGCAGTTTGAGGATGCTGATGAGTAAACCAATCGAGCGCTTTACCCTGCAATCGATGAATCAGCGACTAGGCGCCGACGAGGCTAAGCGCTACTGTCTGCCATTATGCTTCTACATGTTGCTACGTGCGGCAGATAAGATTGATCCAAATTTTAGCCACATCGATTTTTGCGCCGATATCAGTCGTGAAGCCTTTAGCACAACTAACTCCGATTGGAGTCGACCGGCAATGTCTAAACTGGTGCGAAAAAAGTACGGCGTCGACGTAATTTCGTGGCATCTTAAGGGCGGTGGCAACATAGAGCCAATGGTAAAGTCGGGCTACGTAGATTCTACGGTTGAAATTGAGTTTTTTCAGCGACAGATTTTAGATAAAAGTGTTGAACAGGTGGTGCGTTCGGGTATGCCGGTGATCGTAACCATGTCGGGCGGCTTTGACCACGGTGGTAGTAACATTCATGCGATTATTATCGCAAGTTGGAGCGATGAGGAGGTTGTGATAGTTGATCCAGATGAACGTAACCCTAAAAATCGATATCAGCCGGACTATATTCAACGATTTATTAGCACAAATGGCGCCGGAACCATCATCCTGCCCTAGCCTCAATCTGTCAGGCTTCTGGTACAATACGAAGCAATGAACAAGTATGATCCCAAGGCTCTAGAGCCCAAGTGGCAGCAAATCTGGGCCGACACCAAGCTGTTCCAGGCTACCGAAAAGCCGGGCGCCGATAAACGTTATATTATCGACATGTTTCCCTACCCATCGGGCGTCGGTTTGCATGTGGGCCATGTGCGCAACTTTTCGATCAGTGACACCTTTGCGCTGTATCAGCGGCAGTTGGGCAAGAACGTTATCCGCACGGTTGGGTTTGATGCCTTTGGTTTGCCCACCGAAAACTACGCCATTAAAACTGGTATTTCGCCGCAGCAAGCCACAACCGATCAGGTAAAGGTATTTAAGGGCCAGCTAGAACGGTTAGGCATGAGTTACGACTGGGAGCGCGAGGTGCTAACCAGCGATCCAAAGTACTACCGCTGGACGCAGTGGATCTTTTTACAGCTGCTAAATAAAAAACTGGCCTACCAAAAAGAGAACTTACAATGGTGGTGCGAGCATGACCAAACGGTACTGGCCGATGAGCAGGTGGTAAATGGTCGGTGCTGGCGCTGCGAAAACCCGGTTGTTAAAAAATCATTAAAGCAGTGGTTCTTTAAGATTACCGACTATGCCGATGAGCTGCTTGAGGGCTTGGAAGATCTAGACTGGCCGGAAAAGATTAAATCTCAACAGCGCAACTGGATTGGTCGCAGCGTTGGGGCTGAGATTAAGTTTGCGGTTGATGGTTCGGAAGCTGAGATAAGTGTTTTCACAACTCGGGTGGATACGCTGTTCGGCGCGACCTTTATGGCGCTGGCACCCGAGCATGAGCTGGTTCAGAAGCTGACTACCGCCGATTATAAATCTGAGGTTGAGGCCTACGTTAAATCTACTGATGCCAAGACCGAGATTGAGCGGATGAGTACCGATCGTGAAAAAACCGGGGTGTTTACTGGCGCTTATGCTGTTAATCCCGCTACCAAAGCCAAAATTCCGATCTGGGTGGCCGACTACGTGCTGGCCGGTTACGGTAGTGGCGCGGTGATGGCGGTGCCGGCTCATGACGCTCGCGACCACGAGTTTGCGACCAAGTTTAAGCTGCCAATTCGCAAGGTGGTCGAGTCAGAGGAAGAGAATTACCTCGGCGAGGGCCCATTGGTTAGCTCTGGGGAGTTTTCTGGAAAGCAATCATCTGAGGCCCGCGAATCAATGACCAAAGCCTTTGGCGCCGAGCGCGTTAACTACAAAATGCGCGATTGGCTAATAAGCCGCCAGCGTTATTGGGGCGCGCCGATCCCAGTAGTTCACTGTAAAAACTGCGGTGTTGTTCCGGTGCCCGAAGATCAGCTACCGGTTGAGCTGCCACCGCTGGAGTCTTACGAGCCGGCCGGCGATGGCCGCTCGGCGCTGGCGCGGGCCACGGACTGGCTGCACGTTGACTGCCCCAAGTGCGGTGGCAAGGCCGAACGCGAAACCGACACCATGGATGGCTACGCTTGCAGTAGTTGGTACTTTTTGCGCTATCTTGATCCGCACAACTCCAACGAGGCATTTAATAAGCAGATTGCAGACTATTGGATGCCGGTGGATATCTACGTTGGTGCCGACCACGCGGTTGCCCATTTACTGTATGCCCGTTTTTGGACCAAGTTCTTTGCCGATCAAGGCTTGCTAAGCGTGCGCGAGCCGTTTAAGGGGCTGCGCTATAATGGCTACATTTTGGCTCCAGACGGGACAAAAATGAGTAAGTCTAAGGGCAATGTGGTCGACCCACTCGATTTGATTAACCAGGGTTACGGCGCCGACGCTTTGCGACTTTATGAGCTGTTTATCGGTCCATACGAACAAAACATTAACTGGAACCCAACCGGCATTGATGGCACCAAGCGCTTTATAAACCGAGTGTTTGCGCTAGTTCAAGATCACTTGGCGGCTCAGGGCGCTAGTTCGACTACAATCCCCACTCTCGAAACTGCCTTAGCGCAAACGGTGCATCGGGTCACAAAGAAAGTGACTATCGACCTAGAGTCTTTTACCTTAAACACCCCGATCGCGGCCATGATGGAGGCGGTTAATGAAATGTACAAACTTAAAGTCGACCTACCGCTTGGCAGTGAGGCCTGGGAACGGGCGTTGCGCCAACTCGTCCAAATCCTAGCTCCATTCGCCCCACACGTTACCGAGGAGCTATGGCAGCAGCTTGGTGGCGAGGGCAGCGTGCACGTAGCAGCATGGCCAAAATGGGATGATCAATTGGTGAAAGAAGAACTGGTTACGGTCGTCGTCCAGGTAAACGGTAAGGTCCGTGCAACTCTGGAACTGCTGGCAGGTGCAAGCGAAGAGGATGCGACGAAAGCCGCTCACGCGAATGAAAATGTTAAGAATATGCTCCAGGGTAAAAAAATCGTCAAGACAATTTATGTTAAGGATAGAATTTTAAACTTGGTGATCAAGTAACGGCTTGTAAACCAGATCAAAATCGGGTATAGTCGGGCCTAAGAGTGCAATGCAAATCGACATCAACCATCTATTAAGAGCCGAGACGGGCGTACGTGATACTTACGAGATTGACGGCGAGCGTCCGGATCTAGAGGATGTGGTGTTGAAAGCTCCGATCACCGGATCGATCACCGTTATGCGGACGCGAGATGGTATCGAGATGAACGGCCGTTTAAGCGCGACCGTTGAAATAGAGTGTGATCGTTGTTTGCGCCCTTTCGAGTATCAGCTCGAATATCCTCTGGCGGCTTGTTTTGCTGAAAAGCCGGATGAGGATCAGTTTGCGATTGATCGTTACGGCAAAATCAACATTGATGAGGCCGTTCGCCAAGACTTACTGGTTCGACTGCCCCAGCAACGGCTTTGCCAAGAAGACTGTAAGGGCATAGAATTAACTAACCAGCAGCATAAGGAAACTCATGGCCGTACCTAAGAAACGTACTTCTAAGACCCGTAAGGGCAATCGTCGTAGCCACGACGCAATTACCGCACCACACTTACAAACCGCCAGCGATGGTATATTAGCTCCTCGCCGCCTGCACAAGGCAATCAGTTTGGGGCTGACTAAATTTGTGCGTAAGGGCCGCTAAACAATGGCCTCAAATCGTCATCTTGGGCGGATAGTGGCGATGCAGACACTTTATGAGTATGACTTTCGTGAAGAGGCCGATGCCGATTTGGACAAAAAGGTGGTACTAGATCGAAACCTAGGCGAGTTCGATGATGCCATTGATGATAAGAACTTTGTTCATGATTTGGTTTCGGGCGTCGAAGAGCACCAAAAAGCGATTGACGGTATTATTGCACCAGCAGCACCGGATTGGCCGGTTGACCAGATTGCCAAGATCGATAAGGTGATTTTACGCATCGGTGTCTATGAGCTGTTAATTAAGCGTGATGTACCCCCAAAGGTAGCCATTAATGAGGCGGTTGAACTGGCCAAAGCCTTTGGTGGCGAGAACTCAAGTAAATTTATTAATGGTGTCTTAGGCACCGTATATCGTGGAAGTGATGTCTACCAACCAGAAGAAGAAACGCAAAAGTCCGCCTAAAGCCCCACGCACTAAAGCGGTAAAAGAGTTTACCGCTGGCGGTATGGTTTTTCGTCGTACCGGTACCGGCAGCATTGATATATTGATGATCCAGGATCGACTGGGGCGGTGGACGATACCTAAGGGCCACGTGGAAGAGGGTGAGAGCTTAGAGCAAACGGCAGTGCGTGAGGTGGGGGAGGAAACCGGGTTAACCAAACTAGCGATTAAGGACAAACTTGATAAGATTCACTTCTTTTATCGCAAAGAGGGCAAACTTATTTACATGACTACGCACGTATTTTTAATCGAGGCACTGGGTGATACCAACGCATTGGTGCCCGAAAATAGTGAGGGGATTGTTGATGCTAAGTGGTTCCCATACGCCGAGGCGCTAAAGCTAATTGAGTATAAGGATACGGAGCGACTGTTTAATTTGGGTCTGGCCAAATTGGAGTTGTCATGAGCGAAATGGTTGAGACTTTAGATACAGATGTGTTAGCAACAGAGCTAGGCTTCGAATTTAATGATCCAATGATTTTACGCCAAGCCATGACCCACCGCTCTTATTTAAATGAACATCCTAAAACCGGGCTAGAACATAACGAGCGGCTGGAGTTTTTGGGCGATGCGGTGCTAGAGCTAGTCGTTACCGATTACTTGTATCGAAATTACCCCAATGCCGAAGGGGATTTAACCAACTGGCGCAGTGCTTTGGTAAAAACTGAGTCTTTGAGTGCGGTGGCTGAAAGACTCGATTTTGATCGGTTTCTAATGCTGAGCAAAGGTGAAAGCAAAGGCAACGCTCGTAGCCGTGCATTAATTCATGCCAACTGTGTAGAGGCAACCATCGGCGCAATTTATATGGATCAAGGTTATGAAGCTGCAAAAAAGTTTGTCACCAACCACATCATCAGCACTCTACCGACTATCTTAAAGGATGGAACTTGGGTTGATCCTAAAAGTCGATTTCAAGAAGTGGCTCAAGAACAAGAAGGCCACACGCCACACTATCGGGTACTCGAAGAAACCGGACCAGATCATGATAAAATATTTATAGTGGGTGTGTACGTGGGCGAGCGTCTGTATGGTAAGGGGCAAGGCTCCAGCAAGCAGGCCGCCCAGCAACAGGCTGCTGCCGTTGCTTTGAAAAGCCTCAAGCCATCCAAATAGTCTAATACTTGCTAAGCGTAAGCGCTTTGTGGTATTACAGAGTTGCAAGACGGCTACATGCCGACCCCGTGTACATCGAAAGAAAGGTGTCACCATGCCCGAATATCGCCGTTTGGTGGTTGTTGCGGGCACCGGTGTGCCTCCTATAGCTGCCCCACTGCTTTACAGGCAGTTTGCCCGGCTGTCGCCAGTTTCAAAGGTGTTTGCTTTGCCCCGGCTGGGGCTTGGCCATAGTCATGATGCCGCGCTTGATCTGGCTCCGCGAATCCATGAGTATCTGGCGGGTGAAGGCGACGTACTGGGTGATTCCCAGGGTGGCTACCCGGCTATCAACTATGCCTACAACCACCCCGATGAGGTCCGCCATCTAGTGTTGCTGTCGGTACCGCTAGATGGAACCGGTGCGGCTCGAATCATTGATACCGCCGGTACGCGCTGTATGCGCCCTGGTAGCCGCTATATCGACAAGATTCGTGGTATGGCTAAGGAGCTGGCCGAGTATCAGGGCGGCCCCAGGATCATCTGTATCTCCAGTGGCCATGACTACCTGGTGCCCTGGGAATCGGCGTTTTTGCACGCGCACGCCGATAACCCGAGAGTTGTAAACATTTGCGTGGGGCATTCCGGTACAAAGCCGCCTCATCCGTCGGTTCGGGTCGTGCCAGTTAGGTACGGCGCCGTTCACATGCACCTCTCGGAAGTTTTTCTACGCGGCACCAGCGGCGTGGTGGCGGTTGAGCTCGGTTATGCCGCCCCAGTGGCCGACGCAAGCTTCGATCTGACCGCCAAGCCAGAACTGGTGCCGGCGTAAGGATCAAAGGGTTCCCTTTCTGGCATGGATGCTAGGAAGGGAACTTTTGCTTTTCACCTGGTTGACAGATAAGGCCAAAATCGGTAAAATCTAATCCGTTGCTTAAGAGATTTAATCTGAATTAATGTTAGTTATTCGCCTGGCCCGTGGTGGTCGAACCAAATATCCGGTATACCGCATTGTTGCGGCTGAGTCTTCACGTGCATCGACCGGTAAGTTTGTCGAGATTCTAGGTCAGTACAACCCCCATACTAAGGAATTATCACTTGATAAAGAGCAGATTGCCCGTCGACTGGGTCATGGTGCTCAGCCATCAAATTCGGTGGCCAAGCTTTTAAAGCGTGAAGGCGTTAAGTTGCCTGAATGGGTAAAGCTAGAAACCAAGAATAAGGCCCCTAAAAAGGAGCCGGTTGTTAAGGAAGCAGCGCCGGTAGCAGCAGAAGCATCTACCGAAGAGCCAGTTGCTGAAGAAGTAGCAGAGGCACCGGCCGAAGAAACTGTAGTTGAATCACCTGCCCAAGAACGAGTAGCCGAGGTCGCTACCGAAAACGCCGCCGAGGTGGCTGAAAACGCTGAACCACCAGCCGAGGATCAGCCTGCTACCGAGACCACCGAAGCCGCCTAGCATTTTGCTCGCGCCCTCGACCCAAAGTACGCTATTATATCCACAACAGTAACGGCGAGGCAATATGGCAGATTTACGCGAAGATTTTGTTAATTATGTGGTAAAGGCGCTGGTAACCAAACCAGATGCAGTAGTTTTAAAAAGAGTCGAAGACGATAAGGGTGAGTATCTAGAGCTTACCGTTGATTCGGCCGACATGGGTAAGGTAATTGGTAAGGCTGGCGCAACCGCAAAAAGCTTGCGTACCTTGCTGCGCGGTGTTGGAGCAAAAGAGGACTTACCTCCATTGCCAATCAAAATTGTTGATCCTGAGGGCAGCGATTTTAAAAAGCCGGTAAAAGATGAACAAGTGGCTGAGCAAGCAGCCGATGACGTTGATGCTGCACCCGAGCCAGAGGATGCCCCCAAGGCTGTGGTAGTGCCGGAGGCCGACGATCACAACGAGCTTCATGAACGAACCAAGCGCGAGGCCGAGGAGTTGGCCGACCTCGAGCTTTAAGCGACAACTGCGAATATGAGAATAGACATAATCACCTTGTTCCCCGACATGTTCAAGGGCCCGTTCGATATGAGTATGCTGTGGAAGGCTCAAGACAAGGGGCTGGTTAAATTAGCCTTTCATGATTTACGCGATTTTGGCTTAACCGAACGTCGAACGGTTGATGATAAGCCTTATGGCGGTGGTGACGGCATGCTCTTAAAGGTTGATGTGGTAGTGGCGGCTATCGAGCACGCAAGAAAGCTTAACCCTAAGGCTACGGTAGTACTGTTATCACCGCAGGGCCCAAGGTTTGAGCAATCTAAAGCTGTTGAGTTATCCGGCCAACCGGGTTTGATTATGGTGGCTGGTCATTATGAAGGATTTGATGAGCGGGTCGTAAAATATGCCGATTGCGAGCTGTCGATTGGAGATTATATATTAACCGGAGGCGAACTTGCTGCCATGGTAGTTATAGATGCCGTAGTGCGGTTACTACCGGGTGTGCTTGGGGGCGAGCAAAGCGCCCACATAGAATCGTTTAGTGATGAATTATTGGAATACCCACAATATACTCGGCCGGTTGAGTTCCGGGGCGATAAAGTACCCGATGTACTGCAAAACGGTAACCACGCCGACATTATGCGTTGGCGCAGCGAGCAGGCTCAAGTTAAGACCCGCCAAAACCGCCCTGATCTTATAAAAGAGTAGTTATTACTGCAAGGATTGGAATATTTGCTGGCTAGCGTTTGTAAATGCCTGTGGTGCACTGCCTAGGTTTCCCCAAGGTCCACTCATTATCGAGACCACATAGGCACCCTTGGGGCCATAGACAATACCGGCGTCGTGAACCAAGCCGTTTAAGTCGCCGGTTTTATGGGCAATGCTAGTACCGGCGGGAAGCCCGGTTGGTAATCGATCATTAACTATTTGAGCTTTTAATAAGCCAATAAAATTAGTGGTACTGTTTGGGCTTAAGGCGGTGCCTTCGTATAACTTTTTAAGCAGAAGAGCAACGTCGCTGGCGCTGGTAATTTCGTTGCTATGGGCTTGTAAGCTAGTGTGAGCATAACCGCTAGTACGCAAGGCAGCATTTTGGCGCTCCCAGCCAACCAAGGTTCCTAATGCCTCGCCACAGGTGTTATCTGAAACCGTGATCATAGTATTAAGGCAATCAGCTACATTTTTTCCGGTTCCGGGAACGGCCGAACCATAGGTTAGCTTACCGCTATCGATCGCGCGGTAAACCGACTCGGCCACAAACAGTTTGTATAAACTAGCGCTTATCATGGGGGCGTCGGCGTTACTGCTGGCAGTTGCCCCAGATGCAAGATCGTAAACGCTGATGCTTACGGGCGCACCAAAGCTGGCGGCAATTTTGGTGATGCTCGACTGCAAACGGGTTTGAATAACCGATGCGTTACTTGTGGTGGTTTGATCTGCGGGTACGGTTGCGGCGGCTGCAACAGGAGTAGCTGTTTTGGCATTGGCTTTAACTGCCGACTGCCCTCGGACGTTATAAATAAATAACCCAACACCAATAGCAGCCACCAAAATGGTTGCCGCCATTAGGTAGCTTAAAATTGGGCGGCGAGCGGCCTCGTAAGTAGCGGCCTCAACTGCAGGTGCAAGTTGAGGCATAGTTATCGCCGCCGGAGTAATTGAGCTTTCGGCTTCAATAATCCTACGAATACCATCAATAGCCATGACTGGTCTAGGCCGCTGTAAAGGCCGCACTAAACGCACTGGAATTATATGAACTCCAGCATCAACAGGTTGCACCAGACTCCGGCGCGAAATTCCATCAACCGCTAACATGCTTCTATTTAACCACTAGCGGGATACCTGGCGCAAACCTAGCTAAGCTATGTACAATGAAAGTAAGTTAACGAGGCCCATATTATGTTTACCGTTCCTGATCTAACATTCGACTTTGACGCTCTTGAACCGCATATCGATGCAAAAACCATGGAGATTCATCATGATAAGCATCATGCGGCCTATGTGCAAAAACTTAATGATGCATTAGAGGGTTTTGATGACCTGCTTAAACTCGATGTTGCTGAGCTGTTAGTAAATAATCTCGAAAAGGTTCCTGAAGCCAGGCGGACTGCCGTTAAAAATAATGGCGGCGGCCACCTAAATCACACCATGTTTTGGACGCTGCTTAGCCCCAATGGAGGTGGTGAGCCAGATGGCGAACTTGCCGATGCCATCAATAAAGACTTTGGTAGCCTAGATGAGTTTAAAGCCAAGTTTAAAGAGGCAGCCGTGGGTCGATTTGGTAGTGGTTGGGCATGGCTATGTAAAGACTCCGATGGCCTTCACGTTTGCAGCACCGCCAATCAAGACAATCCACTATTGGATGGTCATACTCCCATCTTGGGATTAGACGTTTGGGAGCACGCCTACTACCTTAAATACGCCAATAAGCGCCCCGATTATGTAGATGCATTTTGGAATGTGGTCAACTGGGATGAAGTTGCCAAGCGTTTCGCGGCCTAGCCAACTCCTTGAGGCGAGGGCGATAATTTGTTAACATAGCCAGGTTCAAATCTGATGGGGCGTGGCCAAGTGGTAAGGCGCTTGATTCTGGCTCAAGAGATCGTAGGTTCGAATCCTACCGCCCCAGCCATTGCACTTATGCTTAAATAATGGCATCATCATAATGATATAAAGGGTAGATAGGTATGCATCTGTACACAGGGACAATTGGACGTCTGGCTTTCCTCGCGGGCTATGTCGTATTTTTTGTATGTGCGGCTTTTGTGGCTTACTTAGTTAGAACCGTTGATCCATCATTTACGCCCTTAGCATTTATATTTGGACTCATTGCTGTTCCACTAGTCTTTTCTCTTCTTATTAGGCGCCTAAATGATATAAATATTTCGGGCTGGCTGGCGCTTTTAATTTTGATACCAGGCATTAATTTAATTTTCATTCTTGGGCTAATATTTTGGCCCGGCCAATCTTCAAATTAGATATATCAATTTTATGATCAAGAATTAAATCAACGGCTAGTCTTTCCCTGATCGTAATCTCGACATCAAAATTTGCTAAGTCATAGCTTAAATTATTTGTTGAAATATTTACTAATAACTCGCGACTGCTCATTAATATAAATAATTGATATTATATGGGTAAGTGAAACAACCTGCGCAGCCTAAATATGTTTACGAATTGGCCGAACCGGCTGGTAAGAATTTTGATTCAAAATTTAAGCCGGAATTAACGCCCAAGAAAATGCTTAAACTGGGTGTTTTTGGGGGCTCATATTTAAATGATAGTCAGGCTGAGTTTCCAGCAGACTGGTTTAGGGATGCTAGGCTCAGCGACCACGGCCCAGATGCAAAATACAACTATTATGAGGTAATTGCCAGCCAACCTTTGGCTATTTGGCAGCAAAAGGGCTGGATTCACCAAGCAGATCCCATCGGTTGGTTTCAGTGGTACTGTCGCTATTATTTGGGTCGAAGATTAGGGCAAGAAGATCAGCGACAAATAAAGCGCTGGTATGCTATGCGTCGACATATTAGCCAGGTAAAAAAGAACTGTTTTAGCTGCGACCAGAATTGCCGCCCCAAGCAGCGCCAGGCATTACTTCAATGGGCTTATGACAGTAGGAAAATATAATATAAGATTCTATTAATAAACAACGCCCAGCTCTGTTTCATGGGTTTTCTTAATCTATTAATTTTACTTTAAAGATACCGCCCTAAACGGGAGTAACTGCAAGTCTGATACAATATTTTTATGAATAAAATATCTGACGCCCAAATCAAGCCGCTTAGAATTTGGAATCTGATAGCCGGTTCGTTACATTTAGCATCTTTAATTGCAGTAGTAGCTTTATCTAACAGCTTTTCTCTCCCGGTAACCGCGACATATATGACCGGCCCTCCCGGTTCGACGTTTTCTAATCCAATACTTCTGTTTAACAATAATGTTAGCTTTACAATTGCCTTGTTCTTGGGGCTGTCGGCTTTTTTCCACTTCTTAGTTGCGTCTAAGCAATTTTTTCCAAGATATGCCGTCAGCTTAAAGCAAAATCGTAATATGTTCCGCTGGGTGGAATACTCATTAAGTTCTTCGGTAATGATTTTATTAATCTCACAATTAAATGGCATTAGTGACTATGCCGCACTTTTGGCAATCTTTGGCGTAAATGTATCGATGATATTATTCGGCTGGCTGCAAGAAAAATATGCAAATCCGGGCGATGGCCAATGGCTTCCGTTTATATTCGGATGTATTGCCGGTATTGTTCCATGGTTAATAATCGTTGTTCAAATGATTTCTCCGGGTGGCCCGGCTGATGCACAGTATCCAAACTTTGTTTACGCCATTGTATTTTCACTGTTCGTTCTGTTTAACTGCTTTGCCTTGGTTCAGTACAAGCAGTATCAGGCAAGGGGAAAATGGGCCAACTATTTACGGGGCGAAAAAACCTACATTGTTTTAAGCTTAGTTGCTAAATCATTGCTTGCTTGGCAAATATTTGCCGCCACTCTAGCAAGTTAAAAAACTTCTATAATATATAATTGCTATTGGATTGTATTTGAAAGGCGCCCCCGTAGGGGCGCCTCTTGGTTGGTTCCCGCTAGGCACTAATTGATGGTGTATGAACCATCAAAGTGCCCAATCAAGCTAACTCCCATGTTGTGCGCATCCACGCGGACGCATCCGAATGGTGTTGGAAAACAGCGCTTGAAGTCAACCTGGACCGAGGATCGGTGGCCGCCTTGCGGATATCCCTTGTAGTAGTAATAACCGTTGCTTTGGCTACCCATCCCTTCGTCGTTCCATTGAAGAAGTGCACCGATTGTGGTGACTCCGTACTGGATCTTTGGAGCGGGTGTTTGGGTCACCCTATGTGACTTGCGGCTGTAGCACCACGTCTTGGTGAGCCTCACCCAGAACATGGTACCGGCCAGGGCGTGAAACTTGCGATACGCCCAGTGGGTGGCACATGCCTCGCGCTTATTGCGAGAGGCTGCCTGTGCTTGCCCGACGGTAGTGCTGATGTACAACAGCTGTCCTTTCTTGATCCAGGCAGCAGACGGGTGCTTGGGCGTCGCACCTTGTGAAGTGGAATCACTTCCGCTCCCAAGCACGAACCCGATCACGTAGACGACCGTCATGATCACCAAGATCCAGATCAGGATCTTCTTCCAGTTCCAGTCTTTCATAAGGTACCTCCTCCTTGAGGAATGGATAAGCAGTATTGTACAATATATGCAATATAAGTCAATAATTAGATATTGTTTGCGGCAAAAGTTTTATAACGAACCATGATCTCGCCGAGCAATCGCTCCTGTCTTGCACGGCCAAAATTCTACTAGCCAGCTATGGAAATGCCCCACGCGCGGCGGAGCGATATCGTATCTAAAAAGGGTAAAAAAGAGCCCACTGCGGGGCTCTTTATCCTGCAGTGGGCTTTATGCGAGCTGGAGTTCTTGCTCGCGCTCTCGATCGTACGGCTCGATGGCTTCGGGGCCTTCTGGCCCATCATCTTCGGGCTCTGGGTCGTCCTGATCATCTAGGCCTGGACCGCCCCCGCCGCCGCCTCTCAAGTAGAAGGGCACGGTGAAAAAGAATATCGCGCCAGTAATGAAGATGGCAGCGATTACAGGGTAGAAAGCGTTTCCCCACCATGTGTTATATGGACTCTGGTAGACCTCGTCGTCCTGCTTGGTAGCCGCAGCCTTTTCGTAAAAGAGATCATCGCCTGTGGCTTGGTTTGAGACCCATGCATGTAGACCCATGCCGGCAGAAACTTCTGGCTCCACTGGCTGGTCGTAATAGTCCCAGACCTTCCCGGTTCGTGTGGTGACCTCGATGGTGGCCAACCGGTAATGCTCATCTTTAGTCAGCGAGATATTGATCTTTTTTAGCGCAGATACGTTTAGCACCCGCGCTGTGATCTGCTTGCCGTACCGGTGGTGCTGAACTTGGTTACTATGCGTAACCCAAACGACGAGCAGCACCAAAGAAACAACGAAGGTTGCTCCTAGTAGCTTCCAGCGAACTGGCGACATGCGCATTCGGAACACCTCCAATTTGATTTTCAAGGTTGGCTAAATGATTACACAGGATGCAGTCATCTGCAAATCAACATTATAGGGCTAGATTTTTAGATCAGGCTGTGTCATTATAGTGTTAATTAATGTCTGCGCCCCGGGCGCATTTTTATTTGATGCAAAAATCTGAGTACATCCGAAATATTGCAATAATTGCGCACGTTGACCATGGTAAAACTACCTTGGTAGATGGTCTGTTAAAGCAGTCCCAAACTTTTCGTAGCAACCAGGCCGAGATGGCACAGTCTCTAATTATGGATAGTGGTGATCAAGAGCGTGAACGAGGTATTACTATTACCGCCAAGGTAACGGCGGTTCAGCATGGTGATCATCGAATCAATATTATTGACACACCCGGCCATGCTGACTTTAGTGGCGAGGTAGAGCGAACATTAGGTATGGCGGATGGCTGCTTACTTATCGTTGATGCTCAAGAGGGGCCAATGCCCCAAACTAAATTTGTGCTGCAACAGGCGCTGGCGCGTGAGCTTAAGCCAATTGTAATCATCAACAAAATTGATAAGCAGGCGGCACGGGTGCCAGAGGTCGAAGAGGAGCTGGCCGACCTGTTTTTAGAGCTAGCCGTTCATGAAGATCAGCTGCATTATCCGGTATATTACGCGATTGCCCGCGAGGGTAAGTCATGGGAAAAGAATCCTGCCGACCCTACCGAAGCGGCCGATTTAGAGGCAATATTTAAAGCTATTATCGATCATGTACCCTCGCCCAAGGTTGAACAGGACATGCCGCTGCAAATGCTGGTAACAGCCCTGGCCTTTGATAGCTATAAGGGCAAGTATGCCATTGGGCGCATAAACCGTGGTTCGGTGAAAGCCGGCGATCAAGTGGCGGTTTGTAAGAAAGACGGGAAAGTGGCAAAGCAAAAGATCGAAGCCGTGTTTATGAGCCATGGTTTAGATAAGTTTACGGTCGATGGCGGAACGGCCGGCGACATTGTGCAGCTTACCGGCTTGGGCGATATTCAGATTGGCGAAACGGTAGCAGATGCAACCAGCCCCGAGGCACTACCAATCCTTGAGGTTGAAGCCCCAACACTAAAGATTTATGTTGGCCCAAACACCAGCCCATTTAAGGGCCAAGAGGGCGACTTTGTGACCGGCCAACAGATAGGCGCAAGGCTTTATAAGGAGCTAGAAACCAACATTGGCCTGCGAGTTGAAGATGGCGGCTTAGGCTACTTAGTCAGCGGCCGCGGGGAACTGCACTTAAGTGTACTCGTCGAAACAATGCGTCGCGAGGGTTTTGAGCTTGAAGTTGGGCGCCCACAGGTAGTTACACGTGAAAAGGATGGCAAGACCGAGGAACCACTTGAAGAACTTATTATCGAGGTTCCGGCCGAGCATGTTGGAGCGGTGCAAATGGAGCTGGGCCAAAGACGCGCCGAGCTAAAGGAGCAGTTTGCTAGTAGCAAGGGCGTCACTAAGCTGGTTTATACTCTTCCCACAAGAGTTCTTTTGGGGTTACGCAATATCCTGCTAACGGCCACCAAGGGTACAGTTATTATGAACTCGATAATTTTGGGGTACCAGCCAATGGGGCCGGCGCTTAGGCAGCTGCGAAATGGTGTACTAATTGCGTTTGAATCTGGTACCACCACGCCCTACTCACTCGAAAACGCCCAACAGCGCGGCACCACTTTTGTGGCACCTGCTGTAAAGGTTTATGCTGGTCAGATTGTAGGCTTGAACTCACGCGGCGACGATATGGAAGTTAACGTCTGCAAAGAAAAGCACCTAACCAATATTCGATCGAGCAGTAGCGATGGTGTTGTACAGCTAACGCCACACATAATTTTTAGCCTAGAAGAGTGCCTAGACTTTATCGAGAACGACGAGCTGGTAGAGGTTACACCCAAGAGTCTGCGCCTACGCAAGCGCGAGCTAGAGGCAAACGCGCGCAAAAAGGCGGCTAAGCGCGGGTAAATTCTTCGTTCTTATGCTTGCTCTAAATCTGTAAAAATAGTATAACTACACAAGTCTTAAGTGGCCCAAACCACTTTGTACCCTACAACGAGGAAGCGAGTCTTTAATGTCCGGCATTGTGAAGTGGGCAAAAGCAGTACTGGGCATCCGCAACAAAGCGGAGGGTCCAAAGCAGTTAAAGGAGCGGAGCCGAGACATGCGCCCGGCCGAGTTCTTCGACCAGTTCCATGAACGCGCCCGAAATAAGGGTGTAAATCCGACCTATCGGATTGTCTGGACCTTGTTGTGGCCGGTTGTGGTGTTGTTTTATCGCACCGAGCACTGGTGGGTTGAGCGGGTACCTACCAAGGGTCCGCTGATCTTTTCGTGCAACCATCACTCAAACATGGATCACTTCTTGATCGCTTTGCGCGCGCCGCGACCGGTTCGCTTTCTGGCCAAATCAGAGCTGTTCTCTGGCATTGTCGGCTGGATCATTTCGCATGGCGGAGTGTTCCCAGTTCGGCGAGGCTGGAAGGATAGAGAGTGGCTGGTTACTGGTCTTGCGGTTCTGGCTAGGGGCGAAGACATTCTGATGTACCACCCCGGCGGTCGTGCCCGGCCGGGTGACGGCGATAAGGCCAAGCCTGGAGTTGGCGAGCTAGCGCTCGTTAGTGGCACTCCAGTGGTGGCGGTTTACATCCACAACTCTGAGCATGTTCGTGAAGGAGGTTTGCCTCCTCGAATCACGGTCTGTTTTGACAAGCCGGTCAACTACGGCCTGGTTGATAATCCGTCTGATGCAGCCAAGCAGTTGGTTGCCGACGACGTCAAGGCTCGTGTTGATGCCCTGCAGGCTGATTTCTTGCTGCGCTGGGTGCGTGGTGAGCGTCCGGCCTGGAAACAAGGGGCAGTACGTGTCGCGATCTACTACGCGCTGACTTACTTTGGTTTGCGCAAGCTGCAGGGCATGATCGACTGGGCCGCGAAGCCTCGTGGTCTTTAACAACTCTGTTCCGGCAGAAGGGAGGTTGAAGTGCTGGCAATTGGTGCAGTAGTAGGTGGGGTGGCTATTTTGCTGTTTACGCTTTCGGTGCATCTTCGAGATCATCGTCGGGCTACAAACGGCAACAGCCCATCAAGCTTCAAACGTGTCGCCTGCGATCTCGCAGGAAGTGTCGGGCTGCTGTTTTTTTGCATCGGCATCGGTGCCATTCTGTTTTAACAACCCCAAAGGTTTCGACAATGTCGACGTTCTTGTCCCGCGCGGTAGCGGGACTTTTTAATTGGGAATGATTTTGAGGCGTATAATATGGGCATGATAATTGGCGAAAAACAAAAGTTATGGTTTAAGCGGCGTCGATATGGCTACGGCTGGACACCGGTTGTATGGCAGTCTTGGCTGTTAGTATTACTATATTTGAGCGTTGTTATAGTGGGGGCGGTTAGTCTAACCGAAGCCCGAGTTCCGGTACATAACAGCGATATTATTATTTATCTAACCTATGTCTTATTGGCGACTGGGGCACTTATTAGGATTGCGATGTTGCGAGGGCCTAAACCTAAGTGGCGTTGGGGCAAGCACCCCGACGATGATCCAAAGCAAGATTTTTAGCGCAGGCTAAGAGTTACTAGCGCTTCAAGATGGAGGGTTTGGGGGTAGAAATCAAATCCGGTAGCGGGGCCAGGGCTGTAGGCTGCGGTTAGCAGTGCAATATCGCGACCTTGCGTAATAGGATTACATGACAAATAGATAATGCGCTGGGGGCGGTAGTGCAGTAAGCGTCGGATTACTCGCGGGTGCAAGCCGGCGCGTGGCGGATCGAGTACAACAGTATCGGCGCCATCAAGTAAAGAAAAGTCCATTTGCTCTGCAGGCGTAAGATGAGCTTGATAGTTTTTGATCTTATTGGTTATGGCGTTATGGTTAGCAGCTGCTACTGCCGATACTACTATTTCAATTGCTGTAACGCGCTCGGCGGTCTTGGCGAGCACCAGACCGATGGCGCCAACGCCACTATATAGTTCGACCAACTGCTTAGTATCCATAGCGGCTAACTTTATTTTTTCTAGAGCTTTAATGAACATCGGAGTGTTGGTTTGAAAAAAGCTGTCAAAAGCGTAGTCGATTTTAATTCCGTCGATTATTTCGGTGAGCTGACTGCTGCCCGGTGCAAACAACAGTTTTCCGGGACCGCCACCACTTGTCGGCTTGGCAATAACCAAGTCGGCGCCATCAATCGGTGGTAGTGACCCCCAGTCGTAGCGTTTTAAATCGGTTGAAAGTATCAGCAGTATTTTTTGATTGCTCTGGCTTTGGCGCACAGTAATTGTGGCATTATCAAAAGGCGTTTTGGCATTATTAAGGTTTTTGACCAGTTGAAGTGCGGCATGGTTCATGGCTTGGCTCCCCAGCACACAGCCATCATCAAGAGCTAGCAGCGTTTGCCAGTTGCCTCGTGCATGAAAACCTAACTCTAGTTCGCCATTATGGCGCGTAAGGGCAAAGTCGAGTCGGTTACGATAGCCAGTGATATGGTCGGCTTTAACGAAATCTTCAACAACTATTTCTAAGTGATGCTGGCGATAAGCTTCGCTAAGCATGTCGCGCTTGAGTTTAATCTGGTAGTCGTAGTCAACCCCTTGCCAAGGCGAACAGGCTATGGCGTGATCCTCGCTGGCGGGATGACGGTGCGCAGAAGGCTCGGTTATTTTATTTAGGACTGCTTCGTTATAGCTCTTTTTTTGCTTGGTTATGGAAACTTCGGCGGTTTCGCCAGGCAGCGGCCCAACCGCAAAGGTCGCCTTACCATCAAGACGGCCCAAAGCTCGACCTTCGGGTACTATTTTTTCAAACTCAATAATATGTTTCATTAAATCTATTGTACAAGGCGACAGAGGCTTAGGGTACAATATCTGCTATGGCATTAACCTGGAACATCCTAGCAACCCATGGCGCTGCCCGCCGCGGGCAGATCAAAACTCTTAATGGGGTTATTGAAACGCCGGCCTTTATACCGGTCGGCACAGCTGCGACCGTTAAAACTTTAGATATAAATGACTTAGTGCAGCTAAAAGCCCAAGCGGTTTTGGCCAATGCGTACCATCTTTATCTGCGACCGGGTACTGATGTGGTTAATAAGTTCGGGGGCATAGGTAAGTTCATGGGTTGGGACGGCCCAACCTTTACCGATAGCGGAGGGTTTCAAGTTTTTTCGCTGGGTTTTGGCTTAGAGCATGGTGTCAGTAAGATAAGCAGTATTTTTCCCGATGAAGACACCGCCGAAAGGCGCGTAAGTAAACCTAAGTTAATGAAGGTCGACGAAGAGGGCGTATCGTTTCGCTCTCACTTAGATGGTTCGTCGCACCGCTTTACGGCCGAGACTTCGATCGCGATTCAAGAGCAGTTAGGGGCTGATATGATCTTTGCGTTCGATGAGTGTACCTCCCCCCTTCACGATGAGCGCTATACCGCCGCCGCCTTGCAGCGAACTCACCGCTGGGCCGAGCGCAGCCTGACTGCTTGGGCCAATCGCGAGGGGCAGTCTTTATATGGAATAGTGCAGGGTGGTGCTTTCCGGAATCTGCGCGAAACCAGTGCCAAGTTTATTAGTGAGCTGGATTTTCCGGCACATGCTATTGGAGGATCTTTAGGGCGCAATAAGCAGGATATGTATGACATTTTAGAGTGGACAAATCCACTGCTAGACTCAGCTAAACCGCGACATCTATTGGGAATTGGTGAGATTAGCGATTTGTTCGCTGGCGTCTCTCGTGGCATAGACACCTTTGATTGCGTTGCTCCAACACGGATGGCGCGCAATGGGGCGGTTTACATCGGCCCTAAAGCTGGTGGCAAGCCTGAAAATAAGTTTCGCTTAAATATTGCTGCTGCTCGTCACGCCAACGAAGCTGGCCCCATTGATGCTAATTGTGCGTGTTATGTTTGCCAAAATCACACTCGGGCCTACCTGCGACACTTGTTTAACGCAAACGAGATGCTGGGTATGCGCCTGGCGACTTATCATAACCTGCATTTTATTTTCGAATTGATGAGTCAGATTCGCGAGTCGATCGAAAAGCAGACGTTTATGAAGCTGGCCAAGCACTGGGGTGTTGAAGCCGAAGTACAAGCGTTATAATAAGTGGTAGTGAATAAGATTAGAAACCGGTTAAAGACGCTACCAGCGACCATCAGCGATGGACATAAAGCCAACCCTAACCTGTTTTGGGTCCGAGTTTTGTATATTGCTGCGTTGGTTTATGTGGTGGTTTTTTGGCGTGCAATCTGGACCCCAGACCTACTGTTTTTGATGCTACTGGGAGTTTTCTTTTTGTATGGCTTGGGTCGACAGTTTATGTTCCAGTTTGGGCCATTCATCTTCTTACTGTTGGCATATGATAGCTTGCGCAGTATCGCGCCATTTTTAAATCACCGCGTACATTTTACCGAAATGATCGACTTTGACCGCTGGTTAACCGGTGGCATACTTCCAACTACGGCTCTGCAGAACTGGTGGTGGCAGGGGCATTTGAGCTGGTACGATATCTATTTTTACACCCTATATATGCTGCACTTTGTGGTGCCTCTAACCGTCGGTATCTTAATTTGGAGACTACGTTCGGCTCACTTTAACCGCTTTGTAGTGGCATTCTTAACCCTGTCTTATGCTGGTTTTATTACCTATATTTTGTTTCCAGCAGCACCGCCGTGGATGGCATCGGAAATGGGGTTGATACCGGCTTTACATAAAATATCCACCGATGTGTGGTGGTCGGTGGGGGTTCATGATTACCCCTCGATTTACCGTACGCTTAGCCCGAATTTAGTGGCTGCTGTGCCATCACTACACGCGGCTTACCCAACTTTAATCTCGATGTTTGTTTGGCGAGCATTTGGCTGGCGTTGGGGTGTGGCCACATTGTGGTATCCAATATCGATGTGGATAGGGATCATCTATATGGGGGAGCATTATGTTGTTGATGCGTTATTGGGTATCGCTTATGCCGTAACTGCTTATGTACTAACGATGTGGCTTTTTCGTCGCTACGGCGCGCATGCGCGCACCTTACAAGGTCACGCCAAAAGGCATTGGCATCGCCACTTTGGCGACCGCCGGGCATCAGCTACGGATTAGTTTTTGAGCCAGCTTGAGTAACTCCTCGGCCTCGACATCATCTATCGGGGTGACGTTTTTACCGATGGTTTCAACAATAGTGCCATCGGTTTGTAACAATATATGTCGATAAAGGCTATTTGCGCGATCGTCAATGCTAATTTCGGCTTGCCAACTAAAGCCAACTTGGGCAGCCGGAGTAGTCAGGTTTACCTCTACACTTCCACCGCCTACAATCGGCATAGAGGCGGTTGTGTATGCAGTATGACCGGGTAAGTCGTAGTCACCTCCCTCAACCGCTGTGGCATTGGCACCAGCAGTGAACTGAATGGCCCAGTTTAAGAATCGACTAAAAATGGGACTGTTGTTTGCATCTAAAGACATGCCGACATGATAGCAGTTTGGTATTTAATATTCATGTAGTCAAAGATTGACAACATGCATTTAGAGGACTATTTTTAAAGCAATAAGGAGGCAGTTGTTATGGATATTAATTTAGGATCGGTATTGTTGGCTGCAGTCATCAACATGGTGGTGGGATACATCTGGTATGCACGTAAAGTTTTTGGTAATGCTTGGATGCAAGATATTGGCAAAAAGTCGATGGAGCTAAGTAACCCTGGGCCGGGTTACGGCATAATGATATTGGCATCACTATTAATTGCCTACGTGTTGGCCGTTTTCGTTGGGTATGCCGATGCAGTTGGGTATGTAGAGGGAGCTAAAATTGGGCTTTTAGCCTCAATTGGTTTGGTTGCCTCAACACAGGCCGCCAACTTTGTTTATGAGGGCCGACCTCAAAGACTATTTTTGATAAATGCCGGGTATCCGGTTGTATCGATGACGATTATGGCCGGCGTTATCTCGGCCATGCGCTAGCTGCGACTTTTTGGCAGCTGAATCGGTTTTATATTTGCGGTTACCCCCGGCTGGGGGTCGATGCAGTCACTTAGCGCTTTTTTAAGCATAAATTCATTTAAATCACGACCGATCATAACAAGCTCGGTTTTTGGCTCCTTATCTATCCACTCCGACCAACTGAGTTCGGTGCGATTACCAACAATTTGGAGTCGGTAGCAGCGATCCTGGCCTTTGGCGCCAAAACTTATCTGTCCTTTGGCGCGGTAGACTGCGGTTGGTAGCTGGTTATTGATGAAGTTTTGGAATGCAATCGGATCAAATGCCTTTAGGCTGCTAAAGCTAACTGCGGTGTACTGCTCGTGAAGATGTCGGTGTTGATCGTGCATGAGGTTTTGGTTTGAATCATCAATTGTGGTATCAGTATCCAAAACCATACGAAGATCTACCGCACCATTTTTGGTTGTTATGATTCGTGCTCTGGGGCTATGCTTTGAGATTAAAGAATCGAGCTGCTTTAACTGCTCGGGCGTGGAAATGTCGGCCTTATTAATCACCAAGTATTGACTGTTTTCAATCTGCTGGATGGTAATGGCCTGGCTATCTTCACTTAAAAAAGCGTTGATGGGGTCAAGTACGGCCACGATAGCGTCGAGCTGGGTTTTAGCTCCACCGCTAGTTTTAAGTGTGCTTGCCAAATCGACGGGTTCGGCTAGCCCACTGGCTTCAATAATAATGTGATCAATATCACTGCCAGGGTGCGTAAACTGGTCAAGCGCTTCGTTTAGCTCTAAAGTGTCTAAATTGCAGCAAATGCAGCCATTAGTTAGCTCCATGGTGTCATCGGTTTGATCGGCTACAAACTGCGCATCCAAATTGATATCACCAAAATCATTTACCACTACACCCAACTTAAGGCCGTGGTTATGGCTTAGCCAGTAATCTAAAAGTGTGGTTTTGCCGGCACCAAGAAAGCCAGTGATCGCGGTGATGGGTATTGGCCGTTGTCTCATAGATTAATTATAGCTGAGCTAACTACAACAGTTGGCATCGACGCCGGATGGTTTATACTAAAAACCGTAAGAAAGCGCTTATGATAAAAGTAATGATAGTCGAAGACGACAGCGAGATTAGAAATCTGTATGGTTTCTCATTGAAGCAAAATGGCTTCGATGTAATTGAAGCCGCCGATGGAGCGATTGCTGCCAAGCAACTTGATGCTAATAAACCGGACGTGATTTTGCTAGATATGCTCATGCCCGGCATATCCGGGTTAGATTTTTTGCGTAACAACAATGTTCATCATCGTTATCCCGCTACCAAAATCATCGCCTTTAGCAATATTGAGACCCCAAGGGTGGTCGAAGAGGCTAAGAGTTTGGGTATCACCAGCTACTTTTTAAAAGTTAATGTAACCCCACATCAAATGGTTGATATCATCAAGGGTATGATGGGCGGAAAGCCAGCGGCTAAAGTCTAAATTGAAAACCCAGCTTGAGCTTAAGGCGGCAATAGATGAGCGCTTAGAAAAGTTGTTTACCGATCGAGTAGTTGCCGCCAAACTGATTGATCCGGTTTATTCCGAGCTGATTACTGAAATGGGACGATTTATTGCCCGCGGCGGTAAGCGCCTGCGACCATATTTGACATACTTGGCATACTTTGGCTACGGTGGCAAAAACGAAGATGCGATTTTAGAGCTTGCGGCGAGCCAAGAGTTGTTCCATAACTTTCTACTGATTCATGACGACATTATAGATGGCGACAGTCGGCGCTATAGTGGCGACAACATTACCGGCCGCTATGTAAAGATCCTGGGCAAGGGTGGTTTGTCGCAGGCTGATAGCCAGCATTATGCCGTGGCTGTGGCTTTACTGGCTGGTGACGTTAATGCTGCTTTGGCTTTTGAGGCTATAGCCAACAGTAATTTTGATGATGGCCTAAAAGTGACTGCCACAGCTCGCATGGCCAGAATGATCTTCGAGATAGTAGGGGGTGAGCTGCTAGATGTTTTGTTGCCTATGGAACCATTTACTAAAATTACCGAGCCAAGGTTAAACCAAGTAATTAGTTACAAAACCACGTCATACAGCTTTGAAGCACCTTTGCAGCTAGGTGCATTGATGGCTAAAGCTGAAGACGCCGAACAAGACGCAATTAGCCAGTTTGCAATGCCCCTGGGAGCGGCCTTTCAGATCACCGATGACTTACTTGGCATGTTTGGTGAAGAGGCAATAACTGGCAAGTCGATCACAACCGACTTAAAAGAAGGTAAACGAACATTGCTAATCCACTTTGGGCTTGAATTGGCGAAAGGCATGGATTTAATTGTATTAAAGCAAAATTTGGGCAACAAAGCTTTGAGCGAATCCGATCACAACGCAGTTGTTGCAGTTCTTGAGCATTGTGGTGCACGCGCTAAAACGGAGGCATTGGCCAACAACTATGCTCAAATTGCTAAAGATCGTTTGTCACTCCTAAGTGTTACTTCTGAAGTAAAAGCGAGTTTGGGTAAGCTGATTTTGGCCTGCGTTAATCGCCAAAAATAAAACAGGTGTAGTTGGGCTATTGCCAACTTCGCTATAATAGATATAGTAAGGAAAAATTCTATGAGCAAAGTTAAAAACATCAAAATTTATAGCACCCGTACTTGCGCTTACTGCCATGCTGAAAAGGAGTATTTAAAGCAACATAATGTCGCATTTGAAGACATTCGGGTCGACGAAAACGAGCAGGCGGCCCAAGAAATGGTAGCTATGAGTGGGCAGATGGCCGTGCCATTTACGGTTATTACCAAAGAGGATGGCTCGGTTGAGAGGATTTTGGGCTTTGACCAGCCGCGGATTGCCGCAAGTTTAGGTCTGTAGCTTGGCCGAGATCTACGACGTTGCGATTATTGGCGCCGGCCCAACCGGCTTGGCGGCGGCTGTCTATACCACCCGCGAGGACTTAAGGACCGTTGTTTTAGATAAGGGTATCGCTGGTGGTCTAATCGCAACTACAGAAATGGTTGATAACTACCCTGGTTTTCCCGAAGGCATTGGCGGCTTAGAGTTAGCCGAGCGATTGGGTAAGCAGGCCGAGCGCTTCGGGGCCGAGGTAAAGACTTTTATTGGCGTGAACGGGTTAAAGGCTGTTGGCGGATTAATCCAAGTGCAAACTGCCGGTGAGCCTATACAGGCACGTAGTGTATTAATTGCCACAGGATCAAGCTATAAACACTTAGAAATCCCAGGCGAAAAGGAGCTGGAGGGCCGTGGCGTGCACTTTTGCGCCACTTGTGATGGCCCGCTATATCGCGGCAAGCATTTAATTGCAGTTGGTGGAGGCAACTCCGCCTTGCAAGAGAGTCTGTTTTTGGCCAAGTTTGCGAGCAAGCTTACGGTTTTGGTGCGTGGCCCCCAGTTTAAGGGTACCGAAGAGCTGGCTGAACGTTTACAGAAATTAGCCAATGTTGAGGTGCATTTTAACAGCGCCATAAAGGAGGTGGTTGCCCAAGATGGTAAGTTTGACTCGGTCAAACTTAATAACGGTGGTAGCGTTAAGGCCGACGGTTTATTCGTATTCATTGGGTTGTTGCCAAATTCCGGTTGGCTACATGGCTCAACCACCCTCGATGACAGTGGGTTTGTTAAGGTAAATAATAAGTTCGAAACCAATCTAACGGGTGTGTTCGCGGCCGGTGATGTGGTTGAAGGTGCAGTTGGCCAGCTCGCTAGCGCGGTAGGCGAGGGCGTAGCGGCGGCATTATCAATTAGAGAGTATTTAAACAACCAAAGCAGTTAATCTTGGTTGACAGTCCAAACTGGCAGGCGTAATGTGGAGCTTGTGATTCATCTAAAAAACAATTTACCAATTAAGCGTCAATTGTTTGCGTTCGTCCTACCCCCTAGGAAACGCTGAGGTCTCACGTTCGTTTATTCGCCGGTGGCCTCACAAGAGGCCGTTTTTATTTCGGGGTGTGGCTCAGCCCGGTAGAGCACTTCTGTTAATTTTTTTGGCAGAGGCGGTCGCAGGTTCGAATCCTGCCACCCCGATAAGTACATCGCAGCTACAACCGTGTCACGGAGGTGACCATGCCAGAGGCAGTCGTTGCAGACTCACAGCACCCATTCCGGTCAGATGGCTGGGACAGCTTGCCGCCCAGGATGGCCTGCAAGTTCAACCCAAGCAACGAGGCTGGCCCAGAGTCCATCAAGGCATTCTTGTGCCTGCCGGGCGTTACCGTTTCATCGTTGAGTATGAGGCGTGGGGTGGATTTCCGATGGACGATTAGCCTCGAAGTTGAGACCGGTTTGATCCGATCCTTGGCTGATCAAGCCATGATCGATGGCATCGGATTGCTCAAGCTTCGCGGCGCATCGTTCACAGATCCGTTTACGATCGTCGATCATCGCATTCTGCGCAGATGGGGACAGTTTCCTCTGGGTGGCTTGCCCATGCTTCCACCAATACCGTGGCAGCATTAGACGTACTGGTACTCCTGCGGGCATTACGCTCGCAGGGGTACAACCCCTTTGTTATACTGACAATGATAAATACAGGAAATTATTAGAATATGCTTAGACTCTCCTACGGCAACAAAGCCCCCGAAATTGTGAATGTAGTGATAGAAATTCGTAAAGGCGAGCGCAACAAGTATGAGCTCGATAAAGAAACCGGCATGCTAACTTTAGATCGAGTTGGCGGTACCACCATGGGCTTTCCGACCGATTACGGCTATGTTCCCAACACGATGTGTGAGGATGGTGATGCCATCGATGTGCTGGTAATAATTGATGAGTCCTTGCCCGATGGAGTTTTAGTTAAGGTGCGCCCTGTTGGCGTTTTGAGGATGGTTGATACAGGAGAGAAGGACGAAAAAATCATTGGCGTAGCGGCAAATGATGAAACTATGGGACATGTGAAATCGGTTGACGATCTCGACCCCAACTTTCGCCAACGGATTGAGCATTATTTTTCACATTACAAGGATTGGAAGAACGATTGGAAGGGAGTCGAAGTCCACTTTAATGGTTGGGGCGATGCGGAGGATGCTAAAAAGGTGATTCAAGAATCGATCGACCGCGCTCAGGCCTAGTCTATTTCGGGTGGCGATTGCACTATAACGCTCATGCTTATATGATATAGATAAGTAAAAATAGGCAAAACAAAAAACATGGCAATCAAACTGGCAATCAATGGTTTTGGCCGCATTGGCCGCAACGCTTTTAAGATCGCATGGGCTAACCCAAATATTGAGGTTGTTGCGGTAAATGATATTACCGACACCAAAACCTTGGCGCATCTACTTAAGCACGACTCCAACTACGGTCTTTATCACCAGGAAGTTGGCTTTGATGAGCATAATCTGATTGTTGATGGCAAAAAAGTACTAGTTTGTGCCGAAAAAGATCCATTAGCACTACCTTGGAAGGATCATGACATAGATGTAGTTATCGAGAGTACCGGTTTTTTCATTAAAAAAGAGGACGCCGGCAAACATTTAACCGCCGGTGCCAAGCGGGTGGTCATATCGGCTCCAGCTAAAAGTGATGATGTACCTACTTATGTGATCGGCGCGAATGAAGATCAAATCACTGCCGCCGATACGGTGGTTTCCAATGCCTCCTGTACTACCAACTGCATTACACCGGTTATGGTTGTCTTAGAGGAGAACTTTGGCATCGAAAAGGCCTTGATGACTACAACTCACTCTTATACGGCTAGCCAAAGATTGCAGGATGCTCCAGCTAAAGATTTGCGTGAGGCTCGTAATGCGGCCGAAAATATTGTCCCGACAACAACCGGTGCATCAAAAGCCGCCGCTCTAGCCTTCCCTCCACTTAAAGGAATCTTCGATGGCTTGAGCGTAAGAGTTCCAACCCCGGTAGTCAGCCTAAGCGACATCACTTTTGTGAGCAAAAAAGATACTACCGTTGATGAGGTAAACACCGCGTTAAATAAGGCTTCTGGAGAAGCGCGGTTTAAGGGAATTATTGCCTATACCGAGGACGAGCTGGTTTCAACCGATTATCGCGGCGATAGTCACTCAGCCATTGTCGATTCCAAGCTAACCAACGTTATAGGGGGCAATTTGGTGAAGGTTGTAGCCTGGTACGACAACGAGTGGGGCTATTCTAACCGTCTGGTTGAGCAGTGCGTAAACGTTGGAAAGACCATCTAATGAAAATCTTTATCGGCGCCGACCATGCCGGTTTTGAGGTTAAGAATCAGATAAAAGAACATCTGGTTCACCGCGGCTTTGATGTTACAGATATTGGTGCGCATACTTTGGTTAACGATGACGACTATCCACCGATTGCCTTTGAGCTAACCACCAAAATATTGGGCGAAGATGATGCCCGGGGCATTCTAGTGTGCGGCAGTGGCGAGGGCGTCTGCATGGCCGCCAATCGAGTGCGGGGTATCAGAGCGGCCCTAGTTTGGGGGCAAGAGCAGGCTCGTGAAACTCGTCGAGATAATGAAAGTAATGTACTATGCTTAGCTTCGCGCTTAACTGACTTAGAAACGATATTGTCGATCGTTGACAACTGGATTGATGAACCGTTTTCCAAAGAGGAGCGTCACAAACGTCGAATTCAACAAATTGAGGAAATTTATGGCTAAAGTAGTGCCAACCGTACTAGCTGAAACGCCGGAACAGTACGCTTCAATGTTTGAGCGCGCTAGTGGCTTAAGCAATCGAGTGCACGTCGATATTTGTGATGGTATATTTGCCGACAACACCACTATTGGTTTGGCCCAAGTAAACGTTGAAGAGGGTGTTGAACTTGATTTACACTTGATGCTTAAGGAACCACAGGCTCAACTAGAAACGGCTCTAAGTTTAAAGCCCAATTTAATCATCCTTCACGCGGAATCAGAGGGCGATATCGCTGCAATGATTGAGCAAATTAGGAGTTTGGGGATCAAGGCGGGAGTGGCTTTGCTACCAGAAACCAAGGTAGAACAGGCTGCTGAGTTGATTCGAGCGGCCGACCACGCACTTATTTTTACCGGCACATTGGGCCATAACGGCGGTAAGTTTCAAACTGATCAACTAACTAAAGCTGTAGAAATTCGCAATCAAAAACCCGATATTGAAATTGGTGTCGATGGGGGCGTTACTGATAAAAACGCTGCCCTAATAAGTTTGCAGGGAGTCGACGTACTTTATGTAGGTGGTTTTTTGCAATCGGCGGAGGACCCTCAGGCTGCCTTAGCCGAGATTGATAATCAAGTTGGTATTAAAAAATGACAATTAACGATTTAGAAAAACAGGCTACAGTAATTCGCGAAGATATTATTGAGATGCTTGTGGCAGCTGGTAGTGGCCACTCCGCCGGATCATTGGGCATGGCCGATGTATTCACGGCGCTATATTTTGAAATACTAAATCATGATCCAAAAAAACCAGACTGGCCCGACCGTGATCGTTTGATCTTGTCTAATGGTCATATTGTGCCAGTGCGTTACGCCACTATGGCAAGAGCTGGGTATTTTCCGGTTAGTGAACTCAAAACTTTACGAAAGCTTGGCACCCGGTTGCAAGGGCACCCCGAGCGCATGCGGTTGCCTGGGCTAGAAACAACTAGTGGTCCGCTTGGCTCTGGGTTAAGTGCTGCCTGTGGCATTGCACTGGCTTTACGTATGGACGGCAAGCAACACAGCCGAGTTTACTGCGCCACCGGTGACGGCGAGCTAGACGAAGGTAATATTTGGGAAGCGGTAATGTTTGCGTCTAAGTATCGCTTGAATGGGCTCACTGTTATTGTCGATCGCAATAATATCCAGATTGATGGACCAACCGAATCGGTGATGCCATTAGGCGATGTAGGCGATAAGTTTAAGGCATTTGGTTGGCATGTTTTGGAGGTCGACGGACACAATATCCAAGCAATTATTGATGCCTGTAATCTTGCCAACGCGGTCGAAGATCGCCCAACGGTAATTGTGGCTCGAACAATACCGGGTAAGGGAGTCGGTTATATGGAATATGATTACCGTTGGCATGGCAACCCTCCGGGCACATTAGAGTTGGAAGGCGATCCGCCAAAGGCAGACCAAGCCAAAGTAGCTTTGCATGATTTGCGAACCCTTGGCGGCCGAATTAGGGGTGAGCATGAGTAATTTGAGGATTAATGCATGTTAAATCATGTTCAAAAGTTGGCAGCCGATGTTTTGAGCCCTGATGTTAAGCAGGAGCCTATTCGTAATGGTTTTGGTCGTGGGCTGGTAACTGCCGCCGAAAACAACCCATCGATAGTGGCCCTTTGTGCCGACCTAACCGCCTCTACTAAAATGGACGCATTTGCCAAACGCTTTCCCGAGCGGTTTGTTGAGGTTGGCATTGCCGAGCAGAATTTAGTTACGGTTGCATCGGGTATGGCCCTTACGGGGAAAATTCCATTTGCATCCAGCTACGCCGCCTTTTCACCCGGCCGAAACTGGGAGCAAATCCGTACATCAGTTTGTCTTAACGAAACGAACGTAAAAATCGTTGGCTCACATGCTGGTGTTTCAGTCGGCCCAGACGGTGCAACCCACCAAATATTAGAAGACATCGCTTTAATGAGAGTGCTTCCAAACATGACGGTTGTGGTTCCTTGCGATAGCGTTGAGGCCGAAAAAGCAACCATTGCTATAGCTAGCCAAAGCGGGGGTGCTTATTTGCGGTTAGCTCGCGAAAAATCACCGGTTATTACCACCGCTGATTCGCCATTTCATCTTGGTAAGGTTCAAGTGTTACGTGAAGGCACCGATCTAACGATAGTGGCCTGTGGCGTCATGGTATACCAATCTCTACTGGCTGCCGAGGCGCTATCTAAAAAGGGGATTGAGGCAGAGGTTATTAACTGCGCGATTATTAAGCCACTCGATACGGTTGGGTTGCTGGCCTCAATTCGAAAAACCGGTCGGGTACTGACCTGCGAGGAAGGTCAGATTGCCGGTGGTATGGGATCGGCAATAGCCGAATTGATTAGCGAACAGTATCCGGCGCCGCTTAAGCGCATTGGCATTCGTGATCATTTTGGCGAAAGTGGAAAGCCCGAAGAGCTGTATGAGCATTTTGGCCTAACTGCGCCACACATTGCAAAAGCCGCCCAAGAGCTAATAAAAAAGGATAAATAGATGACCGAAAATATAAAAAAAGCTCGCGAAATGTATGACCGTGCCCGGGCCGAAAAATTCGCCATTGGTGCTTTTAACATCGATAACCAGGAAACCATGATTGCAGTAGCTCGCGCTGCCAAAGCACAGAACGCCCCGGTTATGGTAGAGGCAAGTGATGGCGAGGTTAAAGCTTTAGGCTTGAAAAACATTCGTGACATGGTAGATAACTACAGTGCAGAGTATGGCGTAACCATGTTCATAAACTTAGACCACAGCCCGACGGTAGAAGCCTGTAAGGCTGCAATTGATGCTGGTTTTGAGTTTATACATATTGATATTTCACAGGCCAACCATGACGCCAGCGATGAGGATATTATCAAAGCAACCGAAGAAGTTGTGCGCTATGCCGCCAAAACCGGTGCACTAGTAGAAAGCGAACCGCACTACTTTGGAGGTAGCTCTAATTTGCATAAAGAGACCATCGATTATGTTGAAATTAAGAAAACATTTTCTACGCCACAAGGAGCCAAGGCGTTTGTGAATGCTACCGGCATTGATACCTTCGCCGCTGCCATTGGCAATCTTCATGGTAAATACCCAGTGCCAAAAGAGTTAGACATCGCTCTGCTGGAACAGATTCGGTCTTCAATCGGCTGTGCAATTAGTTTACATGGGGGATCGGGGACTCCTGATCACTTTTATAAAGAGGCGGTGAGAGCCGGTGTTACAAAAATTAACATTAACTCTGATATGCGTATTGCCTATCGCAATACACTTGAGCAGCAACTAAAAGCCAACCCAGATGAGTATGCAGTAGTTAAGTTAATCCCGGCGGTGATTGACGCGGTGCAGGCGGTGGTTGAGCATAAGATAGAAATGTTCAATTCGGCAGGCAAGGCCTGAAACAGACTAAAAATTTTCAGTCGGAGCTAATCACAGCTAGTAAGAAGCTATCTGCAAACGACTATAATTTGTCGAATGTAATTAAACGGGTAGGTCCATGCACTTTATCGCCGCATACCGATTATTGGCGTGAGCTAGTAGACTCGATAATAAGTCAACAGCTAAGCATTAAAGCTTCGGCTACAATTGTTAAGCGGTTTGCTCGGCTAGGCTTAGGGAATTTTCCAACACCAAAAGAAGTTTTGGGGTTGGAGTTTGATGTACTGCGGTCGGTTGGTATGTCTGGTGCAAAGGCCAACTATGTCCAGGATTTAGCAAGGCATGTGTTGGATAGAAGAATTGATCTAGAGAGCTTGCCAACGCTTAGTAATGAAGAAATCATAACGGTATTGACCGATGTTAAGGGCATTGGAGAGTGGACGGCGCATATGTTCTTAATATTTAGCCTTAGAAGACTCGATGTATTGCCAACTGGGGATCTAGGCGTCAGACGAGGAATGCGAATACTTTATGAGCTCAATGAGCTACCAAATCCAATCGAGATGCAATCGATATCAGCCCATTGTGGTTGGATGGGATATGAGTCGGTCGCTGCCTGGTACTTATGGCGGGTGGTTGACCAACCACATCCAGATTGACAGCCTTCGCGGGAGCAATCATAATTAAGCTTAAGTATTATAAAAAATAAAATAAAAAAGCAAACTATCAGATATGGAACCAAGCGAAATTAGAATAATGTCGATCGGAGCGGCGTCGCAAGATGTCCTGGTTTCGGGTCGTGATTTGCACGCTAAGCGTGACGTGCGTACTCATGCTTACATTGAACAGTTCCCTTTAGGTGCAAAGCTTGAACTTGATCGGGTAGTATTTGATACCGGTGGCGGTGCCACTAACGCGGCGGTGACATTTGCACGCCAAGGATTTAAAACCGGATTTGCGGGTAAGATTGGCCGCGACCCAGCTGGCGCCGAAGTCTTACGGGTGCTTAAACGCGAAGGTATCGATACAAGCCACGTTCATGTTGGCGATCGACAAACCACTGCTTATTCGGTAATTTTATTAGCCGACAACGGGGAGCGCACTATTTTAGCATTGCGTGGCGCCTCGGCTCATTTGCGCTCGGAGGATTTTTATAAAGGCCCAGAAATTAAGGCCGACTGGTTATATATTTCTTCGGTGGCCGGCAATATGGATCTACTTAAACGCCTGATAGTTCATGCCCATAATCGTGGTACCAAAGTTGCAATTAACCCCGGCCGCGGCGAGTTGGCCGAGCCTAAAAAATTACGTGATTTGCTTAGTGGGGTCGAAGTTCTACTGGCTAATCGCGAAGAGTTGCAGCGATTATTCGGTGGCGAAAAACCAACCGATACTCTACTTAATGCTATGGGTCACTGCCCATATGTGGTTTTGACTGACGGACCTAAGGGTAGTTATGCCACCAACGGCCATAGCATTACCTTTGCTGGCCAGTACAAAAAAGTGCCGGTTATTGATCGCACCGGAGCCGGCGATGCCTTTAACTCCGGATTTGTAGCAGCCATTGCCAGAGGCTGGTCGATTGAAGACGCCTTAACATTAGGCAGCGCCAACTCTACCTCGGTAGTTCAGGTTGTTGGCGCTAAGGGTGGAATCTTACGCGGCGCCAAGGTAAAGCGGATGAAGGTCCAACGGGTCGCGATTTAATGAGCTTATTAGCTACCTTACTGATGGCTAAGGAGCCATTACTTGATCAAGCTTTAGCCCAACTAGAAAAGCGCACTGGTAAAAAAGGCGTCGATGTAAAGCTAACCGCCGAACTTGCCGAAAAGTCGGCCAAAATGACTAAGTTGATGGGGTTAAGGCCGGATTGTAGCGGCGAAGAGCTGTATCTTGCTTTGCTTAAAAAAATTAAAGAGCAAGATGCACATTTAGCCACTACTATTGGTGGACGCGATGCCGAAGATGTTAACGAAATGATTCCACTGGCACTGCGGCGGCTGGAGCAGATTCAGATGCCCCGTAATTGCTTTGCACTTAAATACTCAAAGGCCGCCGAGATGCTTGTAAAACGGCAGCCGGAACAGTTAATGAAGCGGCTAGGATATACCGATGCTGCTACCATGGTGGCCAACGAAGATTTGGCGGAGCTTTTCATAGCCATTCGTTTTACCGAAGGGCCAGATTGGTTAAATGATTTCAATACCGTTTATGAGGATTTAAAAAGCAGTGACTTTGAAGAACGGCCAATTAAACTGGTGCGCTTTGATGCTAAGAAATGGGGTGATGTAGCCGCTCATTTCATCGATAAAAAGAAACACATCAACACCCATTCCAAAGAGCTTGGCGTAGTAGCAATCTTGCCTCCACCGCATCCACATATGAAGGCAATAACCCTAAAAGTCATTACTCTAACGCTGCATTACTTTAATGAAGTACGACTATATAGTGCCTACTTTAAGCTATTATCCGGCCGCCCACATTTTGGCCATATTCTAAGCGAAACCTTAATTGCCGATACACCGCACGTGCAACTAATTGAGCATCATAAAATTCACTGGCGAGTGATCCAGCGTTATTATGGAAAGATTGGCGAGGGCGATAAGCACCCGGAAATTTTTCAGCCTCATTTACAGCCAGAAGACCTTCACTGGCGTTCGGCTGAAAAGATTTTGTATCAGATAGACCCAGAGATGAATATTTGGCAAGATATGGACTATGTTGGGGTGCTGAAGGGGAGCGATATTGTCACTTTCAACCTTATGGATATTGCCTTGGCATATGCCAACGAGATTCCCTTTGAAGAGCGCTATTTGTATCACTTTCGCGAGTCGTTGTGGAATGAGGTGTTTGCTCGCTATATGGGTAACAAGCTTTTACGTGAACAGTTATTGAATAAGCTCGATAATGCTATCGTAAAACCGGAAATGCTATGAAAACCGCTCCACATAGTCGCTATCCATATCAAATCTGCGTGTCGGGCGCGGCTAAGGGAACAACGGTTAATGGCGCGCACTTATTGGCCGAAGCAGCTGGCCGCAGAATAGCCGAACGGGGCCATGTTTGCTTAACGGGGGCCACTAGCGGGCTGCCCGACCACGCCGCCAAGGGAGCCAAAGAGGCGGGCGGCGTTTCGATAGGGTTTTCGCCGGCCGCATCACGACGCGACCACGTAAAAAGCTACAAGCTGCCGACAAAGTATTATGACAGCATTTTGTGTACTGGCTTTGAATACACCGGTCGCGATTTACTACTGGTGCGCTCTAGCGACGCCATTATTACGATTGGTGGGCGGATAGGTACCTTGCAAGAGTTTGCGGTGGCCTTTGAAGAAAAGACGCCAATTGGTATTGTGGTTGGTTCAGGCGGAGTTACCGATGTAATCAAAGTTATCTTAAAAGCCGCCAAGCGCAATCGTCACACCGTACTTTATGATGAAGACCCAGCTAAGTTGGTCGATCAAATGATTGAGATACTTGGCCAACGCGATAAATAAGTTCAAAAATGGGAAAAGCCTGAAAACGTTGATCCGTCTTACGACGGCATTTTCAGGCTTGGGGTAGCACCCCTCCGTTCCCTCTGCGATCCCGCAGTTTTAGCTCTTGCCTCTTTTCCTTCGAGGAATGAAGATGTATGCGAGAACGATGATGAAGATGAAGACACCAAAGGTGTCAACGAACTTCACGGTGGCGACCATCGCCAGCTGGAGGAGGAAGTATCCTCCGATCAACATGACAGCCAGTGCCACGATTGCGTGCAGCCAGCTCTGGACCGCCCAGTCGAACGCCTGTCGAATGATCGAGGGGTTGTTGTTCGGCATATCGTACCTTTCTGAGATCGGTCAATGGTGGCTGCGATAAGCGGCCACATGGAGGGGCTGAAGTTTGAGGTGCTACATTGCCAGATTGTGCTGAAAGCGTAAATTTGACAATAGGCAATAGTACTACAAATACTACAAGAAGTCAATAGCACTTATGGTTCACGGCACTTGTTAATGCTTGTATAATTAAATGTTATGACTCAGTTCAAACTCTCGAGTAAATATCTGCCAGCCGGTGATCAGCCCTCTGCTATCGCTCAGCTTAATGACGGCCTAAAACGCGGCGATAAAGAGCAGACATTGCTAGGTGTAACTGGGTCCGGTAAAACCTTTACCATGGCCAATATTATCCAACAGCAGCAACGGCCGACATTGATCTTAAGCCATAATAAGACCTTAGCTGCACAGCTTTATGGCGAGTTTAAGCAGTTTTTCCCAGATAATGCTGTTCAATACTTTGTTAGTTATTACGATTACTATCAACCAGAGGCTTATATACCCCGAAGCGACACATTTATCGAAAAAGATAGCGCCATTAATGAAGAAATCGATAGGCTGCGTCATGCAGCTACGATGAGCCTGTTGAGTCGCAAAGATGTAATAATTGTGGCTTCGGTAAGCTGTATTTACGGCCTAGGTAACCCAGGCGACTACATGAGTATGACGGTCGACGTAAAGGTGGGCGAGACGCGCAAACGCGACAAGCTGCTGCGCCTGCTCACCGATATTCAGTACAGCCGCAATGACATGAACTTTACGCGCGGGACTTTTAGGGTTCGTGGAGATACGGTTGAGATTTTTCCGGCCGGCGACGAGACTGCTTTTCGGGTGGAGTTTTATGGCGACGAGGTTGAACGCATTCGCCAGGTGGACCCATTAACGGGGGAGGTTATTGCCGACCGTAAGGACTTAAAAGTTTTTCCAGCCAAGCACTTTGTGACACCCAATGAAAAGTTAATGAAAGCAATTGGTGGGGTAAATACCGAGCTAGCCACGCGAGTGGCGGAACTAAAAGTTCAGAATAAACTAATCGAAGCCCAGCGCCTAGAGCAGCGCACCAAATTTGATATGGAGATGCTAGAACAGACCGGATTTGTTGGCGGCATTGAAAACTACTCGCGTTATCTAGGCAGCCGTGAGCCGGGTGAACAGCCGGCAACACTGATCGACTACTTTCCAGATGATTTTTTGCTTTTTGTTGATGAAAGCCATATCACTATTCCTCAGGTACGGGGGATGTTTAATGGTGATCGTGCTCGCAAAGAAACGCTCGTCAATTATGGCTTTCGATTGCCAAGTGCTTTAGACAACCGTCCACTTCGTTTTGATGAGTTTGAGCGCCACATCAATCAAGCTATTTACGTTTCGGCGACCCCGGCGCCGTGGGAGCTTGAGCGTTCAGTGCAGGTGGCGCGGCAAATAATTCGACCCACTGGGTTGCTAGATCCAGAAATTGAAGTAAGGCCGGTTGAGCATCAGATTGATGATTTGATAAAAGAGATTCGTTCAACAGTAGCCAAAAAACAGCGGGTGCTGGTGACTACCCTAACCAAGAGGATGGCCGAGGATCTAACAACCTATTTACAAGAGAGCGGCATAAAGGTGCAGTACCTGCATTCAGAGATAAATACTCTGGACAGAGTTGATATTCTGCATGATTTACGTAGCGGTGTGTTTGACGTTGTGGTTGGTATTAATCTGCTACGCGAGGGCCTAGATTTGCCGGAAGTCAGCCTGGTGGCAATTATCGATGCCGACAAAGAGGGTTTTTTGCGCAGTGAGTCGGCCTTAATGCAAACCATTGGTCGCGCCGCCCGCCATGTTGAAGGAAGAGTGATTATGTACGCCGACAACATTACACGTTCTATGAAGGCGGCTATCGACACTACAATTGAGAGGCGGAAAATTCAGGGTGCATATAATGAACAGCATGGAGTTACCGCAACCGGTATTAAAAAGGCGTTAGCCGAGCGCATGCAGGCCGAAGAGGCTGCCGAGACCGCCGATATAAAGCCGCTAAATATTAAGGACATACCCAAAGATGAACGCAAACACTTGCTAGACGAACTAGGGATGCAAATGCAGATGGCGGCCGAAAACCTACAGTTTGAAAAAGCCGGGGCATTACGTGACCAAATTGAGGAAATTAAGGCAGCTACCGCGGCCACTAAAAGGCCCAAAATCTAAGATCTGGATTGACAGCATAAGCGGTTTGCCAGATAATTTAGGCAATATACACAAGGAAAAATCCAGTGCATCCCGAACTTAATAAATATATTGCTGATAAGCGTACCCATGGGCTGAGCGATGAAGCCATAAAAGATAATTTAGTTGCGGGTGGCTGGAATGAAACCACCGTTAGCGCGGCTTTACGGGGTGATGCCAGCGAGGTTCCGGCACCTCCTCCGCCCCCAGCAGGTCCTGTAGTTAGCCCCATAGCAGCAGGTGGGCAGCCAGCACCGGTAGCCGTGGTACAAAACTTCACCACTACCGGGCTGGAATACATTATTATGTTTATTAGTTTGTGGGTAACCGCTACCTCGATCGGTTTTCTGGCGCATGAAATGGTGAATAACGCGCTGGCCAACGATACCAGTAACACCTACAGTTTTGCTGGATTTGATCAGATGTCGGTAGCCGCTCTAATTGTTTCCCTGCCAATATTTACGATACTATTCCTGAGGTTAAAAAAGCGCGAAAACAACGATGCCTCAATAAAAAATGATCCATCTCGCAAAAAAGCGGTGCAATTAACTTTAATTGTAACTTTTCTAACTGGCTTGCTTAACGTCATCGGTTATATTTATGGCCTTCTAACCCCTGCCACAAGTGGTACTAGCGATTATATCGGGATTGGGGCATCTACACAGGGCGGCATCATCAATCTTGCTCATACGCTCATTACTTTGCTGATTGCCGGCGGTATTTTCGCTTATTATTGGCACGATGAACACAAAAAAGACTAACTGAAATGCGAAAGTATTACTTAGGCATCGCATTTATCTGGGTACTAGCGGCGGGTATAATCTCTATTCATTATTTTGGACAGGCTGGGAAGGTAGAGGATGTCCAAAGGTTGGAGGACTTAACCTCAATTAACGACCGTGTTAGTGCATATATCGAAAAGAACAATAAGCTTCCGGATAAGCTTGGCGACGTACAACTCAATACATTAAAACGAAGTTCGAGCGAATATGAATATATCAAAGGATCGAGCACTGTAGCTGATCAGGTGGAATATCAACTTTGCGCAACTTTTAGCAAATCAAATGGGTATATCCCTGCGACTAGTGGCCAGGATGATTATTTAAGTGGCGGTACCACCAGCCACAAAGCCGGTCGTCAGTGCTTTACTTTGACTCAATATGTGGCACCGAATGAGACTATTCGCCCTGGTCAACCATCAATTTTCAGCCCTACCCCTACTCAACAAGTCCGTTAAATAGAAAGACCCCAACTTCCTCGCCAGGGTTGGGCCCATAGTAATAATTTGTCCCAATCGTTACTTTGACAAGCGGATATTAAAATGATATAACATTTATTAGTCTTCAGTTGTCCAAATCGACCTCTTTGAAAGGACGAGCATGAAGAAGCACTGTAGTACGCGAAGGTCGGTTTCTCAAATTCCGACGGCCAATTACAGGTTGATGGATCTGATCATCTGCATTTCGATGATGAAACTTCTCTTCATCCTGGTGCTCGCAGCCTTGCTATCCAGTGGCTGGGAACGAGTTATCGCAGTGGCTTGCTTTGCAGGTTTGATTGCTTCGGCATGGCTGATTCGTCGGTGGACAGTCAATGGGTTGCGTGGCAACTCCAAGCCCTATAGAAAGGACTAGAGATGAATCAGTATGCCTGGTTGATCATCGGCCTGACGTTCGCGGTGCTGGCACTTCATTCGAGGCGAAAGGCAATCAGCTACTGGCTGCTGCCCCGAATCAAGCTGTGCTTTCAGCTGATCAACCCAATCCGAGTGCAGCCCAAGCCCACCCAACGGCATCGGCAGGTCAAGGAGCCTTCACATTCCCGCCGCCGCCATCGTGGCAAGCGCGGTAAGGCCCCGTCGTAATGACGGGGCCTGTAGTTTTTAAAGCGCCTTTTAGTCTTGAAAACTGTTGTCAAACTACGTATAATCAGTACTTGCTTTAAGATGAGGAATCGAGCTTGAGCCTACAAGACAAGATTGTGGTTCGCGGGGCCCGCGAGCACAACCTCAAAAATATTAACGTTGAAATACCACGCGATAAACTAGTAGTTATCACCGGCCTTTCTGGTTCGGGTAAATCATCCTTGGCCTTCGACACCATTTACGCCGAAGGACAGCGTCGTTACGTAGAAAGCTTAAGCGCCTACGCCCGACAGTTTTTAGGCCTAATGGAAAAGCCGGATGTTGATCAAATTGATGGATTGAGCCCAGCGATTTCGATTGATCAAAAGTCAAGCAGCCGCAACCCTCGCTCGACGGTTGGAACGGTCACCGAAATATATGATTACATGCGCTTACTATGGGCGCGGGTGGGCGTACCGCATTGTCCAATATGTGGCCTAGAAGTGCTACGCCAGACCAGCGGGCAGATTGTAGATCAAATTATGGAACTGCCAGCCGATACGCGGATTATGGTACTGGCGCCAATTATTGATGATAAAAAGGGTGAGCATCGCAGCGTGGTAGCTGATCTTAAAAAAGCCGGCTTCACCCGAGTTCGGGTTGATGGCACAATTATGGATATTGGGGAGTTCCCAGATTTAGATAAACAAAAAAAGCACACCATTGAGGCTGTGGTAGACCGCAGCACGGTGGATATTGAAGAGCGGCAGCGGCTAACCGATTCGGTTGAACAAGCGCTTGCCCTGGGAGACGGGGTGGTACATATTCTGCAGGCTGATAGTGGCAAAGAAATGAGCTACAGTGAACGGTACGCCTGCCCAGTACATCGAGAGATCAGTCTACCCGAAATTGCACCGCGTAATTTCAGCTTTAACTCGCCTCATGGTGCTTGCCCCCACTGTACTGGCTTGGGCATCCGCTTAGAGGTAGACCCAGAGCTGGTAATCCCAAATCGCCGGTTAACGATTGCCGAAGGGGCTATTAGGCCATGGAGCCGCACAACTGCACGTGTAACCTGGTACAGTCGGATGGTAGAGGGCGTGGCCAAACAGTTTGGTTTTTCGATCGACGTTCCGGTGAGTCAAATGAAGCCCGAGGATTTAAAAATTATTCTGTATGGTGCAGCCGATACTACCATTGCGATGCGAGGCCCAGGTGGTCGCACCTACAACACCAGTTACGAGGGTGTAGTACCTAACATGGAGCGGCGATATCACGAGACTGATTCGGAATTTGTGCGCAAAGATATCAGTAAGTACATGGCTGAGCGGACTTGCCCGGTTTGCGAAGGTAAACGCTTAAAGCCAGAAATTATTGCTGTTACGATTGCGAAGCAGTCGATTGTAGATGTCACCACACTTTCAATAGAAGAAGCTCGCGGCTTTTTTGAAGGACTTAAGTTAAGTCAGCGCGATGAGATTATTGCCCGCCAGATTTTAAAAGAGGTGCGTTCACGGCTACAGTTTTTAAATGATGTTGGATTGAGCTACCTAACCCTCGATCGAAGTGCTAACACTTTGGCTGGCGGTGAGGCCCAGCGCATTAGGCTAGCAACCCAAATTGGCTCTAGCTTAATGGGTGTGCTTTATATTTTGGATGAGCCTTCTATTGGTTTACACCAACGCGATAATGATCGTTTGATTTCCACCTTGGTTCGTTTGCGCGATTTGGGCAACACTGTAATCGTGGTTGAGCACGACGAGGACACTATGCGAGCGGCCGACTGGTTGATTGATATTGGCCCAAGAGCCGGAGAGCATGGCGGCGAGGTAGTGGCGGCCGGTACACCCCAGTTCGTGACCGATCATCCTCATAGCCTAACAGGTGAATATCTGGCTGGCCGCAAACAGATCGAGGTGCCACCTAAACGCCGCTCTGGCAGCGGACAAAGTATCGAAATTAAAAACGCTCGTGAACACAATTTAAAGAATGTGGATGTAAAAATACCGTTAGGGCGATTTGTAACGGTGACAGGTGTTTCGGGTAGCGGCAAATCGAGCTTGATTAATGATATTTTGGCCAAAAAGTTGGCCCAGGTGTTTCACCGCGCTGGTGACCTGCCGGGCAAGCATGACGATATTGAGGGGCTAAAATCACTTGATAAAGTAATTAGTGTAGATCAGTCGCCAATTGGCCGCACTCCTCGCAGCAACCCTGCAACATACACGGGGGTGTTCGGGGATATTCGTGATTTGTTTGCATCTACACCAGAGGCCAAGATTCGAGGTTATCAGGCCGGACGTTTTAGTTTTAACGTAAAGGGTGGTCGCTGCGAGGTTTGTAAGGGCGATGGCATTATAAAAATTGAAATGCACTTTTTGCCAGATGTTTACGTAACCTGCGATGAGTGCAAGGGTCGCCGTTACAATCGTGAAGCTTTAGAAATCCACTACAAAGGTAAAAACATCTCTGAAGTGCTTGATATGACCGTTGAAGAGGCGAGTAAATTTTTTGAAAACATCCCACGAGTTATGCGCAAAATTGAGACGCTTAATAGTGTGGGCTTGGGTTATATTCGCTTGGGCCAGCCAGCTACCACGCTTTCGGGCGGAGAGGCCCAGCGCATCAAGCTGGCTACCGAGTTAGCGCGGCGCAGTACCGGTAAAACACTCTATATTTTAGATGAACCCACCACTGGACTGCATTTTGAAGACGTCAAAAAATTACTAGAAGTGTTGAATGCGCTGGTGGACACGGGAAACACCGTATTAGTGATCGAGCATAACTTAGATGTAATAAAATCAGCCGATTGGGTAATTGATATGGGCCCAGAGGGCGGTGACGGTGGTGGGGCGATTATCGCCGAGGGTACGCCCGAAAATGTGGCCGAGGTAACTGGATCGCACACAGGGCTATATTTAAAACGAGTGCTAGGAAAAAAGCTGTCTAAACTGGCAGCTGCACCTAAGACTCAGGTCAAAACCAAGCAACCGGTTTGATTTAGGCAAAAAGAGAGCCCACCGAAGTGGGCCCTCGGTGGGCGTTGGATCAGGTGACCGTGACGGCAGGCTGAGCCTCAAGGTACTCCAGCAGGCGGTTGGTCCTGTGTGCCAGAATTCCGGCGTAACGCACAGCCTGTCCGCGCTGGGTTAGCACGAAGTTCATGGCGTCGGCCACCTGGATCGCAGAAGTGGCTTCTGTTCTGATAGCTGCAAGCAGCCACTCTACAACGTCCACCAGCCGGTCACCTTCAAGCGGATTTGCTTCGGCGTACATGTCGTGATCACGACTGAGCCGACCGACGCGGTCCGGAAGCGTTACCGGAAAGCGTTGGAAGAGGTCGGTGACGTCACTGAAGTATTCCTCCAGTTGAATTCGGGTAGGCCTGTGATTCATCACGATCCACCTTGCAGCCAAGAACCCGAACTCCGAACAGGTGGAATCGTTCATGAGTGCTGCAACGTCGTAGGTCATCAGTGGCCGGGCGCCAACTTCATCAATGCCACAGACGTATCCAGGCACGCCACCTTCGTAAACGAAGTATTGATTGTCCAGAGCCATGGAGCCAAGCATCGTAATGCTCAACCACTCCCTTGAGCCTGGGATTGGGTCTGGAGTGTCCCGTAGAGGTGTATCAAGCGTTGGGGAGCCCATGGCTCGCCTCCTATGTTTTGAGGGCCGAATTGAAAGGTACGAGATTGAAACTAATTATACCTTAAACCAGTCGTTAAGTCAATGATTATGGTATGATTGTACAGATGGAACTTAATGAAAAGTTAAAGAAAAAGCTGGCGGAGCTGCCCAAGGTTCCGGGGGTTTATTTTCACAAAGACTTAAAGGGCAAGATTATCTACATCGGAAAAGCCGCTAATCTTAAAAATCGAGTTGGTTCCTACTTTCAGCGAAGTCGTACTCGAGATGTAAAAACTGCCTTGCTGGTTCATGATATTGCCATGACTGACTGGATCACTGTCGATAGCGAGGTAGAAGCGTTGTTCTTGGAATCGGAGTTCATTAAACGCTACAAGCCCAAATATAATATCGACCTGCGCGATGATAAGCACTGGATTTATATTCGGATTCCGATGAGCGACGAATGGCCGGTAATTAGCTTTGTACGCCGCCCAATGGATGACCGAGCCGACTATTGGGGGCCGTTTACCTCTAGCGATGCCGTACGCAAAGCCATGCGCCAGCTAAGAAAAGTCTTCCCCTACATCACCCATCCTGTAAAGCCGATGCCCAAGCGGGCTTGTTTGCACTATCACATTGGTTTGTGCCCTGGGCCCGAGGTGGGGGCAATCATACCAGCCGAATATAAACGTAGCTTACGCCGTTTGCAGCTGTATTTTAAGGGCGAAAAAACCAAGTTGATAGCGACTTTAGAGCGCGAAATGCAGCGGGCATCTAAGGCAAAAGATTTCGAGCTGGCGGCTCGACGACGCGACCAACTGCGCAACCTGAGGGCTTTAAGCCAGCAGATGCTGTTTAGTGACAAAGAAATGTTTGATTTACGGCTAGACCAGGCTTTAATGGGTTTGGCTGACCAACTAGATCTAAAAGGTGCCCCACGGCGAATTGAGGCGTATGACATATCACATTTACAGGGTAGTGATAACGTGGCTAGTATGGTGGTGTTTCAAGATGGTGTACCTAACAAAGAAGAGTACCGGCGGTTTCAGATGCGGCTAACTGGTAACGACGACTTTGCTCATATGCGCGAAGTCGTTCGTCGACGGTTTAGTGGCCGTAATTGGGAGCGCTGGGCCAAGCCTGATTTAATATTAATCGATGGCGGAAAGGGCCAGTTGAGCGCGGCACTAGGCGTGCTGGATGAACTAGGTATAAATATTCCCACTGTTGGGCTAGCCAAACGCGAAGAAGAGATCATTCGGCGAGCCGAGGTTGGTTTTGATACATTATTGCTGTCAAAAGATTCGCATATTTTGCAACTATTGCAGCGGGTACGTGATGAGGCTCATCGCTTTGCTGTGACTTATCATAGTTTGCTACGATCTAAGCGCCAAACCGCCTCAGTTCTCGATAGTATTCCTGGCATTGGGCCAGCCACACGAAAAAAATTGATTAAGCGATTTGGCAGTGTGGCCGGCATAAAACAGGCATCATTAGCCGAACTAGCAACCGAAATTGGGGCAACTAAAGCTCAGGTTACCCTTGAGCGACTGGCCGACCCGAGCTAAAATAATTATGGTTAAGCACTCAGTGCTAAATTTTTTGAATACACCAACTAGCCGGAGACCCCATGGCCGAACTGATATATGTTGCAGATGATGATACCGGATTAAGGACTGCCTATGCTGCAGCCCTACACAAATTAGGATACGAAGTTGAGACCGCCTCTGACGGCTTAGAAGCTCTAAATTTGGTTAAAAAGCGTAAGCCAAATGTAATTTTACTGGACATGCTGATGCCAAATCTAGATGGCATTGGATTTTTAAAGGCCCTTAGAGCCGATAAAGCCAACGACGACGTTATTGTAATTGTGGTAAGTAATTTCGAGTCTATGCCAGAGGCCAATGATTACAATGTAGTTAAATATTTGTCGAAGTTACAGCATGATCCAGAAGCAGTGGCATCGAGAGTTGCCGACATCATTGGAGGCAACCATGCGTAGTAGTTTGATAGGCAGCTTTTTGCTGCGTTGGTTTATTAACTTTTTGGGGCTGTGGGCCGCCGCCGCACTGTTGACTGGTGTTGATTATGGAAATCGGCTGGCAGTGTTGGTATGGGCCGCCCTTATCTTTTCGTTAGTAAATGCGGCCATACGGCCACTTGTCGTGGTATTAGCGCTACCAGCCATCATTCTGTCGTTGGGGCTGTTTATACTTGTGGTCAACGCCCTGATGCTTTACTTGGTAACAGTGTTGTATCCCGATTTTAGTGTTAGCTCGTTTGGGCAGGCCATTCTGGCTGTGGTGATTATTTGGATAGTCAACTATGTAATGAGTGCGCTGATAGATGGGAGACGCCATGAAAACACTGTTTAATTACCTAACCATAATCTCGGCAATATTTATGATTACTGCCATTCTATTACAAGCACGCAGTTCAAGCCTGGGTGCTGGCTTTGGTGGCGATACCAGCTTTACTCATACCCGCCGTGGTGCCGAAAGAGTGCTATACCTTTCAACTATTGGTGCTGGTGTAGTATTTGTACTCTCTATAATTTTGAGCATTCTGTCGAAACGCTAAGCGAGTAACCCTTTATGTCGAATTATTTTACCTTCCGTTTGCAGCGACTGCGTCGCCGTTGGTGGCGCGAAATTCAATTGGGCTTTTCAGCCATTACTCACTTTTTACACTTTAATGTCCGTGGCAAGGGCCGCCAGTTTGGGATGATCCGGCGGTTTGCACTGGTGTGGTGGGTGCTTCTGGCTGCTCTGCTATTAGGTTCAATTTGGCAACTTCGTCACGTTATCAGTATCGGAAGTGTATTAAGACCGGTAGCTGGCGGTACTTATTCAGAGGCACTTACAGGTGAGATCAAAACCATTAATCCGGCACTTCCGGATAACTCGGCAAGTGCCGATGCTGCCAAGCTAATATTTAGTGGCCTGACAAAATATGATTCACAAGGAATGTTGCGGTCGGATTTGGCGACCAACTGGGTGATAAGTTCCGACGGTAAAACTTACACTTTCTATTTGCGCAAGGGAGTAAAGTGGCATGATGGAGTGCCTTTTACGGCCCAAGACGTTTTATTTACTTTGGCAGTGGTGCAAAACCCCGACACTCGATCGCCACTTGCCCCCGATTGGAAGGGTATCAAGGCAAGCGCACCGAACGACCAGACGGTCATTTTTACCCTGCCCAAGGCATATACACCATTTATGGTTTCAACCACACTCGGCATTTTGCCTCGGCACTTGCTCGAAAATGTTGAGCCCAAACAGCTACGAGTAAATACATTTAACCAGCGCCCAGTAGGTACGGGGCCATTTAAGCTCGAGCAGGTTGATAGCACGTCGGGCAGTCTTGTGTTTAAAGCCAATGATGATTACTTTGGCGGACGGCCGTTGCTTGATAGCATTCGGTTACGAACTTATGATACCGCCGATAAGGCGCTGGATGCCTACCAAAAGCGGCAGGTTTTGGGAGTGGCTCGCTTGCAGCCTGGACAGCTTGAAGCCGCCACAAAAACCGGTTCTTTACGGCTCCATCAGGCTAGCGTTCCCGATCAGGTTTCGGTATTCTTTCACACCAGTAGCGGCATTATGGCCGATAAAACGGTGCGAGCGGCCTTATCACAGGCCACTAATCGCCAACAGATTATCGACGAGCAACTTAATGGCCAGGCAGCACCCTTAACCAGCCCACTGACATCACAAGGAATCAACCTTTTTGGCGCTCCTCATCAGCCCAACTTTGACGTGGCCAAGGCAGTCGCAGCCCTTGAATCAGCTGGCTGGATAAAGGGTCCCGATGGTATACGCTCAAAAAACGGCCAAAAACTTGAGATTAAACTGGCCACCCAAACGGATACTATCTATGGTGTGGTAGCTCAGCAACTGGCTCTACAATGGGGCAAGGTTGGGGCAAAAGTAGAGGTAAGCCAGTACGATGCGGCCACCTTGCAACAGAGCTACATCCGCACCCGGCGCTATGATGCGCTACTTTATGGCATAAATATTGGCGCCGATCCAGACGTTTATGCGTATTGGCACTCATCACAAGCCACCGATCCCGGCTTAAATTTGTCTAGCTATGCCTCTACAGCTGCCGATAAAGCATTAGAGGGCGGCCGTACCGTTCGTGATGTCCAAACTCGTTCAGCCAAATACCGTTCGTTCATACAAGCCTGGATGGCCGACAGCCCGGCCATAATGTTGTATTCACCTTCGTATACCTACGCAGTTGATCGAAATGTGCATGGTATTGATATTAGACGACTGGTATCGGCATCGGATCGTTTTGATAATGTTGAGCACTGGTCGTTAAAAGTTAAAACCGTCCCCGCCAAGTGATGATCGCGGGCTGGAATAATTTGCCAGCCTAAGCTACTATTACTCGGTTACCACCAGTTTGGGCGAGTGGTGAAATGGTAGACACGCTAGTTTCAGGTACTAGTGAGCGCAAGCTCGTGGAGGTTCAATTCCTCTCTCGCCCACCAGCAATCATTTAGCTAAACAATTTCGATAATGATAGCTTTGCCGTCGGTAAAGTATCGAGCTCCGGTGGCATTTTTGCTTGGCTTAGAAGGTTCAATCGGTTCTATCATTTGGTGATTCCCGACCATTAAAGAGCCGTATTTAATCAACTCTAAGGCTATTAAGTCGCGCTCTTCATCTAGATCGGGGTTGATGTGGTGATGAACGAACGGTGGCAGCCAGTCAAGACGCAAACTAGTATCATAACTAGCAGCCGCAATCCAGACCTGCTGATCTTTGGGCAGCACCTTTGTCGTTCGCCACAGTCGTATATGATGCCGCTGGCTAAAGCTCTTTTTGGCAGTTAGCTTTTGAAACGATAAATCTTGCAGACCAAAACCAATAAAGTGGGGTGTAAATGGCCCGGTTTTGTGTGAGCGCTTAAATAAGGTACTTATGCTAGCTAAAGCCATATGGATAGGAGTGGCTGGGTTGGCTGGGCTCCACCCGGCTTTTTCGAAAGCCCGCTTTATGCCATTTTCGGTGCCAACTACAATCATGTTAATGGGGTCCATACGCTGCCCGGTTACAGCTTGGCTAAAGCGGGGGAGTCCATCAAGAATCTCTTGACTAAGATTTAGGTGGCTGGTTTTGCGGAAATCACGAGGCTTGTACAGTTTTTCGAGTGTAGTCATATGTAGAACCGTAGAGATAAGCCGCATCGATGTAAGGGCGGCAAAGCCAATGGTAATTCTAGTCAACCAGTTGTTGTAAAAGCGCTTCATAACCAAGTTATTATGCGGTCTGGGGGCCAATCTGTCGAGTAGCAACAGGTACAAGAAACTGTTATGCTTAAGTCATGAAAAACGCACAAATAAAAGAATTGCGCACACGGATAAATGGCAGCGTTACAGCGGAAGCCGATGCTCGCGAATACTACTCAACAGATGGCAGTGTGTTTAAGATTATGCCCAGCGCAGTGATATACCCTCAAAATAGCGTTGATGTTCAAAAAACGGTGGCCTATGCCAGTCAACAAGCTGATACCAAATCCGCTAAATTCAGTTTAATTGCTCGCGGTAAGGGTACTGATCAGGGCGGTGGGGCGTTAGGCGATGGTGCTATGGTGGTGTTCCCGGCCCACATGAATCACATTGGCAAGTTAACTAAAGACACCGTAACAGTGCAGCCGGGTGTCATTTTTGGTTCATTGCAGCAGGCTCTACACACCCATGGACGCTTTTTGCCTACTTATCCGTCATCAATTGATTTTGCGACTATTGGAGGCGCGGTTGCCAATAACACATGCGGCGAAATGACGCTAAAGTATGGCTCAACCGCCGACTGGGTCAAAAGCCTCAGGGTGGTGCTGGATGATGGTTCACTAATTGAAACTAGGCGCCTTAATCGCCGCGAGCTTAATCGTAAAAAGGGGCTGATGACAAGAGAAGGGGATATTTACCGGCGCATCGATGGGTTACTGAAAGATAACGCTCACCTAATAAAAGACACCGCTGTGGGCACAAGTAAAAATTCAACGGGTTATCGGCTGGGAGCCATAAAGCGTCGTGATGGCTCATTTGATCTTAGTCAACTGTTTGTCGGGGCTCAGGGCACACTAGGTATGATCACCGAAACCACGCTTAAAACCGCACCCTATCAGCATTTTACTACCCTAGTAGTTGGCTTCTTTGACAGTCTTGAAAAGGCCGGTGAAGCAGTCTTAAAACTAAAAAAGCTTCAGCCCGCAGCTATGGAAGTAGTGGACTACTACCTACTCGATTTCTTGCGTAAAAATCAGCCCGAAACGATCAAGGGATTGGTGCCGGACGAACTGCCAAAAATCATTATATTGATTGAATTTGATAACCAATCGCACTTACGTCAGAACATTTTGCGTCGACGCACTCAACGCATTTTAAACAAACTGGCCTCCTCGCAGCGCTGGACTCAAAATCCTCGCACCGAACACCGGTTATGGAAGATCCGTCACTCCGCCGCAGCTGTTATTTGGATGAATAATGGCCCCAAAAAGGCGTTGCCAATTATTGAAGACGGTTGTGTACCGGTCGAAAAGTTACCGCAGTTTTTAGAAGGCGTTTACGCCATGCTAAAAAAGTACAAATTAGAGATTGCAGTGTGGGGCCACGCCGGTGATGCCGACTTTCACATGCAACCGTTTATGGATTTATCTAAAGTTAAAGACCGCAAACTGGTCTTTAAGGTTATGGATGAGTTTTACGACATGGTTATTAAGATGGGCGGTACAACCGCTGGCGAGCACAACGACGGCTTATTGCGCGCACCATACCTAGAGCAGCTGTATGGCAAAGAGATGTATCAAGTTTTTAAAGAGGTTAAGCAGATTTGCGACCCCAAAGGGATATTTAATCCCCGAATTAAATTGGATGTTAAGCGCAAAGATATTGAACCATTGCTGCGCCATGAGTACTCAATGAAGCATCTTTATGATCATTTGCCACGTACTTAATATAAGGAGATTTAGTAATGTTATTTTTTAAAGCCAGGCCACGTGCTCGTTTTGCATCTTGGTCATTTTTAGCTCTGTTAGTACTGTTTGCCTCTATTTCAACTCAACGGCTAGCGGTTGGTTTAACCGGAATCGGAGCTGTACTTATCATTAGCTCAATTTTGGTAGAAGCCAACAAAGAACGAATTTGGGACGATTACAAAAAGCAGTATAAGTACTCAAAAAATGATTTGCTGCCTAAGTCTTGGTCTGAGCCAAATCAGTTGTATTATCGATTGAACATTTACCTGGTGTGGCCAACTGTCTTTTTACTAGGCCTAGCGGCAATCTACGCGGCTTACTTGATCGCATAAAATTTGCTAAACTAACCTGGATCATCGCGCGGACGTGGTGGAATGGTAGACACGCCAGCTTGAGGGGCTGGTGGCCGCTTAGGCCGTGGAGGTTCAAGTCCTCTCGTCCGCACCAAAACAACACAAGCGGCCTTCTCTGGTCGTTTTGTTGTTTTGTAGCCGCAGGACTTGAACCGATAGGTGAGAATTGCCAGTGGCAGTTCGCAAGACCGGAAGCCCGGCGGACGAATGTCGCCGAGCTGGGTGGGGTCGAGGCACGCCTGCTTGCAGGGTGACCGTGACCAAGTCCTCTCTCGCGCACCAAAACGGACTTTAAGGTATTGCAAATATCTAGATTTCTGCTGAGTCTCGTCTAGCCTCTGGCCCAGAAGACTAGCCTGTCGCCAACGCCAACATTATCAAGCCCAGCGTATAAGTGGGCTGCGTTCCTCTGTCGCTGCACTCTCACGCCGTTGGAAACAATCCCAGCCTCGTTAAAGCCCCAGGTGTTGGTTAACATTTCTGCCAAGCTATCTGCAGTGTGAAAAGTATGATGGTCACTATTCGTGTCAAAAATTGGTCGGCGTAACTGATGCGAAGAACCACTTCCCGTTATTAAAGGTATAAACTCCGCTAACTGAACAGAATTCGGGACACTACCAATCAACATTGCACCCGTTTGCTTCAACCATGGTAAGATTGATTTTTTAAACACAACAGCATGGTGATCAATGTGCTCGAGTATCTCGCCAAATACCACAACATCAGCTTCTGGGGCATGCTGCCCGAAGTACTCAGCTCGCTTTGTCATTACGTCTACGGCAACTCCTTTATCCAGATATCTTCCGTGCAGCCCGTAAAGTATAAGGTCTTTTGATACATCAAATCCTGTTATTGTGGTTGCCGCTCTTTCGCTTGGATTTAATTGCGCGATAATATTGCGTTCAAGCGGAAGTGGTCCAGTCCCAAAATTGACTAGTGATGCACGTCCTTTGTTTGCCAACGCCTTACGTATGCCTATGAGCCCGAGATCTGTGAGCATTTCGATGCGTCTGATATGCAAGCCTTCACCTTTTAGGTAGCAATAGTACTGGTCTAAAACGCCAGGCTGTGTAAAATCCTGAGCCTCTACATGTAAAACAGCTGAGGGGTCGATTTCTATATTGGCAGTGGGCACAGTCTTCCTAGCTTGTACGATTGCCGCTGCTATTACTGGGAATGGTTCAAGCATTTCTTGACTTGTAAGCGGGTTCGAGGACCATTTTTTTAATAGGTCTTGGTCTGGGACGCGCCCAATAGGGTCTGCAAGATGAATGCCGGCAGCTCTAATCCGATCATCTGAAATCGGAATGCCGGATAAGTGGCCATTTGCTAAAGCTCCTAGATATAATCTTTGTTCATACGTCGGGTCTTCTAAGTCGATTCTGTAAAGTGCGCCTGACTCCCTTAGATTATATAGTTGGCTAGGTGAGAATAGTGGGCTGCATTCGAAACCTACCAAAAAGGTGTCTTGTGGGGTTTGATTATCGAGTACTTGAGCTTCCAACGACGGCATAATGTTGCATATATTGACACAAAAACAACAAAATATCAAATCACTCGATTTACTTTACCCTGTTTCACCAGTATCATTAGAATTAGTCCCAAACGCCTTCATAAACTGGTCCAACCAGCTTAAAAGGTGTGCGAAAGAAAGTGCCTCAAGGGCACCAGCAATTATCGACAAACCAATTAATTTTAATTGCAGTGGATTAATCCCCACAACTCATAATATTTTACATTTATTGACAGGTTGGTTATAGATAGTGCATAGTGACCACAACTTTTGTGGTAGCTGTGTGTGCTCGAAACTAGTTCTAGCACAAGCACCAACGACAAAGGATCGACGATGGTATGCATTCGACTGTGCTTCGCTTGCCAGAATGGTAACCACCATCGGCACGCCGAAGTGATTCAGGGCGTACCCGAGGGCATGTTGGGTGGCGCTAGGTGTGATTGCACTGGTGCTTGTGATCCGAGTGGAAACTTTCGGGAACTGCAGGGTCACATCTCTACGGCTCACCGTCGGAGAGATCAACGCGTCCAAACTCGGGGGAGGTGAGTATGAGGACGGCTCAGGCCGCTGCGATGGTCCAGTGGGGCCCAATCGGCCGTTACATCCAGCCAATATCACTGTCGCTAACGGTGATGATGGTGGGTTTTTTCATGTTCTGTGGGTTGTTTTCGGCGAACTCTGCTAAGGCGGTGTTGCCGGCTGTGGTCACAGAAGAGAGGGGTCCAAGGCAGCTCATTTCATCGCCTGGCGGAGGCGACCCAGAGAGGTTGTATTGTTCCAAGCCAGGTAAAAGCAAGTGGCAACTTCGCAGTTTCATTGTTCACTATCTGAGCCAGAAGGGGCTCGAAGGCGGCGTCGACATTTCGACCATTTGCTGGGCCTACATCGATATATTTGGCTTCAGGTCGGAAGCCGACTTTCTGGTTCAGGCCGATACCCTGGCTTTGGCCGGTTACATCAGAAAAGAAGGCGCCGCCGCCGATTGCTATTACGTCATCCAGAAGATGGGTCTTGAAGAGCTGAAGCGAGATGATCAGTATCTGGTCAGCCAGATGAGTCGATGGTTGTCAGATATGCCCAACTTTGTCGGCAAGGAAACCACTGGTGGTTGAAACCACCAAAAACATCTGAGGCCCTAGTTCAAGCAAGAACTGGGGCCTCAAAACGGATTAATCAGCTTTTTATAATTCATGGTGCAGCAGCTATCAAAAAATTTCCACCAGATAAGGGATGAGATAGCCCGTTGGAGGTCAATACTGGAAATTCCCTATCAAGAATACCTACACGCACAATCCCACTAAGGGAGACTAGGGAGTTACACGGCTGAGACCTAAATCACAAAAGGGCTAGAAATTTTGGTATCCTATTTACATGAAAGATGTAGTCGCCATTATTGCTATCATTCTCACGTTTGTCGGCTATTTACCCTACATAAGAGATACCATCAAGGGTAAGACTAAACCCCATGTCTATACTTGGTTTGTGTGGGGGCTTGTCACACTGATTGCCTTTGCTCTTCAAGTAAGCGCAAAAGCAGGCGTAGGTTCGCTAGTAACTCTCGCCGCGGGATTGGTTTGCTTAGCGATATTTGTTCTTGGCTTGCGTCAGGGCAAAAGAGACATACCCTTTATTGATAAAGTTTGCTTATCCTTAGCCCTCGTTGCACTCGTAGCATGGTTGTTTGCGAAACAGCCTGTTCTTTCAATTATTATTGTAGCGTTAGCTGATATGCTTGGGTTTATTCCGACAATTCGTAAGTCATGGCATGCGCCACACCAAGAAACGCTGTCATCTTATGAAATGAATACTTTTCGTTTCGCACTGGCTATTTATGCCCTGCAACACTACACGATAGTTACTATTCTCTACCCATTAACTTGGATAGTCGCAAATGGGTTGTTTAGCATTTACCTCATTATTCGCCGTAAACAGGTACTTACTTAGTTTTGTGTCGCACAATGATGATTGTACGGCCAACGCTAACAGATATGGCGGCCATTTTTTAGCGACAGGGTGGCTTGTCAAGGGTTAGGGTAAAACGGCTCCGTATCTGTTAAAAACATTATTATGACATGTCGCACTTTTGCGATGATTACTCGCCAAGTCCGTGACTATTGAGGCACAAAGTATAGTTCCTTTTGTAAAGCTCGAATAGCCTGTTATCGGCTGGCGATCCGGAACCTTCAACCTGTTTAACCGCATACTTATTGCACCCTTGGCGATCCCAATAGGGTCGCCATCCAAAAAAGAATAGTAAGTAGATTGATATTATGGTAAGCAATACGGTTTTACCGCGTATCTGAGGCATTTTGAGCCGCATAAGATCCTTTCCAAGGTATTTATTGGTAAAAGGGACGGCAAACTAAAAAAGCTCGCCACAAGCGGCAACCTTTCGGCTACCCATCACCGTTTCCAGTAATGACCACGAAAAGAAGTACTCATGACGAGCTGTTTCTTTTCGTGGATTTGATGACCATGCCCCTAACTAATTAGTGGTTTAGGCCTAGTGGTTGCCCACATAAAAGTAGTATACCGCAGGGACACCCTACCCGCACCCGAAATTGTCAGGCGGCTTGCAGGTACTTATTATTAGCCTGTCCTCCGCCGTATTTATAAGACAGACATATTAACGGTTAATTGTGGCTACAATTTTTGTGGGAAATTTTTTGGTTAAAAGTGACCACCTCTAGTGGAGTCGTTTTGCTCACTATATTAGCCCCATTCTAAGAGGGATGTTAGCCCTGCTCCGTGTGTCTGTCTTCGTTTTTATGATCGTTTTTTTTGCCATCACAAAAGAGATGGCATGGCGAAAATAGTCGTTTACTCTGCCTATTTTTGTGTATAGACTAAGCCCTATAAGTATAGGTACTTTCAGAGCCAAGCCCCGACATCTCACCACGATAAGACGTGAGAGAAATGAGATGAAATGGCAGGCGGTGCGGTACCAGATACTCCGGCGAAAGCAACGGACTCCAAAGTCAACAGGGTTCAAATTCGTGTTTCCGCCGCCTCTAAGCGTAAGGAAGACGCACTAGCACTAGCATATCTTGTCTACGATATTTTCATAGAAGAAGGCCGCGGTGATAAAGTAGAAAATGGACAAAACAATGCAAATCAAACTAAACATACCTAATTTATCGATAGTAGTGGGGACTTCTGTTGGCTTCGATTTGCAAGCCTTGTCCCAGAGGTCTCCACTAGTATCCGTAAGGTGTAGTTATGCCTAAACAAATACTTGCCGTAGCGTTATGTAGGGTTTCCAGTATTGAACAGTTGGAGAGTGGCAGTCTCGGCCATCAAAAAGGTAACGTGCTTAAAGCTGCCGAAGAACTAGGGGCCATAATACCCGATGACGCAGTATGGGAGGGTGCGGTATCAAGCAAGAAGGGCGTAAACTTTAATCGAAAAGACCTAAAGCAGATCTACGAATACTGCAAAAAGAACACGGCAGTCCGGTATGTAATCGTACAGGAAGTCGATAGATTTATGAGGAGTCCTGACGAGCAGACCTACTTTTATGTAAAGTTCTGGTACGAACTAAGGGTCAGAATATGGTTTGCCGATAAGCCGGAGCTTAACGAGGACACCCACGTTGCAAGTTTGCTGAGGTATATGGAGGGTTGGAGAGCTGCCGGAAGCAACGAAGAACGGCAAAACAAGTCAATCAACGGCCAGACGGATGCCCTAAAAGAAGGCAGATACCCTTTCGCTCCTAAGCCCGGCTACAAGAGGGGTTATGAAAAAGGCATACAAGAGCCTCACGAAGTCCGAGGTCCAATACTCAAAGCCACACTACTAGACATCTTCACAAAGCGCCGAACGCCCACCCAGGCACTCATAGAGTTGAACAAGAGCGAATTTATGAAGGGGCGGTACCCCTACAAGATGGATAAGTTTAGGGGCATCGTTACTGACTGTTTTTATGCAGGGATTGTTGAATGCGATAAGCAGGTCAAATTTCGTAACGAAGGTGGACTACACGAATCCCTAATCACTAAAGACCAGCACTATGAGCTTGTTAGAATCATGAACGACAAAAAGAAAGTACAGTCCGGTCCTCGCAAGAACGGCAACCCGAAATACCCCTTATCAAACCATGTAACTTGCGATTTATGTAAGGACAATTCAATTGGCAGATATGTTGGCTACGACCATGGCAATGGCAAGAACCCGGAGCTAGTCTATGAGAAATACCGTTGCCGTGTATGTAGGCGATACCTTACGAGGGATGAACTCCATCCAAAGATAGAAAAACAATTCAAGGATAACCCCGTGAGCGACAAGGGCTTAAAGGATTTTATCAAAGCCCTAGACATTGTATGGAAGCAGAAGGAGGGTGAGGCAGGCCAAGAGGCAAATCGCCTTAGGCATAAGATCACAAACCTCAATGATCAAATAGCCGACCAGGTAGAAGCGGCCACAGACCCTAGCAATGCATACATCAAGTCGGACATTCTTGCTGCCATTAGCAAGAAAAAGTCCGAAGTAGCTGAGCTTGAAGACCAGTTATCAAAGGCAGGTAGCAAAGCTGACAATGACAAGGAGCGTTTTCTGAGGTTTGCTTTTAAGTTTGTTGATGAGATGGGCGGTCGGTTTTTGGAAATATCCCCCGAAAACAGGCTGAGGTGTAAACAAATCGTTTTCCCTGCCGGATTTTACCTAGATGCTGAGAATAGAGTTTACACCCCAGAAATTAGTGAACTTATCAGATTAGCAGGCAACAAAAAAGACCTTCCAATAACTGAAAAGTCCCATTTGGTGCGGGTACAGGGACTCTAACCCTGGACCTCTTCCTTGGCAAGGAAGCGCTCTAACAGCTGAGCTACACCCGCATATGGTGGCGAGACTCGGACTCGAACCGAGGACACGAGGCTCTTCAAGCCACTGCTCTACCAACTGAGCTATCTCGCCGCGTTCGGTCGCAACTCAAAAATCATACCTGGATTTAAGAGTTTTTTCAACGGTTCTGTTGATGTGTTTTGGGGGTTAGATGTGGTTTTCGCCGCCGAACAGCTTAGATACCGAACTGTGCGTGAAAACAGCTAAAATTGCAGCCGCAAGCAAGTTCGAAACCGAAAGGGTGACGATTTTTTTGCTGCGCGTCGTTACTGGCAGGGTATCGGTGACAATAACTTGGTCGATAGCTGAGGCATCAATCCGTTGAATTGCTGGCCCCGATAGTATGCCGTGGGTGGCCATGGCGTAAATTTTGATAGCACCATGCTGCTTTAACATCTCGGCGGCGGCGCAAAGTGTGCCAGCAGTGTCGATCATATCATCGATTAAAATGCAGGTTTTGCCCGCGACTTCGCCTACTACATCTAGTGCCTCGACGGAGTTGGCAATATCTTTGGAACGGCGCTTGTGAATGATTGCTAAATCTAGCCCCAATTTTTTGGAGTAGCGGTCACTGGTGGCAACTCGGCCGGCATCAGGTGATACAATCACGGCCTTATCGTCAAAGTTTTGTTGGATATAACGAACCAGGGTGGGCATTGCGGTTAGGTGGTCAAAGGGACCATCAAAAAATCCTTGGATCTGGCTAGAATGCAGATCGATGCTCATAATTCGGTCGGCACCGGCGGTAGTAAAGATGTCTGATACTAGCTTGGCCGTAATCGGTTCACGCCCACTGGCCTTGCGGTCTTGCCGGGCGTAGCCATAAAAAGGGCAAACGGCGATTATCCTACTGGCAGAGGCGCGTTTAGCGGCATCGATTAAAATAGCTTGTTCCAGTATGGAATCGTTAATGTTCTTATAATGGGTTTGGATGATGAAAACATCTGAACCACGAACCGATTCACTGAGTTTGCAGCCAATTTCGCCATTAGAAAAATCGATTAGGTTCGGTTCGCTAAGTGCGGTGTTGAGGTGCTTGGCTACATTTTTCGCTAGTTTAGGGTGAGAACGACCGGATATGATCTGCAGGCCGCGCTTGGTATCTAAAGCCATGGTGGTCACTTTAGTTAATTTCCCCTGGATTATTCGGTTATGTAACACTGCTAATATACACGAAAGCCCTCACGCAGGAGTGCTTTCGCATTTCCGCATGAGGGCGGGTTAGAAGTCGAGCTTCTTGAGAACGATGGTTGCATCGAATTCGCCGGGCTCGCCCTCGCCGGTCAGGGTTGCGAAAACGCTTTCGTAGCTGAAAAGGCTAAGCATACCAACGCGCCTCCTCACGACCCGCTCGGCTATATCTAGGCCGACGATCGAGACGTAGAATTCATTGATGGCGAGGTGCGGCGTACTGGGGTCGGGGTCGCTGGTAGAGGATTCGAAAAGCTCCACCATAACAACCAGGTCGCCCAGCACGAAGTACTTGGGGAGCACCACACGATTAGTGAGAACTGTGAGATTCTCCTTCATCGTTGCGGCAACACGTTGCATCTTGTTCGTGATGATGTGATCGATGGCTGCTCGCGCCCGCTCACGCTGCTGGATGGATTCCTGTTCGGCGACGACCAGGGCGGCCGCGCGTGATCCTTGGTCTTCGACGACTCTCTTTAAGATACTCATGTGCCACCTTTCGTAGAGGCAGAAGTAGGCGTATATTACTACAACATTAAAAAATAGTAAATACTAGTTTTCGAGATGAGAATAATTCCTGGTGGGCGATGAGGGATTCGAACCCGCGACCCCCTCGGTGTAAACGAGGTGCTCTAACCAGCTGAGCTAATCGCCCGAACCCCAGTATGGTAGCAGTTTAAATCTGACGAGTGAAGAGGTTGGCTGGATAATGGCGGCTGACAACAGGTTGAGCTCCGTGTATAATTTGAAGATCCCACTCAAATACGGCACTGTGGCGGAGTGGTTACGCAGCGGTCTGCAAAACCGCGTACGCCGGTTCAATTCCGGTCGGTGCCTCCAGGGAGAGTGGTGGAATCGGTATACACGACGGACTTAAAATCCGTTGCCCATACGGGCTTGAGGGTTCAAGTCCCTCCTCTCCCACCAGCAATTATTATTATTGGCTTTACAACCTAAATTCAAAGTGCTTGTGCTTTATACTTTAACGCGGTATAAATGCATAAGAAAAGAAAAAATACTAATTTTACTGATAACGCTATCTATGTCAACGAAACCAAAAACTCAATCTAACATTTCCTCTGCGTTATCTAGCAATGGACTTCTTCGACACGGACAAAATTTATCAAAACGTAAGCTGATAGTAATAGCTCTCATATTAGGGTTGGTAGGCATTTATGTGGTTTACCGGTCGTTAGCGTCGGGTGCCGTCGGCAGTGTTGAGGGGGAGTCCTTAAGCGGCAGCGGAACAGTTATATCGTCTACCACTGCAAGTAACGGAAAGTATCTACAGATCAATAGCGCGACGGTTACTGCCGGCACAATTACCACCACGGCACCAGCTACAACCTTGAGCGTAGCAGCCAGTGGTATACAGTGCCATGGTGCGCCGCAGGTAAGCATTAAGATTGATGGCAGTCAGGCTTTGGTCGCTAGCGTCTCAAACTCTAGTGGTTGGGTTAATTACACCGCAAATATTCCAATTTCTCAGGGTACTCATGCAATCAGCGCGGAATTAAAAAATCCATTGACCAGAGGTAAATGCAGTCGTGCACTTAATCTTGATGTTGTCAGAGCATTAGACAATAGTTCGACCGACACCACGCCTCCGGGCGTTTCGATCGCCAACCCTTCTAACGGATCTACGGTTTCTGGAACGGTAAACATTGCAGCTTCGGCTTCAGATAATGTGGGTGTCACAAAAGTAGAATTCTACGTGAATAATTCGTTGTCGAACATGGTATCAGCATCGCCATACAACCTAAGCTGGGATACAACATTAGTAGCTAATGGAGCCTACAGTTTGGTGGCTAAAGCGTATGATGCTGCTGGCAATGTGACACCTTCTGCTGCAGTTAACGTGACTGTAGCAAACAATGCCTCAACTTTAGGCGCTTCGCTTCCGCCACCACTCCCAGAATCTAGTGGCAGCAAGGTTAGCGGATCGACTACGACCGCGCTGTCCACCTTGGTGAGTGGGCTCAGTGCTGGAACAACACTTTGTTTACACGGCGGCGTTTATGGCCAAGGGCAAACATCGTCAGTAACATTATCAGCGTCCGGAACTGCCTCAAACCCAATTACAATTGAATCGTGTACTGGGGAGACGGCTCAAATCGCGCAGCTAATTAAAGTAACTGGGAATTATATCAGGTTACGGAATTTGAAAATCATTCGAAATAACTACCCAACCGATAGCCGCTACGGACAGAGCGGCACGAGCCCAGGAGGTAATGTCGGCATATGGCTGACTGGACAGCATGTGACTCTTGAGCACTCTGAAATCACGGGTGCGACAATGTCGGGGATATTTGGAGGCGGGGCATATGATCAGATAATTTCTAACTATGTACACAACAACGGCACAACTCCCGATGATCATGGCATCTACTACACTAGCAATAACTCATTAATAGCCAATAACCTGTTTGTCGCGAACTATGACTTCGGCATACAGCTCGGATATACCAGTACGTATGGCAATGTGGTGGCTAATAATACTACAGTCCAGAATGGTTTTGGTAATCCATCTTACCCTGGATCTGGCACGGTTACCTTTTCGGGGACAAGTTCAAACTTGTTTGTAAACAATATTTCGGCTGGTAACGCCCAGTATGGATTCAAGACATACGATACAACCAACACACTATCTCATAATGATGCATTTAATAACCCTGCCGGTGTGAGCAGTGGTAACTATGCTTCAATCGCCGCGATGCTTAGCACTAACCCGCTATTTGTATCGACTAGTGACTTTCATTTGCAATCTGGGAGCCCGGCCATTGGATACGGTGATCCGGCTTATACTCCTCAAACAGATTACTATGGTAACCAGAGAAGCAGCGCCGACCTTGGCGCCATAGCACACTAGTAATAAGTTGTTAGTTTGGATTGTGAGTGATCATAATTTTGCTGCCAACAGTGCTTAAAAGTGGTAAAATAGGGTTAGATTATTTATGAGGCAGCAACCATGAGCATTTGGATTATTGTAGGGATTCTAGTCGTCATAGTCGGCGGTGTGGTCGTAATATTTAACGGGCTTGTCACCAATAAGCAGCGGGTTGATGAGGCTTGGAGTGATATTAATGTTTTGCTTAAGCGACGTTATGATTTGATTCCGAACTTAGTCACTACGGTTAAGGGTTACGCCACTCATGAATCGAAAGTTTTTGAGGGTGTTAGTGCAGCCCGCTCGGCCGCTATGGGCGCAAGCGGAATTCAAGATAAGGCTAAGGCCGAAAACCAGCTTGAGGGCACGCTAAAGAGCTTGTTCGCAGTTTCCGAGGCCTATCCTGATCTAAAGGCCAACCAAAACTTTCAGCAGTTGCAGGAAGAGTTAGTTGATACTGAAGATAAGATTCAAGCTGCCCGACGTTTTTACAACGGTACGGTGCGCGACTTTAACACTAAGCTTGGTGTATTTCCCACCAACATGTTCGGTGGGATGCTGGGCTTTAAGGCTCGAGAATTTTTTGAGGCCGACAATCAGGCGGCAATCAATGAGCCGGTTGAGGTTAAGTTTTAAGTAGGCGAAGTTGATGCAGGATCTGAGTAACACTTATGCCTGGGATGAGTCACTAGCTTTAGCGGCGGCGGCGGTTCGTGCTTGCGAAGAGTTTAGTGATGCTGAACACAACGTATTGGTGTGGCATTTGCGTCAGTTGGTAGTTGATTTACCGGCCGGTGTGGTGGCCGATTTGCAGGCTAAACGGCCGGCTAGCCGGGACGCATTGGTGAAATTAGAGGTAGTCATGGCTCTAATCAAAAAAATATATCCCGCTATCGATTTATTGGAACTTGAGGACACCCATCAAACCCTAGTGGCGCGAATGGATGGCCAATTTGCTGCTTCAAAGCCGTATACTACTGATAAGGGGTCTGAGCTTGCTGAACATGAGCAAGCTATCAGTGTAAGCAAACCAGTTGAAGTGGAGCCCGCAGGTGCTGACGATCCTGATGCAGAAACGGATATACTTGCGTCAACGCAGCCGGCGACCTTGGTTAGCGTACCGATAACAACTTCTAAATAAAATGTATACAGAAATTGCCGCAAACAAGCGGAAAACCTTTTTATTATTGGCCATATTTGTTGCCTTTATTTCGACGCTAGGTTATCTTTTTGGCATTGGCAGCGGTAGCCCCACACTGTTTTACTGGGTGGGAATAGGATCTTTAATATACTCGATCGTAACGTACTGGTTTTCGGATAAGATCGCATTGGGCATGAGCCGAGCAAAACCGATCACCAAGGCTGAAGCCCCTCAACTATATCGATTGGTTGAAAACCTTAGTATTACGGCCGGATTACCGATGCCCAAGGTTTATATTATTCAAGACCCATCACCGAACGCTTTTGCGACCGGTCGTGGACCCAAAAATGCCGCCGTGGCGGTAACTTCTGGCTTACTTGAGCGTCTAGATAAACCCGAGCTCGAGGGCGTACTTGCACATGAAATGAGTCACGTTGGCAACTATGATATTCGGCTAATGAGCGCGGTGACCGCTCTTGTAAGTTTAGTTGCATTTATTAGCGACTTCTTTTTTCGCATGACACTGTTTAGTGATGATGACAACAGAAGTCCAGCCAGTTTTGCGATTGGCCTATTGGCAGCGATTTTAGCCCCATTAATTGCGACCGTGATTCAACTAGCGATTTCGCGGCGGCGAGAGTACTTAGCCGATGCATCGGCAGCCTTGCTTACGCGCTATCCCGAAGGTCTGGCATTGGCATTAGAAAAAATTTCACAAGCCCCACCAATGCAACGAAGCTCAAATGCCACTGCTCACCTATATATATCAAGCCCAACCGGTAAAAGTAAGGGTCTAGGTGGTATTATGGCCAATTTGTTTAGCACCCATCCGCCAATCGAAGACCGAGTTAACCGTCTGCGTGAAATGGGCCACAAGTTATGACAACTTTTACTAAGCGCCTTAAAAAGACGGCCAAAATCCCTAAACCAGTGCTGATTGGCTTTATGCCTTTACTTAAAAGTAGCTGGAGCGAGTGGCGCCTGTGGTGGCGCCCGCTGATATTGCTTGCAGCAGTTGTAGGCATCCCAGTAGCAGTGGCATCAACTTTTTTGCTCGATACTGGTAGTGATAGCGCCCTTTCGGCCTATCTGACTTTAGCTCAGTTGATCATGAACACGGCCTTAATTTACGCTGTGTTCCTGCTGCGGGTCGATGCCAAGCGACAGCTGAGCCCTGGACGGGTTTATTATGATTCCTCGGTTGTGCTAGTGCGGATAATCCTGACCACGGCGCTTTTAGGACTGCTTGCGCTGCCCTTACTTTTGGGAGTTTTAATAATCGCATATGGCATCGTTTTACCAGGCGTAGCACTGGGCGCTGGCGAACAAGCATTGATTATTTTGCTATCGTTGCTGGCGTTGGTACCGGGATTTTACGTCATAACTCGTAGCTGGGCTTCTATATACGTTTTGTTCGAAAGCCCGGATGGTCCAATAGCTTCACTAAGAATGAGCTGGCGCTTAACTAAGGGCGTAACCACTGGTGTGTTCAACCGATTATTTGGGTTAGCAGGTTTAACTATGCTTGTTTTGATTGTACCAACCGGAATATTACTGTTTAGCCAAAACTACTTTCATTCAAACCTCTTCGGTTTTGCCTTACAGCTAATGCTTTCGTTACTAGTTCTGCCATTTACAACGCTTTATTTAACAAAGTTGTACCAGGAGCTGCCACGGTGAATCGCACCGAGGCTGCTAAGCGAGTGGCCAAGTTGCGAGAACTTCTTAACCAGTACCGTTTTCATTACTACGTTCAGGACAATCCCACGGTAGATGATGGGGTTTATGATTCATTAAATGTCGAGCTACGTGAGCTAGAAGCCAGATACCCTGATTTAATCACATCAGATTCACCAACACAGCGGGTTGGTGCTAAGCCGACTAGCGGTTTTAAGTCGGCGCCTCATCTTTCACCAATGCTGAGCCTGAATGATGTTTTTGATTACAATGAGGTAGAAGCTTGGGTTGTCAGGTTGCAAAAGCTACTTGCGGAGCGGTTTAAGCCACAGTTTTATGGTGAGATTAAGATGGATGGCTTGGCCGCTTCATTAATATATCAAGACGGAGTTTTGTCCCAAGGATTAACTCGAGGTGACGGTCGTAATGGCGAGGATGTAACCGACAATTTGCGCACTATCGAATCGATACCATTGCGGTTACATGCTAATAAGTCGGCGCCATCCTCGGTTTATAAAGGTCGCTTTGAGGTTCGCGGTGAGGTGCTTTTATACAAAGCCGCCTTTGAGCGTCTTAACCAACAACGTGTCAATGCCGACAAACCACTGTTTGCCAACCCCCGCAATACTGCCGCCGGTACCATTCGCCAGTTGGATCCTAAATTGGTGGCTGAACGCGGCTTAAGCTTTCACGTATATGGCGTCGTTACTGATGTAGATGGCATTAATACTCATGCCGATGAACACGAATTGGCAGCCAAACTTGGGTTTAAGGTAGAGGCAAACAGCCTTAGATTAGACTCTACCACTGCGATTATAAAGTATTTAGACATCTGGGAAGAAAAGCGCAAACAACTGCCATACAATACCGATGGCATCGTTGTAACCCTGAATGATCGATCTGATTACCAGCGCGTCGGGGTGGCGGGCCGAGCACCTCGCGGCTCAGTTGCATATAAATTTCAGGCCGAACAAGCAACCACAAAGCTTAAAGATATTCAGGTAAGTATTGGGCGAACTGGGGCCGCCACCCCCTTTGCCGTCCTCGAACCAGTACATATTGCCGGCTCTACCGTGCAAATGGCTACCCTGCATAATGCCAGCGAAGTAGCTCGTAAGGATGTACGCATTGGCGACACAGTCATTGTTCAAAAGGCTGGTGATATTATTCCAGAAGTGGTGTGCAGTTTGCCAGATTTGCGCACCGGGAATGAAAAGACTTTCGTGATGCCTAAGAACTGCCCGGTTTGTAAAGAGCCGTTGTACAAACGTGATCAAGATGCGATTTGGCGTTGCGTAAATTTTGATTGCCCAGCTCTAGAAAGCGGTCGGATAATTCATTTTGCTAGTAAAACTGCTTTTGACATTGAAGGACTAGGTGAAAAAAATGTCGATGCCTTGCTAGATGCCAGGTTAATTAAAGATGTTGCCGATCTGTTTAAGCTAACAACTACTAAGTTAGAAGGGCTAGAGCGATTTGCGGCAGTTTCGGCTGCCAAGCTTGTGGATGCAATCCAAACCAAAAAGTCGGTGTCTTTGGATCGCTTTATTTATGGGTTGGGAATTCGCCATGTTGGCCAACAAACCGCTGTTGATATTGCCAACTATTTTGGTAGTTTGGCCAAGTTTACGACTGCCGATTTAAAAACCTTGCAGCAAGTCCCTGGTATTGGAAATGTGGTGGCGACCAGCGTTCAAGATTGGCTAGAATCTCAGCGGCACCAAGAACTATTGCGCAAACTAGAGCTGGCGGGTGTGCAGCCAATCGCGATTAAACGGGTCAAAGGCCCTCTAACGGGTAAACAGTTTGTAATCACCGGTACGCTCGTAAGCTTTAGTCGTGAACAGGCCGGCGAGCGTTTGGCCAGCCTGGGAGGCAAGCTGCAGAATGCTGTAACGTCTGAAACCAACTACGTGGTAGTAGGTGATTCACCTGGTGCTAGCAAACTGGCCAAGTCCGCCAAACTTGGAATAGATCAAATTGATGAAGGCAAACTGCTGAAACTGCTCAACTAACTATACAAATAGAAGTATTGACGTTAATCGTAATTGGCGTCAACATGATGTAAGTGAATATTATCGAAGTCCGCAATTTACGTAAGCGCTATAAGAAGGCAGATACCGACGCCGTTAAAAACATCTCTTTTGATGTTAAAGAGGGTGAGTTTTTTGCTTTTTTGGGTCCAAACGGTGCCGGCAAAACCACTACTATTTCAATTTTGACTACCACGCTAACTAAGACAGCTGGCAGTGTCAAAATCGCCGGTTTTGATTTGGATGCCGACCAAGATGAGGTCCGCCGCAACATTGGAATTATTTTTCAAAGCCCCAGTTTAGATCTGAACCTCAGTGGCGAAGAAAACATTCGTTTTCACGCCTCGTTATATGGCGTTTACGGTTTTCGCCCAAGTATAAAACTAATGCCTAAGGATTACAAAAAACGAATTGGTGAGCTGGCTGCAATTCTAGATATGAAAGATGAAATCTACAAACCGGTTAAAACCTACTCTGGCGGAATGAAGCGAAAACTCGAGATTGTACGTAGCTTGATTCACCAACCAAAAATACTGTTTTTAGATGAGCCAACTACTGGACTCGATCCCATCAGTCGTAAAAATTTGTGGGAATATATTGACGGTGTACGAAAAGAGTTTGGAACTACCGTTTTCTTAACCACCCACTATTTGGATGAAGCCGAGGGTGCCGACACCGTAAGTATCATTAACCATGGCAAGATTGTGGTGCAGGGCCCGCCCGCCAAAATTAAAGAAGATCTTATCAACGAGTATCTTGTTATTGATAGCAAGGAACGCGAAAGCCTCGAAAAAGAGCTAAAGTCCAAGCGGCTTAAGGTCGAAAATCGCGATGAACTTTGGGTTCAGACCAACGGCAAAAACTTACAGCAGTTGATTGCGGGCATCCAAACTCCGCTAACTAGCTTGCGAACCGTTACTCCAACATTAGAGCAAGCTTACGTCGACATAATTGGGGAGCAGGAAGACTAATGAATAGCCAAATCCGCAACCTTAATGCCCTACTTGCTATTTCATATGGTTCATTTATGCGCTTTATAAAAGATCGACCGCGGGTAATATCGAGCTTGGTTTTCCCAGCAGTAACTATAGGAATTCTGGGCGGAGGAATTGGCGCTAACATAAAAGGGTATGACTTTATCACCTTTGTGTTCGTCGGAACGGTTGCCAACACCTTGTTTCAAACTACCGCTCAAGGACTTCTAAACCTGGTTATCGATCGTGAATCAGGCTTAACCCAAGAACTTTACGTTGCACCGGTATCGCGTGGCATCATCTTTTTGGGCAAGATTTTAGGTGAGGGTGCCGCAGCCTATATTCAGGTGTTAGGGGTAATCGCAATTGCTATAATCATGGGCGCAAATGTGACTTCGACTCAGTTAATTCTGAGTATCGTGGCCGGTATCCCAATCGCGTTGCTGGGAGGCGCCTTTGGAATTGTGTTGATCGCACTGGCCAACAGCCAACAGGCGGCCAACGCATTATTCCCAGTTCTGATTTTGCCGCAGTTTTTCTTGGCGGGAGTCTTTAACCCTATCAAAAATTTAACTGGACTACTTAATATTCTTAGTCATATAACGCCTTTAAGGTACGCCGTCGATTTTCAGCGTGGTATATTTTATCGTGGCTTACCCGAGTACGATTCAGTGGTATTAATGAGTCCTTGGAAGAACCTAATCGTGATTATCGGCTTTTTTATGTTATTCCTGATTGGCGGTGGCTATATGTACTTGCGCCGCGAACGTAACCGCTAAAATTAGTTTGCATAATATCCAGCTTTGCTCCAGGTTGGTTGAGCCGTTACAATAGAAGCATGTCTAAGATATCTGCAGATGAGGTTCGGCGCATTGCCGAGCTAGCCCAAATTGGCTTAAGCGACGCAGAGGTTGCTAGTTTTAGTACCGATCTCAGTCAAATCATCGGGTTTGTTGAACAGCTTGAAGCCGTCGACGTTAAGGGTGTTGAGCCAACCGATCAGGTAACCGGCTTGGTTGATATTTGGCGTGAGGATAAGGTTGAACCGGGCTTGAGCTTAGAGGATTTAAAGCTGAATGCTCCCGATTGGAGTGATGATCAGTTTAAGGTTAAGCGCGTTTTATGAGTGTTAATTTAAGACGTCCGATAGCTGATTTGGTGGCAGAGGTTCAGGCCGGTAAACTGACAGCGGTCGAGCTGGTAGAAGCTAGCTTAGCGGCGATTAAATCTGATGATCACCATGCCGTGCTAGAGGTTAACCCAGAAGCATTAGGTCAGGCTAAAAAGATTGATGCCGGGAATAAAAAAGGACGGCTTGCTGGGATCCCGTTTGTAGCCAAGAACAATTTCTTGACCAACCATACTCACACAACCGCTAGCAGTAATATATTGGAGCCGTTTAGAGCACCATATCAATCAACGGCAATCGAAAAGCTGGAGGCCGAAGGAGCAATTATGGTTGGTAAAGCCAACATGGACGCTTTTGCCCATGGCTCATCAACCGAAAACAGTGATTTTGGACCAACTAAAAATCCAGTTGATAGTAGTTTTTCTCCCGGCGGTTCTTCGGGTGGTTCCGCTGCTGCCGTTCGCCTAGGTCTGGCTTGTTTTGCGCTTGGTACCGATACGGGGGGCTCGATTAGACAGCCAGCGGCCTTCAGTGGCGTAGTTGGCCTAAAACCTACCTACGGGCTAGTGTCGCGCTACGGGGTGGTAGCCATGGGCAGCTCGGTGGATGTGATTGGCCCCCTCGCTAATCGAGTGGGTGATGTAGCCTTAGTACTGGATGTAATGGCCGGTCGAGATTCTAAGGATGCCACTACTATTGAGCGCGAAAAGGAATCGTATGTTGATCTAGATAGTGGGTTGAGGGGCAAAAAAATCGGCGTTGTTAAGGAATACCTTGGCGAGGGCATCAGCGGTGAGGTGAAAGACTCGGTGATTCAGGCCATTGAGCAGATGAAGCAGGCCGGGGCCGAGGTAGAGGAGATTAGTTTGCCGGCGGTAACGCTGGCGCTGGCCAGTTACTACATTTTAGTACCGGCCGAGATTAGCTCTAACCTGGCGCGTTATGATGGTATTCGCTTTGGCCACAGTGCCACAAATGCCAAGACGCTGGCAGAGACCTATTTGATGAGCCGCGATCAGGGCTTTGGAGCTGAGGCTAAGCGTCGGATTATGGTCGGGACTTATGTGCTGTCGAGCGGCTACTATGATGCCTACTACAAAAAGGCCCAGCAAGTCAGAACGCTGATCATCCAGCAGTTTAACGTAGCCTTTAAAAAGTTTAACTTGTTGCTGGGCCCAACCACACCGACCACGGCTTTTAAGCTGGGTGAAAAAAATCTGGATCCGTTGGCAATGTATTTGGCTGATGTTAATACCGTTGCGCTCAACTTAGTGGGCGCTTGCGGTATCAGCATACCGATAGCAGAGGCTGGGGGCCTACCGGTTGGGCTGCAACTTATGGCTGCTCAGCGTGGCGAGCGCGAATTGTTGGGTGCTGCGGCTGCAGTTGAGGAGTTGGCGGGGAGCGCAATATGATTTGGTACTTGGTGATAATTTTAGCGGCAGGGTTGTTGATACTTGCGGTGATGATGCGGCCACAATCCAGCACCAAGAGGAAGCATGGAAGCAATCGTACGGGCGTGATGGACCGCGAGTTTGTGGCTCGAAAGTGGGCGGACATAGAGTTGATGGTTGCGGGTCGTGGCGGAAGTTTGCGCGACGCCGTTAGCGAAGCCGACAAACTGCTGGATTACGCCTTAAAGCACTCGGGAGTTTCGGGTGCAACCATGGGCGAGCGCCTAAAAAACTCGCGGGGTCGCTTTAGTAATCTCGATGAGATTTGGAACGCCCACAAATTGCGCAATGCCCTAGCCCACGAGGCTGATTTTGACCTAGTAGCGACACAGGCTAAGCAGGCCGTCGACCAGTTAAAGCAAGGTCTAAAAGATTTGGGTGCACTATGAGCAAGTATGAGATTGTTATAGGCATCGAGACTCACGTGCAGCTGGCCACTAAAAGCAAACTGTTCTGTGGCTGTAATAATGATTCGCGAACGGCAACGCCAAACGCTCACGTTTGCCCAGTTTGCGCCGGTTTCCCGGGCGCGTTGCCGGTGCTAAATCATCGGGCGGTCGAACTATCGCTAATAGCTGGCCAAGCCTTAAATGCTTATGAAAATACAAAACCGTTTAAGTCTAAGTTTGACCGTAAAAATTACTTTTACCCCGATAGTCCAATGAATTATCAGATTACCCAGTTTGATCAGCCAATTGTGGGCAGAGGATTCGTGGAATTGCCGGGTGGCAAGAAAGTGGGTGTAACTCGAGCTCACTTGGAAGCAGATGCCGGCAAGTTAACTCATCCTGATGGCAAAAATTATTCGCTTGTCGATTTAAATCGGGCCGGCACACCCCTGCTCGAGATTGTGTCAGAGCCAGATATGCGCAGCGCGGGTGAGGCTAAAAGCTATGCCCATGAACTGCACAACCTGATGCGCTATGCCGCTGTCAGCGATGCAAACCTTTACTATGGCAACATGCGCTTTGACGTTAATGTTAGCCTGCGGCCAGCGGGAAGTAACCAGTTAGGCACCCGTACCGAAACCAAAAATCTTAACTCTTTTAAGGCGGTGGCCGGCGCGGTTGAGTTTGAGGCCAGACGTCAAGTGGTAGTTTTGGATAAGGGCGAAAAGGTAATACAAGAAACCCGCGGCTGGGATGATGCCAAGAACTGTACTTTTTCGCAGCGCAGTAAGGAAGAAGCGCACGATTATCGCTATTTTCCTGAACCAGATCTACCGCCATTAGAAATAACGGCAGCAATGTTAGAACGGGCGCGTAAGGACTTTCCTAAAGATCGCCATCCAACTTATATTCGCAGTCAAATGATCGGACATGGGTTGGATAAAAGCATCGTTGAAACGCTAATAAGTGAACCAATGCTAGCCTTTTTGTATCTAGATTCTATTAAAGGCGATCATAAAGGTTATCATCGCCGCATCTCCAACTGGTTAACAGGTGAAGTCAGGTCGATAATGCAGTCTGAGCCAACCGGGCCAATCGAAAACCTTTCGTCTGATCGTTTAGTAGAGCTAGCCGAGATGGTTGAAAATGATGAACTAAGTAGCACAGCCGCTAAAGAGGTTTTGCTTGAAGTAATTAGAACCGGTCGCGAGCCACGGCATTTGGCTAAGCAAAAAAACCTCATTCAAGTTTCTGACAAAGGGGAAATTGAAAAAATCATCCATGCGGTAATCGCGGCAAACCCAGGGCCGGTAGCTCAGTATCGAACTGGCGAGCAAAAGGTGCTAGGATTTTTAGTAGGACAGGTTATGCAAAGCAGCCGCGGCCAAGCCAACCCGCCAGTTGTTAATCAGATTTTGAAACGCATTCTAGAGGATAAATAGGTGAATACCCCCGACATTACAAGTATTTTTACCCAGCTAACACTGGATTTAAATTCAATTCTTCCAAAAATCCCGGTGGCCATTATCACCACCTTAGTGGGTATCGTTATCATTCGAGTGATATCGTGGGTTTCTGCATGGGTGTTAGGGCTTGCCAAAATGCCACGTGGTTTAAGGTCAATTTTGATCTCAATAATCGATGTTTTGTTAGCCATCTTTTTAATTATCGTGGTCTTACAGTCTTTGGGCTTAAACAACTTAGCGTTGATCATATCGGCCGCATTAGCAGGAATGGGCATCGCCTTTGGCAATGGCACGGTTAGCTTGGTGGCCGATGTTGTGTCTGGAATTAGCTTGGCAAACGACAAGAACTTCTCGGTTGGAGATATTGTGATTGTTGGCAAGGATGCCAATCGGGTGCAGGGTGAGGTTGTAAGCATGGACATGCGGCGTACTCGTGTTAAAACTGTCAAAGGTCATATTTACAGCTACCCGAACATAGCGATTGAGCGGGATGCTTTTGTGCTAATTGCCAAAAAACGCGACCGCAAGCCAACTATCTAAACGCCAAAGCTTGCGCCATGTGCTCGAGCGATCGATAATAGAGAAATAAACAGCGGGCAAGAATGGATTCAAATCAAATTCAAACAATCTTAGTAGTGCTACTATCGGTCGGCTTTTTAATGCTGCTGGCTCTAGGTATTGCGATGTCTTACATCATGATTAAGATATTAATGAACTTACGACGTTTAACCCAGCGGCTAGATGAAACTACTGAAAACGTCGGTGAGATGGCTAAATATATCGGTAAAAAAGTTGGTCCAGCGGCAGCCTCGGCGGTAGCATCGGTAATTTTTAGACGAGCTAAGTCAGGATTTAAAAGGGGTAGAAAGGAAAAAGATAATGGGGAGGAATAATGAAGTGAAGAAACATACCAAAGGGTTTGTTAAGGGAACCTTAATTGGGGCGGCCATTGGCAGCCTGGCAGCACTACTACTAGCACCCAAAAGCGGAAAAGAGACTCAAGCCGACATTAAGGCCAAGGCGCGCAAGGTAGTAAAGGATGTTGATCAACGGGTAACCGATTTACAATCAGAGCTTGATGGTCGAATTGATGAGTTTAAAGTAGTCGCCAAAGATTTACGAGGTGAAGCATATGAAGAGAGCCAAAAATTGGTAACTAAGGCCGAGCTGTTAAAGCAGGACCTACAGGACTCGGCTGGCAAGATTGGTAAAGCCGGCAAGTCGGTTAAAGACGATGCCGTGATTGACGCTAAGCGTCTGGTTAGCGAGGGCTCGGCTGTTATTAGCGAGTTAGAGCGAGCGACCAAAAAGATTATACGTTCGGCGCAGGATAAGGTTAAAGAACAAGGAGAGCGTCAGGGCGGCGATGACGATCAAGAATAGCCCAACGGCAGAAGATTATGAGCGATTGGGCCGGGCGATAGAAGCGGCATTGATTGATGACTATATCGACTTGCTTGGAAATACGCGACGTCAGGTACGCGGTGCATTTGTAAGGGGATTGTTCACTGGCTTAGGCACTGTGCTGGGAGCAACACTGATCGTGGCATTCATTGTGTGGCTGCTACACCTATTGGGTGGCCTACCAGTCGTCGGTCAATACCTCCAAGGCGCCAGCGACACTATCGTTAAGTAACTTAATCAAACCGGAGTTGCGGGCTGCACAGGCCTTAGCGCTTATGCTAAAATTGAGCCAGTAAAGGGGACCGGTGTGAGTCAAACTACTAAGGACGCGGCGGCAAAAACGGCCACCGCGGCCAATTTCGTTCATTTGCATACGCACACACATTACAGCTTGCTGGATGGGCTGCAAAAAGTACCTCAGCTACTCGACCGTGTGAAAGAGCTGGGCATGAACGCCGTGGCGCTGACCGATCATGGAACGCTAACCGGTGCCATCGAGTTTTATAACGAAGCTAAAAAGCGCGACATAAAGCCAATTATTGGTCTTGAGGCCTATGTGGCTCCTCGCGGAATGGGTGACAAAACCGGCAAGGTGGATGCCAACCCTTACCATTTAATTTTGCTAGCCAAGAATTTGACTGGCTATCACAATTTAATGAAATTATCGACAAGAGCCCACTTGGACGGCTTTTACTACAAACCGCGGGTTGATCGCGAGCTTTTAGCCGAGCTCAAAGAGGGTCTTATTGTGTTGTCTGGTTGTGCTTCCGGTGAGGTGGCAAAGCATATCTTAAACGGATCATTGGATGAAGCCCAAGCCACCATTGAATGGTATCGTGACACTTTTGGTAAAGATAATTATTATCTGGAACTTCAAGATCATGAAGAATGGGAACCCCAGATTCGGATTAACCAGGGCTTAATCAAGTTGAGTAAAGCAACCGGCGTGCCACTAGTTGTAACCAGCGATAGCCACTACACTAAACGCGACGATCGTGAAGCTCATGAGGTGCTACTGTGCGTTCAGACCGGAAAGACGATTGGCGACACCGATCGCATGGAAATGGATATGGCGCTATATGTATCGAGCGCAGATGAAGTGGCAGAGCGTTGGAAGGAGTATCCCGAAGCAGTCGCTAACTCGCTTAAAATCGCAGATGCCTGTGACATTAAACTCGTCATGGACCGCATTTTGATTCCGCGCTTTCCAACCCCCGAGGGCAAACAGGAGTCGGGCTATCTGCGTGAGCTCTGCTGGCAGGGATTAATGTGGCGTTATGGGGATATACCTAAAGAAGATATGCATACTGCCTCGGAGGAGCGGGCGCGCAAAGAGCTGCCGGCTGCGGTAGTAGAGCGGGCCGATTTTGAGCTAGGAGTCATCGGCAAAATGAAGTACGAAGGCTATTTCTTAATCGTGGCGGATTTTGTTAACTGGGGCAAAAACCAAGGTATCATTTTTGGTCCCGGTCGTGGTTCAGCTGCTGGTGCCATTATTGCCTATGCTCTTAATATCACCGATCTCGATCCCTTAAAGTACGACCTACTATTCGAACGTTTTTTAAACCCAGACCGCATTAGCATGCCGGATATTGACATCGACATCCAAGATACCCGTCGTGATGAGGTTATTGCCTACGTGACCGAAAAATACGGTCAGGATCAGGTAGCTCAGATAATTACCTTTGGGACCATGGCCGCCCGAAACGCCGTACGCGATACAGGACGAGCGTTGGGCATGAGTTATGCCGAAGTTGATGCTATAGCAAAACTTGTGCCCCAGCCGGTGCAGGGCCGCCACGTTCCGTTGAGCATCGCCGCCGGGTTAAAGCCAGCCAAAGGCGATTTGCGACCGGCGCCGGAACTTGTAGCCGAATATCAGGCAAACCCACGAGCTAAGAACCTGATTGATCTGGCCTGTAAGCTCGAGGGTACGATTCGTTCAAACAGTGTACATGCCGCCGGCGTGGTGATTGCACCCGATGCCATCGTTAACTACACACCGCTGCAGCGTGCCCAAAAAGGCGGCATTTGCACCCAGTACTCGATGAACCCGATCGAGCAACTGGGGTTACTCAAAATGGACTTTTTAGGTCTTTCAAACTTAACGATAATTAAAAATACACTGCGCGTAATTAAGCGGGTGCATGGCGTTTCAATCGACATCGCCGACATTCCGCTTGATGACACTAAGACTTACGAGTTGTTTACACGCGGCGACACCACGGGGGTTTTCCAGTTGGAATCAGCTGGAATGAAGCGGTACTTACGTGCGCTTAAGCCCACCAAGTTTGATGATATTGTAGCGATGGTGGCGCTGTATCGTCCTGGCCCAATGCAGTTTATTGATGACTTTATCGAGCGTAAGCATGGTCGCCGACGGGTTAGTTTTGAGCACTCCGGCATGGAAGCGGCGCTAAGCGAAACCTATGGCATCTTGGTTTACCAAGAGCAGTTCATGCAAATCAGCAAGGACATGTGCGGGTTTACGGGAGGCCAGGCCGACACGCTGCGAAAGGCCATCGGCAAAAAGCAGCGCGACACCATGGCCAAAATGAAGACGGCTTTTATTGATGGTATGGTGGATCATTCCAAAGTAGAGCGTCATTTTGCCGAAACCTTTTGGGGCCAGCTTGAAGCTTTTGCAGACTACTGTTTTAACAAATCTCACTCCGCCTGCTACGCCCTGATAGCGGTTCAGACTGCTTATTTAAAGGCCAACTATCCTGCGGCTTTTATGGCGGCATTAATGACCAGCAACTATGACAACATCGACAAGATTTCGATGGAGGTTAGCGAGTGCCAACGTATGGGTATAAAGGTGCTCCCTCCTGACGTAAATGAGAGCTTTTTAGAGTTTAGTGTGCTGCCTGAAAGTGGCGATATCCGCTTTGGCCTGAGTGCCATCAAAAACGTTGGCACAGGGGCGATAGAAGCAGTGTTGTTGGCTCGCGAAACCGGCGGGCCGTTTTTTGGAGTTGAGGATTTTGCTAAGCGGGTAAACGCCGGAGAGGTAAACCGCAAAGTCTGGGAAGCTTTAATTAAAACCGGCGCGATGGATCGTTTTGGGGAGCGTTGGCAGCTGCTTTTTAACCTTGACACCATTACCTCATATGCATCAAAGGCCCAAAAGAATGCTCTTAGCGGTCAAATCGATATTTTTGGCTCGATGGGAGTGGAGGATGCTTTGCCGGGTATTCGGATGGAGCACCCACCAACCGCGCCAGATCCACGCGAACAGCTTACCTGGGAACGTGAGCTACTAGGGCTGTATCTGTCGCATCACCCCCTAGATGAGTTCAGCGAGTATTTAGAACGTACTACAACGCCAATAGTCGATATTGGGGTTGAGCATGAGGGCCAGTCGGTGACGGTTGGTGGCTTAATTACGACTGTGCGCAAAATTACTACCAAAAATGGTGCCACCATGGCGTTTGTGGCAGTAGAGGACAAAAGCCAATCCGAGGGCAGGAGTAATAGCTTAGAGCTGATAGTTTTTCCGAAAGCTTACGAAAAAAGTCCTGAGCTATGGGAGCCGGACATGGTGGTAGCGGTACAGGGAAAAGTTTCAACCAAGGACCGCGATGGTCGGGTAGGTGAGATTAAAGTGATGGTTGATAAGGCGATTAAGGTTGACCCGCAGCTAGTAGTGGCTAGTGGCAAGCGGGTCGGCGCACCAAAGCTTACGAAAGCGGCACCGTTAAAGTTGGCAGTAGCTGAGGCGGCAGCCCCTATCGCCCAAGTCTTGATCGAAATCAAACTGGCGTCAATGACTGATGTGGCGGTACTCACTGCCATAAAAGATATCGTGTCGGCAGCGCCAGGCGATAGCGAGGTGCACTTGCACTTGCCCGGAACACCGGTAAAAAAGATTCGCATGCCTGGTGGAGTTACCATTAGTGACAAGCTATTAGAACGGCTGCGATTGGTTGTTAAGGGTGGTAGTGTGGAGAAAATTGATTTAGTAGAGAGGGTGGCATAGTCACCCCAGAGCCTTGATCTTAGGCCCAGATCATGCTAGATTACTTGGGTTATGCATCCGACTATTACTGAAATTGAGACCCGCCACCGCAAGCCGGCCATTGCCGCCGTGCGATCTGGTGATACCGTACGTGTTCACCAGCTGATTCGTGAAGGGGCCAAGCAGCGAGTGCAGGTGTTCGAAGGCGTGGTTATTCGTACAGACCGCATGGACAGCGTTACGGCCTCAATTACGGTTCGCCGGATAGCCAGCGGCATCGGAGTTGAAAAGACTTTTTTAATGCACTCTCCTAACATTGATAGGGTAGAGGTGATGCGCCGCGGTAAGGTTCGCCGTAATTATCTAACCTTTTTGCGAGATCGCCGCGGTAAGTCGGCTCGGCTAAAAGAGGTGGCCTTAGATCGTGATGAGGTTAATGTGACCCCGGTTAAAGATGTTGTCATGGAAGACCCCATCGCTGACGCTGACGATAATGTTGATGCCGATATCACCGAGATTGATCCTGGTTCCGGCGAAGACGAGCTGAATCAAGCCGATGAATCTACCGAAGATGTTGCTAAAACTGAGTCCAAAGAGGCGGCGGCTGATGATGCGAATGCCGAAGACGGTGGTGGCGATGAGTCGGTGGCAGAAGTTGAAGAAGCCGAAATTGGCGTTGATAAGGCCGATAAAGCCGTATAGTACAACTTAATAGTTAAGTTTTGATTAAAAAGTCCCGTATTACGGGGCTTTTTGGTATTGTTTAGTATATGGGGGCGATAATACATCCAACACGTGATGCCGAAAAGAGCTGGTGGCAAGCCGGTAAGCTACTAGTGGCCGGCATCGACGAGGTCGGTCGCGGGCCAGCGGCCGGGCCGGTAACCGTTGGGGCAGTTATATTGCCCCAAAATTGCCGGCTTCATGGGGTCGCAGACTCCAAGCTGCTAACTGCGCCAGCTCGCATCCGGCTAGCCAGGCTAATTAAGCGCCAAGCTATAGCAGTTGGGCTGGGTTGGGCATCTTGCACTGAAATCGACGACATTGGTATAACTGCTGCGCTCAAGCTAGCATCGATTAGGGCCATTGCCCAGTTAAATCCACAGCCAGTCGTTATCATACTGGATGGAAATCATAACTATTTAGGTGACGAATACCTGGTGGATGTGGTTGTTAAGGCCGATCAAACCTGTATGGCTGCTGCTGCCGCCAGTGTTATTGCTAAGGTTGCTCGCGATAACTATATGGAGTTAGTTGCCCAGCGACATCCCGAATACGGCTTGGCCTCAAATAAAGGCTATCTATCAACGGCGCACCTGGCTGCTCTTGAAGAACATGGGCCCAGCCCAGCCCATCGGCATAGTTGGAAAGGAGTTGGAGTATCAGTAGTAACCCAGCCTCAAGCACAACCACGGCAGTCGGTAGGGCAGCTGAGCTTGCTGTAGCCAACTGGCTTCAGCAACGCGGCCACCAAATTTTGGCCCAAAACTGGTGTATTCGTGGTGGTGAGCTCGATGTAGTATCAATTTTTAGGGGCCGTATACACGTGGTAGAAGTTAAATACCGACGGAGCGATCGGTTTGGTGGCGGACTTGATGCCATCACTCCACAAAAGCTACGCCGCGTACAAGCGACTACTAGGTCTTGGTTAAGCCAGTATCCCGGCAGTTGGAGCGGTTATCAAATTGACGCAGCGGTTGTTTCCGGCTATCCAAAACCAACTAAAATCAACTATATCCTCAACATTGCCCAGGTTGGCTGATGATACAATAATTTGCATGAGTAAGCTCGATATTAAAACTTCCTGGGATTTAAGCCCATTGTTGAGTGGTGACAACGACCCCAAAATTGCGGATTATCGCAAACAAACGTCAGAAGCCACCGATGCTTTTGTTAAGAACTGGCGCGAACGCGATGATTATTTGCATGATCCTAAGATACTGCGCGAGGCGCTCGACGAACTGAAAGCTTGGGAGGAGATGCCAGGTAATGCTAATGAGGTGGTCTACTTTCATCTGCGGTCTGAAGTTGAAAGTGACAATGCTACCGTAAAAGCCAAATATGGTCAGGCAATGGAGTTTTATCAGTCAGTCATCGTAAAGATGCAGTTCTTCAACCTTAAATTGGGGCGGATCAATCCCAACGATCAAAAGAAACTGATAGATGCGCCCGAACTGAAACCCTTTCGACATTATTTAGTGCGTATTTTTGAGTCTGCCAAACACCGGCTTAGTGAGCCCGAAGAGCGTATCTTGACCTTAAAGTCGACTGTTGCCCGAGATAAATGGATGCAAATGACTAACGATCTACTAGCAAAACTGCAACAAGAGACCATTAACGCTCAGGGGAAGAAGCAAAAACTCGGTCTGGAAGGTTTGATTGGACTGTTCGAATCCGAAAACCAAGACGTCAGGGATCAAGCCGCCGCCGCTTTTAATCGGCTACTGCTAGAGACCTCCTTTACAGCAGAAGCCGAAATCAACGCCGTACTGTTAAACAAAAAGATAGATGATGAACTGCGTGGATATGACAGGCCTGACCAAGCACGCCATATATCAGATGATATTCCTACAATCGCTGTCGATAAGTTGGTAGAAGCGGTTAGCGGCCGGTTTGAAATCTCTAAACGCTACTATCAACTCAAGGCAAAGTTAATGGGCAAGGACAAATTGGCCTATCATGAGCGAAATATTCCTTATGGGGAGGCCAACCAGGACCTGAAATACGCTGATGCTGTAGAGCTTGTAACCGACATCTTTACCGGCATAGACCCTCAGTTTGCGGAAATCTTTACCAGTGCAGTCGAAAATGGGCGGGTAGATGTTTATCCTAAGCAAGGAAAGCGGGGCGGAGCATTTTGCACGATTGATGGTAAGCAGCACCCAGTGCTAGTGTTATTAAACTATAACAACAAACTCAGTGACATCCGTACGATCGCGCATGAGTTTGGGCATGCTATTAATCACGAGCTATCACGCAAACAAAACTCACTCAATTTTGACATCGGGCTGGCAACAGCAGAAGTTGCTAGTACCTTCATGGAAAGTTTTGCTTCTGCTCGCTTGATCCGCGATGCTAATGAAGAGCTGGCCTTTGGGTTGATGCTAGGGGAGCTTGGCGATCTTGTATCAACTGTGTTTCGCCAAACCGCTTTTTATAACTTTGAAACGGATCTACACCGCGAGTTCCGTAAAAATGGCCATCTGACTTATCAAGATATTGGCAAGATTTTTCAACGCCATATGATTTCATATATGGGTGATGCGGTTGAGCAGTCGCCCGGATCTGAAAACTGGTGGATATACGTGATGCATTTTCGGGTAATGTTCTACGTTTACTCCTATACCTCGGGGAGTCTGATCTCTAGAGCACTGGCGGCAAAGGTTCGACAGGATCCAAAGTTTATCGACCAAGTTAAGCAGTTTCTATCATCTGGCACATCTAAATCACCAGATGAGGTATTTTTAAGTATGGGTATCAATATTACAGATAGTGGCTTCTGGAGTGAGGGGATAGACGAAATCGAAGCATTGCTAGACCGAACCGAGAAACTAGCCAAAAAACTAGGCAAAATCAACTAATTATCACTTGACAAACATAAGCATTTATAGTACTATGGCGCACATGTCCTAGGCCTGGTGCTTTGGGCAAGTTGTTCGAAAACCTGGCCTACCCAAACCCCCGTTCCTGAGGAGGAACTACATGCGCAAGTATAGCTTCACCGAGTACATCAACTCGATCCTGTTCTGGGTCGTCCTTGCTGGAGTGTCCGCCTATTTTGGGGCCTCCCAGGATGCCACACTCTACGTGCTGACGGTGATTTTCGCCTTCGGTGCGGCCAAGAGCATGGTCGGTGCCATCAGGATGCGTCCGCACTACGATGACAAGGTGAACCAGATGCACGCCAAGAGAGCAATTCTGTTGGGGGTCGCATTCTTCGGCAGTTCTCTCTGGGCTCTGCAGTACTACGAAAGCGACTCGTTCGTCTACAGCTTCTTGCAGGGATCCGCGATCTTCGGAATCGTTGTCGTCGCCATTGCGATGACCGTTATCGACATGACAGAGCAGCGGGGACAAGATCGCATCGATTACGACGACGCTGCCGGAGAGCCGGTACACGTCATGTACGTTCCGCGTCGCCGGTAGGCCCCTCGAACACCCGCGTCCCGTTAGGGGTGGTGCAGCTTTTAGCTGCACCACCCCACGGGGCGCTTGTCATTACTGCCCCAAATTGCTATTATCCACATGAAGAGTCGGCCCCGGTCGGCTGTTTTTATCCCATCTTTTGATGGCACATTTAAATAACATTAGAATAGGAACTTAGTATGAATGCACAGTTTATGGCCGCAATCGCCCAGATTGCCGAAGAAAAAAGTTTACCCCGCGAGACCATTTTAGAGACGGTAGAGGCTGCCTTAGCCGCCGCCTACAAAAAGGATTATGGCGACAAAGACCAAGTGGTGCGAGTAGCGTTAAATGAGCACACCGGAGAAATGAAAGTTTTTGTTTCAAAAGAGGTGGTGGCAGATGATAAGCCTGACGAAGACTTTAATGATCAGCTGCATATTCGATTAATAGACGCTAAAAAGACCGATAAAAAGGCTAAGCTAGGAACTGAAGATGAACCTTATATGGTAGAGTTTGCGGTCGATCCAGGCGAAGGCTTTGGCCGCGTAGCTGCCCAAACCGCCAAGCAAGTGATAATTCAGCGTCTACGTGAAGCCGAGCGTGAGATTATTTTTAATGAGTACACCGATAAGGTTGAAACCATGCTGAACGGAAACGTCCAGAGGGTTGATGGCAACATTGTTTATGTTGATATCGGGAAAACCAACGGTGTGCTGTTTGCATCAGAGCAGATTCCTGGTGAGCGTTACTATCCCGGCCAACGCCTAAAAGTATTTTTGGTGCGAGTTGAGCAGTCGGCACGCGGGCCCCAGGTGGTGTTAAGCCGCGCCCACGCCAAAATGGTAGAGCGCTTGTTTGAGCTTGAGGTGCCCGAAATTGAGACCGGTACCGTAGAGATCATGGGCGTGGCCCGAGAGTCAGGTGTGCGTAGTAAAGTAGCGGTGAAGTCAAATAGCGATAGCGTTGACCCAGTAGGTACGTTTGTTGGTGGCCGCGGCGCTCGCGTTCAGGCCGTGATGGGTGAGCTTGGTGAGGAGAAGATCGACATCATCCTTTTTAGTGAGGATGCCGAAACTTACATCATCAACGCTCTTAGCCCAACCAAGGTTATCGCCGTTACTTTGGATGAAGCCGATCGCAAAGCCATTGTGAAAGTTCCCGAGGATCAGTTAAGTTTAGCTATTGGTAAACAAGGGCAAAATGTGCGTCTAGCTGCCAAGCTAACTGGCTGGAATATCGACATTACTAGTGCTGATGAAAGCAAGATAGAGGCTACGGCCGATGCTGCCGCTCCCGAGCCTAAGCCGGGTCGTAAAGATTTAGAGGGTTCGCTAATTGATGCGGTTAATAGCCAGGTTGACGGTGGGGAAGTTACAAAAGAGCCTCAGAATGAGCCTGAGCATATCACCGAGTTAAAGCCCGAAAATGATCCTGCCGACAAGCCAGAATAAGTGCTAAAATAACTAAAGACGCCGTGGGCGGCGTAGACTGAAAAAATTCCTCAAAATCCGATATTGTACTTGGCACTCTAGGCCATAGAGTGCTAATATAGGGATAATTAGTAAGGGATGGTAGCTAATGTCTGTAGAGTTTGGGCCCCAGTTTGATCGTTTTACCGAGAACGCCAAGCAGAGCTTGGAGCATGCTGATGCTGTCGCCCGATCAATGGCATCGAGTTATATTGGCACCGAACACATTTTACTGGGAATTTTGCAGCAGGATGGTTCGATTGGGGCCAAGATTCTACGTAATGCGGGGGTAACTTTAGAGAAGGCTCAGATGGTGCTGAGCTTTTCGCCAAAAGTAATTGCTCACAATCACAAGGGCTTAAGCGAGACTGCCAAAAACACACTTACACTTTCGTGGCGGGTCGCCAGTGAGTTTGGCCAGCCTTATTCCGGTACCGAGCACATTTTGTTCGCGCTGTTAAGCCAAAAAAACGCCCGTTCTAATACTTTGTTGCGTGAAATGCAGGTCGATCCGATGCTGGTGCGCGGTGAGCTGGAAAGCTATCTTAGCAACCAACAGTTCTTTCCGGTTGATGAGCCAGTCACTGCTGGTACTGGACAGCGCGGCAAAAAGGTTAAATCCAAAACGCCAGCACTTGATAATTTTGGCGTCGATCTGACAGCTAAGGCTAAAGATGGTCTGCTCGATCCAGTGGTTGGCCGCGAAACCCAAATCGGTCGCGTCATCACCATATTGAACCGTCGCTCTAAGAACAATCCGGTTTTAATTGGTGAGCCTGGGGTTGGTAAGACGGCAATTGTTGAGGGCCTGGCTCAACGTATTATTAGTGAAGACGTACCGGAAATGTTGCAGAACAAGCGGGTGATCATGCTTGATTTGGCTAGCGTAATCGCCGGTACCAAGTACCGTGGCGAGTTTGAAGAGCGTTTAAAAAAGCTACTCGACGAGGTTACGGTTAACAAAGCGGTAATACTGTTTATTGATGAGCTGCATACCGTAGTTGGAGCCGGAGCCGCCGAAGGTGCGATTGATGCTGCCAATATCTTAAAGCCAGCCTTGAGCCGCGGTGAGATTCAAGTGATTGGCGCCACAACTTTGGATGAGTACCGCAAGCATATCGAAAAAGACTCGGCATTAGAACGGCGATTTCAGCCGGTTCAGGTACCAGAGGCCACAGTTGATGAAACCATCCAGGTGCTTTATGGTCTGCGCCCGCGCTATGAGGAGCATCACCGAGTAGAGATTTCTGATGAGGCAATTATTCAGGCAGCCAAGCTAGCCCATCGCTACATTGCCGATCGCTTTTTGCCCGATAAGGCAATCGATCTTATTGACGAGGCGGCTTCGCTGGTGCGAATTATGCGCGGCGGGGTAAGCCGACCGGTCCGCACTCTGCAAAAACAGCTAGCGGTCGCGCAGACAGAGATAGAGGAGGCGGTTAATGAACAAGACTTTGAACTGGCGGCTAAGTTAAAGACGCGTGCAAGTTTACTTGAGCAGCGCGTACATGCGGCCAAAGCTCGTGATGGTAGCGGGGATGAATCACTGCGCATTATTGCCGAAGATATTGCACAGGTAGTAAATGTTATGACCGGCATACCGGTAACACGGCTTGTGGATATTGAGGTCAAAAGCTTGGTTGATTTAGATAATCGCTTGCAAAAGCACATTATTGGCCAAGATGAGGCAGTGGCCTCTATTGCCAAAGCCATCCGACGTAGTCGCACTGGCATAAGTGATGCTCGACGTCCAATTGGTTCATTTATCTTTTTAGGGCCAACTGGAGTCGGGAAAACCGAACTAGCCAGAGTCTTGAGCGAAGAGGTTTTTTCAAGTCGTGAGTCGATGATTAAAATTGACATGAGTGAGTTTATGGAAAAGCACAACGTGGCCCGTTTGGTTGGCGCCCCGGCCGGATACGTTGGCTACGATGAGGGAGGTCAGTTAACCGAAATGGTTCGCCGCTCACCCTATAGCTTGGTTTTGTTTGATGAAATTGAAAAGGCTCATCCGGATGTGTTCAACATGCTCCTGCAAGTACTCGAAGACGGTTACATGACCGATGCCAAAGGTCGCCGAGTCGACTTCCGTAATACCATAATTATTATGACCAGCAACGTTGGAGCCGAAACCATGTATCAAGAGGCTCAGTTGGGCTTTCAAGCTAAAACTCAGGCCGAAGAAAAGCAACTTGAACGACACCATGAGCGAGTAAAGGAGCAGGTGTTGGCCGCGCTAAAAAAGAGCTTTCGCCCAGAGTTTTTAAATCGGGTCGATGATGTGGTGGTATTCAAATCACTATCAAAACCAGAGATCGGGAGGATATTAGACTTGCAGTTGGCCGAGCTAACAACACGCGTCAAAGAGCAAGGCCTCAGCTTGCGCTTTTCATCGACCGCTAAAGATCTGCTAGTATCCAAGGGCTACAACGTTGATCAGGGCGCTCGGCCAATGCGCCGCGCCATCCAGGATTTGATTGAGGATCCGCTGGCGGTTGGTGTGTTGAGCGGCGAGTTTAAGGATGGCGACACTATTAGCATCACGGCCAAGGATGGTCAGTTGAAGCTGCGAGTACCGACTAAAGCATAGATACATTCGCTTTATGTTCGGTTTATGCTAGCATTTAAGTATGGCTAAAAGTAGCACCCAGTTTGTCTGCCAAAAGTGTGGCGCAACTCAACCCAGGTGGGCTGGGAAGTGCGACCGTTGTGGCGAATGGAACTCGTTGGTTGAGACAGCGCCAATGAGCCCAAAAAATGCCGGCGGAGTTGCATTAAAGCCAGAGAGGGTCGGCGAAGTGGCTGCCAGTAATATGTCTCGCTTTGGCAGTGGCATAGAACAGGTTGATGTCGTAGTGGGTGGCGGTATTGTTCCCGGATCGGTGATTTTGCTGTCGGGCGACCCTGGCATTGGTAAATCAACGTTGGTGCTTCAAATTGCTGCGGCAGTATCAAATGGTAAAAAAGTCTTATATGTCAGCGGTGAAGAGTCAGCGGCACAGATCAATCTTAGAGCAGAGCGGTTGGGTGTAGGTAAATCTCATCTCGATTTGCTCGCGGCAACATCGGCCGATGGTGTAGCTGCAACCATAGCCCAAGGTAACTATGAACTGGTAATTGTCGACTCTATCCAAACGATGGCCTGCGACGATTTAAGTGGTAGCGCTGGCAGTGTAGGCCAGATCAGTGCTAGTGCTCAAATTTTACAGCGCGTAGCCAAACTGCAGCATGCGGCCATTATTATGATTGGGCATGTAACCAAGGAGGGCTCGATTGCCGGGCCCAAGATTCTGGAGCATTTGGTAGATGTGGTTTTGTACATGGAGGGTGAAAGGTATGGAGCATTTAAAGCATTAAGGGGGGTAAAGAACCGCTTTGGCTCAACCAGTGAAGTAGCCATATTTGAAATGGTCGACAGTGGTTTAGCACCGGTGCCAAATCCCTCAGAAGCCTTGCTAGCCGAGCGGCAAGCGGCTCCAGGATCGGTGGTGCTGGCAACCGTCGAGGGCAGCCGGCCATTACTTGTTGAGGTGCAGGCGCTGGTGTCTAAGTCGCCGTTTGGGTACCCCAAGCGCACGGCCTCTGGCTTTGACCTGAATAGGCTTAATTTACTGGTTGCGGTGATCTCACGGCGGGCCGGCTTAAACTTGAGTGATCAGGACATTTATGTTAATATAATTGGCGGATTGAAGATAGCCGAACCGGCCGCCGATCTAGCAATCATTTTGGCAATTGCCTCCGCGTATCAAGACAAGCCAGTCTCACCAGAGTTGGTTTCGTTCGGAGAGGTTGGTCTAAGTGGCGAAATTCGATCCGTTAGCAATGTGGCCGGCCGCCTAAAAGAGGCCAAGAAGCTGGGCTTTCGTTACGCCATTGGCCCTAGCCGGGGCAATCCGAGCACCGGCCTGAACCAGGTTAAAACGATCAAGCAAGCGATCGAAGCTGCATTATCAAAGGTGACATAGGCACCGATTATCAAACTAGTTTAAGCGATCCTATGGCGCTTATTTTGGAAGTAATATATTTATGATTTTTAACAAAAAAGAAACAAACGCCGAACCTGCGGGTCTGCCGGCACTTAATGAAGTTGGCGTTCTAGTCGACACCTCGGTAATAATTGATGGTCGTATTGGAGACATATCTAAAGCCGGCTTTGCACCTGGCAAACTACTGATACCGCGATTTGTTCTGGCAGAGTTGCAGAACATAGCCGACTCTAGTGAGGCGATGCGTCGCGGCCGTGGGCGTCGTGGCTTAGAGGTACTACATGAAATGCGCCAATCGGGCGTAGATATGGAGATTATTGAGGACGATTATGCCGAGATTGGCGAGGTTGACGCTAAATTAGTGCGACTGGCCCGTGATCGTAAAGCCCATGTGCTTACTACCGACTACAACCTTAATCGCGTTGCGAGTATTGAGGGCGTTCGCGTCTTAAACATTAATGAACTGGCTAATGCTGTGCGTCCGGTAATTCTACCAGGCGAAACCATGATGATACGAATAGTACAGGCTGGTAAAGAAAAAGGGCAGGGTGTTGGTTATCTGGCTGATGGCACTATGATCGTAGTTGATGGCGGAGATCGCTTGATTGGCCAAGATGTTAACTGTGAGATCACACGGGTATTTCAGACCGTTGCCGGAAAAATGTTGTTTGCCGCGCCTGTGGGTGGGGTAAAAGCTAGTGCGGCCAAACCTCATAATCGCCCACCTAAAACGGACAAAACAAGTGAGCAGCGCAGTGAACCGCGACCCAATACTTCTAGCCACGACAGTCGTGGACCACGCCGCGGCAAGGCTGAATCAGCTGGGCCTCGGCAAGACGCCCCTAAACCTCCGCAAAATGGCGGCGGTGAAGATCGAAACCGCAAACCGCGTAAACGCTTAAGCCCAACTCAACGGCTAGAAAACAGCCTAATGGAAATGACGGGCGGAAACGATATTCAGCCAAATAGCTAAGACGACACAATTGGCCACTTATACTTACATTTTGATTTAGTTCTTCGGCCCCTTGGGATTACCCTTTCAGGGGCCGAATCCGGTTATATTAATGGTTTTTTCGGTTTCACCGGTATACAACCCAGCATCACTAACGCTGGCCTTGATCGTGTGGCTGCCACCGGCTGTTGGTATGTAGGGGAAGGTGTAAACCGTACTACCGCTAATAGTTTGGGTTGAAATAACTTGGTCGTCGAAGAAAATGGTTAAACTATTGGCGGTGAAAGTGCCACTAACGACCGTGGCAGTGATCAGAATGGGATTGTCACCTGTGACAGTCAGGGTAACCAAGGGCTTTATATCAGAGCAACTATGGGCATTATCGCTTTCGTTTGGTATGGCACCCCCAGATCCTGCGCCGATACTTGCCGCCAGTGCTGCCACCGGCGGCTCCCATCGACCATAGGCAATATCGGTAGCTGGTATTTCGGCATGAATCTGGCCAGAGGTGACGGTTTGAACAGCGGCAGGTGGTGTACAGGGAGTTGCCAGCTTCCCAGAAATCTTATCTACCTGGGCGGTTTTAACGCTGCCTGCTTCTTGGACCTTGTACCAGCTGGGGAAAATATCAGTACGTTTGTTTTTAGTGGCAGCGGTCACAGCTGTGCCGGTATCGCCATCTAGGGTTAAGGTTTGGATGCCACTGGCTGTCGGAAAGGCGCTATCGGCAGGGTAGTCAGCAAGGGCTTTTACCATATAGTCATGCCAAATTGGGGCCGCTATATCAACCGCCTCGCTGGTCATTGGCTTGTTATCGTTGTTGCCGGCCCAAACCCCGGTAACTAGGTCGGGCGAAAAGCCCATCGTCCAGGCGTCGTTATAATACTCAGTTGTACCGGTTTTGGCACCAACGTTGCGGCCGTTGATATGCAACGGGTTATTCGCCCCAAAGATGTACTGGCGAGACCTATCATCACTAAGAACATTAGACATGATGTAGGCAATCTGAGCGTCAAGGACACGCTTACCTTGAGGCTTTGAGTTGTCTTCGATCACTTTATTGCGTGGGTCGGTAACTTTTAAAACCGGTATTGGCTGGTAATGCATGCCGCCGTTAGCAAAGCTGCTGTAGGCGTTAACCATGTCATTTAGCTTGACCTCGCCAGATCCTAGTACTAAGCTCAATCCATAATCTCCAGCCGGCTGGTTTAAGGTAGTGATACCAAGGTTGTGGGCGGTTTGAATGGAGCTACTTACACCGGCAATGTAGAGCATTTTTACTGCAGGGATATTCAATGAGCCATCAAGTGCGGTGCGGACCGACTGGATGCCGTAGTTGCGGCCAGAGTAGTTTTTTGGAGTGTAGCCCCCACCAAAATCGGTTTTAACATCATAGATAGTACTACCGGCCCCCCAGTTACCTTTTAGGGCTGTGGCGTAAACAAAGGGCTTAAAACTCGAGCCCGGCTGGCGGTTCGCCAAGGCCACATTATATGCACCATACTTTTTATCGTTATAGTCATATGAACCGATCATGGCCAGCACTTGACCGGTCTTTGGATCGGCCGATACCATTGCGACGTTGGACCCGCCTGAACGCCGAACGGCTGAAATCCCGGTGCGAGGATTGTCGATAGCGCCTTGAGCCAGTTGCTGCTTTTTAACATCAAGAGTGGTGATTACTTTAAGGCCGCCATTATCAACTGCTCCAGCGCCATACTTGTTTTCTAAGTATTCCTGAGCGTAGTAGGCAAAATGAGGATATGGGCTGACGGCAGTCAAAGTTTGAGGGGTGGCGGCTAGGCCGATAGTTGAAAAATCGGTATCGACTTTTGCCTTGTCGGCCTCGGCTTTTGTTAAATATTTCTGATCGGTCATGCGGTCAAGAATTAGATGCTGTCGTTCTACTAATGAGTCTTTATGCTGTCCATAAGGTGAAAAATAGGTTGGTGCATTAGGTATGGCGGCTAGGAGTGCCGACTGCGACACCGTTAGGTTTGGCGTACATTTATCACCCTTAATGTCCTGTGGGAAGTAGGTGCGACAGGCGGCTTCGATGCCATATGCTTGGTTGCCGTATGGGATTTCATTAAGATAAAGCTTTAAAATGTCATCTTTTTTATATAGCGACTCAATTTCGATAGATAGAATCAACTCTTTCATTTTTCGAGTCACGCTTTGGTCGGTGGTTTCAAGGAGTGCGTTTTTAACATATTGCTGAGTAATGGTTGAACCACCTTGTAGCGAACCACCTGCTCGGTTAAAAACGTCAACAAAGGCGGCTCTTAAAATACCCAAAACGCTAAATCCACCATGTTTATAAAAGTTGCGATCCTCTATCGAGATGGTGGCATCTTTAAGGCTCTGGGGCATGTCGGAAAACTCGATAACTTTGCGGTTTTTGTCGCCATGGATTTCGAAAATCTTGGTTTGTCCGGTGCGGTCGAAGAACTCGGTATTTTGCGAGCCGATACGCGCGTTTATCTTGCCGGGGCTGGGAAGGTCCTTAGCGAAATACAGAAAAACTAACAGAATAAACGCAAAACCACCGGCAGCAATTTTACCAGCCCGCTTAGCACCATCAGCATTTAGCCAGTAGCGCTTAAAGTTATTAGGACTGGTGAATGAGCCGAAAAATCGACCGGCGCGAGCTTTAATATCTTTGCTACCGCCGCGAATCACTTTACGTTGAGCCATAGTTGGTTGAGCACTCTCCTCTGGTAGACATTATAGCGAGTACCAAGCAGTTTCACCAGCCTGGATGGTTTTATCCAACGGGTGGGCAACAGCTTTAATATGCTATGATTATGGTCATGAAAGAGCTAATTCTAGGACGCGCCAAGGATATTATCACCGAAGCCGATTTTGAGCGTGGGCTCGAAAGTAAAAAACTCCGTATCAAGTTTGGCATCGACCCCACCGGCCCCCGCTTGCACTTGGGTCGAGCCTCAACTATCCGCCGACTACGTAATTTGCAAGATATGGGGCACACAATTGTATTAATTATTGGCGACCGCACCGCCGAAATTGGCGATGCTTCCGACAAGTCATCACAGCGCGAGGTATTAAGTGCCGATCAGATTCACGCCAATATAACAGATTATAAGCGGCAATTAGGCCTTATTCTGGATATTGATAAAGTCGAGCTGCACTACAACTCGGAGTGGTTCGACAAGCTCGAAGTGGCCGAGCTTGCTAAACTTGCCAGCCACTTTACTGTGGCCCAGATGATCGAACGCGACAATTTTTCTAAGCGTTTCAAGGAACAGAAACCAATTAGTTTGCACGAGTTTTTGTATCCGGTATTACAAGGGTATGATTCGGTGGCGATCAAGGCTGATGTAGAAGTCGGCGGTACCGACCAACTGTTTAATATGATGGCCGGGCGCACCTTACAGAAGCATTATGGCCAAGTTCCACAGTGCGTAGTGACTTTTGATTTGTTAACTGCACCGGATGGTCGAAAAATGTCGACAAGTTGGCAGAACGCTATCTTTATTACCGATGAACCAGCCGACATGTATGGCAAAATAATGCGTATTAATGATGAGTTAATTGCCGAGTACTATCGAATATGTACCGATATACCTCTGGACGTAATTGAACAGGCGGTGGCTGGTATTGCAGGAGGCGCCAACCCGCGTGATACCAAGGCCAGTCTGGCGCGAGAGATCGTGCGAATTTACCATGGTGAGGATGAGGCCATTGCGGCCGAGGAGGCCTTTAACCGCCAGTTTCGGGATAAGCAGCCCGATGCCAGCGATCGTGAGGTTCTGAATATTAAGACCTCATCGGAGTTAGCGGTGGTATATGAGTTCTTGGCTGAACATGGTTTAGCGCCAAGCAAGTCAGAGGCCAAGCGTCTGATAGAACAAGGGGGAGTGCGGATCAATGATGCGGTGGTAACGGTAAACGCCAAGCACAAGTTTAAGAGTGGCGACATTCTTCAGATTGGCAAGCGTCGAATCTACGAGCTCCATTTAAGCACCAAGTGAGTTTTAATTTAGAGCATCGAGTCGAAACTCTTAAAGGCGTTGGCAAAACCCAAGCCGCCAAACTGGAGCGATTAGGCATTATAACGGTCGGCGACTTGCTGGCACACTGGCCGCGGCGGTACGACGACTTTTCGAAGATAATCCCAATGCGACAAATGCGGCCTGGGTCAGTGACATTTAAGGGGCAGATTGTACATATTGCGGCCCGTCGGGCGCGGGCCAAACGCCTTACAATTACCGAGGCCATTATTACCGACGGCACCGGAACAGTAAAAGCTATTTGGTTTAACCAACCCTTTTTGGTCAAACAGTACCCCAGTGGCACTCCCGTTTTGGTTGCCGGTCAGCTAGTTTTTAAAAATAGTGATTTGGCAATGCAGTCTCCGGCTCTGGAGCGCGATGAGGGAGAGGGCGGCCGCCATACGGGGCGGATTGTCCCGGTTTATCCAGAAACCGAGGGTATAAGCTCAAAACAGCTACGAAACTGGATCATGCCACTTTTGCCGCTTACAGATGATTTAACAGAATCAATGCCGGATATGGTGCTTAAGAAAGCTCGGTTAATGGGCCGTTCGCGGGCGCTGGTAGAGATTCACGCACCATCAAGTGAGCTGAATCTGCGCAAGGCCCGACACCGGTTTGCCTTTGAAGAACTTTTTTTCATTATCGCAGCTAGTTTGGTCATAAAACACGAGATCAAAACCGAACCCGGCCCTCTGATCAAACTACAGGTCCCAGTTGCTCAGGATTTTGTAAAAGCGCTGAGTTTTAACTTAACCAATGCTCAACGCCAAGCCGCTTGGCAGATTCTAAAGGACATGACCGGCGAACATCCGATGAATCGCTTGCTCGAAGGCGACGTTGGTACCGGTAAAACGGTGGTGGCTATGTTGGCAGCTACAATGGCGATTCGCAGTGGGTTTCAGGCGGCCTTAATGGTGCCAACCGACATTCTGGCTCGTCAGCATGCTAGCAGTTTGGCGGCCCTGGCTGAAAAGTTGAGTATCAAGATTGCTCTAGTTTTGGGGCGTGACGCTGCTGCAGTTAAACGCGTAGCCGAGGCTGCCGCAGCCGAAGGCAGTGCCCAGCTTGTAATCGGCACGCACGCGCTACTTGGCGAAAAGTTTAAGTTTGCCAATCTAGGGTTAGTAATAATCGACGAACAGCACCGCTTTGGCGTAGAACAACGCCAAAAGCTCAAAGATAAGGCCGGCCGCTTACCGCACCTACTTAGCATGACTGCCACACCGATTCCTCGTACATTGGCCTTGACGGTTTACGGCGATCTGGACATTTCGATTATCGATGAGTTGCCGCCGGGTCGTAAAGAAGTGGCTACCAAAGTTATAAAAGCTAAAGACCGCTCGGTAGCTCAGGGTTTTATCGATAAGCAGATAACCGAGGGTCGGCAGGTATTTGTGGTCTGTCCGCTAATAGATGATTCAGAATTGCTGGCGGTCAAAAGTGTCACTGCCGAAGTTGAGCGATTACGTTTAGGCCCATTTAAACACCGACGCATTGGTATGGTGCACGGAAAGCTTAAGCCGGCCGAACGTGAAGAAGTAGTTGGCCAATTTGTAGCCGGTGATCTGGATATCCTAGTGGCCACCAGTGTGATTGAGGTTGGAATCGATATCCCCAACGCCAGTATCATCTTAATTGAAGGAGCTGAACGCTTTGGGCTGGCGGCGCTTCACCAACTGCGTGGAAGGGTCGGCCGGGGCAAGCATCAATCATATTGCTTAATTGCCAGCGACTCTACGGCCGCAGGGGTGGTTGAGCGGTTGCAAGCGATGGAGCGCACTCAAGATGGCTTTCGGTTAGCTCAGATCGACCTTGAGCTGCGTGGCCCGGGTCAGGTTTATGGTCGTCGGCAGCACGGCCTACTAGAACTTGGCCTAGCCGATTTGGGTGATAGTAAGCTAGTGGCTAGTGTAAGGGCCGCTGCCGACAGCTTTGTAACAGATAGCGAGGCCATGTTACAATATCCACAAGTGAAAGCGCGAATCAATAGATTAAAGAACCTAACCTCGCTCGACTGAGCAGGCAATTATCATACGATGTATTCGGGCTTTGTAACCTCTAAAAAAACCGTTTCGGCCGTGGGCGTACATCAACGCTTTGATACTGCCGCACTATCAATTCTAAAACCATACATTACTCCTGGTACTTTCCCAGTGCTGTCCCAAATCTTACATTTTGAAGGCATTAACGGCCCTGATGGAATTAAGGTTAAATCACCTGGAAAAGACGAGCCAAGTCATCTGTACAATCCCACTACCGATAAAGGGCCGATTCCTGGATTAATTAATCGTCATTATCAAAAGCTGGTCGAGGCGCTGATGGATGAAGATTTAGTTAGAGCCGGTTTTGAATCGGCTTGGTTAGCTCACTATGTTTGTGATGGATTAACTCCGGCCCATCACTATCCTCTCGATCAAAAACTGGCCGAACATGAACTAAAAAAGAACGCTAAGGGTAGTTATAGTATCTGGCGTAGGCCGGGCGAGCCAATGATGGCAGCGGTCCGAAAAGGCTGGGCGGTGTTTGGGGGCAAGGGCATTTTAACCACCCACTTTAATTTTGAAATGGGTGTGGCCACGGCTTTGGTTGGGCAAAGGCTGCCCAAAGAGCTGGACACGGCCAAATTGGCTCAAGCCCGCAAGCTGGGCGCTATCAACTTTTTTAAACAAGAGGCTAGAGCTGTAGCAGAATTGGGTATGTATGAGCGCTTTTATGCCCAGGGCTGGGGTGCTACGCTTGCCCGCCAGGTTAAAACCAAACTGGCTCCACAAAGCGTACAGGTAATTGCCATCATATGGCTAATGGCCTATCTAGACGCCGGCAAAGAGTTGGCATTGGACGCTTGCCGAGAAGGTGGTCAGAAACCAAAAAGTAAACCCAAGCATAAAGTTAAAAAATGAAAATTGTATCCGGTGTTTATGGAGGCCGAGTTATAACCACCCCAAAAACCAAGAGCACTAGACCAATGACTGAAAAGGTACGAGCGGCGCTTTTTGACATACTAGGGCCAATCGAAGGTTTATTTGTTCTTGATGCTTATGCTGGTAGCGGCGCATTGGGGATCGAGGCATTGAGCCGTGGAGCCACAAAGGTGATTGCGGTAGAGGCAGGCCATCAGGCTTGTTCAGCCATTCGCAAAAGCGTGGATTCGCTACAGCTAGGAATGCAATATAGTTTAGAGCCGAAGAAAGTTGAAAGCTGGTTAGCACATTATCGTGGGGATAAATTTGGTCTCATTTTTGCAATGCCACCCTACTCACTAATAGATGACGATATATTGAGTAGGATCGGTGTCTATCTAGAAAAAGACGCCGTTATGGTCGTTGAGTTTCCTAGACAATCTCCTCCTATTGCCCTTGAAGGCATGTCGCTTGTGGATGTGAGAACATACGGTGACCCCAAGCTGGCATTTTATAAACGGACATAAATCGCTACAATACAGGAGTTATCACTCGGGCGAGTGGTGGAATGGTAGACACGCCAGCCTTAGGAGCTGGTGAGCGCAAGCTCGTGGAGGTTCAAGTCCTCTCTCGCCCACCAAGGCCTTATATTGACATACAGCAAAAAAAGTATAACAATATGCTACATTCTGAGTCCCAGTATGTGAAACAAAGTCATGTACGCTAAGAAAGGCTGCAGATGCTTTCTGATATAACTGTAAGAATTGGGAGCCTCATAATCTCGGTTACCAGGCTGATGCGTGAACTGGACTCTTCGGTTCAGGCAGACATCCACACCCATGCCGAGGCAGATCTTCGCGAGAAGGCTTACGCACTAGTATCGGCGGTTCGTGACCTCAAGCTAAGCTGGGAGTATCGACCCCGCCTTTCGATGACCATCATGGTGTTCGAGGGGCATCGTTGCAACATCATGTTTCTTGAGATGGTGATTCGAGAGCTGGTTGAGTTTCATGCCGAGTGCTATGAGCACCTTCACCAGGCAGAATCTCCCCTTGCTCCCACCCATTAGCGCCTCGGCGCATGCGAAGACGTCACGTTACTGTGACTCCTCGGTGCCGGGGCGTTTTCGCATTTTTGGTGGCTGACATTGACTGTTAGATCTGTTAAGATACCCAGGTTATGAAATCATCCATCAAGAAAAAAACCGATACCGAGGCCACGCTTTTAATCAGTGTTGATGAGCACGAAATCCAGCACGCTTTCGAGCACGCCGTTGCAAAATACCGTGATCAAGTAAAGGCCCCTGGCTTTCGGCCCGGTAAGGCACCCGATAATATCGTGATCCGCGAGATTGGCGATGCCACTATTCAAAGCGAAACAATCGATCACACACTAGGGCACGCTTACGGTGATGCTTTAACCGAGCACAGCCTGCAGGCGGTTGGTTCTCCAAAAATCTCAGTGGAAAAGTGGGTGCCTTATACCACTTTAGAGTTCGAGGCAGTTGTAGAGATTGTGCCACCCATTAAGTTGGCCGACTATAAGAAGATCAAGAAAAAGCTCCCTGAAACCAAGGTTGAGCCATCGCGCATTGATGAGGTTGTAGAGGATTTGCAGCGTCGCGTGTCTAAGAGGGTGCCGGCCCTGCGCGCTGCCGAAATAGGCGATGAGGTTAAGCTAGATTTTGATGGCTTTAAGGCTGGTGAGCCGGTAGAAGGTGCTAGTGGCAAGAACTACAGCTTAAAACTGGGATCAAATAGCTTCATTCCGGGCTTTGAACCAGAGGTGGTGGGATTAAAAGTTGGAGAGAGCAAGACTTTTAGCGTAACGTTCCCCAAGGATTATCACGAAAAGAGCTTGGCCGGTCAGCCGGTAGAGTTTAAGATCACCATTCATGAGGTGTCGATGCTGGAGCTGCCTGAGATGGACGACAAGTTTGCGGCCGAGGTGGGTCCATTTAAGACGGTTGCAGAATTGCGAGCCGATGTGGCAGAGCAAATTAAGGCTGAGGCCGAGGTTGAGGCGAGGCGCCAGTTTGAAAACGAGCTACTTGATGAGATTGTGAAGAAGAGCAGCGTTAAAGCGCCCGCCGGTTTAGTGGCTCAGCAGAGTGAGCGCTTAAAAACCGATATGCAGCAACGGCTTGCCCAGGCTGGGCTGACTTACGAGCAGTATCTTGAAACTCAGAAAAAAACCGAAGCGGATATTGATAAAGAGGTTGCCCCGGAGGCCGAAAAGCGGGTGCAACTGGCACTGATTTTAAGCGAGGTGGCCAAGGCCGAGCAGATGAAGGTTGACGCCGACGAGATCGAGCGTGAACTCGAGATGTTGAAGTTGCAGTACACCGACTCTAAGATGCAAGCCGAGCTTACTCACGACCATATTCGTGAGGATATTTACAACCATTTAATGGCTGGTAAGGTTATTGCAAAGCTTGTTGAGTACGCAACTACTAAGTAGTATTAGCACTCTAGACAGCCGAGTGCCAACGCGCTAAAATGTGTTTACTGATTTTGTTCAAAAAGGGGTAATACTATGGCCGACGGCCAGTTACGAAACTCAATCTTGATTCCCACTGTGCTCGAAAAAACCAGCATGGGGGAGCGTTCTTATGACATCTATTCGCGGCTGCTTAAGGACCGGATTATTTTTTTGGGGACTGAGGTCGAAGATACGGTTGCTAATTTAATCATTGCTCAGCTACTTTTTTTGGCAAATGAAGATCCTAAAAAAGACATCACTCTCTACATCAATTCTCCGGGTGGGAGCGTATATTCTGGCTTGGCCATCCTAGACACCATGAACCACGTTAAACCAGATGTTTCAACCGTTGTAGTTGGTAAGGCAATGAGCATGGGTGCGGTGCTGTTAGCTGGGGGGGCTAAGGGAAAGCGCTTTGCATTACCTAACGCAAAGATAATGATTCACCAAGGATCGGCTGGCTTTCAAGGTGCACCAAGTGATATTGAAATTACTGCTCGAGAGGTACTGGCGCTTAAAAAGGATCTCAATAATATTCTGGTTGAGTGCACCGGGCAGCCGCTTGAAAAAGTCGAAAAAGACACTGATCGTGATTATTACATGACCGCTAAAGACGCCAAAGAATACGGCTTGGTCGATGAGATCATCATTCATAGCTAAAAACAGTTGACACACCTGACAAATAACTCCATAATGGGGTTCAAGAGGAAGCTTAAATCAAAAAGTAGGAGAGACCTACTTTGTTTTTGCGTGTAGGACTCCCGTGCTTGTCTCGCTGGTGCGAGTGTGAAAGTCCTAGAAGCCATAAACATTTGGTTACGGCCAGATTTAGACACGCCTCTTGATTATTAACCCAGAATTGCAGCAGTCTGGGTGCGCCAACATTTTTAATAATCAAGAAGGAGATCGCTTTGCCCATTGCGACGCAGCGCCGAACATTTCAAAACCAAAACCAGGAAGTACTTGCACTACCTAATCTAATTCAAAATCAGATTGATTCATTTGCTTGGTTTACGACAGAAGGATTAACCGAGCTTTTAGCTGCCGTAAGTCCGATTGAGGATTTTACCGGTAAGGGGCTAGCCTTATCTTTTAAGGATTTTCGTTATGAAGAGCCAAAAATAGACGAAGCCAGTGCAAAATCTAAAAACTCAACCTACGAAGTCCCCCTCAAGGCTACTGTAGAGCTGGTTAATAAAGAAACCGGTGAAATTAAAAGCCAAGAGATCTTTTTAGGCGATTACCCCTGGATGACTGAACGCGGCACTTTTATTATCAACGGAGTTGAGCGGGTTGTTGTTAGCCAATTGGTACGTTCGCCGGGAGTGTTCTTTACTGCTGATAACACCGGCACCGAGCTACTATTTGGTGCTAAGGTGATCCCCGATCGAGGTGCCTGGTTAGAGTTTGATACTTCTGCAAACGGGGTTATCTCAGTTAAGATTGACCGCAAGCGCAAACTGCCAGTTACTACTCTATTACGGGCTTTTGGTTATGCCGAGGACAAAGAGATCCAAAACCTGTTTAAAGAAGTAGATACCGGCGATGTTAAATTTATCGATGAGACTCTCGAAAAAGATGCTACCAGCAATCTAAGTGAAGCATTGATGGAAGTTTACCGTCGTATACGTCCTGGTGATCTAGCCACAGTTGAAAACTCTAAGAGCCTGATTGAAGGTATGTTTTTTGATCCTAAGCGTTACGACTTCAGTAAAGTTGGCCGCTTTAAGATTAACAAGCGTCTATCACTTGATGTGCCCAACAAGATTGAAAACCGCATTTTCCGACGCGAAGATCTGGTAGAAATCATCCGCGAGATTGTGCGCCTAAACAACGATGATAAGGCTCGGCCCGATGACATCGATAACCTGGCCAATCGTCGGCTGCGTAGTGTTGGCGAGCTGATCCAGCAAAAGTTCCGGGTTGGTCTTTTGCGCATGGAGCGTAATGTTAAGGATCGCATGAGTGTTTATGATCGTGAAACCGTCACACCCGGACAGTTAATTAATGTGCGTCCGATTGTGGCCAGTGTTAAAGAATTTTTCGCTAGCTCGCAAATGAGCCAGTTTATGAACCAAACCAACCCACTTAGCGAAATTGCCCACAAGCGTCGCGTTACAGCTATGGGTGCCGGTGGCTTGAGCCGTGAACGTGCCGGCTTCGAAGTTCGCGATGTTCACCGTTCTCACTATGGTCGTCTTTGCCCAATTGAGACACCAGAAGGTCCAAATATCGGTCTAGTTTCTAACATGTCGAGCTACGCTCGCGTGAATGAGTATGGTTTTTTGGAAACTCCCTACCGTATTGTGACAAATGAGGTTAAACCCGCTGACGCCGTTGGACATATCGCCCGAACCACCATTAAGGACGCTAAGGGTGAGCTGATTGTAAAGCCAGGCGATAAGATTACCGATGTAGCCGCTAAAAAGTTGGCCAAGCTTGATGCACCAATGGTGCCGGTTAAAGCCAAGGTTACAAGCGAAGTGGTTTATTTAGATGCATACGACGAAGGTAAGGCAGTTATTACCGAAGCTGCAACCAAGATTGATAACGATGGCTATTTTTTACTGCCACGTATTGCCGTTCGACGTGCCGGTGAGGCTGGTGAAGAAGAAGGCGATCACGTGCAGTTTATGGATGTATCTAGCCGTCAGATTGTGTCGGTTTCAACCGCGCTAATACCATTTATTGAACATGACGATGCTAAACGCGCCCTGATGGCAGCTAACATGCAGAAACAGGCAGTTGCGCTGGTTAAGCCCCAGGCACCAATCGTTGGCACCGGAATGGAGCGAGTAGTTGCTCGTGATTCTGCCCAGGTGATTGTGGCGGCTGCAAATGGCACCGTTAAATCGGCCTCGGCCAGCGAGGTCGTAGTCAATTACGAAAAACTAGGCGAAGTTCGATACCCACTAACCAAGTTTGTCCGTAGCAATGAAGGCACCAGTATCAACCAGAAAGTGGTGGTTGAGGTCGGTCAAAAACTTAAAAAGGGTGATTTACTTGCCGACGGCATGTCGACCGAAAATGGCGAGCTAGCTTTGGGCCAAAACGTTCTTGTAGCTTTCATGAGCTGGGGCGGTTACAACTTTGAGGATGCGATTATCATCAGTCAGCGATTGGTGCGTGATGATCGCTTTAGCTCGATTCACATTGAAACTCACTCGGTTGATGTGCGCGAAACCAAATTGGGACCAGAGGTAGTCACTCGCGACATCCCGAACGTTAGCGAAGACAGTCTGAAGGATTTAGATGAAGCCGGAATAGTTCGAATTGGTGCCGAAATCTCAGCAGGAGACATTCTAGTAGGAAAAATTACGCCTAAGGGTGAGCAGGAACTTTCCAGCGAAGAAAAGCTGCTACGAGCCATTTTTGGTGAAAAGGCCCGTGATGTTAAGGACACCAGCTTAAGACTGCCAAATGGCGAGCGCGGTAAAGTGGTTGGCGTTAAGTTATTTAGCCGTGAAAATGGCGATGAGCTCCAGGCTGGCGTAATCGAGCAGTACCACGTTTCGGTGGCCTTAATGCGCAAGATAAGCGTTGGCGATAAGATGGCCGGCCGTCACGGAAACAAAGGTGTGATTTCGCGGGTACTTCCAGTTGAGGATATGCCCTGCATGGAAGACGGCACTCCCGTCGACATGATATTAAATCCGCTTGGTGTTGGTCAGCGTATGAACATTGGACAGATTTTTGAAACCCACTTGGGTTGGGCCGCAGAAGCGTTAGGTTACAACGTGGCCAGTCCGGTTTTCGATGGTGTGACCATCGATCAGATTAAAGATGAGTTAAGGCAAGCCGGCCTGCCCGAAGACGGCAAGGCACAGTTATACGACGGCCGAACCGGTGTGGCATTCCAAGAACGTACAACCGTGGGTTATAAGTATATGTTGAAGCTTGATCACATGGTTGACGACAAGATTCACGCTCGCTCAACCGGTCCATATGCCATGGTTACTCAGCAGCCACTAGGTGGTAAGGCCCAACGTGGCGGTCAGCGGTTTGGAGAGATGGAGGTTTGGGCACTCGAAGCTTACGGAGCCGCCAATACCCTACAAGAAATTCTCACCATTAAGTCGGATGACGTAGTTGGTCGCTCTAAGGCTTATGAGGCCATCATTAAGAACGAGGAGATCCGCGGACCACGCATCCCCGAGTCGTTTAATGTGTTGGTTAAAGAGTTGCAGAGTTTAGGCTTGGCAGTAGATTTGATCCGCAACGAAACCTCTGGTGAAACCGAGATTGACGCCGAAGATATGTTGGCCGACGAGACTCACAAAGAGGCCAACGAGCTAGGAACTGACAAATTAATTGAAGGCGATGTGGCTGTAGCCGACATGCCGCTTGTTGACTTGGCCGGTGGCCAAGACGATCAGCTGCAAGTTGAGGCCGAGGTTGCCGCGGCCAAAGTGGCCGCCGGAGAGGAGGCGTAAAGATGGTAGAGATGTTAGACCAAACCGCCAGCGAGTTTAGTGCTGTTCGCCTAAGCCTGGCTAGCCCCAAGCAAATTTTAGACTGGTCGCACGGCGAAGTAGTCAAGCCAGAGACCATTAACTATCGCACCCAGAAGCCGGAAAAAGACGGTCTATTCTGCGAACGCATTTTTGGACCAACCAAAGACTGGGAGTGCTACTGCGGTAAGTACAAGCGCATCCGCTATAAGGATGTGGTTTGTGATAAGTGTGGCGTGCGCGTAACACGCAGTATCGTGCGCCGCGAGCGCATGGGGCACATTAGCCTAGCTGTACCGGTTACTCACATCTGGTTCTTGCGAGGCACACCTTCAAGCATTGGCTTGGCCTTAAACATGAGCATTCGCGATTTAGAGCGGGTGGTGTACTTTGCTAACTATTTGGTTACCGAAGTTAACGACGAGCGTCGAAAAGCCGCTTTAAGCGATCTTGAAGCCGATTTTAAAACTCGCAGTGAGGACATTAAGAAAGATTATGACAAGCAAGCTGCTACAGCTGACGCTAACGTCAAAGAGTTAGCCGAGTCGCGTTCACGAGAAATAAGTGAACTTGAGGTCAGCTACCAGTCAGCCAAAAGTGAAATTGAGGGCCTAGAGCGATTGCAGCTACTAACCGAAAGCAAGTATCGTGATCTGAACATGAAATTTGGTGACGTCTTTAAGGCTGATATTGGGGCCGAAGCTGTGCGCAACCAACTAGCGTCAATTGATCTCGATCAGTTGGTTGAAAAGTTGACTAAAGAGGTTGAAGATTCCAGTGGCCAGAAGAAGAAAAAGACTCTCAAGCGCTTAAAGATGCTAGAAGGTTTGCGAAGTGCAGGTATTCGCCCAGAGTGGATGGTCACAACCGAGTTACCGGTAATTCCACCCGATTTACGCCCAATGGTGCAGCTTGCCGGTGGCCGTTTTGCCGCTAGCGATCTAAACGATCTTTACCGCCGGGTGATCAACCGTAACAACCGGTTGAAGCGCTTGATAGAGCTTGATGCTCCAGAAGTGATTCGTCGAAACGAAAAGCGAATGTTGCAAGAGGCTGTAGATGCTTTGGTTGATAACAACGCACGGCGAGAGCGCGCCGTATCTAGTACCGGAACCCGCCGCAAGCTAAAGAGCTTAAGCGATATTCTTAAGGGTAAGCAAGGTCGATTCCGCCAGAACTTACTGGGTAAGCGTGTCGATTATTCCGGGCGATCGGTGATTGTTGCAGGACCAAACCTCAAACTTTACCAGTGTGGCTTGCCAAAAATGATGGCCTTAGAGCTGTTTAAGCCTTTCGTAATGTCTCGTTTAATCGAACAAGAGTTGGCTCACAACGTAAAAAGCGCTGGACGCATGATTGAACGCGCCACCACCGAAGTGTGGGACGCCCTAGAAGAGATCATTAAGGAAAAGTATGTGCTATTAAACCGTGCACCGACACTTCACCGTCTCGGCATCCAAGCTTTCCGCCCGATCTTGATTGAGGGTAAGGCAATTCAATTGCACCCACTAGTATGTACCGCCTTTAACGCCGACTTTGACGGCGACCAAATGGCCATACATGTGCCCCTATCAGCTGCTGCTCAGAATGAGGCTCGCACCATAATGTTGGCATCACGCAACTTGCTCAAGCCTGCCGATGGCGCAGCGGTAGTAAATCCCAGCCAGGATATCGTGTTGGGCTGTTACTTCTTAACCTATGATGGCGCAGATGCCAATGCTGAAGCTGCGATTAAGCACTTTGCTGATGATAACGAGGCACTCTACGCCTACGAAACCGGTGTTTTGCCATTGCAAGCTCGAGTGACTATTCCAGTTGATGGGGCACGACTAGAGACTACAATTGGGCGCATCATCTTTAATGAGGTGCTACCTAAGGGCATTGAGTTCCATAACGAAACAATGACCAAAAAGAAGCTCCAGGCTTTAGTAGCGAAAGTGTTCGTTGAGGTCGGCCCTGAAGCCACCGCCATCTTTGTAGATGATATGAAAGACCTTGGTTTTAAACACGCTACATTGTCGGGCTTATCGATCGGCGTAGATGACTTTGTAGTCCCTGCGAACAAGGAAGAGTTGATCAACGACGGTGAAAGCCAGGTAGTTGACATCGCAAACCAGTTTGAAATGGGCTTGATTACCGAAGAAGAGCGTTATCGCCGAACTATCGAAGTTTGGCAGAAGACCAACGAGATCATTAAGTCTGAACTAGAGGCCGGGTTGGCTCACACCAAGGCTACTATTGGTCTTTACATTGACTCAGGTGCTCGTGGTGACATCAGCCAGGCTAACCAGATTTCGGGAATGCTTGGATTAGTTAACAACCCAACCGGCCGTATCATCGAACTACCAATTCGTTCCAACTATAAAGAAGGCTTTTCGATGCTGGAGTACTTTAGCTCGACCCACGGTGCTCGCAAGGGCCTAACCGATACTGCGCTCAAGACTGCCGAATCGGGCTACCTGACCCGCCGCTTGGTGGATGTTTCACAAGATGTCATCGTGACTCAGCCAGACTGCAAAGACACCAAAGGTACATTAATTAGCGTGCGCGAGTCTGAGGCAATTGGTGAAAGCTTCAAAGCGCGATTAGCGGGCCGGGTGGCCGCACAAGCCATCAAAACCGACGGCAAAACTTTGGTTAAGGCCGGTCATCTAATTACCGACACCGACGCCGATGCCGTGGTTGCAGCCGGTATTGAAGAAGTACGGCTGCGCAGCATGTTAACTTGTGCCACTCATTGGGGTGTTTGCCAGAAGTGTTACGGTGTAGATCTGGCTCGCGGCAAGATGGTTGAACTTGGTGAGCCGGTTGGCGTTATCGCCGCTCAAAGCATTGGCGAGCCTGGCACGCAATTGACGATGCGTACCTTCCATAAGGGTGTGGCCGCAACCGGAGTCGATATTACTCAGGGTCTACCTCGAGTTGAGGAAATCTTTGAGGCCCGTTCACCTAAGGGGCAGGCGGTCTTGGCTGAAATCGATGGAATTGTCAGCGTTAAAGAAAGCGCCGGTAAATCGACCATCCGAGTAACACCTGCCAACGTAAAAATCACCGAATATGAGCTTGGTGAACGTATCCCAGAGATTAAGACCGGTGACAAAGTGCTGGTTGGTGATGTTATGGCCGTTGATGGCAAGGGTAAGAAGGCTCTGAAAGCCAAACAAGAGGGCGTAGTTGAGGTCACCAAAGATAAGATTTTGCTAACTCACGCCGGCGGCGTGCATCGCGACCACGTGGTTCCAGCCTATCAGGCAATCGAAATTAGCAATGGAGATTTGGTGACACGTGGCCAACGGTTAACCGAAGGTTCAATCAATCTTCAAGATATGTTGACGTTGCTCGGTGAAGAGGCAGTGCAACACTACATCATTGGTGAGGTTCAATCGATTTATGCCTCGCAAGGTCAGGCGATTGCCGATAAGCATATCGAGATCATCATTCGACAAATGTTCTCGCGGGTACAGATTGAAGAGCCAGGCGATAGTTTGTTTGTAACCGGTGATATAACTTCTAAGATGGGTGTAATCGAAGAGAATGCTGAACTGGTAACCTCCAAAAAGAAGCCGGCTACCTATGAGCAGTTACTACTACCGATCACCAAAATTTCAATTTCGTCAGATTCGTTCTTGAGCGCTGCCAGTTTCCAAGACACTAGCCGTGTGTTGATTGCTGCCGCTATTCGGGGTAAACGCGACAAGCTCCGGGGTCTCAAAGAGAACGTGATCATCGGCCGTTTGATTCCAGTTGGAACCGGTTTCGGCATCGATGCTGCTGCTATCGAAGCAGCTAGAATAGCTTCTGATGCCAAGCTAGCGTTGGCTGGTGCTAAGGCCGCCGCTGCCACCGAGTTGGTCGCTGCCAATGCCGATCAACAGATTGACGAAACTAACTAAAGCTGATTAAATAGTCAGGTCAAACACAGGAAATCCATGCCAACCATTAACCAGTTAATTCGCAAACCCCGTCAGGATAAGGCTCGCAAGTCTAAGGTCCCGGCACTCGGTCGTACGCTCAACGCCTTAAAGGGCAAGAGTTACGATAAAGCCTCGCCCTTAAAGCGAGGGGTTTGTACTAAGGTGTCGACCACTACGCCTAAAAAGCCAAACTCGGCTTTGCGCAAGATCGCCCGTGTCCGGTTGACTAATGGCATGGAAGTAACCGCCTACATTCCCGGAGAAGCCCATAACTTGCAAGAGCATAGTGTGGTGCTGATCCGAGGCGGTCGTGTTAAAGATCTTCCGGGTGTTCGTTACCATATTGTGCGTGGCGCCCTTGATACTGCCGGAGTCTCTGGTCGTAAGCAGGGTCGCAGCAAGTACGGAACCAAGAAAGAAAAATCCGCTTAAATCAACCAAGCAAGCCCAGCGCCAAATGGCGGCGCAGACGGGCAGTAACTCTTGAAAGGAGTGAAGCATGCCACGCAAGAAAACCAAATCCTTCCAACGCGATATCGCCCCCGATCTTCAGTATCAGAGCGTTTTGCTTTCAAAGATGATCAACAAGGTCATGAAAAGTGGCAAGAAGCGACTGGCTGAAGGCCTAATGTATGGTGCCATGGATGAGATTAAAGACAAGTTAAAAACCGAGCCACTCGAAGTTTTTGAAGGTGCTATTAAAAATGTTTCACCACAAGTGCAGGTTCGCGCCAAACGTATTGGCGGAGCAACCTACCAGGTACCAATGGAAGTTCGTGGTGACCGCAAAATTCATCTTGCCATGGTCTGGATATTAACTGCAGCCCGGGCCAAATCCGGTAGCTCCTTTGATAAGCGGTTAGCCCGCGAGCTGATGGATGCATACAACAACACTGGCGATGCCATCAAGAAAAAAGAAGATACCCACCGCATGGCCGAAGCCAACAAAGCTTTTGCTCACTTTGCGCGATATTAACCACTAATTTAGAGGGAAGAGACCAACCCCATGGCCCGAGAGTATAGTTTAGAAAACACCCGTAACATTGGCATTATTGCCCACATCGACGCTGGTAAAACAACCGTTACCGAGCGGGTACTCTACTACACCGGTAAAACCCACAAAATAGGTGAGGTTCACCAGGGTGAAGCCACGATGGACTGGATGGAGCAAGAGCAGGAGCGCGGAATTACCATTACCAGCGCTGCTACAACCTGTTTTTGGGATGGTCATCGCATTAATATTATTGATACGCCAGGTCACGTTGACTTTACAGTTGAGGTTGAGCGAAGCTTGCGCGTACTTGATGGTGGCGCGGCCATTTTTGACGGCGTTGCTGGCGTTGAGCCGCAAAGTGAAACGGTTTGGCGTCAGGCTGACAAGTATGAGGTACCGCGCATCTGTTTCATTAACAAGATGGACCGAACAGGTGCTGATTTTTACGCCGATGTTAAGAGCATCCACACTCGTTTAAGCAAGAACGCTGTAGTGATCCAGCTGCCGATTGGCTCCGAGGCTAGTTTTGCTGGCATTATCGACTTAGTCAAAATGAACGCGGTCGTTTTTAAAGATGATATGGGTAAGGTATTCGAGGTGGTTGAGATCCCCGAAAACATGAAGGCCGATGCCAGCAAGTATCGCGCCATGTTGCTAGAACGGGTGGCCGAAACCGACGAGGAGCTGCTCAACACATTTATTGAGACCAATGATCTTAGCGAGGAGCAGATTGTAAAAGGTCTGCGCAAAGCCACTTTGGCCAACCAGCTTTACCCAGTACTGTGTGGATCGGCATTAAAAAATAAAGGCGTGCAACAGCTGTTAGACGCTGTAAACGCTTATCTCCCCAGCCCGCTGGATGTCGGCCCGGTAAGTGGCACCGACCCTAAGACCGGCGACGAGATTACCCGTGAGCCTAGCGATAGCGAGCCATTTAGCGCCTTAGCGTTTAAAATCGCCGCCGATCCCTTTGTAGGTAAGCTGGCTTTCTTTAGGGTATATTCCGGTAGCCTAAAGTCAGGATCGTACGTTTTAAATTCGAGTACAGGTGAAAAAGAGCGCATTGGACGAGTTCTCCGCATGCACGCGAATAGTCGCGAAGAGGTTCAAGAGGTGTTCTCTGGTGAAATCGCCGCCGCTGTGGGCCTAAAGAATACCATTACCGGCCATACGCTTAGCGATACGGCCAAACCAATTATTCTAGAATCAATCACCTTCCCAGAGCCGGTTATCCAGATCGCAATTGAACCTAAAACTAAGGCTGATCAAGAAAAAATGAGTATAGCGCTGCAACGCTTGGCCGAGGAAGATCCAACGTTTCGCGTTCAAAGTGATCATGAAACCGGGCAGACCTTAATAAATGGTATGGGTGAGCTTCATTTAGACATCATCGTAGATCGGATGAAGCGTGAGTTTAAGGTTGAGGCAAATATTGGTAAACCCCAAGTTGCTTATCGTGAAACCATTCGTAAAGCTGCCAAAGAGCAGGGTAAGTTTGTACGTCAGTCGGGTGGCCGTGGTCAGTACGGCGACGTCTGGCTTGAGCTTTCACCGCAAGAGCCGGGCGATGGTTTCGAATTTGAAAATGCTATTGTTGGTGGCGCCATTCCGCGTGAGTTTATTAAGCCGGTTGAACAGGGGGTAAAAGAGGCCATGCAAAATGGCGTACTGGCCGGTTATCCAGTGGTAGATGTAAAAGTAAAGCTTTATGACGGTTCATACCATGACGTTGACTCGAATGAAATGGCCTTTAAAATTGCAGGTTCGATGGGCTTTCAAGCCGCTGCTAAAAAGGCGGATCCGGTAATTCTAGAGCCAATCATGAAGGTAGAGGTGACTACACCAGAAGAGTTCATGGGCGATGTCATTGGCGATTTAAATAGTAAGCGTGGCCGCATCCAGGAAATGACCGATCGTGGCCAGGCAAAGGTTGTTAGTGCATACGTACCACTTGGTGAAATGTTCGGTTATACCACCACCCTACGATCAATGACGCAAGGGCGAGCAAGTAACTCAATGGAGTTTGATCACTACGAGGCTGTTCCACCCAACGTAGCCGAAGAGATCATTGGCAAACGTGCTGCGGATAAAAGCGCCTAAGTAACCTCTTTACAAGGTGGTTTTTACTCCTTATACTTAGGAGGTCCAATTGGGCGATAATTTTTATTGTCCAAAAACGAGAAGGCCGAGGTCTTCTAGTAATAGATAGAAATGATAGCAAACTTAAGGAGAAATAATGGCTGAGTTTAAACGAGATAAGCCCCACGTTAACGTAGGTACCATGGGTCATGTTGATCATGGCAAAACCACTTTAACTGCCGCCATCACCGCGGTGTTGGCCAAGCGCCTACCAGATGATATTAACAAGCCGGTCGCTTACGACCAGATTGATAACGCCCCCGAAGAGCGCCAGCGTGGTATCACCATTGCTACCTCTCACCAAGAGTACAACTCAGCCAAGCGACACTACGCCCACGTTGATATGCCCGGTCACGCTGATTATGTAAAGAACATGATTACCGGTGCCGCTCAGATCGATGGAGCCATTTTAGTAGTTTCGGCCGCCGACGGCCCAATGCCCCAAACTCGTGAGCACTTGTTGTTGGCACGTCAGGTTGGCGTACCTTACGTATTGGTCTTCATGAACAAGATGGACACAGCAGATGCTGAGCTAGCGGAGCTGGTAGAAATCGAAATTCGCGAGCTGTTAGCTAAGGAGGGCTTCGACGAGAACGCTCCGATTATCAAGGGCTCAGCTCTTAAAGCGCTAGAAGGCGACGAGAAGTATGAAGATGCGATCATGGAATTGGTTGAGGCTATGGACGAAAGTGTCCCAGAGCCAAAGCGTGAAGTTGATAAGCCATTCTTAATGCCTATCGAAGACGTTTTCTCGATTAAGGGTCGTGGCACCGTTGCCACCGGGCGCATTGAGCAAGGCAAGTTACACGTCAACGATGAAGTTGAAATTGTTGGTATCAAGGATTCCCGCAAAACCGTCGTAACCGGTGTTGAAATGTTCAAGAAACTACTGCCAGATGCTCACGCCGGCGATAATGTTGGTGCATTGCTGCGCGGCATCGAACGCACCGATATTGAGCGTGGACAAGTACTAGCCAAGCCAGGTTCTATTACTCCCCATACCGAATTCGAGTGTGAGGTTTATGTTTTGAAGAAAGAGGAGGGTGGTCGACACACTCCATTCCTAAAGGGCTACAAGCCACAGTTTTACATCCGTACCACCGATGTTACCGGAGAGATCCAGTTCGAAGGTGAAATGGTGATGCCAGGTGATACCGTTCAAATGAAGGTTAAGCTGATTGCTCCGATTGCCATGGACGATGGTTTGCGTTTCGCTATCCGTGAAGGCGGCCGAACAGTCGGCGCCGGCGTGGTAACAAAGATTACCAAGTAGATCGAATAGCCCGATGGCCAAAGACGAAACAGCACCTAAACAACGAATCCGCATCCGCCTAAAAGCCTATGATAACAAAGTCATAGACCAGTCGGCTAAGCAGATTCTTGATACCGCCACACGTACTGGTGCCAAAGTAGCTGGACCGATACCACTGCCCACTGAGCGAGTGGTTACTACGGTTATCAAAAGTCCGCATATTTTCAAAAAAGGTCGCGAGCAGTTTGAAATGCGCACACATAAACGGCTGATAGATATCACCGAACCAACCGCTAAAACTGTTGATTCGCTGATGAACCTGAATCTACCAGCAGGAGTCGACATCGAAATAAAGATGTAGGTTTCGTTTCCCAATCAATAGCCGCCTCCGGGCGGCTTTTTTGGTTGGCTTGCATAAAAAAAGCATTAGCGTTATGTTAAGGCTATAAATGGAGTACGTTAATGAGGCGTTACACAGTTGAGTTTATTGGTACATTTTTTCTGTTATTAACCGTTGGATTATCTGCTAATCCATTGGCTATAGGGGCGGTATTGGCGGCATTGGTTTACGTGGGTGGTTACATATCCGGCGCGCATTACAACCCAGCAGTAACGCTTGCTGTAGTTATGCGTGGCAAGCTTAGCAGCAACGACGGCTTAAAGTATGTGCTAGCACAATTATTAGGTGCGGTGGCAGCGGCAGCGGCATTCTTTTCGATCAAGGGAGAAATTCTAGCTGTGGCACCGGCGGGAGGAATAGATTTTAACACCGCCCTGCTGGTTGAAATCTTGTTCACTTTCTTACTTGCCTTTACTGTCCTAAATGTTGCCACCAGCAAAAAAACCGATGGTAACCAGTATTACGGCTTGGCAATTGGCCTAGCCCTAATGGTCGGCGCATTCAGCGGTGGATCGATTTCGGGTGGCGCCTTCAATCCTGCAGTTGGTGTTGGCCCGCTATTCTTTAACATCAGCGAATTTAGCCAGCACTGGAGCGACTTTTGGCTGTATCTAATAGGCCCATTGGCTGGCGGCGCCTTGGCCGCACTGGTATTTAGAGCAATCACGCCCGATAGTGAGCTTAAATAGATTAAATACAGCACGTTAGTGCATTATTACAAAAAGCAGTAATAATATTAACTAAAATTAGTAAGAAACAACTAATGCTTTCATCTCCACCTGAGAGCAATCTTAAGTTACGTTTAATTAAGTGGAGGTATTTGCATGAAAGCATACCTAAATAACATCTGGTGGATGTTGGTCGTACGCGGGCTGCTGCTGCTCGTATTCGGCTTTATCGCTATATTTTGGCCCGGCCTAACCGCCTATGCCTTTTTAGTGGCTTTTGCCATCTATGTCATATTAGCCGGCGTTATTAACGTTGTAACCAGCTTAACCGGCGTCGGCCGAATGTCGCTTTGGTTTTTAGAGCTAGTGCTGGGCGTGTTCCAGGTTGGAATTGGTATTTATGCCATTCGTCAGCCGGGCGTAACTTTGGCCACCTTGATTGTGTTGGTTGGTCTGACATTCGTGGTTCGGGGTATATTTGAAATTGTTTCGGCATTTACCGATGAGTCGAATTCAAATACCAAGGCGCTCACAACCGTAGCGGGCATTCTTAGCCTTGCCACCGGAGTGGTGGTATGGTTTTACCCTGCAGCCAGCGGATTAGCCTTCGTTTGGATCATTGGCGCATACGCGTTAATTTCTGGCCCGGTGTTAATCGCTCTTGGGTTAGATACCAAAGCGCTAGCTAGCCGTAGCGTTTAGTTTAGTTCTAGCAGACGATTTTAAAGGGAGCCATGTGGCTCCCTTTGGCGTTTTGGTTGCATCGACTTAGCATAAGCGCTATTATCAGATTACAAATAGCAAAAAAGAGGATTTATAATTATGGCAAAGAAAATCTGCAAAGATTGCAAATCAGCGGTAGAGGTTAAGGCCTGCCGTAATGCCAGTTGTCGCCACAAGGCTAGCTCACATGGCCACTGCGCCAAGGGCCATCACGTAAAGTAGGCTGTTATAAGCATGACCACCAAACGGCGTCGAGTTACTCGTAGTGGCAATAGAAACACTATTGCAGCCGGGTTTGGTAATCGCCGCTGGTACAATCTGCCCGATTGGGCTCGGATATGGCTATGCGACGCCGCCGGCTGGATTGCCCTGGCTTTAGCCTTAATTCTGTCGCCTACAGCGCTTTTAGCAGTTGTCTTGGGGGTTCACGCCTTACCATTAGAGTTTTTTGGAATACCTGGAACAGCCAACGGCGTAGGCTTAGCTGCTGTTGCCCTAATTATGCAGTTTGGGCTGTTAGCTTTATCGGTTAAGCCGTTATTCGCAAAACGTCGAGTGGGTTGGGGATGGTTATTGGCCGCGGCGGTTGTGCATCTGGGTCAAAGCATCCTGTTGCAGCATGCCATAACCGGAACAATGCAGTTGTTGATCGCTATATATATCTATTGGCAGGTTAGGCCTCGATTTAAGTAAGAAAATTGGAATATTTAAGCTTAAGTAGTATGATTGGCTTAAGTAAGCGGGAATTTTGAATCATGGCAGAAAAAGCACACAAAGCATCGGGTGAAAAGCCACCCCAAGATGTAATGGGATGGCTGGAATATTACTTAGTTAAGAAAGCGCCGGTGCAGTTACCAGTTGGCGCCAAGGACTGGATCGTAAGGTATATGCCTTGGATCAACGTGGTAATTTTGGTGATTTTATCACCTGCAATTTTATTGGCACTAGGCATCGGCGTCATAGCGCTGCCATTCAGTGCGCTGGCAGGTGTAGGCGCAGCAACCGGATTATCGATAGCCCTAGCGGCTTTAGTAGTAGAGATAATCCTCATGATTATGGCGCTGCCGGGTTTATTCGCGCGTAAAATAAGCGGTTGGAATCTTACCTTTTATTCGGTGGTGGCTAGCTTGGCACACTCGATATTAGTATTTAATGTATTCGGTGGGTTGGTGTCGGCTGTGATTGGTGCATACGTGCTTTTCCAAATACGCAGTTACTACAAGTAATTCAGATATAACTTCTCGCAACACGGCCACTCGGCCGTGTTTGCTTTTTGATCGGTTAGGTCAAATAATGATGACATGAGCTTGTTTGATCAAACCCGCCGGCCTCTTGCCGACCGTATGCGCCCCCGGTCGCTTGATATGGTGGTGGGCCAGGATCACCTGGTCGGGCCGGGCCAGTTTATACGTGGACTGATCGAATCCAGAGAGCCGGTATCTATTATCCTTTGGGGTCCACCAGGTAGTGGTAAAACCACCTTAGCGCGCATTATTGCTACCAGCGGCGACCATGCTTTCGAAGAGCTTTCGGCAGTCACCTCGGGTCTGCCAGAAGTACGTAAGGTTATTGATGCAGCTAAGCAGCGGCGAGATCTTGGTCAAACTACCGTCTTATTTGTCGATGAAATCCATCGATTTAATAAGGCACAGCAAGACGCTTTTTTACCGCATGTAGAAAACGGCACTATTATTTTATTAGGCGCTACTACAGAGAACCCATCATTTGAGGTTATTTCTCCTTTGCTCTCAAGAAGTCGGGTTGTTACATTAAACGCACTTGCCCCAAAACAGCTAGAAGGTCTAATCGACCGTGCTCTGCCGCAGATTGGTAAGGTCTCAATCGAACCAAGCGCTCGTAAACTGTTAGCCGAGTTAGCGGCCGGAGATGCTCGGGTGGCACTAGGAGGCCTAGAAGCTGCTGCCCGCATGGGGCCAAAGATCACGGCAACCGCTGTGAAGCAAGCCATGCAAAAGACCAGTTTGCGTTACGATAAAGGTGGCGAATACCATTTCAACTTAATATCGGCCTTTATTAAGTCACTTCGTGGCGGCGCAGTTGACGCAGCGCTATTTTATTTAGCCCGAATGCTTGATGCCGGTGAAGACCCTAAGTTTATTGCTCGTCGCTTAGTGATATTTGCGGCCGAAGATATAGGCTTAGCTGACACAAGCTTACTAACTCTTTCCACCAGTACATTTATGGCAATTGAGCGCATTGGGATGCCAGAGGGGCGGATTATTCTTTCTGAGGCTACCATAGCCTTAGCAACCGCTCCCAAAAACCGAGATGCTTACGATGCAATTTCGGCTGCCGGCCAAGCGGTTAAGCAATATCCTGCGGCCGAACCACCTTTGCATTTGCGCAATGCTCCTACCGGCTTAATGAAAGAGCTAGGGTACGGCAAGGGCACCAAGTGGAAGCCTGGTTTTGAGCACCCAGATGGATTTATGCCAGAAGGCATGGAAGACGTTAAACTGTATCGTCCCAAAAATTACGATGATCAATCCAATGCTAGTAAAGCGTAAGCATAATAGGTTAAACTATAGGCATGGCATCATCAACCAATCAAACCGAGTATGACAGCGTATATTTTTTAAAAATTCTGCTTTTTTTAGTACTATCGAGTACCTGGGTTGCCTTTAACGGGCATAAATATTTACCGGCAGGCTTAATTGCTGGCTTAATATTGGTACAACGGGAACGATTTCAGATAGATCGCAAGATAGAATACGCAATCATGCTAATTGGCGCGGTATTGGGGCTAGTAGGCATTGGAGTAACTTTTAGCTTTTAGTCCCAATCTGTTGACACGCCTCGGTTATTCCTGATATAGTTACCCGGTAACTTTTGGCAGTTTATATAGCCAGCAAACTAGGAGTTGTACAGGTCTCCCGGCTCGCGCCCTCGGAGAAACCGGACGGAACCTAGAATTATTTTTTGTTTAGGGAGCGTACGTGAAAGCCTTACTTGGCCGAAAACTTGGAATGACACAGCTGTTCGATGAGAACGGTAATGTTTCGCGTGTCACCATTTTAGAGGCTGGCCCTTGTGTTATCACGCAGGTTAAAACCGAGGTTAACGATGGTTATGAAGCGGTCCAGATAGGCTTTGGTGCCGCTAAGAACCCGGCTAAGCCACAGGTTGGACACTCTAGCATTGATGGCGTAACCCCAAAGCTTTTGCGCGAACTACGAACCGAAGCGGTTGCGGCCGATGATGATTCGGCCATGAAGGTCGGCGATAAGCTAGATGTCTCAAATTTTGAGGTTGGCGATAAGATACAGGTATCAGGGATAAGTAAGGGCAAGGGCTTTGCCGGTACGGTTAAGCGCCATAACTTTAATACCGGCCCCAAAACTCATGGATCTCACAACTACCGCCAACCTGGTTCAATTGGGTCAGCCTATCCACAGCACGTGTTTAAGGGCATGAAAATGGCAGGCCGAATGGGTGGCGACAAAGTCACAGTTCGAGGTCTTAAAGTTGTACTAATCGATGCCGAAAAAAACCTATTAGCCGTCAGTGGCGCTGTGCCCGGTCCACGCAAAGGCATGGTAATGATTCAGGGAGCCAAATAATGGCACAGGCTGTTGCTTATTCTAAAACTGGCGCCAAACAAGTGGCGGCCGTAAAGTTAAGTCCATGGGTGTTTTCCATCGAGGCTAACCACGATTTAGTCAATCGGGCCTATACTGCATATCTAGCAAATGGACGCACCAATAACGCCAAAACACTTGAACGCGGCGAGGTGCGTGGTGGTGGTAAAAAGCCATGGAAGCAAAAAGGCACCGGCCGAGCTCGCGCTGGTGGCACGCGTATGCCCCACTGGCGCGGCGGTGGTGTGGCTTTTGGCCCTACCGGCAAAGAAAATTTCTCCGTAGCAATGCCTTTAAAAGCTAAGCGGGTAGCTATTCGCCAAGCATTAAGCTTGCAAGCTGCTGATAAGCGTATTCTAGTGATTGACGAGTTTGTCGCTACTGAAGGTCGCGTGGCTCCTACCCTTAAGCTAATCGAAAAGATGAAGCTTGAGGGTAATATTTTGATTGTGGTAGAGCAGAAAAACGCTTTGATTGATCGAGCTACTCGGAATATTCCGGCAGTTAAAGCGGTATCAGCTAAGTACTTAAATGTTTATGAAATTATGAATGCCGACAATATTGTCGTTACAAAGAAAGCCCTCGACGTTATTGGCGAATGGCTAGAGGCAACAGTATGACCACTATGCCTCTAATCCCTCGTGTTAGCGAAAAGGCTATGGCTCTGTCTGATAAAGGCACCTATGTGTTTGAGGTGCCGATTAGTACCAATAAAATTGAGGTCACAAAGGCTGTTGAAACTGCCTTTAAGGTTAAAGTAGCCTCGGTAAACATGATGATCCATAAGGGTAAGCCAACCAGTAAACGTTACGGTAAAGGTGCAGGCCACAGAACAGATCTAAAGAAGGCTTTTGTGACTTTAAAGGCCGGTGACAAAATTGCCTTGTTTGAAGAGGGGAGCAAGTAATGGCAGTTAGACTTTACAAGCCAACCACTCCAGCTCGGCGCGGCATGACCACGGCCGATACCTCGGCGATAACTAAAAAGAAGCCAGAAAAGTCGCTTTTGGTTGCCAAAAAGGTTGGTAGTGGTCGCAACAATCAGGGCAAGATAACTATTCGTCACCGTGGCGGCGGGGTTAAGCGCCATTATCGATTGGTTGATTTCCGTTTGATACAGGGATTTAAGGGCACCGTCACCGCGATTGAGTTTGATCCTAACCGTAGCGCCAACATCGCGCTGGTGGAGCTTGAAGCTGGTAAAAAAGCCTACATTATTGCCGGCAGCGGGATGGGCGTGGGTCAGGTTATCGAAAGTGGCAGTGAGGTTGAGATCCGCAAGGGAAACCGGCTGCCACTTGCTAACATTCCGGTTGGTACCCAGATTTATAATATAGAGCTGGTGTTGGGCAAGGGTGGACAGATTGCCCGAAGTGCCGGATCAAAGGCCCAACTGGTTGCTAAAGAAGGTGAGTTCTGCCAGGTACGTTTGCCCAGTGGTGAGGTGCGTTTGGTAAACCAAAACTGCATGGCCACAATCGGTGTGGTCGGTAACGAAGCCCACCAAAACATTAAGTATGGTAGTGCCGGCCGCCGCCGCCGCCTAGGATGGCGCCCAGCCGTTCGCGGTAAGGCCATGAACCCGGTGGATCACCCCCATGGTGGTGGTGAGGGTGCTACTAGTACAGCGCTGCGCGTAGGTCAGAAAACCCCTTGGGGCAAGCCGGCTTTGGGCCTTAAAACTCGGCGCCGTAAATTAACCGATGCCATGATTGTACGTGGCCGTAAGAAGGCAAGGAGACGCTAAGATGAGCCGTTCACTTAAAAAAGGTCCTTACACCGACGAGAAGTTGATGAAAAAGGTAGCTAATCTTGGTCCAAATGATAAAACCGTGATAAAGACATGGGCTCGTGCTAGCACCATTACTCCAGAGATGGTGGGAATGACGATTGCGGTGCATAACGGCCGTCAACATCTGCCGGTCTTTATTAGCGAAAACATGGTTGGTCATAAACTGGGTGAGTTTTCGCCCACCCGTAAATTCCGGGGTCACGGCGGTAAACTCGCAAAGGGCAAAAAATAATGCAAGTTAAAGCCACAGCCAAATTTGTTGGAACTTCGTCACGAAAAATTGGCTTGGTTGCGGCGTTGATTCGTGGCCGACGCGCTCAAGATGCGGTGGTTGTTTTGCAAAACACCCCCAAGCGCGCAACCGAACCAGTTGGAAAGGTTTTAAACTCCGCCATTGCTAATGCCGAAAACAATCACAAGCTTAAGGCTAATACTTTGATGGTGGAATCTGTATTGGTTGGTCCCGGACCTAGCTTAAAACGTTTTCGACCTCGAGCCCAAGGTCGGGCCGGTACAATTTTAAAGCGTAGTAGCCACATTACCGTTGTGCTTTCAGAAGCCCCGGTTAAGCCTATTAAAGCGACAAAAACCGAAGTAGCTGCGGATCAGACTTTAGCCGAAGTGGCAAAGCCGGCCGCAACCGCGAAACCTAAGACCGTTAAGGAGGCCAAGTAATGGGACAGAAAGTAAATCCGCGTAGCCTACGCCTCCAGCTGGATAAAGATTGGCAGTCGAAGTGGTTTGCTGATAAGGATTATGCTACTCAGTTAATCCAAGATGTAAAGTTACGTCGAGCAACCGAAGCTAAGCTGACTCGTCGTGCCAGTGTTTCACGAATTGATATTGAGCGTTCTCCAAGCCTAATTACGGTAACCATTTATACCGCAAAACCAGGCGTAGTAATTGGACGTGGTGGAAGTGGTGCCGAAGATTTGCGCCAGATGCTCCATAAAATGACTAACAGCCCGGTTAAGGTCAGTATCGAAGAGATTAAGCGTCCCGAAACCAACGCTAAGTTGGTGGCCGAAAACATTGCCAGTCAGCTGGAACGGCGTATTTCTTTCCGTCGAGCTATGAAAATGGCCGCCGAAAACGCGGTTAAGTCGGGCGCTCTGGGAGCTAAAATACGGGTTGCCGGGCGCCTTAATGGCGCAGAAATGGGCCGCATAGAAACCGTTGCAAACGGCTCGATCCCGCTTCACACCTTGCGTGCCGACATTGATTATGGCCATGCCCAAGCCAAAACCACTTACGGCATCATCGGCGTAAAGGCCTGGGTTTATAAAGGCAACAAGTTTTAGGAAAATATTATGTTATTACCAAAGAAAACTAAGTACCGTAAGCAGTTCAAGGGAAGGATCCCTAAGGGCTTAGCTACGCGTGGTACCGAAATCAGTTTTGGGCAGTTCGCACTAAAAGCCGACGGTACCGAGCGGATAACTTCACGCCAAATTGAGGCCGCCCGTCGGGCAATGACCCGTCACATTAAGCGGGGTGGAAAAATTTGGATTCGGATATTTCCTGATCTTCCGGTCACCAAAAAACCAGCCGAAGTGGCTATGGGAAGTGGTAAAGGTTCAATTGATCACTATGCTGCCCGCGTACGCCCTGGTCGGGTCATGTTCGAAATGGAGGGGGTTACGGAGGAAGTGGCTCGCGAGGCAATGCGCTTGGCTGGCCGCAAACTTCCAATTAAGACCAAGTTTGTCATCCGTCACACTCCTGGTGAGGTGACAGAATGAAGTTAGCCGATATCAACACTAAGAACGAAAAAGAGCTAGACACAGCTTTAAACGAAGCTCGCCAGCAGTTGGCTCAGGCACGTGTTGATATGCGTACCAAGCAAGTCAAGAATGTTAAAGCAATTAAGGCGCTGCGACTCGATGTTGCCCGGATCTTAACCATCCAGAACCGTCGACAAGAAGCCGCCGCCGTCCAAAAGGAGGACAACCATGGCTAGAACACTACGAGGCACCGTGTCCTCCAATAAAATGGACAAAACCGTCGTCGTCACCGTCGAACGAGTAAAAGAACACCCAATTTATCGCAAAAAGTATAAGGTTACAACCAAGTTTAAAGCCCACGATGCCGATAACGCATGTCAAATGGGTGACCTGGTTGAAATAACTGAAAGCCGCCCGATTAGTCGCGACAAGCATTGGATTGTTAGCCAGCGAATTGAAATTAAGGAGCCGGTAGCATGATTCAAGCTGAAAGCCGTTTAAAAGTAGCCGACAATAGTGGTGCTCGCGAGGTCCTTTGTATCAAGGTGCTTGGAGGTTCGCGTCGCCGTTATGCCCGCGTAGGCGATGTAATTACTGCCAGCGTTAAGATTGCGGCTCCCAATGGAAACGTTAAGAAAAAAGAGGTAATCCAAGCCGTAGTAGTCCGAACCGCCCAGGCTACCCGTCGCGCAGACGGATCGCAAATTCGTTTTGATGATAACGCCGTAGTTGTAATTGATAAAAACAAGCAGCCACGAGCTACGCGCGTGTTTGGCCCAATTGCTCGTGAACTTCGCGAAGCTGGTTACATGAAGATTATTTCACTCGCTCCGGAGGTGCTGTAATGAGACTACGCAAAGGAGACGAGGTTGTAGTGATCGCTGGCCGTGATAAGGGTAAGACTGGGACTATAAGCCGTGTAATGCCCAAAGACAACAAGGTTGTAGCTGAGGGTTTAAACGTGGCTAAACGCCACACTAAGCCATCTGATAAACACCCTCGCGGCGGCATATTAGAGCTAAATCGACCAATTGATGTATCTAAAGTGATGGTTGTTGATCCCGTGACCAAACAACCTAGCCGAATAGGCACCCGTATAAATAAAGATGGCACAAAGGAACGCGAATTTAAGCCATCGCGATATCAGAAAGTAAAGAAGAGTTAATTATGAACCGTTTACGCACCAAATATCAGCAAGAGATTAAGCTACAACTGCAAAAAGAGTTGGGTTATTCAAACGTGCATCAGATACCACAAATCGAAAAAGTGGTAGTTAATGCCGGCGTTGGTCGCGCCGTTGCCGACAGCAAGCATTTAGAGACTGTGGTTCATACTTTGACCAAGATAACCGGCCAAGCTCCGGTACAGACGGTCGCCAAAAATTCGATTGCCGGTTTTAAGCTACGTGATGGCAATAAAATTGGAGTCATGGTGACTCTGCGCGGAGAACGCATGTATGAGTTTCTTGACCGCCTGGTTTCAATCGTACTTCCTCGTATCCGCGACTTTCGGGGAATATCGGTAACCGCTTTTGACGCCAAGGGTAACTACAGCATTGGTGTTCGTGAACAATCAATTTTTCCGGAAATTACTTACGAAGAATCGGCAAATGCCCATGGGCTACAAATAAACATCGTGACATCGGCCAAAACCCCAGCCGAGAGCCAGCGAATGTTACAACTAATGGGGTTCCCGTTTAGGAGGAAAAGCTAATGGCGCGCACCGCTTTAATCGTTAGAGCCAACCAAAAGCCCAAGTATTCGACTCGGGCCGTTAACCGCTGCAAACTTTGCGGCCGCCCTCGTGGATACATTCGCAAGTTCGGCATGTGCCGTATTTGTTTCAGAGAACATGCTAGTCGTGGTCAGGTACCGGGCGTAACGAAAGCTAGTTGGTAGGAGAAAATCATGAACGATCCAATCGCTGATATGTTAACCAGAATCCGTAATGCCGTGGCTGCCTCGCGCCGCCAGGTGGTGTTGCCGCACTCCAAAATTAAGGAGTCAATCGCCCAAATACTTAAAGACAATGGCTTTATTGCCAGTTTCCAGGTAGATACCAGTAGCCAGTTTGCCAATATTGTCATCGAGATTCACGCCGAAGATAAAGATGCCACTATCACTAACTTGCAACGCGTTTCTAAGCCGGGCCGCCGGGTCTACGCTGCCAAACAAGAGATTCCATTAATCTTAGGTGGACGTGGAATGGTAATTCTTTCGACTTCTAACGGTTTGATGACCGGCCGTGATGCCCGCCAAAAGGGTTTGGGCGGCGAACTATTAATGAAGGTATGGTAAGATGAGTCGAATCGGACGCCAACCAATAACTGTACCTACCGGGGTTAGCGTGGAGCTTACCGGTGACACCGTTAAGGCTACCGGCCCCAAAGGGAGCTTAGAAGTTAGGCTTTTGCCAGGCCTCAAAATGGAGCAAACTGATTCTGTAATCCAGATCATTCGCGCCGACGATAATGCCGAAACTCAGCGCACTTTTGGATTAATGCGCACCTTGATTAACAACATTGTTCAAGGAGTGCATAGCGGATATGAACGCAAGTTAGAAATAAACGGCGTTGGTTATCGTGCGAATGTTGCCGGGCGAGTTGTTAACTTTGCCCTAGGCTACTCGCATCCAATCGAGTTTGCACTCCCAGAAGGTATCGAAGCCAAGGTCGAAAAAAACATCATCACCATTAGTGGCGCTGATAAACAGCAAGTAGGCCAAGTCGCTGCAAATATCCGATCCCTACGCAAACCGGAGCCTTACAAAGGTAAGGGCATTAAATATATTGAAGAGCGTATCCGCCGCAAAGCCGGTAAGACCGCCGCCAAATAAGAGAATATTATGAGTACCAACAAACTTACAGCTAAAGATCAAAGCCGGCGACGTACGCGGGCAAAAGTTATCGGCACTACCGAGCGCCCAAGATTAAGTGTGTTCGTTAGTAACCGTCACATTACCGCCCAAATCATCGATGACACCAAGGGCAAAACCCTTTCGTTTGTAACCACCGTTAAAAGTAGTGAAACTAAGGGAGCATTAACCGAGCGCGCTGCCTGGGTAGGTGAGCAAATTGCTGCTAGCGCCACCAAGCAAAAAATTAAAAAAGTGGTATTTGATCGCGGCACCCGTATTTACCACACTCGGTTGAATGCTTTAGCCGAAGCTGCTCGTAAGAAAGGACTGGAGTTTTAATGGCAATCCAACCACAACCAAAAGAGTTTGAAGAGAAGGTCATTTCGATTGATCGTGTTGCTCGTGTTGTAAAGGGTGGTCGAAGGTTCCGATTTCGTGCCACCGTGGTAATCGGTGATGGCAAAGGCCGTGTTGGTCTGGGAATTGGTAAGGGGGGCGAGGTCATAACTTCAATTGCTAAAGCAGTTGCCAGAGCTCGACGTAACCTAATTTCTATACCATTAAAAAATGGCACCATACCACATGAAGTTACTATTAAATTTTCTGGCGCTCACGTCATGCTTAAGCCCGCTTCACCAGGTACAGGTGTAATTGCCGGCGGGGCAGTCCGTAATGTGGTAGAAGTGGCCGGTATCCACGATTTGTTAACGAAATCACTTGGCTCAAGTAACAAGATCAACAATGCATACGCTACTATTTTGGCGTTATCACAAGTTAAACCGATTAGTGATAGCCCGATTGCACGAGTGCGACCCAGCGGGAAGGTAACCGATAAGTCTGCTACAGCTGCAAAAGCCGAGCCTAAGACCGATGTTGATTCGAAAGCTAAAAAAGTAACGGCAAAGGCTTAAACATGAAGATTCATGAACTAAAATTAGAAACTAAACAAAACCGTAAACGCCTTGGGCGTGGTATTGGATCTGGCACGGGTAAAACCTCTGGTCGTGGTACCAAGGGTCAAAACTCGCGCAGTGGTGGTGGAGTTCGGCCCGGTTTTGAGGGCGGCCAAAACCCATTAGCTAAACGTTTACCCAAGTTGCGTGGATTTCGTGCCCTTAACCCAACTAACTATGTTGGGCTAACTCTTGGTCGACTTGAGCAACTCAAAGGCGCGACTGTAACTAACCAGAGCTTGGTAGAGCAGGGAATCATACGATCTGAGCACACAGCTGTTAAAATTTTAGCCAGTGGCACGCTTACTAAAAAACTGACCATAAAACTACAGGCAGCCACCGCTGGTGCCCAAACAGCTATCACCAAAGCCGGAGGTAGCTTTACCACAACACCGGTTAAGAAAAGCCCTAAAAAACCATCCAAACGTAACCGAAAGGTCTAGACCTCCCGCATGAATTTGGCGACACTCAAGCAGGCAATCCGCTCTCCCGAATTACGGAAGCGGATCGCTGTGGTTCTGGGGCTGCTGGTAATATTTCGTTTTCTTTCTTATGTGCCAGTGCCGGTGCCAGATAATGCCGCTTTGGCCGCCTTTTTACAAAAACTTTTTGCATCCAGTCAGCTGCTTGGGTTTGCTGATCTATTCTCGGGAGGAGGACTCAGTAACTTCTCGATCATCATGATGGGTTTGGGGCCGTATATTAACGCCTCAATCATCATCCAGCTAATGACCAAGGTGGTTCCTCGGCTTGAAGCACTTAGCAAAGAAGGCGAATCGGGTCGTCAACGCATAAATCAGTACACTCGATTGCTGACCCTACCCTTTGCCATCGTCCAGTCAATTGGTATGGTTGTGTTGATTCAGCAAACCTCAATTCGAATAGCCAATACCGATCTAATTGGACATCCCAGCTTAGGTCAATGGTTCCTAATGGTAGCTACTATCACTGCCGGCACCATGTTGCTTATGTGGATCGGCGAGTTGGTAACCGAGAGCGGAGTAGGAAATGGTATTTCTCTAATAATTTTGGCAGGTATCGTTGCACAACTACCGGTTACAACTGCCCAATATCTTAGCTTAGCCTCGAACGATAGCGGAAAGATCCTTCAACTTATCTTGTTTGGCATAGGTGGCTTTGCCGTTATCTTTGCTCTGGTCATGCTTAATGAAGGCCAGCGATCGATCGCTGTTTCGTATGCCCGGCGAGTACGCGGTAATCGCATCTTTTCTGGTGTTGATACCTACTTACCGATTCGCTTAATCACTGCTGGAGTTATCCCAATTATCTTTGCGCTGGCCTTTTTAGCGGTACCGCCATTTATTGGCCAGTTGCTGGGAGGTTCAAGTACGGCTTGGGTAGCTAATATTGCTCATTCAATGACCACCTTTTTTGCCCAAACCAGCATTACCTACGCCATTTCCTACTTTTTACTTGTAGTAGTGTTTACCTTCTTTTACACCTCCGTGGTGTTTAGCCCAGATGATATAGCTGAAAATATGCAAAAACAGGGTGGTTTTGTTCCGGGCATTCGACCCGGTCGCGAAACCGCCACCTATCTACGCAATGTGGTTAACCGCCTAACGTTGGTTGGCTCGGTATCACTCGGAGCAATTGCGGTGTTGCCATTTATTGTCGAGCGGCTAACTCACACCCAGACATTGACACTAGGAGGTACCAGCCTACTGATCATCGTAAGCGTTGCATTAGAGACCATGAAACAGCTAGAAGCTCGTACCGTACAAATTAGCTATGATAATTACTAAATTATGTCTTTACAAACCTGATGATTATCTGTAGAATGACTAATTGTAGCTCACTATGACAGACACAAAGGAAGTAATCGAACTATCCGGAACCGTCCTGGAGACTCTGCCGAACGCCATGTTCAAAGTAGAGCTCGAGAACGGTCACCTTATTTTGGCCCATATTGCGGGCAAATTGCGGATGCACTACATCCGTATCCTTCCTGGTGACAAAGTGACTGTACAGATGACGCCCTATGATTTGAGCAAGGGTCGTATCACCTATCGCCATCTTGAACGTAAAAAGGATTCTTAAAGTCGTGAAAGTCCGCGCCAGCGCCAAGAAAATGTGCTCTAAATGCAAGATCGTCCGCCGCGAGGGGGTGGTTTATGTCATTTGCGAGAATCCCAAGCACAAGCAGAGGCAAGGTTAATGGCTCGAATTGCTGGGGTTAATATCCCCGATGCCAAGCGTGTAGAGGTTGCTCTTACCTATGTCTACGGAGTAGGGCTAACAACCAGCCGCAAGCTGCTTGCAGATACTGGCATTGATGCTAGTACCCGAGTAAAAGATTTAACTGAAAACGAGACCTCTAAGTTACGTGAAGCCATCGATAAGAACTTAACGGTTGAAGGCGACTTACAGCGCTTGAACTCCCAAGCTATTAGCCGATTGAAGGAGATCAACTCGTATCGAGGGTTACGGCATAAGAATAACCTACCGGTGCGCGGACAGCGTACTAAGACAAATGGCCGCACTAAGCGCGGCAAAAAAGTAACAATGGGCAGCGGACGCAAGAAGTCTGCTTCTAAGACCTAATCTGTAATCGAGTAAAGAGAGACCATGGCCACTAAAACTGCAGCTAAAAGCACCCGTCGACGCAAGATCAAGCGCAACGTTCCTGTTGGGCAGATGCACGTGCATGCCACCTTTAATAACACCATTATCACGATTAGCGATGAACAGGGTAACGCATTGTCGTGGGCAAGCTCCGGTGCAGCCGGCTTTAAGGGATCGCGTAAATCAACGCCATACGCCGCTCAAATCGCGGCCGAAAAGGTAGCCAACGCTGCTAAAGATATGGGCATGCAGCGCATCAATGTTCAGGTTCGTGGTATCGGCAGCGGTCGCGAAGCTGCCATTAGGGCATTGGCAACCGTTGGGATTCAAGTGGCCAGCATAACCGACGTAACCGGCATTCCTCACAATGGCTGCCGTCCGCGCAAGGCAAGGAGAGTCTAGGATGGCACGCGATTTAACCCCAATCGTTAAGCGTTCTCGTCGCGAAAAGACCGCCTTGCACCCTAAAGCCGTTAAGGGTTTAACGCTGCGCAACTACGCTCCTGGTGAGCATGGGCAATCAACTATTCGCGCCAAACTAAGCCAGTATGCGCAGCAATTACGTGAAAAGCAGAAAGTTAAACGGATGTACGGCTTACTAGAAAAACAGTTCGCACGATTGGTACGTGAATCAGAGCGTCGCCAAGGTAAGACCGGCGATATTCTGTTGCAACTATTAGAGCAGCGCTTAGATAACGTTATCTACCGCTTAAACTTTGCCATCTCGCGCCAGGCGGCTCGCCAAGTTGTCAGCCATGGCCACATCTTGCTTAATGGGCGTCGCGTTGACATTCCCTCGATTCAGGTTAAGCCAGGCGACGAGATCACCGTTCGGCCTAAAAGCTCCGACAACCAATACTTCGCAATCCTAAAAGAGCAGATTAGCGGCAACCAGCCAACGATCAGCTGGCTAAGCCTTGATTCCAAGAAGCTAACCGCTAAGGTTACCGGAGCTCCCGCACGCGCAGACGTGTCCGAGGAGATTAACGAACAGTTAATAATTGAGTTCTACTCGAGATAATAAAGAAAGGAATTAAGAAGGTGTTATACGACATACAACTCCCAGCGATTAAGACCATCAAGGATGATGGCGATCGGGCAACGTTCGCGATAGAGCCACTTTATGCCGGTTACGGCATGACGCTTGGTAATTCGCTGCGCCGCGTGATTTTATCAAGCCTAGGCGGTGCCGCCGTTACGGCCGTAAAGATTGATAATGTGGCTCATGAGTTTTCAACCATAGATGGCGTAAAAGAAGACGTGGTCGAGATTATTCTAAACCTCAAAAAACTACGCTTTAAGGTTTATAATGATGAGCCTCAGTTCATTATGTTGACCAAAAAAGGCAAAGGCGTGGTGACCGCTTCTGACGTTAAGACCAATGCCGATATTGAGATTGTTAACCCTAAGCAGCATATTGCTACTCTAGATAACGATAAGGCTCAGATTGGCATGGAGATTAAAGTAGAAAAAGGCCGCGGTTATATCCCTGTTGAAGCACGTGAGCACGAGAAGCTAGAGGTTGGCATGATTGCAATCGATGCTATCTACTCGCCAGTAAAACGAGTCCGCTACAATGTTGAAAATACCCGCGTTGGGCAGGCTACCGATTTAGATCGATTGATCATCGAAGTCGAAACTGACGGCTCGGTTAGTCCATCAGACGCCGTTACTCAAGCTGCTGAAATCCTAGTTAATCACTTTGCCGTAATCGCTGGTCAAAGTGCACCGGCTGCTGCCGCTCCTGTCGCCATCGGTGCCGATGAAGTTAACGAGTCGAACGCCGCCAGTATCACAATTGAAGAGGTAAATTTTTCGCCTCGGACTACCAACGCGTTAATGAATAACGATATTCGGACGATGAAAGATCTGTTGCGCCTAACTGATTCTGAGCTAAAAGAGCTTAAGGGATTTGGGGCTAAGGCTTACGACGAAGTTCGTGAAAAAATTGCTGAGCTTGGTTTGGCATCAGGGAGCACAGAGGCCTAAAGATGCATCGCCATGGTTATAAAGGTCGTAAACTGCAGCTGGCCGCCGGCCCGCGTAAAGCACTCATTCGTGGTCAAGTGACCTCGCTAGTGCTACACGAGCAGATTACAACGACTGTAGCTAAGGCTAAAGAGGTCGCCCCTTACTTTGAACGCTTAGTTACCAAAGCCAAAAAAGGTGATCTTCATAATCGCCGTCAGGTTGGATCTTTTCTTCTTACCGAAAAAGCAACTCAAAAAATGATGATTGAACTAGCGCCAGCATTTAAGGATCGCGCCGGTGGATACACTAGGATTGTAAAATTAGGAAACCGTTTGGGCGATAACGCTCCAATGGCTACAATCATGTTAACCGAAAAGCCAGAACGAGCCGCCGAAGATAAGCTGCCTGCAAAGGTTAAGAAAACCACTGCCAAGCCAAAAGCCGTAACTAAAGCGGCCACGAGCACAATCGGAAAAGATAAATCTTCAGCGGCCGGTTCGGCTAAGTCTAACTCGAAAACCACCGTTAAGCGTACTGCTAGAAAGACACAGGCCAAGGGATGAGAACTTACTCCGCTAAACCCAAAGAAGTAAATCGTGAGTGGTTTATTGTCGATGCCGAGGGTATGACTCTTGGGCGTATGTCTACCGTCATTGCTACTCGATTGACTGGCAAGTACAAGCCCATTTACACCGCCCATATTGATTGTGGCGATAATGTGGTCGTGATTAACGCTGCCAAGGTTAAAGTTACCGGCAACAAACTGGAAGACAAGAAATATTACCGTCATTCTGGATATCCGGGGGGAATAAAAGAAACGAATTTGGCCAAGTTAATGGAAACTCATCCCACACGAGCGGTTGAGTATGCTGTGCGTGGTATGTTGCCCAAGAACCGGCTGCAAGACCCTCGAATGAAGCGACTTAAGATTTATGCCGATGCCGACCATCCACACGCACCACAATCACCTAAACCTTTAGGAGTCACCAATGGCTGAAACCGCTAAACAGTATTACTACGGCTTAGGCCGACGTAAAGAGGCAATTGCCACAGCCCGATTGTATAAGGGCGGTGGCGAAATTATGGTTGGCGAAAAGACTGCCGCCGACTACTTTAATAACGCCGCATTAGGGCAGTTATTAGAACAACCAATCAAGCTGGCTGGTCATGAAAAGAAGCTGCGCACAACCTTAAAAGTATCCGGCGGAGGTAAGCGTGGCCAGGCTGACGCAGCACGTTTAGCAATTGCTAGGGCTCTTGAGGTAATGGATGCTGATCTGCGCACAACTTTAAAGAAAGCCGGATATTTAAGTCGTGACCCTCGCGAAAAAGAGCGCAAAAAACCTGGGCTTAAGCGCGCCCGAAAAGCCCCACAGTTTAGTAAGCGCTAAACATCTCGAACTACATAGATTTAAATTTATAAATAACCGCCAATGTGGCGGTTATTTATTTGAGTAATTAAATTAAAATCATTTGGAGATTATAAGTTCTAGTTAGATGACAAAGTTGATACCGGGTGGGGGAGAGGCGGTTGCCCCTCCCCCTAACCCGTCACTTCTTACGTTTGGGCCCGACCTTGCGCTTGCTGGTGTTCGCAACGGCAGAGCCGCGCGTCACCCTGACGCTTGTAGAGCCAGGAGCGTTAGCCATGATCTGTCGACGCTCCTCTTCGGAGACTCCACCAAAGCCATTGACTTTGATTTCGTCCACGCGATCCATCACAGGCGTTGGCCTTTGACCCTTGTGGGTCCGAGGATGCCGACGAACTTCCTTGCTGCCGTACTGGCTCTGCAGTCGCAGCAGACTTTCTTCGTCGGCCGGAACTTGATCCATCAGGCGTTCTAGGCGAGCCGACACATTCAGCGCGCCGGTTGCAGACAGTGTCCGCTCTTGAACCATCTTCTGAATGCTGCTAGGCAGATGCCCAAACAGCCGGTGGTTCTCGATTTGCCGGAGCTTGTCGAGTCGGTTGCGCACGTTGTCGTCTTGATCGATGAACTTGTACCAGCTGCAGATCATGCGGGCGTTCTCGTAAGAGATCGCCGAATCACTGTTTAGCAGTACGCGCAAATCGAGTGGAAGCAGAGGGCGGCTGGCATGAGCCAGCATTTGCTTCTTCGAAAGCACCTCCCGCGTTGAGCCAACAGGCTCATTGGGCGGTTGTAGTTTTGTGGTCATTAGACCCTCCTGTTATCAGAGGGTCTAATGTGACCCCGGTTTACAACCGAAGATCATTATATTGATCATCAGCTAAAAACCGGGGTCGAGTACCAACTTTGTCATGAACGTACCTGACCAAGCAAAGCCTAATCGAGATAATTTACCCAATATAACATAACAGGTATGTTTAGTCAAGAGAGGATATAAATAGGTTAAAGCTTGTTTCGGCCGTATTTAAGGGCTTTGGCCATCCAGATAAGTTCGGTATAAGCGGCTGAAATTGATTTATCATACTGTTTTATATATTCTGGCTTTAAATGCCCATGTTCGAACATATCCTGTACATTTGGGAACTGAACATCGGTAAAAGTAGGCACTAGGCCCATTTCACGTACACTGCCTACTAACGCCTCGATTGCCCGAATTCCGCCCCAATGTCCACTAGAAGCTCCTGCAAATGCCACCGGTTTGTGGATATAGTGTTCTAATTCACTATCAAGCATACGTTTAAGTGATCCAGGGAAACTGTGGTTGTATTCTGGAGTCACAATAAAAAAGGCATCGGCCCATTTTACTATTTCGGTATAGCGTGGGTCTTTGCCTTCGGGGTCGTTGCCATCATCAGGAAAATCAAACTCTGCCGGATCAACAAAGTGAATATCCAGCTCATTAAACTTCCCACCAACCTCTGCCACCAAGTGAGCCGCGTAAATTGACTCACGCTTGCGCCGAGTGGTTCCCGCCAAAACCGCTACATGCAGCTGATTCATTACTAGATCATAGCATAAGCGCGTTATATAATAAGATTGTGAGCAACCATCGTACCCCATGGATTATTTTAGCCATCGCCATTGCGTTGTGGCTAGTTGGTGCCGCTGGACTAAGCAACTTTGAGCATATCTCGATAACAGAAAGCTTATATCAGTCGATACTGTTGATGCTGACTCACATTGTACATGTTGATATAGTTGACCCACGTGGTCGAATACTAAGTATCTTTCTGATATTGGCTAGCTTCGCATTAATTGGCTATTTGCTTAAGTGGTTTGCCGAATATATGATTGGGGTTGGAGATAATGTTAGAAAGCGTCGTTTGCAAGTTAAAATCAACAAAATGAAGAACCATTATATTGTTTGTGGGCTCGGTCGAGTCGGTAGCCAAGTGGCTCGTGAGATGGATTTAGAAGGCATTGATTTTGTGGGTATGGATCGCGACCAAGCTAAAGTTGGTGAAGCTATATCTAATGGCTACGTAGCATTTGTTGCAGATAGCGCTAGCGAGGACGCCCTTAAAGAAGCTGGAATTGATCATGCTGCCGGGTTGGTGGCAAGCTTGGGCGAAGACTCAGCCAACTTGTTAGTGACATTAGCTGCCCGCGCCATAAATCCAAAGCTCTACATTGTGGCACGAGCCAACCGAGCCGATAACGAGGTTAAGTTAAAACGCGCCGGTGCCGATCGGGTAGCACTACCGTATCAAATTGGTGGTTATCATATGGCTTCAATGGCACTGCGGCCGAGCGTGGTTGATTACATGGACGTTATTAGCGCCACCGGGTCAACTACCGATCTTCAAGTAGAAGAGATGGTGGTTGGCGAGCATTCAAGACTGGCGGGACATCGCTTAGGCAAAGCTTTAACTGAAGGTTCCATTGGTGCCACGGTGATTGCGATTAATGGTTCGGATGGTACTAGCCGAGTACGCCCAACCGGCCAAGAAGTAATTTATCCAGGTGACCGTTTAATAATTTTAGGCGCCAAAACTGATTTGACTAAGGCTTCAGATCTGATCAAATGACCGAACACTGGCAACTCCCACCGGAGGCGGCCGGACAGCGCTTTGATGTAGCCCTGGCAACTGCCAGTGGCCGCAGTCGCAGCTCACTGGCTAAGTTATTTGCTAATGGCTTAATAACAGTTGGTGGCAATCCAGTTTTAAGTAAGCAGTTGGCTTCTGGTGGTGAAAAAATAGTGGTTGCTGTACCAGAGATTGATACCACTCTTCAGGCCGTACCGAATCTTACTATCTTATATGAAGATGATGACGTGTTGGCAGTAGATAAGCCAGCAGGGTTGGTTGTGCATTTAAGCGAAACTGGTCGGCCGCAGCCTACCGTGGCAGACTTTGCGGCTACTCATGGGGTTGAAGATGATGATATTGAGCGGCCAGGAATTGTACATCGACTAGATAAAGATACGTCTGGCGTTTTGCTGCTAGCCAAAAACCCTGATGCAAAAAGCTGGCTTCAGACCGCTTTTCGTGAACGGCAGGTGAATAAAACTTATTTAGCCTTAGTGCGGGGTAGATTGCAGCCACCAGAGGCGACAATTGATCTGCCGATTGGGCGAAATCGCAAACAGCCCACTAAACGTGCGGTAATGCCAGGCGCTCGCAAATCGGTAACGCACTATAAAACACTGCGACAGTATGGCGGTTATTCACTGCTAGAGATTGAACTTGAAACCGGGCGGACCCACCAAATTAGAGTGCACTTAGCTCATCTAGGCCATCCAGTGATTGGAGACGATTTTTACGGCGGACCCAGGCGACCCGGCTTAAGCAGACATTTTTTACACGCGGCTCGTATTTCATTAGAAGGCCCCAACGGCAAGCGGGTTGATGTTAGTAGCCCGCTACCGTCAGAACTCCAAGCAGTAATCGATAAATTAGAGTCTGGAGTATAATTTAGGCATGGATATAAAATGCATCAGCTGACTCGCCAACAGGTAGAATGGGTGATTAACCGGCCTGGTGGATCGGTGTTACTGCATGGGCATCAACATGGAAAGATCGCAGTTGCCCAAGAAATCGCTCGAAGACTGAACTGCACTGGTTGCAGTGATGGTAGCTGTGCGTCATGTCGGTTAGTGGAAGCAGGTAATCATCCTGATATTCTGTTCGTTCAACCTAACGATAAGGGTAAAATCATAATCGAACAAATCCATGAGTTGCATCACCAATTAACCTATAATCAATATAGCGCCGGAGCGCATCGGGTGGTAATCATCGAAAATGCTCACCTTATGACGTTGCCAGCCGAAAATGCTTTTTTAAAAACACTTGAAGAGCCGCCAGTGGACACCACCATAATCCTAACCGCGATAAGCCCATCAAGTTTGCTAGCAACTACAGTATCAAGATGCCGGTTGGTGTATGTGGCACCGGTTGCCAATCAGCTTGCCATAGTCAACCCTGAGTTAGAGGATTTAACCGAGCGCTTATTAAGCACGGATAACTTGCTTGTACGCTTAGCAGCAGCCGGTGAGGCCGCTAAATTAGGAGGTGAATATTTCGAGCAAATTACTGCAAAGGTGCGCCGGCAAGCCCGCTCTAATTCGGCAAACGCCCTTAATCTATCCGCAGTGCAAAGATTAAAGCAACGCATAGACGCAAATGTGGCAGCAAAAACCGCTTATGAGGCTTTTGCCTTGGAATTAAAGTGCTAGGAGCAGTATTCCTAGCCGGAGCTAGCTTTTATCTTTACCGACTGTTAGGTGGAGCTCCTCAACTACGGCTACGTCGCGTAGAGCAGGGCCAGGCGACATCGGCCAAGATAGATGAGCTAACTGAGTACGCTAGTCGCATGCGCGCAACCAAAAAGTATTCTACAACTGAAAAGGTATACCTCCAGATTTTAAAACTGGATCACCGACATGCCGCAACCTACAGCCGACTGGGTACTCTTTATTCCCTACAGAAAAATTATGGTGACGCAATTGAGTGCTTTCAACTTGCCACCCAACTGGCTCCGGCTGGTCCAACTTACTATAATTTGGGATTGGGTTTTTTTGAAAACGGCAATTTTATAAAGTCGATAGCGGCGTTCGAAAAATCAATCATGTTCGAGCCAACTGTGCAGCGCTACATAGGTTTAGCCAAAACCTACCAAAAAACCGGCGATAATCCCAAAATGATCAGTGCGTTAGAGCAAGCTAATCAGATAGAGATAACGCCTAGGGTGCTTTGGCTGCTAGCCGATGCCTATCATAGCGATGGGCGAGACGACGAAGCCGAGTCTTGCATTAAGCAGATTAGTAAAATTGACCCAACCAATGAACGATTGCGTCTGCTGAAACAACGTGCCAAAAATGGTGCCCGCACAGGTTGAAAAAGGCTATACTAGGTGGTATGCTACTGGGGTTGCCAAGCTAGGCAGTTGGACTCATTAGTAGCTAATCAAGCGTTACGCCGACGTAGCTCAATGGTAGAGCAACAGTTTTGTAAACTGTAGGTTGCGGGTTCAATTCCTGTCGTCGGCTCCATATATGCCGGGTTACCCAAGCGGTCAACGGGGGCAGACTGTAAATCTGCTGGCAGTAGCCTTCGGGAGTTCAAATCTCTCACCCGGCACCATTAAGCCCAGGTAGCTCAGTGGTAGAGCACTTCCATGGTAAGGAAGGGGTCACGAGTTCAATCCTCGTCCTGGGCTCCATATGCTCAAGAAGCTATCATTATCAGTTAATTAACTATTTAAGAATTGAGAAACATGACATGGCTAAGAAAAACCGACCGGTGATCACGTTGCGTTCTAAAGAGGACCCAACAACTGTTTACAGCACCACAAAAAACCCCAAAAACACTACCGATCGTTTGGTACTAAATAAGTACTCCAAGCAGCTTAAAAAGGTGGTAGAGTTTCGAGAAGAAAAGTAACTCTCTAACCCGAGAGTTTGGTACAATGCTGGCAGGCCATTATATGGCGGCCTTCATTGCATATAGGGGTGTAGCTCAGCTGGTAGAGCAACGGTCTCCAAAACCGTGTGTCGTGGGTTCAAGTCCTGCCACCCCTGCCATTGCAATTATAAAACTTTGAGGGATGGCTAATATGCTCGATAAGCCGAATGATTATTGGAAGCAAAAGCTCACGCCAGAGCAGTTCCATATAACACGAGAAAAAGGTACTGAACTGCCATTTAGTGGCTCCTTGCTTCAGAACAAAGATGATGGCATGTACGCTTGTGTTGCCTGCGGACAGGATTTGTTCAGCTCTGACACCAAGTTTGAATCTAGCACTGGCTGGCCTAGCTTTTATGATGCTGTAAGTAAGTCTAATGTTAAGTTTGAAGATGATTACTCGTTTGGTGGCCATCGGGTCGAGGTTATGTGTTCTAATTGTGGCGCTCATTTGGGGCACGTTTTTCCGGATGGCCCAAGCGATAAAACCGGTCAGCGTTACTGTATTAACTCGCTGGCATTAGACTTTAAGAAAAAGGGCAAGTGATGGCTGGACAAACAAAAACTATGATTGTTGCGGGAGGCTGTTTTTGGGGCGTCGAGGCGGCTTTTAGGCAAATACCTGGGGTATTGAAAACCGCGGCTGGCTACACTGGAGGTTCTGTCGAAAATCCAACATATGAACAAGTTTGCCGTGATGATACCGGTCACGCCGAAGCGGTAAAGGTGGTGTTCGACCCTTCAAAAATAACTTACCAGAATTTATTAGGGCACTTTTGGCAGCTGCACGACCCCACCCAAATGAATCGCCAGGGGCCGGATGTTGGGCGGCAGTACCGCTCGGCCATCTTTTACTTGAGTGACGCCCAAAAGCAGGCGGCCGAAGCCTCTAAACAGGCGCTGGCCGATAGTGGCGTGTGGAATATGCCGATAGCAACCGAGATTGTGGCGGCGACCGAGTTTTACCCGGCCGAGGATTACCATCAACAGTATTTAGAAAAACGCGGCCAATCCACCTGCACGCCCGAACTAAAACTGCCCACCAAAGCGTAAGCGTTTTATTGACTTTATTTAGTCTCCACCAGATAATATTGTAATGAATCCATTTCGTTTACTAGACATGCCTCTTGAAGAAATTGTTGAGGGATGGACCGGTCACTATGAAACTAAGGGTCGGGTGGTTGATGCCGATTGCGTAATTGGGCCGTCGTTTGGTTATCGAGGAAAACCCGGCTATGGTCATGCCGAGCCTGGCTTGAGCAATCAGGATTTAGCGGCGGTGGCGGCAAAACATTATGGCAAACTGCCCAAAATTCTGCAGTTTGAGCTGGGAGAGGCCTATCAGGCTCACGGTAAACGACCAGGCGAAAAAGTCTTTATGATAAAGCGACATCGCAAGCGTGGTCGCTACTTAGACACTCGCGAGGTTTTAGAGCAAGCCAAGATCATTATGGAACAAAACGGTTATAAGAAAGCACTGCTGCTCGCCCATCCCAACCATATGCCCCGGGTGCAAATGTGCTGTGACCGTCTAGGTATTGAATGGATTGCTACATCGGATATGCGTGGTGCGATCGAGTTTGACCCGCTATCGACCCAAAAATGGACGCGATCAATTGATGATTGGCGTGGCTATGAGCCACTAGCCCTGGCTTTTTATAGGATGAAGGGCTTCGCTTGAAACACGTCGTGGTGGTGGGCGGCGGATTTGCCGGAGTAAAGTTAGCCCGCGAACTACAACATGATCATCGTTTTTTAGTCACCCTCATCAGTTCTAACCATTACTTTGAGTACCACGCCGCTCTTTATCGATCTGCAACTGGACGCTCGCACCTAGAAGTAGCCGTACCGCTTGAAGAAATATTTGCTGGAACCAATGTTGATGTGGTGCGTGACGATGTCATTAAAATAGATGCTCATAAGCGAATTGTATCTACCAAGGGTAAGCTCGCTTACCGTTATGATGAGCTAGTTATCGGAACAGGTGTAACCACTTCGTTTTTTGGGATAAAAGGTTTGCCTCAGTACTCATATGGAATGAAAAGTATGGTGGAAGCCGAAAAGCTAAAAGCACACCTGCACTCTGAGCTAACCAGTGGCCATAAGCCCGATCTTAACTATGTTGTGGTGGGTGCTGGGCCAAGTGGTGTGGAACTAGCCGCAGAAATGGTTAGTTATTTATCTCGATTACGCAAAAAGCATGGTATCAAAAAACAGTTTCACGTTGACTTGGTCGAGGCGGCACCGCGGATACTGCCAAACATGTCGGAGGCTTTTGCCGAAACTGTAATGCACCGCTTACAGAGTTTAGGTGTGTACGTTTATACCGACACAATGGTAAAAGCCGAAACCGCCGACAAACTAATATTGCCTCATGGCAGCATCGATACCCACACGGTAGTTTGGACGGCTGGTATGACTAACAGTCCGCTGCCAGTTAACAATCCAAAGCTATTTAAGCTTGGCAAAGGAGCTCGAGTAGAAGTGGGGCCTAAGCTAGAAGCTGCCGAGCATATTTGGGTTGCCGGCGACAGCGCTGATACCAAATACACCGGTTGGGCTCAAACCGCTTGCTACGATGGTTGGTATTTAGCGGAAAATTTTCGACGAGAGCATGATGGGGATCGGCCACTAAAATACGCTCCTAAAAAGCCAATTGGCGCAATTCCGGTTGGCCCTCACTGGTGTGCCGTGCCATTAGCCGGCTTAACATTAACCGGATACTTAGGCTGGATAGTCCGTCGATACGTTGATTTAAAGCTGATGTTAAGTGTGTTGCCAGCTGGTATGGCTTGGCGAGTTTGGGGTATGGGACGCATAGCTGAAGAAAGCTGCCAGATCTGTCGATCGGCTTGAGCCTATGCGCCAACCTGCTATGCTAGATAAAGTATGAAATCTGCCCACACTCTTATTGTAGATACACTTAAACACCTCGACGAACCGGTTGTGGTGCGGGGTTGGTTGCACAGCCTACGCGATATGGGCCAGATCGTTTTCATTGAACTACGCGATCAAACCGGAAATTTACAGATCGTAGTTGACGATCCATCAACGCTGCCAAAGCTCAGCGTCGAGTCGGTACTAGAGATTCATGGTGTTGTGCGCCAGCGAGGGGAGCGCTATGTTAATAAAAATATTGTGACTGGAACAATTGAGCTTGGTGCCCAAAAAGTAAAGGTTCTAAACGTTAGCGCTGAGCTACCATTTGAAGTTAAAAAGGATTCCGCCGAAGTTAACGAAGAGTTGCGCCTAAAGTACCGTTATTTAGACTTACGCACAAGCCGAATGGCTACAAATTTAAAACTACGCCACAGAGTTAATCGAGCGCTAAGGGCATTTTTAGATGATAAAGGTTTTACTGAAATTGAAACGCCAATGCTTACAAAGGGCACGCCCGAAGGTGCCCGAGAATTTTTGGTACCATCGCGATTACACCCAGAACAGTTTTATGTACTTCCGCAATCGCCTCAGCAATTCAAGCAGCTGCTAATGGTCGGTGGTATTGGTCGCTATTATCAGATTGCAAGGTGTTTGCGTGACGAAGACCAACGTGGTGATCGACAGCCAGAGTTTACCCAGCTAGATATTGAAATGTCATTTATGAATCAGGATGAGCTTTTGGCTCTAATTGAAGAATTAGTGGCCGATTTAATTGAAGCTGTTCGACCCGGCGCCAAAGTAGCAACTCCCTTCAGTCGGCTAACTTATGCCGAGGCTATAGCAAAGCACCAAACAGATAAACCGGATCTTCGTAAAGATAAAGATGATCTCAATGAACTGGCCTTTTGCTGGATTACCGAGTTCCCGATGTTCGAGATTAATAATGAGACTAGCAAAGTAGATGCGGTACATCATCCATTTACGGCACCAATGGAGGAGGATTTAGCGAAGTTAAAAAATGATCCATCTAAAGTGCGCGCTGCTGCATACGATTTAGTACTTAATGGCTACGAAATCGCCGGAGGCTCTCTCAGGATTTTCCAATCTGATTTACAGGAACAAGTTTTTGAGCTACTTGGCTTAACTAAGCATGAGATTGAGCAAAGATTTGGGCATATGCTAGAGGCATTTAAGTATGGCGCCCCGCCTCATGGCGGTATCGCTTTTGGGCTTGATCGTTTACTGATGATTTTAGCTGGCGAACCAAACATCCGCGAAATTATTGCATTTCCCAAAACCGGTGACGGCCGCGATCCTCTTACTGGCGCCCCAACAACTGTTAGCGAAAATGCCCTAGCTGAAGCTCACATCAAAACTGTTCCACCAAAACGGGCCAAATAATGCGGCGAGTTTTGCTAATTGTTAGCTTGTTACTATTACCAAGTTTATCCTTAGCTGATGATGCATCGGTGCTGGGGCCGCAAACCAGCGGGAGTTCTACGGGAGTTTCTGGCACAGGCGCAGGCAATAGTTTACAACCTAACGGCAATAGCAGCCTTCAGAACGGAGGGTCAGGCAGTAGCTTAGGGGGTAGTCAGCCCGATGCCCAATCGGTTTTGCAAAGGCCGGCAACAAGTGATGAAGCCAAACTATTTATTCAAGGTCAGGCTGATGGCGGTGGCGCAACCAAGGACCCCGAATCGCCCTGGTATTTAAACGTTTTAGGTTTGATGCTGGCTGTAGCTGCACTTGGCCTTGGGTTATGGCTTTGGCAGCGTCGCCAAATAACGGCCTCAAGCACTTCTTTTGTTCCATTAAATTCACAATCTGCAAACATACAATCCGCGTCAGAGGCTGAAACCAAACCATCACCAAAGCTAAAAAAACGCCCTAAAAAACGCGGCAAAAGACGCTAACATCTTCCAACGACTCATCTGCTAGCGCTTATGCTTATTTAGTGGTTAAATAAGGTTATGGCTATTATCTGTCAAAACTGTGGCTCAAGCGATGTAGTCTCGATACAGGGACAGGAATTTTGTATCAATTGCGGCTCAATTGTAATAGTTCCTACGAATTCTGTTACTGAGCCATCTAAAGCCGTTCCGGAACCTGTGCCAGAGCCGGATGTTTCATCTGCCATACCAGTAGTAGTTAAAAGTGAAGTTGTCACCCCTATAGAACCCAATCATCAGCCAAATTATATAAAAGAGCCGCCTCCTACTTCTAAAGCAGTGGCCGACGATGCTCCTAAATATCATCAACGCTCACATTCTCATCATGAGCAGCATCGCCCCACCATTTTGCACCAAGCCAAGGCTCACCCCCTTAGTTATGGTTTAAGGGTGGCTGCTACAGTTGGCCTGCCGGTATCCTTGGCTATTAGTGCCGGGCTATGGTTTAATCTTGATCGCGATATCATGGTTTATTTATTACTAGGCAGCCTTTTGTTTGTTGGGGTTATGTTGGTGCTGGCTCAAAGCGCCCTGCTTTACGGCCTGTCGCGAGCCCAAGATGGTCGCCCGGTTGGCCGAAAGCAGTGGTGGGCGGTAGCTCGAGGAGGGTTTATAGAGATATTAAATGCTGATCTGCTAACGCTCATCACTCAGGTTATTGCAGTAGCAAGTGCTTTTAGCTTGTGGCAAACATTTTTAAGAGTTCATAATGGCACAAATAATATCGACATTGCCATGCTAGTACTTGGTAACGTGCTGTTAGCTTGGATGCTCCTGGGCACTTTGGCGGCTCGTCGGATTGCGATTCCAGCAATAATTATTGGCAATCTTAGTGGGGTAGCGGCAGTTAAGCTGGGTTGGCGTTGCTATATGCGGGCAGGAGGCCACTTAATCATGGCTCTGGCTGAAACTTGGATAGCCAGGCTTGCTTTGATTTTGGCTTTGCTAACTTTAATTCTGACAGCTGGCCATTATGCTCCTGTACTAAACGAACCAATGGTAGTTCTTGCGGCTGGAGTGGCTCTATTTGTTTCACTGTTTGCCTTGTTTATCTTAATGCTGCAGATAGAGACTAAAGTATGGCTGAAGCAGTATCGCCAATGGGTCAACACTTTTTTAGCAGCTCAAAGGATCAAGCTGTTATCCGGTCGCAATAAAAAAACCGCTTAAACGTTGACATCAACCTGAAAATAAGGGTAGAATTGACATCAAAGCCGCAGGGCTTTTTAAAATTGCCAAAAATGGTGAAGGGCACATTATGGATCGATTATTAACCTATTTGCGTAACTCACGCACTGAGCTAGCTAAGGTAGTCTGGCCCAGCCGGCAGCAAGCGGTCCGCCTGAGCATCAACATTGTTATTTTTGTAATATTCATCGCCCTGTTCATTGGTGCAGTCGACTTCTTGCTGACGCAGCTGGTACAAAAAGTAATTCTTAAAGGATAAATAATGTCAGAATCAACCTCAATTAAGAACTGGTATGTCATCCACACCTACTCGGGTTACGAAGATCGTGTGGCTGATAATTTACGCCAGCGAACCGAGACAATGGATATGCAGGATAAAATATTCGATGTTATCGTTCCTAAAGAGAACCAGATTGAGATCAAGAATGGGCGTCGTCGGATTGTAGAACGCCGGATTTTTCCTGGCTACGTACTGGTCCAAATGGATGTGACAGATGATTCTTGGTATGTGGTACGTAATACCCCTAACGTTACCGGTTTTGTTGGTAGTGGCACCACCCCAACACCGATTGATCCGGACGAAGTCCGTCATATCCAAAAGCGTATGGGCGTTGAGGAACCTAAGTACAAGATTGATTTCAGTCTAGGTGAAACTGTTAACATCACCGACGGTCCATTTAAGGGCTTTGACGGCTCGGTTAATGAGATTGATGAGAGCAAGGGCAAGATTAAAGTATTGGTCAACATGTTTGGCCGCGAAACACCGGTTGAGCTTGATAGCCTCCAAGTAAAGAAGATTTAGGAAATATTATGGCAGCACCCAAAGCAATCAAAGCAAACGTAAAATTTCGGCTCCAAGCTGGAAAGGCCACGCCGGCACCTCCGGTTGGATCAATCTTAGGCGCTCAAGGCGTTAACATGATGGAGTTTGTGAACTCTTTTAATGAGCAGACCAAAGAACTAGGCGACGTACAGCTAGCTGTAAAAGTTACTATTTTTGAGGACCGCAGTTTCGAGTTTGTAACCAAGGGTGAACCGACTGCAAGCCTAATCCGTAAGGCTGCCGGCATTCAAAAGGGGGCAGGCAACTCTCTTAAAGATAAGGTCGCTAGCCTTACTAAGGCACAAGTAGCTGAGATTGCCGAAGCCAAATTTAAGGATCTAAATGCTAACGATCCAGAGGCCGCTCAAAAAATTGTGGCCGGTACCGCTCGTAGTATGGGCGTAACTGTAGAATAAAGCACCGATAGTAAATTAATGTGGGAGGCTAAAAGCCGCACGCACCACAGGAGAAATCACCATGACCAAGAAAACCGATAAACCAGAAGTAACAGAAGTTGAAACCAAAGTAGACACTGATATAGAGTCGGTAGAAGAAATTATAGAAGAAGTAGCCGAGGAGTTAGAGCCCGACGAAGACGCGGTTGAGGATGCCACCGGCGTTGAGCCCGTTGCTACTAAGGCCGGAAAACGTAGCGCCAAAGCCGTTCGCGAAGCCGATGCCGAGCTTGAGCGTAAACAGAAAGCCACATCAACCGATAAAGATGAGCCAAAACCTCGGGTTTTACACGTTCCTAACCCTAAAAAGCGTCACGGTAAAAACTACCTAGCGGCCCTAGAATTAGTTGATCGTGAAAAACTTTATGAGCTTGATGAAGCAATTAGCTTAGTTAAACAAACGGCTAAGGTGAAATTTGATCCTTCGGTGGAACTGCACGTTAACTTAGGCGTTGACCCTAGGCAGGCTGATCAGATGGTGCGGGCTAGCGTTGTATTGCCTGCCGGTACTGGCAAAAACTTGCGTATCGCCGTGCTTGCCCCAACCGAAAAGCACGCTGAGGCGAAAAAAGCTGGAGCCGCCATTGTCAGTGATGGTGATTTAGTCGAAACTATTGCCAAGGGCCAAATCGATTTTGATATCTTGATCGCTACACCTGAAATGATGGCTGGCTTGAGTAAGGCCGCTAAGGTTCTGGGGCCGCGCGGCTTGATGCCCAACCCCAAAAGCGGTACCGTAACCGCAAATGTGGCTGACGCGGTTGAACAAGCAAAGGCCGGAAAAGTTGAGTTTCGAATCGACAAGCAGGCGATTGTTCACTTAGCGATTGGCAAAGCCAGTTTTACTACGGCTCAGTTAACCGACAATTCCAAGGCAGCAATTAGTGCGATCATGCGTGCTAAACCCTCCTTTACCAAAGGCACCTATGTAAATGCTATTTCACTTACTACCTCGATGGGGCCCGGGATAAAACTAGACGTTACAATGGCCATTGCCGCCGTTAATTCTAAAAAGTAGTTACTCAATATATTACTATCCCGAGTCAGCTAATTGGTTGACTCGGAAGCAATTTTCAGGTAAGATCGATCTAGATTACTGAAGACCGAGGCTGTCGTAAGACTTAATTCGCCTCCGAGGTACGCTTTCAGCGAAAGTTGTTTGCAAACGTCTTCGGCAGTCGCCGAATTTTTGTTTTTGGAGGCCAGATGGCAATTACTAGACAACACAAAGAAGCCAACATAACTATGCTAGAGAAGCAATTTTCTGAGCTTAAGTTGATGGTACTTACTGACTATCGGGGCCTTTCAGTGGCCGAAATTAGTGAGTTACGCGCTAATTTGCGTGAAGCTGGTATCACTTATCATGTCACCAAAAACACATTACTAAGAATTGCCGCCAAGAACACTCCGGCACTTGCAGACATTGACCCAGCTACATTTAGTGGACCAATGGCTTTGGCGATTTCAACAGATGACGAAATTGCACCGGCAAGAGTTGTCTTTCAATACGCCAAAAAGCACCAAGCACTCGAAATTGTGGGCGCGGTTACTGGCGAAGGGCAGGTGTTAAGCCCGGCTGAAGTCAAGGCACTTGCTACCCTGCCAACGCGTGACCAGTTATTAGCACAGGTGGTTGGTACAATTGCCGCACCGCTGAGCGGATTTGTTGGCGTCATGGGTGCAAATGTTCGCGGCATCGTAACAGTTTTAAATGCAATTAAAGAAACTAAGGAGTAAATTATGGCAGATGAAGCCAAAACAGCAGAAAAAGTAGAAATTCCAGCTAAGTTTAAAGACTTAGTTGATCAAATCGATAAGCTAAGTGTACTTGAGTTAAGTGAGCTAGTTAAAGTACTAGAAGACCACTATGGTGTTTCAGCCGCTGCACCAGCCGCTGCTGTAGCCGCTGCACCAGCTGCCGACGAAGACACTGCCGAAGAAAAGAGCGCCTTTACCGTAATTCTAGCCGCTGCCGGCGACCAGAAAATTAACGTGATTAAAGCAGTACGTGAAATCACCGGCCTTGGGCTTGCCGAAAGCAAAGCCCTGGTTGATGGTGCGCCTAAGCCAATTAAAGAAAACGCTCCCAAGGCCGAAGCCGATGAAGCTAAGGCAGCCCTTGAAGCCGCCGGCGCCACAGTCGAACTGCAGTAACCCTGCAACTTCACGCTTTACTGATTACCGCCTTTCTGCTTGAATAGAGTTAATCAAGACATACCAAAACAAATGGGTATTCCAACGTGGCCGATATCGCCGATAAACAATTAAAAACGCTCAAGAAACTTATTGAGACTGCCGAAACCAACTTAGCCGGAGCCAGGGAGCTCTTGGCTAGTTTGGTTGGTGAAGAAATTGGCAGTTCGCCGATAACCGATCGTGACGCCGGGGCTAAAGTAATTGAAGGCCAGTTTGATGGCCAGAAAATGATTGGCGAAGACGGAAAACCATATCAGGTTCCAGCCAACTACGCCTCTAAATCTAAGCTGGTACAGACCGATGGATTAAAGTTGACCATTGGCGAAGACGGCGCTTTCTTATATAAGCAAATTGCTCCGGTTCAACGCCGTAAATTGATAGGCACGCTCAACCTAAAAGATGGTCAGTACTATGTTGAAGCACAAGGACACGACTACCGAGTACTATTTGCCAGCGTAACCTATTACAAGGCTCAGCCTGGCGATCAGGTTACAATTGTCATACCCGAAGAGGGTGACTCTGATTGGGCTGCCATTGAAGCCGTTTTAGCTTAAATCAGTCGTTCTTATCCCCATTTCTGTTCATAACCAGTGCCTGGCCACCTCAAACCATAAGGCGTATAATTTAGCTTACTAACAGTAGTGGTTAAACGGGGGTCTATAGGTGTCAGAACTGGCGCTTTACCGTAAGTACCGTAGTCAAAATTTTGCTGCGGTCATCGGCCAAGATCATATTGTGTCTACGCTTAAGTCGGCAATTGCGCACGACCACTTGGCGCATGCGTACTTGCTAACCGGCCCCCGAGGAGTTGGCAAGACAAGTGTGGCCCGACTCTTAGCTAGAGCTGCAAACTGTACAGCCGAAAATCCAGCTGATCGCCCTTGCGGCATCTGCGCAAACTGTAAAGTTGAAATTGGCAGCCACTTAGATCTGATCGAGATTGATGCCGCTAGTAACCGCGGAATTGACGACGCTAGGGCACTTCGTGAACGCATTAGCAGCGTTCCGTCGCTCGGCCGCTATAAGGTATACATTATCGACGAAGCTCATATGTTAACCAATGAGGCTTTCAATGCCCTGCTTAAGACGCTAGAGGAGCCTCCAGCCCATGCGTTATTCATACTTGCTACAACCGAATCTCACAAGCTTCCCGATACCATTATTTCGCGAACTCAGCGTTTTAGTTTTCGACCCATCACATCTGTTGCAATCGCTAAACATCTGCGCAAAATTGCCGACACCGAAAAAATTGAAGTTGACGATGCTGCTCTTGAGCTAATTGCTAGTTCAAGCCATGGTGGTTTTCGGGACGCAATTAGTCTACTAGACCAAGCCGCCAGCGGAGGCGAAGCCAGGCTAACGGTTGAGATTATTCATAATTTACTTGGCCAAGCCGATCCTAAGTTGATAAGCAGCATAATCGCAGCAGTAGCTACGACAAACACAGCAGCCGCGCTATTAGCTTTAGATGAAGCCTGGTCTGCTGGCGTGCAGCCGGTTCAACTTATCCGTCAGCTAATAGATTACTATCGTCGTGGCTTACGCGGTGAAACTGCTATTGAATCGGCCCAAGCGATTTCTCAACTACTACCGGTCTTAAAATCACCTTGGCCGGAATTAGCTGCAGAAGCGGCAATTGTTACTTATATTGAAGCTTTACAGCCGGATTCCGCCCAACAGAATGTAAAGTCTGCGGCAGTAAGTCGCGTGGAACTCCCTAGCCCTACGGCTCCGCCACCAGCTGAACCAGAAGTTGCCCCAGAGCAACCGCTGGCATCTAACGGCGGCGATTTGTGGATGAAAGCCCTTACCCAGATAAAGCAAAAAAATAACTCTTTATACGCGCTTTTAAGCACATCCTCATGCCAGGTGCGATTCGATGGCAATGAAGTGATTGTTGACTGTCGTTTTGGTTTTCATCGTGACAGGATTCAAGAAAACATTCAGCTTTTAGAACAGACATTAGCAAGAGTTTATGGTCGCAAATTAAAGGTAATAGCCCAAATCCAGGCTCCGGCAGCGGCAGTGGCGGCTACCGACCCCGCAGCCGAACTGGTGTCATCAGCATTAGAAATATTAGGCGGGGAGGTGGTTGATGGCTAAAATCGCAACACAAACCAAACCTCCTACTTTAAGTTCGGCTAAGCTACCAGCTGGAGTAGTTGCTCCCCATAGCCTTGAAGCCGAGGGTAGTTTGTTAGGTGCGGTGCTTGTCGATAAGGAGGCTTTAATTAAAATAGCTGACATCATAAACCCTGACGATTTTTACGCTGCCCGTAACGGTATTATTTTTAGTGCCATGTTGGATTTATATGAAGCCAGACAGCCGCTTGATTTATTAACTTTGTCTAATCGCTTATCAGAATTAAAAGAGCTTGAAAAGGTCGGTGGAGCGGTGTATTTAACCGAACTGGTTGAGCAAGTGCCAACAGCTGCTCATGTGGTTCATTATGCCCAAATTGTGGCGCACAAAGCCACATTAAGGAGACTAATAGGCGCTGCATCGCTGATTTCAAGTTTTGGTTATGATGAAAGCACGCCTCTAGATGGCTTGCTAGATCAAGCTGAACAAACTCTCTTTGCAGTATCCCAAAAGCATTTGCGTCAGAATTTTATCCCGATTAGCTCGGTGTTAGCAGAATCTTTCGAAAGATTAGATGAGTTGCACAAGGATAAAAATAGCTTGCGCGGCGTTCCAACCGGCTTTAGGGCCCTCGATAACATCCTGGCCGGTTTACAAAAATCTGATCTGGTAATTTTAGCCGCCCGGCCTAGTATGGGTAAAACCACACTGGCCCTAAATATTGCTCACCATGTCGCTGTAAAAGAAGGTATTCCGGTGGGCTTTTTCTCGCTAGAAATGGGTAAAGAGCAGCTAATTGATCGACTGTTAGCATCAGAATCGGGGATTGAATCATGGAAATTGCGCAATGGACGGCTTGAAGATGCTGATTTTCCTAAAATTAACGATGCCATGGCCGTGCTTAGTGAAGCGCCAATTTTTATTGATGATTCACCGACAACCAACATTATGGAAATGCGCACTAAAGCTAGGAGACTTCAAACTGAACACGATCTTGGGTTAATCGTAGTCGATTACTTACAACTAATAAGTGGCCGTAGTAATAGTAGCGAGAATCGCGTGCAGGAGGTTTCAGAAATTTCGCGTGGGCTAAAGAGCTTGGCACGAGAGCTTAACGTGCCAGTTCTTGCACTAAGCCAACTTTCACGTAGCGTCGAATCACGTACGCCTCCTATTCCATTGCTGTCGGACTTACGTGAATCTGGTTCGATCGAACAGGATGCCGACGTAGTGATGTTCATTTATCGCGAAGATTACTATAAAGATCAAGATTCGGAGCAACCAGGTGCGGCCCAAATTATGGTGCGCAAACACCGCAATGGCCCCACCGGCCAGGCCGAACTGTTCTTTCACCCAGAGCGAACCTTGTTCCGCGATGTTGACCGCGTACATTCACACTCGTCGTAGAGTTTCTTTACAAAGCTATTTATGCCGGTTATGCTTAAATCAAGTTAGATAATGAGGAAAATTTGGTGGCAAAACGTAAAGCTTCGACGGCAGGGCAGGTTGGCCGCTTTGGCCTTGTCGGCCTAATGAATACAGCGATCGACTTTGTTCTATTTTTGGGATTAACCAAGGTGTTTTCAATCCCGCTCGATCGGGTTTGGACCGCTAAGCTGGTATCGGGTGCTGTGGCCATGACCAACAGCTTTTACTGGAACCGTAAGTTTGTATTTAAGCGTGATAAGGTTAATGGCGAACAGGCCACGCAGCAGTTTGTGCGCTTTGTCACCGCCACCCTAATTGGTACCCTGGTAATCCAAACCGGCCTGGTGCAGTTGTTTTCGAACAACTACCCCCAACTAGGGCAGCTTGGATTCGACATTGCCACGGCGCTGGGCATTGTACAGATCAAACCAGACATTTTAACGCTGGCGCTATTCATTAAGGTGGCCGCCTTCGGCTTAGCTACCATCGGCAGTATGACCTGGAACTTCTTGTTCTATAAAATGTGGGCATTCAAGTCATGAGTGGCGCAATTAGTCGATGGCTTAAAAACAACGCCTTTATCCTAGCGATCATTGGCATTATGGTGTTAGCAGCATTCATGCGCTTTTATCAGCTGGCAAGCCTACCCCCAGGGCTTCATCCAGATGAGGCTGCCAACGGATTGGATGTGTTCCGAATATTTAATCATGATTACCGCCCGTTCTATACCACCAACGGCGGCCGCGAAGCTCTGTTCTTTTATTTGCAAGCTATCGGTGTAAGCATCTTTGGTAACACCATCTTAGGCCTACGGGCTGCACCGGCGCTGCTTGGTACCCTGGCGGTTGCAGCAGTTTACTTATGGTCGGCTAGTTGGTTTGGGCGACGCGTTGGCCTACTGGCAGCCTTACTAATGGCCGTAACGCCTTGGGGCGTGACAATCTCACGAGATGGTTTTAGAGCCAGCATGCTAATGCTGATGATCCCGCTAACTTTGTGGTTGGGCACTAAGGCGATCCAAACCAAGGGCAAACTATGGCTGGCGTTAGCTGGTATCAGCTTTGGAGCCGGGTTCTACACCTATATTGCTTACCGATTGTTCCCAGTGGCGTTATTTGCAATCGGGCTATACATCTTAATCTGGCGTCGACATTATATAAAACAGTGGAAGCGTCCACTGTTGGTATTTGGTATTGCAACCACCGTAGCATTGCTACCTTTGGGTATTTTCACCTTGCAGCACCCAGCAGATGTGGCAGGCCGTCCGGCCGGAGTCAGTTTCTTAAATAAGGATCTTAACCATGGCAAGCCGTTACAAACCCTAAGCGATACGCTTGTTAAGACCGCCTTAATGTTTAATATCACCGGTGATGAAAACTATCGCCAAAATCTTGGTGGCCAACCGGCCTTTAACGTTTTTGTAGGCGTGATGTTCTTGTTAGGTATATTTGTAGCAATCGCACGGATCAAACGACTGGCTTACTTTTCACTTCTAATGGTGTTTGGGGCCATGTTGTTGCCGGAGGTGTTAACCGCCGAAGGCATACCACACTTTTTGCGAGCAATCGGAGCCTTGGCCCCAGCTCTGGTGCTAGCAGCTGTTGGTATCAGCTATCTACTTAACCAGTGGTATAGTGTTTTTCCACTTAACCGTGCGGCTCGGGCCGCTGGAACTGTTGCTGTTGGCATATTACTGGCACTGACAGTCTATCAGGGCTACGTACAGTACTTTGTGGCATGGGCCAATAGCCAGCAAACCTATGATGACTATGCCGAAGATGCGGTGGCATTAGGTAACTATTATGTCGATAATCGCTTTAATGGTAAGCGCTACGCCGTTACAGGCGAGTATTCGATGCAAACGGTTGAGTATCTTACTCATAACAAATCTAACTACATGCACGTTGATACCAATAAGGTTGATGGCATCCCCCTAGACGCAGGCACTGCCAAAGAGTTTGCAGTCTTTGAAAACGATCAAGAGCAGGTTCTAAAACGTTTAAGGCAAAAATTTCCCAAAGGCCAGACCAGCCCCCATTACTCAACCTTTAGTGGCGACGAGCTGTTCGTAATCTACACCGTTCCGGCACAATGAGTCGGCCCAAGCTTAGCTTGATTATCCCGGCATACCAAGAAGCCAGGCGGATTGAAGCCAGCTTGGATCAACTAGCCAGCTATTTAAAACGCCACCATTACAGCGATTATGAAGTATTAGTGGTGGTGGCTGATAGCCCGGATGGTACGGCTGAATTGGCTGATGCTAAATCTAAGCTGTTTGAGAGTTTTAGGGTAGTTCACGCTGGGCCCAAGGTCGGAAAGGGCCGCGACGTTCGTACTGGTATGTTTGAAGCCCAAGGGGATTATCGGCTGTTTATGGATGCCGACCTAGCTACGCCGTTGCACCACTTAGAATCGGTACGTAAGCTTACGGCGCAGGGTAAACCAGTGGTTATTGCCGTACGCAATCTTAAAAGTAGCCATACTGGCATGCGTAAGCTGGTTTCCAGCTTGGGCAACCTATTGGTTCAGATTCTGTTGTTACCGGGCTTAAAAGACTCCCAATGTGGGTTTAAAGCATTCAGCGCCGAGGCCGCCAATGAGCTATTTAGCCGCCAAACAATTTTGGGCTGGGGCTTTGACATGGAAATTTTGGCAATTGCTCGTAATCGTAAATACGAAATTTCACAAATTGTGGTAGCCGACTGGAGCGATAAACCTAACGGGACATTTGAGGGTGAGGTTGGTGCTGCGGCGCTTGAAACACTTGGAGAATTATTTGCTATTACCTGGCGCCGCCTAACTGGTCGCTACCGTCATAAAAACTTTAACTATGAGCCATATCAATCATGAAACTGTTGCAACGTCTTAGCCCATCAATTTATTTAACACTCTTAATAGCGGTGGGGGCGGTTGTACGCTTTTATCACATTGCCGGATCAAGCATCTGGCATGATGAGGGCTACACTATGATGCTGGCTCCAGATGGTTTTATTGAGACCCTTACCCGCACTGGCCGCGATGTCCACCCGCCGTTATACTATTTGGCACTGCATGACTGGATGCTAGTGTTTGGTAATAGTGCAACCTCTGCTCGAGGCATGAGTGCCGTTTTCATGTTAGGCATGATTCCGCTGATGTATTTACTGATTAAGCGCCTGTTTAACGAGCCTGCTGCCCGGGTTGCTGCCTTGTTTGTAACTCTAGCCCCATTTTTAGTGCGCTACAGCCAAGAAGCCCGCATGTACGGGATGGTGGCATTTTTGCTACTACTAGCTACTTATGCATTAGTTAGAGCTCTACAAAAGGGTAGTAAATGGTGGTGGGCGATTTACGCCTTGGCCTTAGCTGCCGGTTTATATACCCACTACTACAGCGTTTTTATGATCTTGGTGCACTGGATCTACGTGGCGAGCTTTTCCAACCGCAAAACAAAACAGGGCTTGTTTAATCCATGGTGGTGGGGCGCAAACGTAGCCGCCGCCGCTCTTTTCTTGCCCTGGGTCCCAACCGCCTACGCCCAGTTTACCCGCGTACAGGGCTCGTTCTGGATACCGAAACCCAATATCACCACCCTGCCTAACACCTTGCTGCAGTTTATGGTTTATAACACCATCGACAAGTTGGCCATCTGGATTAAAGTGCTAATTACCGGTGGTTTTGCAGCCGGAGTGGCCGGATTGTTTATAGCTGCTAAGAAGTACCGACGATCGTCACTACTCATAGCTGTTTACGCACTTTTGGCCCCGGTTTTAGTGGTGTTACTGTCGTACAAGCGGCCAATATATATCGATCGCTACTTTGTATTTGCGGCTGTAGCCTTTTACGCGCTTCTTGGGGTCATTATGGTTCTGGGTTGGCCCTTAGCTAAACGTCCGCGAGCCCAAGCAGCCGTGATCATATTTACATGTAGTTTATTTATCGCTGGTATATACGGCGTGGCTTATCAGGGAACTTGGCAGATGAAGAAAGTAGGAGCCGTGGTTAATAACAACTACTTGCCAGGCGACGAAATTCTTTCTGGAGAGTTGTATACATTCTTTGATTTTAGCTACTACAACCACACCGGGCATCAAACCAAACTATGGGCTAAGAACGGCGTTAACGGTTATGGCGAAAGTAGCTTAATTTACGATCGTGCCGATCAAATCGTGGTGCGTAAACTGGAAGATATCAAGCCGACCTCTGGTTACATATGGGTAGTCGGTAAAACTGGCAAAAAGGATTACTTTGAGCATGTTCCAGTAACTTGGGTAACAGTGGGCCAAAAGTATGAGTACAACGGCGCAGCTGTACAAAAATTCCGCGTTCTGGCTCGTCCATAGTCCAGATTTAAGCTACAATATTAAATATTAACTCGATATGGCGAAGGAGCTATAATGTTTGATCGTGCAAAAACCCTATATGAGCTCAAAAAGATTCAGTCAGCTTTAGCCAAAGAGGTGATTGAAGTTGAAGCCGGCAATGGTGCGGTTACAGTTGAGATTAATGGAGAGCAAAAAATAAAGCGCATAAGCCTTAATCGTGATTTGATTGATCTTGACGAGATATCAAAACTCGAAAAGCAGATCGAATCGGCTATCACACAGGCTATCACTCAAAGCCAACAACTGGCCGCCGAAAAAATGAAATCGGTTGCCGGCGGCCTTGGTATACCCGGCCTGTAACCGAGTACCGTTAGCCTATGCAAATTATTCCACCATCGGTTGATAAGTTGATAGAAGAGTTCGGGCGCCTACCCGGAATTGGGCCGCGCTCGGCAGAAAGGTTGGTATTCTTTCTGCTTAAGTCAGATACCGGACAAGAAGAGCGTTTGGGGCAAGCTTTGGTTGAATTACGGCGAAATTTATCGACCTGTTCGCGTTGCCATAATCTAAGCGAGGGTGAGCTTTGTGTCATATGTTCAAGCCCCCGTCGTGACCCTAAAATTTTGGCAGTAGTAGAAGAACCGCTTGATGTCGTGGCGGTTGAAAAAACCGGCCTATACCACGGACTGTATCATATTTTGGGCGGGGTAATCTCTCCAATTGATGGCATCGGCCCCAATCAACTAACCATCGACCACTTAATTCAGCGTGTTAAAGAGGGTGAAGTACAAGAAGTGGTTTTAGCTACAAACCCCACCACCGAGGGCGAAGCAACGGCGCTGTACATTCGTAAGCAGTTGGCTGATAGCGAGCTAAAAATTAGCCGTTTGGCCCGCGGATTGCCGGTTGGTGGCGATCTAGAGTATGCCGATCAAATAACCTTGGGCCGGGCACTTCAAGAACGGCAGGTATTCTAATGACCGAGCTCAAAACTGCTATTAAGCAGCTTGGCCAATTGATTGACGGTGCCAAAACAGTATTAGTCCTACAGCCTGAAAAGCCAGACACCGACAGCCTGACTAGCTCACTTGCGCTAGAACAAATATTAGGCGAGCTCGGTAAAACGGTTATTTTATATTGCAAAGATAAGATTCCACATTACATTTCTTACTTTGAGGGCGCAGACCGTGTAGTTGATGAGTTTCCTAAGCAATACGACATTGCCATACTTGTTGATACCGGCGGTCCGGGGCAGGTTACTCGGACACTAGAAGATCACCAACCAAAACTGGTCAAAAAACCCTTTACGGTGATCGATCATCACCCAACACGCGAATCGCTTCCTTTTGAAAACCTAGAGGTAGTTGATGGTAAGGCTACATCAACTAATGAGCTAATATTTGAAATTGCTGGGCAGTTGGGGTGGAAGATCAATGCCGAAGCCGCTCAGCTAATGATCCCCGGCATTTTGGCAGACACGCGCAATTTAAGCATTCCAACCGTTGGAGCTAAAGAGTTCCGCTTAGTTGCAGATCTGATTGACCAAGGAGCCGACATCTTTAAATCACACGAAGACTTTCGAAAGATTAATAGTATCTCGGTTGAGCTGGTAAAAGTTAAGGGTGAGATACTTTCGCGCATAGAAAGCTTTGCTGATGGCAAAATTTTGTTTGTGCACATCACTCCCGATGAATTAAGTAAATACGCCGAAATCCACGATCCGGCCGATTTGGTGATGTATGAGATGCAGCGTGCTGAGGGCGTAGAGGTGGCAGTAGTCATGCGCCATTATGGTGGTGAGAGCAATAAAATTAAAGTATCTACCCGCGCCAACATGCCGGTAGCGGGCAAAACCTGTGCTGAGTTCGGTGGCGGAGGGCACGATCGAGCCTCGGGTTGTCAGTTTAATGGTACGCCGCTTGATGATGCCAAAAAACGCTTTATTAAGGCTCTAACTGATAATATTGAAGAATATGAAGCTCTACAACACGCTAACTAGAAGTAAGCAGGAGTTTGTACCGATTAAAGCGGGCCAGGTGAGTCTTTATACTTGTGGCCCAACCGTCTATGACGATCTTCAAATTGGTAATTGGCGCAACCAGGTGTTTAATGATCTATTAACACGAACGCTAAGAAACACAGGCTTAAAAGTTAATCGAGTAATGAACATTACCAATGTTGGCCATCTTGTTAGTGACGGAGACGAAGGTGAAGATAAGCTAGAAAAGGGCGCTAAGCGCGAAGGTAAAAGCGTCTGGCAAATAGCCGAACATTATACGGATGCCTACTACCGTGATCTTAAGCTGCTAAATATTCAATTGCCAAACACCGTAATTAAGGCTACGGACGCCATTAAAAGCCAAATCGACTTGATCAAAATTCTGATTGATAAGGATTTTGCTTACCCAGCCAAGCAAGCCATATATTTTGACGTCGGTAGGCTTGCAGACTATGGCAAGTTATCGAGTCAAAACTTGGCAGATAAAGAGGTAGGCGCCCGCAAAGAAGTAGTTACCGACCCCGAAAAGCGTCATCCTCAAGATTTTGCCTTATGGTTTTTTACGGTTGGGCATTATAGCGATCATGAAATGCGTTGGCCAAGCCCATGGGGTGATGGATTCCCCGGATGGCACCTAGAATGCTCGGCTATAATTCATCAGTCTTTAGGTGAGCCGATTGATATCCATACTGGCGGTGTCGATCATATTGGAACACACCATACCAACGAAATAGCCCAGTCTGAAGCCGCTTACGGAAAACGCCTAGCAAATTTTTGGCTACACAATGAGTTTCTGCTTATCGACGGTCAGCGGATGGGTAAGTCACTAGGAAACTTCATCACTCTGAACGATGTTATAAAACACAATATCGATCCGCTGGCGCTGCGCATGCTTTATTTGCAGGCTCATTACCGATCCCAACAGAACTTCACGTGGGAGGCTTTAGGAGCAGCTAACAACCTTCTAAGTAACTTAAGGGCATGGGCCGATTTAAGTTTCCAAATCAAAACAAACGAATATGATGAGCAGTATAAGCAGTTTGTGGCGGCCATGGAAGATGATCTAAACACACCCAAAGCACTAGTTATTTTAAGCCAACTGGTGACATTAGCTGATGCTCCCAGTTCTGATCTGCTGGAAAAGCTAGACTCATATCTTGGCCTAGAGTTGTCTTTGCGCAAAGATATTACCGCCGAGCAAAAGCAGGTAATTAGCGAAAGACAAATTGCTCGTGAATCCGGAGACTTTATAAAATCCGATAAACTGCGCGACGAGTTATTGCAGGACGGCCTAGAGGTCGATGATATCCCCAGCGGCTCGCGCTGGCGTCGAAAGTTTAACTAACCGCCTTTATTCGTTCGCCATAAAGGTGCATCAAGATAACTTTAATGCTGGCAGCTATTGGTATGGCTACTAGGGCGCCAAACAGGCCTCCTAGTACTGTGCCAATTAATAGGGCAATCGTTACAACTAAGGGCGTTAATTCGGTAGATTTTCCATAAACCAATGGCTGCAAGACATTGTTTTCTACCTGTTGGTATACTAAGAAAAAGATTGCCATAACAATGGCCGCACTTGTAGAAGTAAACAATGCCACAATTACTACGATTACGGCTGCAATACTTGCGCCTACTAGCGGAATAAGATCAAATATTCCTACTATTAAGGCTAAGGGCACGGCGTAGGGAATGCCCAAAATTGTTAGCATGATAGCAGCAGTCACCCCGGCTATACCACTGGTAAAGAAGTTTCCGTTAACATAGCCGGTAACCGCTCGATACATTTGTGTGGCTAACAGTTGATTACGTTCACGGTGTTTGGGTGGATTTAGCGCCCAAAATGTCTTCATCCAAATAGGTGCTTCGAGCAACATGAAAAAAGTTAGGGTAAAAATAGTTAGCCCGGCGGCAATTCCACTAAAAACGTTGCCAACAATATTAACGGCCGAACCGGTGGCGGTAGATAGATATTCAAATATATTGTTAGATGCTTTGGCAACGCGATCACCAAAGTTGTACTGCCTTGCTATGTCACCAAACGGTCCGTGCATGTTTTGCAACTGATCAACTGCGTTGGGGATTGAGCGGGTTAGCTGTTGCGACTGCTCAATTAAAGGTGGTGCAAAGCTGTATATGATCACACCTAGCAGCCCAAAAAAGCCCAATAAAACTAGCATGATGCCAGCGCCTCGGCTACGGCGGGGAAGATAATGGGCTAAAAAAGACACCAGGGGGTTTAGTGCAAGTGCTAAGAATATAGAGGCCGCGATCCATAGTAGCGGCTGCTGAATCATTATTAAAACACGCCCAAGAATTATAAATACGGCTACCGAGATTAGAACCCTAAAGATGGTACGATTTTCTATACGGATCGTTTGCATAAACACATTATATCTCGGCTGAGTGAAAGCTCAACGCTTTTAACTTACATAAGCGTTGTGGCTACTCCTGATTTCGGCTACAATACACAGGTTTGATGGGGCGTGGCCAAGTGGTAAGGCACCAGGTTTTGGTCCTGGCATTCGGGGGTTCGAATCCCTCCGCCCCAGCCAAGTAATTATTAGAAATATCGACAGTATTATTCATTTCCACCGGCTTTTTTTGAGTCGATTCCGTCTAAAATTAGATCCAGCCCAAACTCAAATTCTTTTATTGTCCTGTAGCCGGAGCTTGTTACATGCTCCCTAATTAACTGCCCCACATAGGGGTAAAGATCAAATGGGAACTGCGCAATAATATCTTTGCCCATATTTGCCTCTTGCTCTATTGATTCGGTCGGTGATCTTAGCTGCTGTGCAAATCCAAATGTATAGCTATCTAGGATCGAGATGGTATGGGCCACCATACCGATAGAGAACCCTTCCTCGCTTAAGCATTTAACTGTTGAGTTAATAAGTCTCATCGACGCGACCCCCGGCTTGAGCCTTGATTCCATTAAAGGGACTGCCCAAGGATGCCGGGCCAGCGCATGTAGTGCCGAAACGGCTCGCTGTCGCATTGCCGCAATCCAGCCTATTGAGCTCAGTGGAATCTCTATCTCGCCGTGAACGCTATCAACCATGCCATCAATCAGATCCTCTTTATTGGCAAAATGATGATATATCGCCATTCCCTTTACACCAAGTGACATGCCCAACTTGCGCATGCTGAGTGCCTCCATGCCGCCCATATCAGCAATTTTAATGGCAGCGATTATTACATTTTGCTTGGTAAGCGGTCTTTGGCTAGAAGTTATTTCATTGGAATCGTTTGATTTATTCATCCGTTGTTGTCGAAGTTATATTCATGATTATATATAATAATCTTTACAGTGTAAAGTTGAAGGTGTAAGGTTTTAATAATAGAAAGATAAATAGAGGATTTTATATGAACAGCAGCGAATCAAATGCAAAGGGTGCGTTAACACACAGAAATATATCATTATCGGCAGGTTTACTGTATCTGCTTACGTTTGTATCTGTGCCAACGCTTGCTCTCTACACTCAAGTAAAAAGTGCAAACTATATTATTGGTAACGGACCCGATACAGCTGCAATCATAGGGGGCCTATTAGAAATAACCATCGCCCTTGCCGGAATTAGTACCGCAGTTGTGCTATACCCTTTGCTTAAAAAGCAGAATGAAATTGCCGCGCTTGGCCTTGTGGCAGCACGTGTACTTGAGTCTAGTACCATTTTTGTTGGCGTAGCGTTCATACTTACGATTGTAACCATGCGGCAAACCGGTGCGGGTTTGGATGCATTGGCCGCAAGCCATACGCTAGCCACACTGTATGATCGCATTTTTTTGCTAGGGCAAAGCTTTATGCCCGCCATATGTGATCTGCTCCTAGGTATCATGCTATACCAGTCGCGCTTGGTACCCCGAGCTCTTTCAATAATTGGAATACTTGGTGCTCCTCTGCTGGTAGCTGGTTATCTAGCAGTGATGTTTGGGCTAGTAGGGCAACATGCCCCCTTGGCGGGTTTGTCTGCAATTTTGGTTGCACTGTTTGAGTTTTCGTTAGGTATATGGCTAATAGTAAAAGGATTCAACTCTAAAGCGGTAGCCGCACTAGAAAGTAAGTAATGTAAACTGCTGCAATCTAAATGTAAATTACCGGCCAAAGACTAGCTAAAGTCTACGGTACATATTTGTAGGCCGTAAACCAGTCAACCTGTACATTGCCTTCATCGCTAGTGTTATTTGTAAAGCCAACTTCGGTCTGAAGTACATAGTGCATATAAGTATTTGGAATCCTATATGTTGTGGTAAATACTTGCCTATCATCCAGTATTATATTTACCCTATTTGGCAACCATTCAGTAACAGCTGTGTGCCATTGGCCGTCGGCAAAATTGACTCCTGAGTTAAAGCTTGTTTGATAGCTTGGATCTGTTTGACCCGTTGAGCTAACAGTTCCACCCTGTTGATGAATGAATGCCGACATACTACCAGCCAGCTGCCCCTCCGGCCAGTCAATTTCACCATTGAGCGCCCATTGGTTAGGATCAACAACATCAGGCCATAATAACCAAGCTGCATAGAAATTTGGCAATCGGTCAGCTTTAAAGCGAACCGCATAACGACCATACAAAAGGCCAAAATGCGTTGCACCACTAGAATCCGTTGTATATGCGCTAGGAATCTTAGGAAGCAAGGCAGCATCAAGGCGATAGGTGGTGTTTAAATCATTTGCATCACTACCGCAATTTCCATGGAATAGATGCTTATTTAGCAACCCGCCACTCACACTGACAACTTTAGAAGGACAATAGAAGCCGGTGACGTTATTATTTTTGTAAGGTCCATAGCCACCCCATTTCGTACTGTATGCAGAATTACTAAGGAAGCCTCCACTTGAAGTTGAGCTTGAAGCAACATTTGTATTGAAATCTTCAGCAAAAACCTGCTTCCAGGGCGTTCCAGTTATATCACCTACAGGCATACTTATTCCTGAAGGGGAAGTAGATACTGGTACCACCTGCCCATAATGGCTCATTAGAATCGATAGATCGGTGATATCAACAGATCCACTGCTGTTTAGGTCGCTACTTGCATCGGTAGTGCCCCATTTTGATAGGAGCGTTGATAGATCAAGGATGTCAATCTTACCATCGCCGTTAATATCCCCCACTGGGCTGGCAGCACGGCTCGAAAATATGATAAGAACACCAAGGGTACCGGCGGCAAGAGCCATTATAAGCCCGGCTATCATAACCACCCTATGGAGTTCAGCACTTGATCTTTTTGAAATGAGTGCCATCTTAATCCTATTTTAGCATGAGCGTAATCAAAATTTAAAAACCCAAGTGGTTTAACTTGGGTCAGGCGGCGGAGCGTCCGGTATGCTCCGCGGCAGATAGATAAAGCAACCACTAGACCATTAGCGGTTTGTGTGTCATTATTATTATTAATGAGTCCAATTTGGGGGTGTATTAGTAGATATAAAAGGCTTGTGAGCGCCATAACTATGGCGCTTCTATTTTTAGTGGTGGGCTTTTACCCCGCGAACAATACTAAATCGATGAACGAATTGTCTGAAGGAAAACCGAGTGCTGTTGAAGCCTCACATAAATCAGCACCGAAAGCCTCTGTTCCCGAGAAACCTGCAAAAAAAGTGACCGCCGAGAGTTTAAAGAAAATTAACCCAAGCAAACTAATTACCCGCAAACCGGCTAGGCTAACCCACAATACTCAGATAGGGGTGTACACCGGGCCCGGTACTCTGGCAACCCACACTTCATTCGAGCAGTGGCTTGGTAGGAGTGTTCCGGTTACTACCGACTACATCGATTACAAGGGGGGTTGGCAAAAGGATTTTATTGACTCTCAGTTATGGTTGGCTCAACCATGGGGTAAGTGGGCAAAGAAGACCCCCAATAGCAGGCTCGTGCTGGGTGTCCCGATGCTTGAGAGCCAAAATACCGCCCAGTTTAGCCAAGGAGCCAACGGGGCGTTTGATGTTTACTTTCGTAGCCTGGCAGAAAATTTGGTTAAAAATGGTTTGGGCGATAGTGTCATCCGCTTAGGCTACGAAGCTAACTGCAACACTATCGGTCCATGGCAGGCCACCGACAACCCAGCTGGATACATTAAGCTTTATCGGCACGAGGTAGGTGTAATGAGCTCAGTTCCCGGCGCCGCATTTGCTTATGACTGGACGGTATGCAACGGGTTACAGAACGGGCACGCGCTGAATACATTCGACTCATTTTATCCTGGCAATGACGTAGTAGATATCGTTGGCATGGATATATATGACGTTAAGTGGATGGACCCCGGAGCAACCCCACAGCAAAGGTGGGACTATGCCTATAGCCGCCGCCTGGGTATAGGTGAATTTTTGCAGTTTGCCGCCAGCCATGGAAAAGCAGTCAGCTACCCGGAATGGGGGCTATACAGACCGGGTGACAACTTCGCCGGAGGGGGAGATAACCCCTATTTCATAAACAAGATGGATGAACTTATTAAGAGTACCAACCCGGTATATCAATCTTACTTTAATCTCAATTGGGGCGGTGGGGTGCTTGAGGATTTTATCCAAAGTAAAGGCCTATTTAAACAGTTGTTTGGAGCGTAGGGGTGTTTAAGGACAATACCAGGGGTCTTATTATAAATGTCGTAGGATACGCCTTCGTATTTACTTTCGTTGTCCCGATCTTGCCAATTGCGATAATCGCATACATACACTCCTTATAAACCATTGACTATTTAGCGACTTTATGGTAGTATGCCGCAATGTTAAGACGTGGAGGGCACGTGATGTCCTCTTACCGTCGCGCGCTCATAATATTACCAATTTGGATTGCAAGTGCGCTATGGATGTGGAGCTGGTGGTTATCCGGTAATCACACTCGCTTTTTGCCGTTGTTTATTCCGCTGACACTAGCGCTGCTGTATGAATTTGCTATATTGCCGAGCACATTTCTATATTTTGTCTTTAGGGCACGGAAGCCAAAGTTGCGAATAGCTCCAAAGGGTAAAAAAGTGGCTGTCATATCTTTGTGCGTACCCTCGGTAGAATCTTTAGATATTGTCGAGGATCAGCTACGGGCAATGGCTAATATTACCTATCCGCACGACAGCTGGATACTTGATGAGGGTAACAATATGGCCATTAAAAAACTGGCCAAGCAGTATGGGGTTAAACATTTTAGTCGCAAAGGCATTAAGGCGTACAACATGCCCGAGGCGCCGTTCCAAAAGAAAACCAAAGCCGGAAACGTTAATGCCTGGCTTAAGCATGTAAAGCGTCGAAAATATGACTTCTTTGTGCAGCTGGATATTGACCACATTCCACAGCCACGCTACCTCCATAAAACTCTCGGTTACTTCCGTGATGCTGATGTAGCTTGGGTGCAGGCGCCATCAGTCTACAAGAATCTGGACACCTGGACCGCGCGCGGGGCAGCCGAGCAAGAGCTTGTCTTACAGGGCCCGATGCAAATGGGATTTTACGGGCATAGCGAAACCCCCTTTATAATTGGTTCGCACTGTACCTACCGCATGTCAGCCATTCGCGAAATAGGAGGTTTTCAACCCACCCGAGCCGAGGACCATCTTGATACCGTACATCTTGCTAACAGGGGGTACAGAGGTGTTTTCATACCAGAAATTATCGCCGAAGGTGATGGCCCAGAAACCCTGACCACCTACCTAGCCCAGCAGTTTGCCTGGGCTTATAGTATGTTTCAGGTTTTGCTAATGCATACACCCAAGCTACTAAAAGCTATGTCATTTAAGCGTCGATGGCAGTTTTTGTTTGCCCAAACTTGGTACCCCTTATGGTCACTTTCGTACTTAGTAATGTTCATCACCCCACTGCTGGGACTACTAACCAACCACGACGTGGCTCAGACCGACCCCCGCCAAATGCTGATTCACTTTGTGCCAGTGTATGTTTGCGGTTTCTTAGTCTGGTGGTCGGCTCGTCCGCTCATGCAGCCACGGGGGCTGATGCTGTCCTGGCGGGGAATTCTGCTGCACGCAGTTAGGTGGCCAATTATTCTTCGAGCAACCATTGCTGCTGCTTTTAAAGTCAAAAAGCCTTACATGATCACGCCCAAGGGTAGTTTCGCCCGTTTTGTACCCTCAATGGCAACCTACAGACCATTTCTGCTACTGGGGATGATGAGCGCCGGTAGCGTGATCCTAATGACGTTGCTTCGCCACGGGAATGTACCAGAAGGACAAACAGTATTTTCTATCACGAACGCCATCTTCATGCTTACAATCTGCGGCGTAGATATTGGCTCACGCCTTAAGCAACACCAGCCAAAACCTAAAAAGCTTAGGAAGCTTTGGCTCCAGCCCATTATTGCTACTTCGGCGCTAGCGCTGGTATTGGTTGCTTCAATTGTGACCTCATCGATCTCATTCGCTCAAAGCCGAGCTTTTGCCGAAAGTAATCAAACAACCACTACTCTTGTGGCTCGCGCTGCGAATAATAGTATGTCGACTCAAGAGCTATCTGCTCAAATTAACCTTGTTCCTTTTAACAAACTGGATACGCCAAAGCTTGGGATGTACAACACTACGCTGGATCTTCCCAAGAGCAGCCAACCCTACATTCAGCACTCTTTTGTTGATTGGCGAGATGATCACTATTTTGCTCTGATACTGGCAAAGTCCCTTCAGGCAGGCAATACCCCATTGATAACTATTGAGCCACGGGGGGATAATGATGGGCCAAAGCTTTTGAGCGACATTGCTTCCGGGTTATACGATGAAAGGTTGGATAAAATAGCCGGAGCGCTTAAAAAAAGTAAAAACCCAGTTTACATTCGTTTTGGGCACGAAATGGAGCTCTCTAATTTATACCCTTGGGGCAACCAGGACCCCCAGTTGTATATAAACGCATACAAGCATATTGTTAATAGTCTGCGAACAGGCAACGAGCAAAATATTCGGTTTGTTTGGTCTCCAGCGGGCAATGAGGGAGCCGGCGTATATTACCCTGGAAACGACTATGTTGATGCTATCGGCACAACCATACTATCTGATGAATACTGGTATGGCTCCAATTCGCCATCATTTGACGAGCTGGCGTCTGGCAGAGTATGGCTGCAAACTTATGGCAAGCCGGTCTGGATAGTTGAGTTCGGGGCCGGACACTCAAACAAGTTGACTCAGGAGAAACTTATTAGCGAAGCAACGGGGGAGTATGACAAGCTTGGCTTTAAATCACTGGTCTATTTAAATATGCCAGATGCGAACATAACTGGTCCAGACTACAGCCTTAATTCTATTAATGATTTTGGCGGCATTTTCACTCGGTAGCAATTTGTATTTGTAGTACTTGCATGCATTGGTCGCCAGCTATACTAGAAAGTAAGTAAAAACCAGCATAAAGCATTAATATGTAAGAACAGTTGTTATTTAACTAACAATTAACTCTTGCTTGATATGTTACTAAAAAGGAATAAATTGTATGACTGAAAAGATCGACAACGATTTAGTAAAAATACAAAAACTTACAAAAGGGTTAATCTACGGGTTAGCAGTTCAGTTTATCCTTGGAATGGGCTTAAACATTCTGGGAGAGCCAGATGAATCTACACCGATAATGCTGGCAATCCTTTCTCACGGAATCCTGATCTTGCATGCATTAACAGCAATTGCAGTAATATTCGGCGCAATCCTATTGGTTCATTCAATCAGAAGTACTGCAGTAAAAGATCGGCTGGCCATAACAGGGCTTGTGGGCATTTCTATAGCAGCAGTTGCTGGTGGGTTAACTACCTCGGGCCCTGGTGAAGAGTTCTGGTCGTTTATGATGTCACTTGGATTCATTTTGGCACTAGTTGTCTATGCTTTATTTTTATCAAAAATCACAGCCGTTATTAGTAAAATATAGGATAACGGGTTGAATGGTGGATATGCAGGAAGCTAATGTGATGGTTTTGTTATACTAAAATCAGTAAAAATTTGACTGGAGCTTACATCATGAATGAAGAAGATATAAAGCCAAATGGATCAGAGTTTGTTGCTCATGATCAAACTGCCGAGTTGGCCGAAGTAGGGAAAGCCCCCGATGCCATGTCAGCTACTGAAATTAATGAGGCGTTAGTGGCTCTTGATGCAAAAATGGATGCAATCCGCGATGGTGTAGCAACAGGAGATTTGAAGGAGCTTGATGATCAAAGAAGAGTATTAGATCATCAACTTAGAGAATCAGCCTAATCTAGAAAGAATAATTACGATAGGGCGTCGTCCTATCGTCTATGCCCGGAGGCTAAGATGATAGGACGACGACTTTAAAGCGGTTCACGCCGCCAATTGTGCTGTTTGACGTACGTTGCCCTGGAGCCGTTCGAGGGCGTTGCGAAGAACCACGCTTTTCGTAAGGGTTGATACCAGCTCTCTGCGCTGACGATCAGATAGACCCTCGAGTGTCTTGCTGGGTGCCACACGTATCACTCTCATGATCCTGCCGGCCTTTACCTTGCCGATAGTCGGTATGGCTTTTAGAAGGTCCTGAACCTTCATGGTCATGACCCAATCCGGGGGCTGTTCGATGAAGTCGATCAAACGAGCTAGATCGAACTGGCCTGTTCTGAGATCAGCTTTGAGTTTCGAGCGGTTAACACGAACGATGTTCGCAATAGCCAGGGCCGCCATGCGCTGGTTGTGACTACGCTCTGGCACTACCATCTGCACTTCACCCCATGTACCTCCTAGTCGAATTAACGACGGACTTTTTGAGAGTACCGCACATAAACCGAACATACAAGCGTGAGAATTTTCAACAGATGCTGGGGTTATATGGTTTATAGTAGACTTTATAGAATAAATGTGTTACTATTTCTACCGAAGTATTAAATATTCATTAAATCTAAACATATATAGATGAATGCCGGGTAAATCTACGGATCTCGCTGTTCATCAGCTAGATTTTAAGTAGAAAGGCATTTTTTGAGACGCAACTCTTTTTCAACTCCGTCGAGCGGACGCTCGCAAGTTTTTCGTAATACCAAGTTCGGCAACCGTCGGCCCAAGCAACAGGGGCATTATATTGATCCCCAGCGCTTCGTAAGTGCGGCAGTTACTGACGCCGCCGATGAGCGGTTTGTACCGGAACATCGTTTTAGTGACTTTAGTTTTTTGGCGGCCTTGCAGGCCAACATCGATGCCAAGGGCTATGAGCATCCAACTCCAATTCAGGATGGAGCCATTAAGCCTGCCTTAGCGGGTCGCGATATCATCGGCCTAGCCAACACCGGTACCGGAAAAACTGCCGCTTTTGTGCTGCCAATTATTCAGCGGCTTAAAACTGGCGATGCTACTGGTACAGTACTGATCATGGCCCCAACTCGAGAACTGGCGGTTCAGATAAATGATGAGTTTAGTGACTTTGCTCGCGGTTTAAAGCTGTATTCAGCCTTATGTGTTGGTGGCGCCAACATGCAGCGCCAGATTTCACAATTAAAGCGTGGGCCACACGTGGTTATTGGTACACCGGGACGCCTAAAAGACCTCGTTAATCAGCGGGCTTTAGTACTCGACCGTAGCTCGATTGTGGTCTTAGATGAGGCCGATCGTATGCTAGATATGGGCTTTATTGGTGATATCCGCTTTTTACTGGCCAAGCTGCCCACCCCAAGGCAGTCGCTATACTTTAGCGCAACTATTACCCCTGAAATTCGTAGTCTGATGGCCGGGATGATCGTAGACCCAGTAACAATCTCGGTACGCAGCGGTGACACCAGCAAGTATGTGGAGCAGAACATCATCCGTGCCACCGGTAAAGACGAGAAATTTAACAAGTTAGTAGAGCTATTAAAGCAGGATGACTTCGAAAAGGTCTTGGTGTTTGGCCAGACCAAATGGAATGTTCAGCGCCTAGCCGACAACTTGGTAAAAGAAGGTATTACCGCTACCGCTATTCACGGTAACAAAAGCCAGCCCCAGCGCCAACGCGCCCTTGATGCGTTTAAAAAGAATCGTGTGAAGGTTCTGGTGGCTACTGATGTTGCCGCTCGTGGTCTAGACATCCCTTTAGTGAGTCACGTTATCAACTTTGAGCAGCCAACTACCTATGATGATTACATCCATCGCATTGGACGAACCGGTCGCGCCGGTCACCGCGGCAACGCCCTAACCTTCGTTAACTAAATCTTTAAATTTTAAGATTGACCCGACTGGGCCGGCAACTAGCCGGTCCAGTTTGTTAGTAGGGTTGAGAGATCGAGGATATCAACAATACCGTTACCATCAATGTCGCCCTGGGCGGCGCCACCGGGCTTGCCGTAGTTCGAAAGCAGTATTGATAGATCATAAATGTTAACTTTGGTATCGGAGTTAACGTCGCCGGGCAAGAACAAGGTCGTGGTGACTGAAGTCGACTGGACCGAAGTGTTACCAGCGGCATCATAGGCAGCGACTGTGTAGGTGTATGCAACTCCAATACTCAGGGCTGTATCGGTATAAGAGTTTGTTGCACTCGTGCCTACCTGTACCGCGTTACGATAGATCTTGTAGCCGGTCACGGCCACGTTGTCGGTAGAGGCGGTCCAACTAAGGTTGGCGCTATTCTTGGTCTTTGAAGGAATGGCTAGGCCGGTCGGGGTTGATGGAGCAACGGTGTCTGGCAGCGTGGCAATTGAGGCAGCGATAGATTGGGCGGAGTTGTTATTCGCAAAGTCGTAGGCCGAAACGGTATAGCTGTAGGTTGCTCCTGGTGTTAGGCCGGAATCAACATATGTAGCGGTGGCGCTTGTGCCTACCTGTACCGCGTTACGGAAGACTTTGTAGCCGGTCACGGCCACGTTGTCGGTAGAGGCTGTCCAGGCCAGGTTGATCGAGGTCATGGTCTTGCTAGGTGAGGTAATGGCTGTTGGTACGCTTGGGGCCGAAGTGTCCGGTGTTGTGGTTACCGACAGAGCAGTAGATTGCGCCGAGTTGTTTCCGGCAGCATCATAGGCCGAAATAGTATAGCTGTAGGCGGTGCCAGGCGTTAGGCCGGTATCGTTATAAGTAGTTGAGGCGCTGGTGCCAACCTGGGTGCCGTTCCGATAAACCTTATATCCGGTCACGGCCACGTTGTCGGTAGAGGCGGTCCAGGCCAGGTTGATATTCGTCAAACCCTTAGTAGGCGAGGTTAATCCGGTCGGAACCGACGGCGCCGTAGCATCAGCAACTGTGTATACCCCCGGGTTGGTAATGGTTAGAAGGTTGGTATTCGTAACACTACTAAGCACGGCCGATGAAGCAGCAAAAGCGACGTTGGCGGCGCCAGTTCCAATGGCAGTAAAACTGACTACCGCAACAATCTGGTCGCCGCTGACGGGTGTGGAGGTACCGCGAGCAATGCTAATAGTGCCAGCGCCGCCGGTGTTAGTTGCCTGAACGCTAAAGGCACTAGAGGTAACATCAATACTATTAAACTGTAGCTTTGTGGCCGGATAGGTTAAGTCAGCTTGGACTGCATTAACGGTATCGATACCGCTGTTTTCGCGAATAGTAACGGTAAAGGTGCTCCCAAGCGCCACATTACTACTGGCAGGGATTACCGATAGGGAACTAGAGGCGGCATGGCCACGTGACACAAAGTAGATGCCAATAAGTGCGATGAACAATGCGACCATTGCCATTGAGCGGAAGCCAAAACGGCGGCCGCCGGAATTGATTAGTCCTGATCGATTTTTAGTATCAGTTGATTTTTTTACCATCTCACAATAAAGCTTATGCTTAGATAGTACGATTATTAATTATTGTTGTCTAGTGTTTTTAAGCTGAAGCAATACTGCCCAAGCCGTTTATGACTACTAATACTCTTGACGCCTCCAGGCTTAGTGCTTACGCTAGAGTTAACTAATAGAGGTGAGCACTCACATGTCACATAAACTACTAAAAAGAGAGTCTGGCTTTACACTGCTTGAGCTCTTGATCGTCATCGTGATCATCGGCATTCTAGCTGTATTGATCATTCCCAAC
>JBKJLI010000003.1:0-414741 GCA_046597065.1 Candidatus Saccharimonadia bacterium
CCATCACGAAAGATCGACTTGCCTAGCTGGGTACCGCTGCCCAGGGTTAACTGAGAGGTACCGTTGAGAGTTAATCCAGCGAAGGTGGGGGCGCTGGTGGTAGCGATGTCTTGGGGCGTCGAAAAAGTGAAGGTTCCAGCCGGTGATTGAGTAACCGTAATCTGGTTGGCTGTTCCCTGAAGCGTAATGCTTCCCGAAGCCGTATTTATGTCGGTGACACCACCACCACCACCACTGCCCGAAAGACAGGTGGTGAAGGCTAGTTGACCACTACCGTTGGTCGATAAACACTGGCCATTGGTACCGGCGGCGGTGGGGAGCGTTAAACTGTAGCCGGTGCTAGTAACGCCGCTTTGGAGCGTGACCACATTGCCATTAGTGGCGTTGTTAAACAGGATGGCACCGGTGTTGCCGGCCGGTCCGGCCGTACCCAGGGTTAGGCTGCTGGCCCCGGTCACATTTAAGGTTCCACCAACGCTGAGGTTGGCGCCTGACTCGGTTAAAATAGAGTCGGCCAGAGTTTGGGTTCCGGTGAATTTGGCGATCTTGCCATTGGATCCGGTGCCGGTAATGCCCCCTCCGGATCCGCCAGATACACAGGTGCCAAAGCTCAGCACACCGGAACCGTTGGTTTTCAGACACTCTAGGTTGTTACCAACCGTGGTGGGCAGCGTGAGGGTTAAGCTACTCGCGGCCGCGCCGCTAGACAGTGTGGTGGTGTTGGTGTTGGTGGCGTTCTTAAAGATGAGTGACCCCGTACTGCCGGCCGGTCCAGCGACCCCCAGCGCCACACCATTTGAATCGATACGCAGGAGATCTACCCCCGCGTTTTGAACCGCAAACTTGCCGGTTGAACCGCTAGCGACGTTTACTAAAAAGTTAGAGTCGGGAATAGTAAGGGTATGAGTAAGGGTGATGGCAACATCTTTTTGAGCGGTTGTGTCGGTCGTGATGGTGCCGTTGCCGTTGTCGTAGGCACCCTGCAGAGTAATGGCATTTGTTCCCGCGCCGCAACCTTGGTTGGTGGTGTTGCACAGCGTTTTGGCGGTGCCGCCCTCAATAATCTGGAACTTACCAATTCCCGCACCTCCCCCGTTGGGATCGTAGTAAATTGTGCCGTCGTGAGCAATGTTGGCCAAGGGAATGCCGCTCACCGCGGCCGTTACCTGAAAACCACCCTTTACTTGTAGCGCTACATCAGTGATTGTGGTAGCCGACTGGTTTACCAGCACTCGAGAGTTGGTCGTATCGACGGTAAAGAGGTCGGCGGTTCCCCCAGTGTTCTGAACTTTAAGAGCATTGGCAGAGGTCTTCTTTACTAAAACCTCCCCGCTAGCAGTAACGACCTCACTACCAACCAAACCACTTTGCACCAATACCGAATCGGCGATTCCCTGGCCGGTACCGGTAAACAACGCGAGGGTGCCGGCGACATGGCTGCCACTGCCACTAACGTTGCCGCCCACTGGACAGGTTTGGAAGGTTGGGGCTGTGGCGTTGTTGGCAATAAAGCACTCCCCGGCAGCACCGACAGAACTTACATTTAGTGCTCCGGTGCCATTACCGATGACTACACCGAATTGAGTTAATGTTCCGACACCGGTACCACCTCGGGCAACGGCTAGCGTGCCAGTAGAAATGTTGGCTGCGTTTAAGTTTGTAATGTTTGCGCCAATGCCAGTGATGCCGGTAGCACCGCTAACGGTTAAGTTGCCGGCGGCCGTAAGCAAAGAGGTTGGACCCGTACCAGTTTGAAGTAAGGCAGAATCTGCAATGTGTGAACCGTTAGCATCAAAGTAAGCTAAGGAGCCGGCGGTGCCGGTGCCGGAAACGTTGCCGCCTGCGGTAGTCGCAATGGTAATGGTGTTTGAACCATTGTCGGTTACGGTTACATTTGCACCGCCAGCAATCGTTAGCCCGCCTGAGAGCGAATTCAAACTGGTTACGTTAGTAGTGCCAGTACAACTTCCAAACACAGGTGCCCCAACGGTTGAAACCAAACACAGTCCTGCGCTTACTGGTGCTGCAACCACCCCAAAACCACTGCCACCAGTGCCAAGCAAAAGCTGGTTAGCTGGTAGCGTTTGGGTCGAAATGGTGGTGCCGTTGATTGAAATGCCGCCGCCACTCTGAAAATCGACGTTGCCACCCTGCCCCTGAATGGTAAGTACGCCTGTGTTTATCAAAGTACTGTTAACCAAACTTATTCCACCGCCGGTTGCTAGCGTTCCAGCCACGCCACCAATACTAGTGGAGGTTGGCACAAACTGGGTTCCGTTGTAGTAGTACAGTACGTTGTTGGCCTTACTTAGCCATAACTGGCCAAGTTGGGGGTTAGTTGGCGGGTCGGTCGCCGCAATTACCGCCGAATCATTAATCCGCAACTGACCGTTGATCGACAGCTGGCTACCGGCATCAATCGTTAGACCCTCTTTGGCAATCTCGCTTAGTGAAGTGCTGGTAACGGTGTAGTTCCCTGTGTCTGTAGCCTGCTTCGAAGGATTGGAGTTGGAAGCAGTTTTATCGACGCTGTTACCAAGCTGACTAAAACCAAAGGCACCCAGGCCAACTAGCAGAATCAGTAATGCTACTCCACTCGTCCACCAGTGGCGCCAAATTGGAGTTTTGTCGCCTACGGGCGGCTCTTCGTTTGGAGGCATTCCACCTGTGGTGTCAATTACTTGCCCCTGCAATGGCGTTTGAAATGGGATTGGGCCGGTCGATGTTGGCATAGTTGTTGATGGCAGATGTTCAACGGCTTCAACAATTGGCAGATTGGCGGCAATGTCGACTGGCATTGATTCTACAACCGGTGCTTCCCCTACTGGTGCCGGAACCGGTTCTGGTAAAGGCGCCTCAGTTGCAACCGGCTGAGTCTCTAGAGTTTCATTAATCAGCGGCTCAAGCTCGGGAGTGGCAACCGGGGTTACGGGCAATGGGATGGGCGCACCCGATACAATCTGAGCCGCGCCTCCCGGGTCGGTCGATAATAAGTTCATTGAAGGGTTTACCGAAGATTGGTTTTGAACGCCAGAATCCCCACCTAAATCACCAAGATTAGGCGCGGAAACATTTGATCCTACTGCAGCATTGGGGTTGGAAGGATCCACAAATACCCTTTTTTATCTGTTGGTTTGCGTCTTTTTATACACTCCGACGTGCTTACAATTTTACCGGTTATGCTTACCTGGCGCAACCCGTTAATTCATTAACTTTTTATTAAACGTTGGCGAAAAGAGTGATTATGTTTTTAGAAACTTTAATAAATCCGGTGTTAATTTCGATATCAACCGTTTCGTAGCCGGTATTTACCTTTACGATCCCCTTTGGCAGCAGCGAAAAAAAGTTGCTGTGATCAACCAACACATCAAAACTACCGGTTTTGTTAACGCCCGACACGCTAACCGCCGCCCCCTGATAAAAAACTTGGTAGGGCGAAAACACCTTAACGTTTAATTTAGCTTTAACATTGGCGGTGGTTGCCATTAAATCAAAATCTCCTCAAGGCCGGTTAGGGTGTCGCTTAAGCTAAAGAACTCCCCTTTCTTGCCGGTAAGCTCCTCTGACACATAAAAGTTTTGGTGAAAGAACTGAATCAGCCGTTTGGCCTTTTCGTACTCGGTTCGGTCGGTCGGCGAAAGCTCGTTTTCGCCAATAATGGCGATAATGTTTTTAAGACTGTCGTACTTTTGCATGATCGCCTGCACGGTTTCGGCCAAAATGTAGTGACGGTCGCCAACCACTTCGGGTGTAAGCAGCGAACTGGTGGTGCGAATAAGGTCGACTGCCGGGCGAATGCCGCTTTCGGCCACGCTACGGCTTAAAACAATTACGCTATCAAGCTGTTGCTGGATTTCTTGCACCGCTGGGTCACTTAAGTCGTCGGCCGGGATGTAAATAGTTTGTACGCTGGTAATTGAGCCGTTTTCGTTCGAGTACAGTCGGTCTTCGAGCTGCTTTAAATCACTGAACAATGTGGCTTGATAGCCGCCCTCGCTGGGGATCTGGCCAATGCTGGTTGAAAGCTCATTACCGGCTTGAATGTGGCGATAAATATTGTCGACAAAAAACAGAATGTCGCGTTTTTCGGCGTCGCGAAAGTACTCGGCCGAGGTCGCAGCCGACATGCCTACGGTTGCCCGCAAAGCCGCACTCTCATTCATCTGCCCAAAAAACATTACTGATTTTTCGAGCAGCTTGCGCTCTTTTAGCGTCATGTAAAGTTCGTGTCCTTCACGAATACGCTCACCAATACCGGTAAAAAAGCTTAGGCTTTTGCCGTCGCGAGCCACGTTGTGAATCAGCTCCATCATCAAGACGGTCTTACCAACTCCGGCGCCACCAACGATGCCAATTTTGCGACCTTTCACAAAAGGCGTAAAGAAATCGATAACCTTAATACCGGTTTCCAGTACTTGCGGTTTAGACAACTGGTTAAGCTGCTTGGGCGGCGTGCTGGCATAAATCGAGCGGTACTCAACATCAACTAGTGGGCTTAAATTATCGATTGGTTGACCCAAGGCGTTAAAGAACCGGCCCATGGTGTTAACGCCCACCGGTACAGCAATTGTGCCCCCGGTGGCAAACACCTTGGCGCCGCGCACAATTTTGGGGCTGGTCGAAAGGTTAATGCAGACGGCGTGCGATTGGGCATTAAACGAGCGCACTTCCATTAGCACCGATGGTTCGCCTTCTAGTTGCAACAGTTCACGTGCAAGCGGAGCCTCGCCCAACCACACCACTTCGATCGTTAGGTTATTAATGGCCTTAATAATGCCGTAACGCTTGCCCTTTAAGCTGTCGGTCGCCACTGCTGATACTTGTGATACCTGTTCGGCATGTGCGGCCGGCTTTTTGGCCTTAGCCTTAACCATTAAATCTGTTACTGGCTTAGCCATGTTTCGCCCTCGCCATCACTTTCATGCCCGAAAGAACCTCTTTTATGCGCTCATCTGATTGTCCGCGTTTGGCCCGGTTTAGTTCTAACCTCAAATCATGCCCCATTTCTTTGGCTTTGGTTTTGGCGGTGCTCATAGCGTTAAAGCGGCTGGCATACTGGGCCAATTTTGACTCCAGTACAATCTGACCCAAGGCAATTTCGACCATCACCGACTCCATGTAGGTGATTATCTCAGTTAATGATGGCTCAAAGATATAGTCGCGGCTAGAAATTACTTCCCCCTTTTGTTTTTGATTTCTGCCTAGCGAGTTAACCGCCGAAAACAAATCAATTCGAGCCACCTCTTGGCGCAAAAGCGACACGTAGGTTTGGTAGTAAACCGTGGCCTTGGGGTATTGGTTGATCTGCTTGGCTAGTTCTGATACATCGATATCACGATCGGTATCTGGGAGCGGAAAGGCCTTCTTAGCTTTAATACCGCGGCGCGCCAACAGACCGGCGCCATGGGCGCCCACTAGGTAAATATCGGTGGTCTGCAAATTGGGATGGCGCAACATGGCCGCCACAATTCGATCGTCAATATCCCCGATTAACCCACCCTCACTGGTTACTAGTACTAATGCTTCGCGGTTGGTGATGGTTGGCTTGCGGTGGCGCACAAAATCATTTTTATCAATCCGCAGCTGGCTGTACATACTCCAAAGTTCATTAAAGAAAGCCGTAGAACTAAGAACCTTATCTTTTATTTGAGCGATATGGATACTAGCAATCGCCTCGAACACTCCGGTCATACTTTCGATAGTACCAACTTGGTCTACCTCTCGCTGAACGTATAGGGCTCGCTTCATGCCCGCACCTGCACGGCCGAGGCTGCCAGAAGTTGTTGAACCACTGGGTTGGGATCGGCGTTTTCGGCGAGTTGGGCCGATTTTTCGGCCGCCTGCTTTTTAAGCATAGGGATATTAAGTGATGCCCGCCCCTCGCCGGCCATTACCGTTGCCAGCATTAAGTACTGCGTATTTAGGTCGTATAACTCGCTTGGTGGTTGTTTATAAATATCATATATGGCTTTACCCAATGCCAAATCAGCCTGAGTTTGGGGCGCAAGCTCTGATCCGAACTGCGAAAACTCTGAGGCCTGGCGAAAATCGGCCAACTTTTTAAACAGCAGCCCAGATAGTATCTTCCACTGGTTGTGCTGCACTCGGCCACCCACACGCGAAACGCTTAGGCCCACGTTTACAGCTGGTCTAATCCCGCGCCTAAAGCTATTTTGGTCGAATATAATCTGCCCGTCGGTGATACTCATTACGCTAGTGGGCAAGTAAGCGGTAATGTCATCGTTTGGTGTTAGTACCACTGGTAGCGCCGTTAAGGTGCCACCACTGCTGGCCAGTTTGCCGGCTCGTTCAAGTAGCGAAGAGTGGGCATAAAACATGTCGCCGGGGTAAGAGTCGCGACCGGGGCTAACTTCGGCCAGTAGGCTAAGTTCGCGATGGGCCTTGGCGTGATTGCTTAAATCGTCATAAATCATAATGACGTTTTTGCCGTCCCGCCAAAAGTGCTCACCAATTGCGCAGGCCACATACGGCGCCAAAAATGACAGGCTTAGGGCTTCAAAGGTACTGGCTACCACCATAATGGTGTTTTTCATGGCGCCGGTAGCCCTAAAGCTGGCCACCAGCGTATCAATATCCACCTGCCGCTTAGCAATTAGTACGTAAACCACAATCTGGCCGGCATTGGTTTGGTAGGTGGTTAGCTGGCGTAAAAAAGTACTTTTACCGGTTTTATTGTCTCCCAATATGGCCAAGCGCTGCCCCAATACAAACGGAAACAGCGAATCTACAATCGACACACCAGTAACCAGTTGGTCGCTTAACATGTCGCGCTCAATAATTCCTGGTGCCGGAGCAAACACATCGTTATAGCCACTGATCGCAACCGGACCCTCCCCATCAAGCGGTTCACCCAGCACATTAATAATTCGCCCAACCAAGCCCTCGCCTACTCCGGTTTGGTAAACCTGCTGGTCTAAAACCGCCAGCATTCCCAATCGCAACCGGTTGGTTGAAAGTGCTAAGACTTCGACCAGCTGGTCACTAACCGCCCGCACTAATCCTTGATCGCCATTTTCAAAACGGACTAGCGAGTTAATGCTCACGCCCTCTAGCCCGCGAACCTTAATTAAAAGTGAGTTGGTGCTTACAACCTCGCCGCTGGGACGGCCGTCGGCGATTAACTTGCTAAAAGCTTGGTTATCAAACACGTTCTAGCACCCGCGTAAACCGCACCGGTTCTTTTAGTAACCTGGTTCGAAACGACCAGTCAAACACCTTGTTGGTGGTACGCATAATCATACCGCCACCAATATCGGGGCTAACTAAAAACTCCACCATCACTTCGGGGGAGGTGTTCTTTCTGAGCCAGCTAACCAGCTCCCGCTTCATGGTGTGGGGTGCTGTTGCCGCTAAGGTAAGACTAACGCTGGGGGCAGCCGCCAGGTGATGCTCCATCTCGCTCACCAGCGCATTAACAACATCGGCCCGGCTGCTATCGGCTCCCTTAATTTCTACAAACAGGTCGGTCGACTCAACCGAAAGCTCTGGTACAACTGCATTTGAACCGCGCTGGCGCTGATCAAGCGCGTCGGCATAGGCCTTTAACTCATCAATGCAAAAGCGCAGGTGATCTGGCGAATAGATGCTACTTGGAAGCAGTGCCACTTGTAATCTCTCGCTTTAACTCATCACGATGGCGCTCTAAGTTGGCCAGTAAGTAGCTGCGCTGCGCACCTAAATCGGCATCTATACCCAAACTCTCTACAATATAGGCGGCCACGGCGGCACCCAACTTTTTATCAAGCTGGTCCATTAAATACTGCCGACGCTTAACCATTTCGGCGTCCATATCGCCCTCTAGCTCGGTCTGCTTTTGCTCGACGGTGGATTCCATTTTGCGCAACGCCGCTATGGCCTGTTCGCGAGCATTAGCTAAACTAACCCGGTAATCTTCAAGCTCACGCTCTACCACATCGGTGGTTAAGTTAACTATCAGTTTGTTTAATTGAGTCGAAGTTGTCGCCAAATCTTGGTGAAAACCTTTGGCGGCTGCAGCAACGGCTTGGCGGTAGGCCTCTTGAGTGCTAGTTTGCAGGCGCGCCAGTTCGGCTTCGGTAATATGAGGTATTTCTGGCAGCGGCGCCTGCTGCTGAACAGCCTCGGCCTTATCTTGTTCAACAACTTCAGTTGGCCGCCGGCTAAGCATCAGTGCCAGTAGGATTGCTCCAACGAGCACCCCTCCGACTACCAAAATAATTTGAATGGTTGTCATTTCACCCTACCTCGTTAACACCAAAAATGCTGCACTCATGGCCAGCCCTAAAACTAGGATACTTATTGCAATCACCTGCCACAGCCCGCGATATATGCTCGACTGCGCCAAGGGATTTCGACCGATTGATACCATCGTACTGCGCACCGCCGAAAACAGCAAAACTCCAACCGCTATCAAAGAGCCTATCAAAATCACTGCACTCAAAATAATCCGCACCAGCGAAACTTGCTTGCCGGCCAGCTGGTTTGCAAACAGCTGTAAAAACTGCGGAACATAGGTTTTTTGCACCGGTGCAACGTAGTATGTAACCTGTAAATTGGCGGCCACCGTGCCCAGTTTAGCGGTTTTGGTGCTACCGTCGCTGCTCTTTACTTCAACCGTTTTGGAACCATATTTAGCATCAGACTGGGCCGTACCAACCACCTTGCCCGACTCGTTGGCCTTCATCCCAACTCCAGAAATAGGTGAGGGCGCAATGATATCGCCGGCCTTAACCTCACCATTTAGGTCGCTTACAAAAGCCTCGGCCTGACCGCTGGTTGAAACCTGAAAAAGATCACCAGGGCTGCTAACTGCTAGGTTTGCTTCGGTAGTACCAACCACTACACCAATTAGTCCGGCCGAGTTACTGGTGTCAGCCAAAATTGCTTTGCCCTTTTCGCCATCTTTTAAAGCCACCAAGCTACCCGCCGAAAGCGTAGTGTCTGATCGGTAGCCCTGGCTAATAGCCGCCGCTGTTACACTTGGCGACAGTGCAAGCACCAGCACAAGTAGAGCTAGGCTATTAGCCAGCCTGCGGCCAATACCTTGAGTCATAGTTACCTTCATCTGTTTGTGCGAAATAAGCCTCACCTCAAGGTGCGCACTCCTATAGTTCTTACGCTAAATTATAACAGCTATATAACGGGAGTGACTAGTCTTTAGTTATAGATTTGGCCGTAGTGGTTGCTAGCGGCCGTTTTTGTCGCCTGGCCACCTTACGCATATCATCAAAGCGATCAAACTCGTCTGCAATCTCGCGATCAATAATCTCTTCGAGAACGTCCTCAATCGTGACAATCCCCTGAACCTCGGTAAACTCATCTATCACCACAAATAGGTGATTGCGGGTTTTTAAGAAAGCATTCAAGGTTTCATCCAAATTGTCCTCTAAATTAACAAAGTAAACCTTAGAACGCGCTAACTGCCCGGCGGTTTTACGCTCAACATTCTGCCCCACCAAATCCTTCATAAACAGCATGCCGGCAATATCGCGCTCGGCGGCATCGCGATGAACGGGAATCCTTGAAAACCCAGTCTTTTTTAAGTTGGCCAAAGTAGCCTTATCTAGCCTTTGATCGGCCGAAATTAAGGTGGCCACACTGCGCGGCGTCATCACCTCTTTAATTTTGCGATCACCAAAGCTAAGCGCTCCACGGGCAATCCGCACCTCGTCTTGATCAATCTCGCTTTCGGCATGAAAACGGTGCTCCTCGATAATCTTGGTCAGCTCGCGTTTAGAATATACCGTAGGAAGTTCGTCGCCCAGCATGCGATCGAGCATCCACGCAATTGGTGCGCAAACTGGATAAAAAATCCACATTATTACTTGCACAACATCGGTAAAGCGAGCGCCAATTTGCAGGGCGTAGCGAGCAATAATCGCCTGGGGCAAAATCTCACCAAAAACCGTAATCAAAGCTGTAGTTAAAATGCCGGCAATAATGCCGTGATAAACCGAGTCCAACACAATTGACAGTGTCGAGATAACTGCCACATTACCGGTTAGTAAAGTTACCAAAAGTAGGTTGCCGCGAGAACGAATTTGAAACACCTTTTTGGCATTTGCGTCGCCAAGTGCTGCCTTACGCCTAAGTTCAAAGGTGTCTAGACTCATTAAGCCCAAATTTAAGCCCGAAAACAACGCCGCCAAAGCGATAAGTGCAATCGAAATAAGCACTAAAAACATAGCGCTATTGTATCAGGCCGTCATTAGCCAAGTGCTCGCGAAACCGCGTAAACACTTGCCGCACCTACAACCGTTAAACCAAAAATTGGCCACGACCAACGTTCACGATGAGCCTCTGGCAACACGCTGCTGGTACCGATATAAAGCAGAAATCCGCCCAGCAAACCAATCGCAATTGCCAGTTCTGACTGATTAAAGTTAACCAAAGTTCCAACTAGCGCACCAACTACCGGAGCGATTGCGCCGGCCAGAAGCATGACAATTGTACGCCGTGTTTGATTGCCATGTGCCAGCATAAGGCTGACCGTATTTAAACCATCCGAAAAATCGTGCGCCACTACTGCCAGAGCCACCGCCAACCCCACCGCCGCGCTGGCCTGAAAACCAACACCGATGGCCACACCATCTAAAAACGAGTGCGCAATTAGCCCAGTCGCCGCTGCCACGCCTACTATTGGCACAGGGTGGTGGTGGTCATCTTCGGCCTCATGGGCGTGATGGGCCGAGACCGATTTTTCGAAAGCATGAAACACTAAAAAGCCGGCCAGTAATGCAACCATTGGAGCGGTTAAGGTTTGGCCACTCTCACCGGTAATGCTCACTAATTCCGGAATAATATCAAACGCCACTACCCCAAGTACTACCCCAGCCGTTAGCCCCAAAATCTGTCGCAAATACCTACGGTAACGCAGGGCAAACAGGCCTCCGGCGAGGGTTGAAATAAAGGCCAGCAAACCGGCAATAACGGCGTTCATAATCTGTTATTTATACGCCCGATTTACTTTTGCTGCAACCGTGGCGTTAAGTTAAGGCAGATCAATCTGCGTATGTTGATCAACCCCTCTTAAGGTATCTAAAAAGACAAAGCTAAACCGTTTTTCGTTTGCAGGCACCAAGTAGCTCAGCTGCCCCGAAACCGTCTGTCCGCTTTTAATCGGTCCGGCGTTTATTGGGTTAGGAATTTCCGCTGGCGACATTTGAAATATCTTGCCACTAGATCCTTGAACAAAAGTTTGATTAACCGGTGCGAAGTCATAGGTATATCTTGAATGGTTAACCAGCTCTAAATCTACCACCAAAAACTTATAACCATCTGGTGGGGCCAACGGCCCATGACCGGTAGTTAGTTCGGTAGAATTTTTGATGAGCCAATCTATCGGTGCCGGCTGCACCGAAACCGTTGCCGCCGGTGCTTGAACCCTTCCACCTGCCAGTCTTAGTGCCAACAAGCCAACCATCGCACCCGAAATTAGCCATAAAACTACTAGCGTCCAACTAACCCCTTTATGAATATGGCGATGACTGCGCGGGCTTCGTGCCCCAACCTTTTTGATTTTGTGCTGTGGCTCTTTAGGGTGTTTCATTAGTTTGCCGGCCCTATGTAATAACTGTTCAAAATACTATAGGCGGCTGAGCTATGAGCGTGCTGCTGGCCGCCAGTAGCCGCCGAGCCGTTAAGGTAGCTTGTAATGTTATGGCCACAAGATGCGCTGTTAAACACGCTTTGACCACCCGGGTGACTGCCCCCAGTAACATAACTACTAATGTTGTAGTACTTAGATGAATAAATCACCCAGCAGTTTGATTGGGTATTGTGCGTGGCAATTTGGGCGGCCGAACAAGTGCCGCCGGCCTGGCCGCAGCTTGGCGCCGGCGGTGGAGGGGGTGGCGAAGTTGGGGGTGGTGTTGGCGAAGGTGTTGGAGTCGGCGCTGGTGCCGGTGAGGGGCTAGTTTTTGTGCCGGAGCTTGGGCTAGTGCCTGGAGGCGTAGTTGGGCTTGGTGTCGGCGCTGGTGCACTAGAGCCTCCGCCGCCGGTTGATCCCCCAGCTGAACTACCATCGCCAGTTGTAACGCCGTTGACTGGGGTGTTCGCAACCCCCACCGCCCCGAGCAGAGGGCCATTTGCACCTTTGGGCGCTAACGCACCAGCGACAATTACCGTTAACATGCTACCGGTAAAACTTATTAAACAAATTGCGACTAGGGTTTTTAACTTCATGACATTGCAAACTCTTCTGAATGAATTTTACTCTTTTTTATTCCCATTTTGGAAATTTGACCCTTCATGGCGGCCATCATTGGTGGCGGTCCGCACAATAATACTTCGGCATTGCTAATGTCACCTGAATGCTCGCTAATCTTGGCAGCGTCTAAAAAGCCCACCTCGTCTGCGATGATTGGAATAACTCTCAGCGCACCATTGCTTTTAGTTACCAAACCAGATAAGTAGTCCCAATCAATTAATTCAGCCTGGCTCTTTACACTATAGTAAAGGTCGACCTTATAATCACTGCCGACATCGCTAGCCATGCTTAAAAATGGAGTAATGCCAATGCCTCCGGCAATCCATATTTGGCGCTTTGAATGAAAGTTTTTAAAAGAAAAACGACCGTAAGCGCCCTCTATCATCACCTCTTGCCCAGCAAGATTGTTGGCAATCGAAACCAGCGTTTTGGTGTAGCTCCCCAGGCTTTTGACGGTTATGGCTAAGCCTTCGGCGTTACTATTTGAAGAGATCGAAAACGGATGCCACTCATGCGATAAACCCTCTGAACGGAAGCTTACAAACACAAACTGACCAGCCTTAAAATCAATACGCCGACCTTTAGGTACCATCGTTAATGTCACCACTCCCTTGGTTGGTTCGGCCACGTTGGCTACCTCGTAGTTATAGTGGCGTACAAAAAACCGCGGCAATAGTGTGCGGTAAACAAAGGCTGCGGCTGCAAGAGCCAACATGGCATACAAATATAGTCTTAGCGAAGGATTTGAGTTGGTGTCACTAGAAACCAATGCGATATGAAGCACCATTAACAACAAAACCACCCCAAGAAACTTGTGGGTAATTAACCAGATACGATAGGGTAGCGAAATATAGAAAGTCACCACCATTAGGCCAATAAAAATCCAAAGTGCCAGGATGCCAAGCGTAGTGGCAAAGTTGGCTACAAAGGGAATCAATAAATCCGAACCAGCACGAAGTGAGGTTGGAGTTAAGCGTAAAGCCAAGGTTATGGGGTGCATTAGCAATACACATAAAGCTAACCCACCCAACAAGTGGTGAGCAATATACACCTTATTTAACCCACCAAACAAGTCCTCAAAAACCGGTATACGCGTGGCCAAAATCATGTTTTGACAAAACAGTACTGCTGCCACAATCCCTGATAATCGCCCAATACTCCCAAGAGCTAAAACAAGATTGCCAAAGCGCTCGCTCAACGGGTACATAGTCGCCCACATCACAATTGGAATAAAGGCTGATAAAAATACCAACGGCCAGCCCAACCGCCAACTTCGAACTAAATTCATATACCTATTCTAGCCACTGCCCCAACCATAAGCAATTCACTGTTTTATCTGATTAATTAGCCTTTGGGCCAGCCAATTCTCAGTTAAAAATGCTATTATGGTGGTTATGCAACCAGCAGTTCTGCAAGTATACAGCCGCTATATCGCCTTCGCCCAGGCCTCTATTGCCACCGTTGGCAGCCTATTTTTGAGCGAAATCCTTCACCTGCCGCCCTGCGTTCTGTGTTGGTACCAACGCATCGCTATGTACCCACTAGTCATCATTATGGCTGTTGGTATTTTGCGACGAGACCAAAAAATATACCAATATGCTCTGCCGCTTGCTACCATCGGTTGGGTAATCAGCTTTTACCACAGCCTGCTGCAGTGGCACATTATCCCCGACAAGTTGGCGCCCTGCGTTCAGGGAATCTCCTGCACCACTGTTCAAGTGCACCTACTCGGGTTCATTACAATTCCGTTTATGGGGCTAACCGCCTTTAGTATTATTATTGCAGCCCTAATAGTTGAGTGGAGGAGTAGTTCTAAATGAGTCGCGAAGCCAAAATTTTAATTGCCATTCTAGTAGTAATTGTAGGAGGCATGATTGCCTTATTCTCGCTTGGCGGCGGATCTAGCACTCCTACCACCAGCGTTGATCAGTCCAAACTAGTTAAGGCCGATAGCCACAAACAGGGCAGTGGCCCCGTTACATTAGTAGAGTTTGGTGACTACCAGTGCCCCAGTTGCGGCGTCGCCTTCCCTACCATTCAGAAGCTGCAAACCGAGTACGATGGCAAAATAACCTTTGTGTTCCGTCACTTCCCCCTTACTACAATCCACAAAAATGCCATGATTGGAGCCGAAGCGGCCGAGTCTGCTGGTAGCCAGGGCAAATATTTTGAGATGCATGACAAGTTGTATTCCAACCAGGCTAAGTGGAGCGAGTTACCCGACCCCACCGATACGCTAGTTAGCTACGCGGCTGAAATAGGCTTAGACATAGACAAGTTCAAAAAAGATCTAAGCGAGAAAACTCATAAAAGCCGCATTGAAGCCGACCAGGCCGATGGTAATAGCCTGCAAATTCAGGGCACACCCACTATTTACATAAATGGCGAGCAACAAACCGCCTTCGATTACGCTACGCTTAAAGCCGCTGTCGACAAAGCCCTTAAGTAGAAATTTCCAATTTAGATAGGGGCAACTTTAATTCAAAAGTTGTTTTGCCCTTTTGACTATAATCAAGTTTTATTTCTCCAGAGAAATCATTTTCAATATAGTTTTTTGCCATTGTTAATCCTATGCCAATTCCGCAACCCTGTTTTCTAGCTGAACAAAATGGCTCAAATATGGTTTTGCGCGAACTTATTGGAACTCCTCCAGCGCTATCGGTTATTTTGATAAAAAGATGTTGGTCCTTAGTTTCAGTTGCGACCATAACAACCCTTGGCTTAGTGCCGCTAGCTGGGTATGCGTCAATTGCATTGGCGATCAAGTTTGCTACTACTTTGTTAAACTTAACCGGATCTCCGAAAAGTCTTACACCGTCACCATTACTCTGGATTACAACACCACTATGCCGTGCCTTATACCCGAGTACTTCTACGACTCGCTTAATCTCTTGTTCGACTTCAAAAAACTGTTGGTCACTTTTACCTTGAAGTTGAATCCTTAAGGCTCCAACGTATCTTTCGATGCACTTTAATGACATTTTGGCTTCTGTTAATTCGGCGCTCTTCACCTTATCTTCCAAACTCTCGATATTTGCCGATAAGGCCACCAATGGATTAGCAATATCATGGACTAGGCCCGAAGTTAATCGGCCAAACTCAGCATAAATGTGAATCTCTTTATCTACGATCAAATAGGCTTTAAGCAAGGGATCTACCTTTATATAGATTAACCAAGCCGTCAGCGTGATAAATATCAGAGTTACTCCAAATGTGATGACATCGAACATTTTTGATACTCATACAATCCGGCTCATGCCACCAGTTGTTTAGTGTTATTGGCTCTAACATTAGGATCTAACTTATAGCCAATACCATGTATGGTTTGAATTAACTTGATTTCAAAAGGTCGATCAACTTTGTCTCGCAAGTATTTGATGTGTACATCGATTGCATTGGTCCAAAGATTATCATTCATATCCCATACGTGATCTAATATCATCTGCCGGGTTAAAGACTTGCCGTTATTAAGCATCAGATACTCTAGTAAATCAAACTCTTTGCGCCTTAAACTTAGCTCGATGCCATCTCTTGAGCAGGTACGGTTAGCCGAATCCAAGATTAAGCCTCCAACTGATATTTCGCTGGAGGTTATGTTAGCACTTTCGCGTCTTAGAAGGGCTCGAATTCTAGCCTTCAACTCTTCAAGGCTGAATGGTTTTGTTAGGTAATCATCCGCACCCAAATCTAATAGTGAAACCTTTTCATCAATCTCGACCATGCCCGTTAATATAAGGATTGGAGTTGAGTTACCATTTGATCGTAAGTCTTTACAAACTGATTTGCCTGGCTTATCTGGCAGGTCAAGGTCCAGTAAAATTACATCGTACTCACTAGTATCTAGGTAGCTATAACCTTCTTCCGCTGTTGCCGCGGCGTCAATTATATAGCTGTTTCTAAGCCCTCTTTTTAATGCGGAGCTCACATATTTATCATCTTCAATGAGTAAAATTCTCATGATTGCCTTTCCTTAATGTTATTGTGGCAGCCCATTGTTAAATATTTATTAAATTCTTTCCTTGTTATTCTATTGCCTCCCACATGAGCTGTTCATATTGCGATAATACAGATTGAAGATTAATTATTCCTTTACTATGCCACTTTTTATAAACTGTTAAGTAAATAAAAAACGCCTATCGCGCTTTTTTCTTAACATAAACAATACAGATTAGACTAGATAATACTCATAATGATTAGTGAAGCAGAGTTAGCCTACAGGACTGAATGAAGCCATAAAAAGGTCAGGGCCCCAACAGCCATTACGCCGCGAATTGATTCTAATACTAGGGTCTGACCGGTATGGCGGGCATTGGCCAAAACGATAATGCCAATGGCGCCGACTAAATTCAAAAAGTGATACCAAGCACTATCAACCGAAATCGCATTAAAAGTTGTTAAACCGTAAGCGAGCAATATTGCAAACGCTCCAATCCAGCCGATTTCATCTATTATGCGATTCTTGGCACTTTTACTCATAGCGTAATCATACCAAAGCATAAGCAGTTACCCAGTAAGTTATAATATTTATTGAATAATTTAATACTCAATCAACCAAGGAGCCGCGTGGCCACCCCTAAATCTGCAGACCATTCCCGACCATACTTGGTAATCCCAAAACTAATTGAACAGCCTACTTGGGGTGGCAGCTACATAGCCACAGCCAAGGGCTGGCACAGTCGTCCGCTACTGGCTAATCGTAAGATTGGACAGTCCTATGAGCTATTTTCTGGCAGCAACCTGTCGCTGGCTAAGGACTCTAGGGACTTAAATTTTATCGGCGAACTAACCGATCGAGACGCCGTGCAACTCCCGACAAAGGTTTCAAAAACCGTTTCATTAGCCGACCTATTAGCGATATCGCCGACTGAAGTACTTGGCAAAACCATTGCCAAACGCACTGGCAACCAGATGCAACTATTAATTAAGTTTACTCAAGCTAGGGGAAATTCATTCCAGCTACACCTAAAAGACGGTGAATCTCACCCCCGATGGACTCCTAAACCCGAGTCATGGTACTTTTTTGAACCCGGCATTGCCACGCTGGGAGTTAAGCAGAATATCGACTGGCAAGCCTACGAAAGCGCAACCTACCAACTAGATCAGGACATTAGATCTATCGGGCACAGGCTGGCATGCAATGAAATAAGCCATGCCAAAGCACTGAAAGAAGTTAATGAACACCTCAACGCAACCAACCCCCATCAACACGTAAACTTGGTTCATGTACCCAAGAACCAGTTACTAGATTTAACCGCCGGTGGAGTTCATCATTCCTGGGAGGAAGACGACCAAGCGGCGCCACTGGGAAATGTTTTATATGAGCTACAGTTAGAGGCTATGGATGATGTTTCAACTCTGCGAAGCTTTGATAAGGGGCAAATGGGGCCAGACGGATCCACGCGAGATCTGCACATTAAAGATTATTTCGATATTATTGATCGCTCACCTGCTGCTAACGAACCAAAAACCTACCTGCGCCAACCACAGCAAATTATTACCGGCAGCGATTATACTCTCGACCAGCTAATGAACAGCTCCTATTATGGCCTCGACCGTCTTAACTTCCACGATTCCAAAGCCATATATACTCGCAATATTGATCAGTTTAACCACGTATTCGTTAAAAATGGTCGGATTAAACTTTCAGCTGGCGATGTTGAACTAACTATTACCGGCGGGCATTCAGCTTTCATACCGGCAGTAGTCAAAAATTACGCTATCAGTGCCCAAACTCCCGACACTGAAGTATTAATTAGTTACTGAGTTATAATCATAAATAGGAATTTTATGGATACATCAAGATTAGAGGCATTCAGCGACGGCGTACTAGCAATAATCATTACCATCATGGTGCTCGAAATTGTACCCCCCGGTGGTCATGATTTAAATGACTGGCAGGCCGTTGTACCCAAGCTAGTTGCCTACGTGTTTAGCTTTTTGGTCATCGCCATTTATTGGAACAACCATCACCACCTACTTAAAGCCACAAAAAATATCTCGACCGGTGTAATGTGGGCCAATATGCATCTGCTATTTTGGCTTTCTTTGGTTCCGGTTGCTACCGTTTGGGTCGGCGAGCATGAAAACTATTTGCACCAGGGCCCAGTAGCATTTTACGCATTCATTGGTTTTATGGCAGGAAGTGCATATTACATTCTGACCCGTACAATCATTAAGGCTAACCCAAGCAGCGACCTATTGGTTAGGATCGGTAAAGACAAAAAAGGTTTGATAACTGAAATGATTTACCTCCTTAGCTTGATCATTGTTCTGTTTCAGCCTGTAATTTCGTTGGTGCTAATTGCCATGTCGGCACTAATCTGGCTGATACCCGACCGACGGCTAACCAGATAATTGATAAAAACTATTTCCCGTATGGATCGTCGGGCATACTTAAGGCTTTACCTTTTTTGAACTGCTTTTGTTCGGCACCAATTACGGCTTTGTAAAAAAAGTCATCATAGCCCTTTTTGGCAACGTTGGGAGTTATTGGATAGTTCATTCGCAAAATAAAGGTCGTTATTTTAAAACCCAAACGCTGATGCGGACCAAATCTTAAGTGATACATTCGGCGGATCGGCTTTGGTAAAACGCCTAGTAAAATAATGTTCATGATGCCCCGCAGCGGCAAAGCTATAACCGGTACTGGCACATTAAAGCAAATTTGCTTGCCCACCCTGCGGGCCGATTTGGTAAGTGCCAGTTCATCGCCATGCAGTCGGCCGTTAAAATACTCCCGAAACTCTGGGTAAGTCTGCGGCGCTACCGAACGCGGCATACCGAACAGTTCGCCCAAATAAATATAGTCCTGCCACAGCCGTTCTTTTTCATCATCAGTTAACTCGCGCACCAGCAGCTCAAATAGCACCAACGCCGAATCGGCAATGCAGGCTATCGTCCATAGCATCATGCTGGGATCAAAAGCCGAGTAATGCGTGCCGGCCTGATAGCCACCAACCTCTTTAATCAACTCACCTTTTACACGCGTATGAAGCTCCGCCACATGCTTTAGCAATGCATCGGCTGTAGCTTTATCACCAAAAAAGACCGCTTCAAACGATTCGGCGGTGCGGGCCAGCCTTTTAAAAGGTAAGTGTCGATCGCGCGTATGCTCATTTGACCCAACATAGTTACGCGGGTCGGTACCTCCAATTAATAAAGCGCGTTGGCCATATAGTAGCCCAACGATCCTATTAGAATGCACCAGCCGCAACATCGATGTCGCTTCCGGAAAATAACCGGCGGCGGTTGGGGTTTTAGATGCAGTTTGGTGATTTTTCATGGCTATCTATTTTTTCATCAACGCCCAAACCCGACGGGCTATTTCGCCGGCTTCGTCGGTTGCAACCACAAGTACCGGCTTCGCTGCATTGGCATCTGGCGATAATCCCAGATAGCTTAAACCGTTCATTATATGGTGGCGTAAGATTGCCGATCGCTCGCCAATAGTTCCAGTAAATACCACAGCATCAACGCCATCTAGCGCAGCCACCATCTGACCGATCATTTTTTGGATAGAGTAAACATAAATGCTTAGTTGCAAGCGGGCTTTTGGCTCGCCGGCATGGTTGCGATCAAGCAAATCGCGTAAGTCAGCTGAAAGCCCAGTTAGCCCCAACAAACCGGAATTGGTACTAAGATACTTTTCTAAACCATCGTCACTTAAATTTAAATGCTGCTTAATCGCCAAGGCCGCCGATATATCCAGACTGCCACTGCGCGTGGCCATGATCAACCCCTCTAGTGGTGAGTACCCCATGCTGGTATCAACACTTTTGCCGTCACGAAGTGCCGTCACGCTAGAGCCGCTTCCAAGATGGCAAACCACCAACTTTGACGCCAGTTGATGTTCGGCTTGCAGTTTAAGCACCACTGCGGCAACCGAAATGCCATGATAGCCATAGCGCTTAATACCCGCCTCACTTGCCAGACCCATGGGTACGCCATAATACCAGGCCGGCGAGGCTTTAGTTAAATGAAAGGCGCTATCAGAAATACCATAAAAGTTCGCCCCTCTAAACTCACTCTGCAAAGCTTTGAGCTCGCGAAGTGTCGCCTCGATATGTAATGGGGCTTGCTCATGGGCAGCTTTAAGCTGATCATGAACGTGCTGGGTAATCAAATGGTCTTGAGTAAAAAAGTCCCCTGGCGCTACCACTCTTAAACCAATGTGATCAACACTTTTATCATCGCCCACTCCCGCATACTTTTCGAGCAGCGCCGGCAGCACTCGTGCCGCCTGTTTAACGCTTTCAAGCTTGGTTCCAATAGTTTTTTTAAGTCTTGGCGAACGCAGGTTGCAAACTACCTGCTTACCGACATTTTCAAAATGCAGCTCCAGAAGACTTTGCTCATCGCCTCCGCGGTATAGCGCATACTTGCAGCTGGCGCTACCAGGATTAGAAACTAAAATTAACCCCGCCACTGCCACGCGTCGATCCCGGGCATATCGATGCCATTAATTTTTATATACTCGGTGTTCTCATCGATCATCTGCTGGTACTTAGACACCAAATGGCGCGACTCTTCAAAGGGCATGCGCTCTTGTTCGGCTAACTTTTCAAAAATGGCGATCGCAATGTGGTAGCGACTAGTGCGATTACGCACATGCATGTCAAACGGGGTAGTAGTCGAGCCACTTTCTACATAGCCGCGCACATCAAAGCGATTTGGGTGATGGGTGTAGTTAAACAGAATTGCTTTAAAGGTTTCGGGATAGCCGTGAAAGTTGCAAATTACCGGCTTGGTGGCGGTAAAGCAGGCCTCAAACTCCTCACGATTTAAGATTGAGCCGCCTTGGCCCAAGCCGGTACTTGTCAGCGAACTAACGTTGACGCAGCGCAAGCGCGCAGCCGGTACTTCTTGTTTAGCCAGAGCAATTGCTGCCAATATTTCTTTGGTGGTGTAGTCGCCGATCCCAGCCAGAACCACGTCGGGGTGCTCATCGCTCGCGAAATCCCAAATCATTACCCCTGCCTTTAGTTGTTTACGAGCTAGATCAGGAGTTAACCAGCGTGGCTCTTGGGTTTTACCAGCTACCAAAATGTTAATCTGTCGGGTGGTTTGTAGCATGTGCTCTAGCACCACTAAGGTTGAGTTGCCGCAGGGTGGAAAGTATACGTTTACAAAGTCGCCTTGACGTCGCAAGGCGTCATCAATAAAGCCGGGGTTTTGGTGTGAAAAGCCATTGTGGTCTTGGCGCCAACCCGAGGATGTCAAAATGTAGTTAAGCGAGGGGATGGCCCCGCGCCACTGCACCTGTATAGACTGGTTTAAAAACTTGGCAAACTGGTCCATCATACTTACCACTACCTGCACAAAGGCCTCATAAGAGGCAAAAACGGCATGTCGACCGGTTAGCACGTAACCTTGAGCCAAGCCCTGCAAGTTATGCTCGCTTAACATCTCCATTACCCGTCCATCTGGCGCCATATCTTTATCCCACGACTCGCTAGGCCACACCCAGGCCCTTTTGGTTTGACCAAAAACCGCATCTAACTTGTTTGAATAAGTTTCATCTGGTGACATCATCCGAAAATTTTTGGTGGCATGATTTAAGCGAAAGACTTCTTCTAAATACAGGCCGGCCCGGCGCATACTACTAGAGCCAACCGTACCCGGAATGCTTGCATCTTCGGCAAACTTGTCGGCAGCCGGAAGCTTTAACGGGGTATAAATACCCTCTCCGCCATTAGCATATGGCCGGTTTCCAATGCGTAAACTTTCGGCTGGCATGATGGCATCTACAAACTCGCCAAAACCGTGCGACCGCGTAAACAGCTCCTCGATTTTGTACGAGCGCAGCCATTGATCTAACATTTTTAACTGTTTTGGGTCGCTCTTGGCTTCAGTTAAGACAACTTGGTGCGAGGCGTAGTTGCCCTCAATTTTTAAGCCATCCAATTCCTTAACGCCGCTCCAACCCTTAAGCGTTCGCATAATGATCATGGGCATATGCACCGGTTGGCCGGGCTTGGTGCCCTTAATCACTTGAATTGTGGCATGAGCCCAATCTAAGGTAGCTTCCATTTGAGTATGTAAATCGTTACCGCTAACTATCCGTGGTTGATAGCCGTAACCGCTAAATAATGAAGTTAGTTCCTCGTCGCTCATACGCCCAAAAATGGTTGGCGCCGAAATTTTATAGCCATTTAAATGCAGAATTGGCAGTACCGCTCCGTTAGTTCGGGGGTCTATTAGCTTATTTAAATGCCAAGCACCAGCCGCTGGCCCAGTTTCGGCCTCACCGTCACCTACCAGACAGGCAACTAACAGTTCCGGCCGGTCCATGGCGGCTCCATAGGCATTTGATAACGAATAGCCTAACTCGCCGCCCTCTAAAATCACTCCAGGCGTACCGGGGTTACTATGGCTAGGAAAGCCGTAGGGCCAGCTAAACTTACGGCATAAATAACCAATGCCTTCATAGGTGTTAGTGGCCTCCGGATAATAATTTTGCAAAGTGCCTTCCATAAACAAATTGGCTTGCAGCGCCGGAAAGGCGTGTCCGGGGCCCAATACAAACATTGAATCTTGATTGTGCTTTTTAACCAGCCGGCTTAAATGGCTGTATGCAAAACTAACACCGGGCCCGGAGCCCCAGTGGCCAAGCAAGCGCGGCTTGATGTGCTCGGCTTTAAGTGGCTGTTCTAGTAAAAAATTATCTTGCAGAAATATTTGAGCCGCCGTTAAGTAGTTGGCCGCCCGTAAATACTTTTCTAATGATTGCTTTGAATCTGACATGCTTATGCTTATTGTAGTTAGCTATTAGGTTGCTAGCAACTGACAACATGCACGTAGGGGCCTAAGTAAAATGGCCTACAAGCAACCCAAGCATCACAATTACCCCTAAAAGACGGCGTGCAAGCGTGCTGCCGTCACTAATTTCTAGATATGCCCAAGTAAACAGAAAAGCTGCGCCCAGCCAACCAATGCCGTTTTTTAAGCTTCCGTCTGCTAAAAAGCGTACCAATATTGCGCACATAGCCCAGCCTATTATTGGAGCATTCGGGCTTTGAGTCACCACCACCTTGCCATGCTTGTCTTTAAATAGGCGATCAAACCAGCTTTTGGCTGCCACTAGTTACCTTCTACAATCGGCTTTATCTCCTCGTTAAAGATTTTTGAAACCATTTCGGTGTAAGTGGCAATGTTTTCTTTAAAATACTGGGGCTGACTTTTTTGAATCTGAGAAATGGTGTAATAACCAACCGCCATCATCGCGCCATAACCGGCATTTTCGGGCAGAGGCACATAAAAGCGATTTTCGGGCTTACCCCAAGTTGTGTTTTCCTCGCCAAAGCTAATAAACAACTCATCCGATGGCGCTACAGTTGTGGCATGTCGAACATTTTCAGAGGTTTCAATGTCTCTAGCGATATTGCGTCCAAATAGCTCAATAAACTTTACGTGCAACATTCGAATAATGCCCGAAAACTGCGGCGGAATAATTAAGTAATATTTGTTGTAGCTACCAAACTCCGGCCAGTTTAGTTTATCGGTTGAATCCAGCAGATATTTTTCGATCTCAGCCGGATCTTCGCCAGTTTCAGATAAGATCATGCCCATATAGGTAGATGCGTTATAGGTGTATGGTTCGCGGTTCTTGGGGTAGATATACTGCGCTAAATCCTCGGGCTTAGCAAAAACCTTGCTAGCCGGTGAATCGGGCGTATTGGTTATGAGCGTTACGTGTTTGCCGTATTTCTGAGCAGTCCGGGCAATGATTGGGGCATGCTTACCCCCAGATGCCGATAATAGTACTACTTCATCGATGTCTTTAATAAACTTAAGTTTTTCCTCAACATCACTTTCCGATGCATATAAAGCATTGGTGTCGCGAAAAATGATCTGACCGGCCGCCACAGCGTTACCCGAACCCACCACCAATGGCAGCTTATAGGCATCAAGCTCCAACTTTGACAGCGGCTTTTGCTGAAACAGCTCAAGTGCCGCCAGCACAACCACATCTAAATCTGGGATCGAGTTTATGTCAAAGTTTTTTAAGGTTTCAATATGTGATGATTCTGCCATTTAGTTATTATACCAATCGCCTGGGCTACTAGCTAAGTAATGTTCAAAAAGCCAAGTAGGTGGTAAACCACAAGCGCCGGCCACACCAAAGCCTCGAAAAAACCTCCCAAAAAAGCCCAGAAATTGTGGGCATGCTGGATAAAGTAAACCAGGGCACCAATAAAACCAAGGCCGTAAACTGCGCCTCCTCCAGCTGCTTGTGATTTGTGCATACGTGACATAACAATTACCTCTTATACATTAAGTTTGCTCCAGCTAAAATTGAAACGCAAGCTGGAGCTATTGGCGATGCATGCAGCCAGCCCAGCAGCAAGGGCGACGCTTTCCCTCAATTAATTCCATGCGCGTTCGCTCAATATGATTTGCCCGCGTTTCCGGCCTTTTAACCGATATAGCCCAACAGATCCACTCATTTCGTGCCAGCGGCGTAAGATCTACCCAAGCCGTCCAAACGTCAGGGTCTGACTTCAGGGCAACCCGTAAGTCTGTAGGAAGTTCGTGAACTGGCCCTGATTTAACTTTATTCATATAAACCCACCAGCTATAGACTTAGTTATTTCTGTATACGTATCCTAGCGGCAACTATTTTACCAACAGGTACCCAACCATCCAGAATTCACCGATAGATGCTGGGATGACTAATAAATCTGTTGCGGCTTTTTGGTCTGGCCATAAAACCAAAATGAATGCCGCCAAAATGTACCCTATACCGCCTAAAATTAAAAAACCCGATAGTATCTTAGGCATCTTGGCTTTGTACACAAGATAACCCATTGGCACCAGCCACAAGCCAAAGAACAAATTAGACACCAGCCATATGGTTTCGTGAGTATTAAAAAGTCTGTAGGCAGAAGCAGCCAAATCACCAGAAGTTGCGGCGTTCAGTGCACTTAGCCAGAAAGCCGATGATATTAATATTGCCGTAGCATTAATTAGCCCAAAAGCAGCCAGTGTTCCTGCAGCAAATTCGTTCGTCTTTTTGAAAAGCTTATAAAACCAAATTGCCGTTAGTGCCTGGAATACTACCAGAGCTAATTCAGCTGCAATCCCAATACGTGCCAGATTCTCTTTATCAATTAAGTTAGCTAAGGTTGCGGCTGCATTGCCATCTACATAAAGCTGATTTCTGGCAAATAGAAACGAAACCACCCCCGATAAGGCTAGCCCTAGATAAAATAATCCCGTTAAGCGCTTGGTCGTGAAGAATTTTTTTATACCGTTCATTGTTGATATATTAACAAAATTTTCTTAATAATTATTTAATCTTAGCTCGATGCTCCCAAGCCGTTATTGAAGCTAAAACTGCAATCGCTAACTAATCTCGATTAACGCTGACCAGTTTTATAATTCCCCAGACTATTAATGCGTACACCAACATCGCTACAATAGTCGCCGTTTCGAATACCGAAACGCTAATATTTCCCTGGGTAGTTGGTGTAGTAAAAATACCCAGGAATGGGGTTACAAAAGGTTTGCTAAAAGTATAAATTGAGCTTACAAAACTATTGGCCGAATTGGCTCCTAGCATTTTAAATACAAAACGAAGTCCAAGTATTACCTCTATTGCTCCCAGCAAAAGCCAAATGGAATTTACAATCGTCCGCTGTGTCCCTGCGCTGCTAGCCGTTGAAGTACTTTTTCGCACTACTTGGGTGTCGCCTTGCTGAGTCACTTCAGTCTGATTTACGGTTTCTTCTGTATCAGCCATGTCACACTCCTTGGTTATAAAGTTTCTTAAACTCTAATATAATTATACTCCTGTTGGTAAAGAGTTAAATTAACCGAATTATCATTGCGGCTACTTATGGCTTTGTGAATGTTTTTGTTTTGCTAAGGCCAGCCAGCCCAGTGCATTGATTGTAATTGTTACGGCAGAAAACCACAGCGACAGACTTACGTAAGTGATCGCAAAAGTTATTAAGACGCCGGCTGTGATTAAGCTGGTACTAAATGCTGGTTTGTTTTCACTGCGTAACGATGGAACCAGTGCCAGCGAAAAAATTAACGAGCCGGCTGCCAAAACAAAATCTTGCCATTTATACATGCCCTAATCATATCAAAAGCGACTGGCGGGGTTCCTGCCATATAACCTGTGATAAGATTACGGCTATGATTCTGGGTGTCGACATCGCGGAAAAAACGATTGGCGCCAAGGAACTTTTCCGAGGGCTAGAGTTTAGGTTGGAATTAGGCGAAAAGGTCGCTATCATCGGCCGCAATGGCGTTGGCAAAACAACATTGTTTAACATGCTTGCTGGCAACGATAAAATTTTTATCGGCGAGGTCAAGGGTAGGCGCGGGCTTCGAATCGCCGCCACCAAACAAGAATTTCACGGCACTGGCGAGGTGACCTGCTACGACTATATCTTGGACAATATTCCGGAATTCAGGGTACTACAAAAGATAATCGATGCATATCCTGAAAGCAAAGATCATAGCCAAAAAAATATCGCTGCTTATACCGACGCCTTAGAGCGATTTTCGCAGCTCGATTACTTTTCTATTAAAGACAGAGTTTTTAATGCATTAGCGGTATACCAAATTGGACCCGAAGCGGCATTACAGCGGTTTAAAAACCTTTCTGGCGGACAAAAGCGGTTCGCCGATTTAGTGCGAGTAGAGCTATCTTACTCCGATCTGGCACTTGTAGATGAACCTACCAACCACATGGACTATGTGGGCAAAGCAGCCTTTATTAACTGGCTCAATGATTCCTCACACGCTGTAGCGGTTATCACCCATGATCGCGACGTGCTTGCCAATGTCGACCGCATAATCGAGATTAAAGACAAGAAAGCCTACAGCTTTAATGGCAACTATCATGAGTATTTACGGCTTAATAACAGTTCAACGGTCGATAAAATTACCGACTACGAAACCGGCCAGCGAACCCTAGATAATCTTTATAAGCAGTTAATAGCCGCTAAAACTAAAAAGTTAAACGCCAGCTCTGACTCGGCCAAAAAGTTTCGGATTATGGAGGATCGACTGCAACGGCAGTATGATGATTTGAAAGCTCAAGTCTCTAGGCCCGATTTCTGGATCGACCAAGAAAATGTCGCCATGATGCCTGGCAAGGTTTCCGAAAAATATCATAAATATAAATCCAAAAATATCCGCATACTTGGTCATCAGGGCATCGATTCAATTCACGAATTACTCCGAATTAATGGCCTTTCCCTTGGTTACGATCACCCACTCTTTGATTACGTTAGTTGTAATGTTTCCTCTGGAAGCCAAATTCAAATAAAAGGCCGCAATGGCGCTGGCAAAACAACCTTGGTCCGAGCCATTATTGCTGCATCCACTAGCGAAACTCCCCCATCTACTACCTTTGCGGGAGAGATCTTGCCTCATAAAAAAATCAAAGTGGGTTTTTACGAACAGGAAATCAGCGAGCATTACTTACGCCTAACGCTTGCCGACGCAATTAAACAGACCTACCACGATAAGGACGTGCCAATCAATGACCAAAAGGTTAAGCAGATAATGGCCGACTACTTATTCGATCCTCAAATCGATGGCAGGCTTAGGGTAGAGCAGCTTTCGGGTGGGCAAAAAGCCCGTTTGCAAATAATTAAGATGCTTTGCAATAAACCGAATCTACTCATTCTGGACGAACCTACTAATCACCTAGACCTGCCTTCGGTAGAAGAGCTAGAAAACGCCCTCACCAAGTATGATGGAGCAATAATCTTTGTGTCACACGACACCTTTTTTGCCAAAAACTTTGACGCCGAAGTCATTCAAATTGGGGAACAGTAATTAACTTTTTATGTTTATGATAGCTAGAACTGCCATATTTATTTCAGCTTGAAGTCGAAAACCAAAAATGGATCGTCATCCTCGATCTTACGTCCAATATAATCATAGTATCCCGATAGAACTTCACGCTGATGCTCTTTATCCTTATATGATTCATGTGTGCCTGTTTTGATGGGTATATTTTTAAAAATGGTCGTGGATTTATCTTCAATCTTGGCCTTACCGACAATCTCCTTTGTGTCAGAGTTTTGAATGCTTACATTGTCTCCTACCTCGAGGTAGTCATATTTATTGCCGAATCTGTACGTGGTTAGCTTCTTTTGCTCAAGGATAAATCGCACCAGCTCCGGCGCAAATGGAATTACATAAGCATCTGGACTGTACTCAGTAGGATTTATGGATGTAGTATCCGGTACTCGGTAATTCATGACCCCATGATAACAAAAACGACCTTTCGGTCGTTTAAGCATAAGTGCAATGGCTCACCCTAAGGGACGATTTTCAAACTATAATGACGGTCCAAGCCAATTACTGGGGATAGCATACTTCTCAACTGTACCAGCTGGAACATCACCGTTACCTTCAAAAATAATTGTCCAAGCGCCGTTCTGTTTTGATAAATAAATGTGACCGCCGCCGCCCTCTCCATTGGTCACTACATGCGCCAAGCTTGACTCCTTGTTCTCAATCTTGCAGTTAGTATTGCCCGTGCACTTTGCTGCTTTAAGAATTTGGTCGTCTTCACTTAAATTATTCTTAGTTTCGACTGCTTTAACTACAGTTTTTGTTGAATCATTGGCGACCTGACGTGCGGTATAAACGTATACTCCTCCGCCAACTAGCAAACTAGCTAGGAGGACAAATAATACTACTTCTAATCCGGAGAATCCTTTTTGATTGAGTTTTTTCATGAGTGCTCGCCTGTTTTGAACTAAGAGTAGCTAAAAATAAGCATAAGTGCAATGGCTCCGAGTGGTAATGGAAGTTAGAACTAGTATCCAGGGTGATCAGGAAACAACGGGTCAACGAGGCGAGCGGCCGTTAAAAGCTCTTTATCGCTAAACTTTTTCCGAATTACTTTTTCCCAACCCTCACCACTATTACTCGGGTCGGCTGGACTAACCGATCTTTTCCAATCTAAATGCTCGGATAGCTTGTTATCTTCTGGGTTACGACGGGTGTAGTGCAGGACTTGGCAATTAAAGATTTTTACTCCCGGCTCCTTTGATTTATCCATTTCTACCCACTGCTCAATTGTCATACGCTCAAGAATAAAGCGAAACGCAGACATAACCTCACCATGGCACACAATTATCACTCGCTTGTCTGAGCATTCACGGTGAAGTGTATTGAGGATTGGGCGCAGGCGATTGGTAAGTTGGGCGATTGACTCACCGTTGGGAGGAATCCAATAAAATGGGTCTGTGTCCCTCTGTTTTAACGACTCTTCAGACAAATGCAGGCGCTCTTCCGGCGGCTTACTGTCAAAATCACCCCATTCTCTTTCTCTCAATAGTGGCTCAACAAACCAGTTTGGACCATCAATTTCAAGCAATCCCGCCGTCTCCACAGCTCGGGTGTAGGTTGAAACGTATCGGCGGTCGAAGAAGCCAAGTTCATTATCTTTAAGCCACCCGCCGGCTTTTTTTGCCTGTGTCCTTCCTTTAACTGTAAGTCGGTGCTGCGAGCCGTGACGACTTCGGAATGCCTTTGTATATAAACTGCTATCACCCTTCTTGGCAAAATGGGATGCCAGGTTTTGTTCAGATTGGCCGTGGCGAACAAGAATTAAGTCAATTGGCATTGCCATGTTTAATACTCCCTACTCCCATCATAACAAAAACGACACTTTCAAGTCGTTTAAGTATAAGTGCAATGGCTCCGGTTCCTACAGGATGTTAGAACTATTCACTCAGGTGTTTGAGCAAAAATACCGCCGAGTTACCGTACCCGTATTGATAATCGTTAATCCTACCTGCGTTCTGGTACCCGTTCTTTGCATAAAAATGGATAACCTTTTCATCGTCTTCATTAGTATAAACAAACATCTTGGTAGCGCTTCGCCCACGAGCTATCTGTTCAGTTGCTTCCAGTAAAAGACTCCCAGCTCCCTGGCCGGCAAATTCTGGTTCAATGGCCATTATTACGATTACCCACTTCTCCTCGCCCTCTAAACCATTTATGGGGCTTTCTTGCTGGGTGTAAACAAAGCCAATAGTTCTGCCATTATTCAAGATGACTACGCATGCTCCACGGTTTGCGCGGATTTGCGCTGCCATTTCGTCAAAAGAGAACCATTCCGAAATGTTTGCGTCTGACGTTTTCCCGAAGGCACGCTCTGCTATGCTACGAAGTTCTGACATTTGATTATCCGACTTGAGAAGTTCTGTGTGCATACATAAATGATACCAAAAAACGACCCTCTTGAGTCGTTTAAGCATAAGTGTAATGGTTCCTGGTGGTGATGGAAGTTAGAACTTTAGCAGCTGTCTAACTTTCGGCATGACTTTACTGTATATAAATTCATGGCCATCATCATTTGGGTGGACGCCATCAATTAATAACGCCTCTTCGCCCTTTGCTTTAAACTCATCGTAAATTCTGATGCAGGGAATATGATTTTCTCTACATACCGCATGGAGTATTATATTAAATTTCGTTATGCGATCATTATCATAACATTTACCCGTAGAGGAGCTCTCAAGCGGAGTAGTTTTCCCCTCGTCCACCGGAGGAATCTCGATAAAAAAGATGTTTCTATCACTATATTCTTTAGCCCTAGCCACCAATTTATTGAGCGAATTTCGATACTCTTCTTCGCTGGTCTCATACTCAATTTTACTTAGGTGTTGCTTCCGATGAAGGGAATCGTTTGTCCCCGTTGCGAATATAAATGCATACTCTTCTCCATCCCATAGCCTAGCCTTGGTTTCGTTATCAAATCTTTCTAGAATAAGCTCGGCTGTATTCCCGTCAACACCAAGACTAAACACCTTGTTATAGTCTTTTATACCGTTGTCGACTTCGTAGGCTTGGACTGCAGCCTTTACCCTATCGGCCCAACCACCCTTACTATCCCAAAGGCCCTGAGTAATACTGTCACCGTAAATAAATATGATCATACCCACATCATAACAAAAACGACCCTTTCGAGTCGTTTAAGTATAAGTGCAATGGCTCCGGGGGCCGGACTCGAACCGGCAACCTACTGATTAACAGTCAGTTGCTCTACCATTGAGCTACCCCGGAATAGTACCTAAGTACTCCGAAAGTATACTTCTCGAGACTCAACCTGGTCAAATCTCAATCATAGGGGTATGCTAAATGCATTATGATCGAAAAACAGCTATTTGGAGCCATTCTCTCCCGCATAAAGGTTGGCGCACTTAAAGTTACCTACTGGGACGGCAGCACCATTACCTACGGCAATGCCAAACCGGATGTTCATATTACCTTTAAGAACGTTCAAGCTGCTCGAGCGATTTTAAAAAACATGAGCCTTGGCTTTGGCGAAGGTTACATGAACGGCGATATTGAAATTAAGGGCCCCCTGGATCACGTTGGTAAGATTATCAGCGAAAACCAAAAGGCCTTTAGCCGACTGATGATTTCGCGACTTACTAGCATTAAGGTGCCCAACACTCGCAGTCGCCAAAAGGCGCAAATTCAGCACCACTACGACTTAGGAAACCAGTTTTATAAGCTATGGCTAGACCGATCAATGACGTATAGTTGTGCATATTTTAAAAAAGATACCGACAGCTTAGAAGTAGCTCAAGACCAAAAACGCCAGCACTTACTACGCAAGCTGCAGCTTAAGCCGGGCATGACCTTGCTAGATATTGGAAGCGGCTGGGGCGAGCTACTATTTACTGCTGCTAAAGATTATGGCATCACCGGCATGGGTGTAACTTTAAGCGCCGAACAGTACAAGCACTGTATCGACAAAGCCAATAAACTTGGGCTCGACGATAAGATTAAGTTTGAACTGATTAATTACCAAGATCTGGCCGAGCGAAAAAATGTTCAGTTCGATCGAGTGATCAGCGTGGGCATGTTCGAACACGTTGGAAAGCGCAACCAAAGCCAGTACTTTGGCGCCGTAGATAAGCTGTTAAAGCTTGGCGGCATATCGGTCTTGCACACCATCTTCGTTGCCCGTGATCCCGGCAACGACCCTTGGATTGATAAGTATGTTTTCCCCGGTGGCTACCTGCCTGAACTCGCCGAAATATCGCGTTCGATGGCCGAACGTGACATGCACATGGTTGATTTAGAAAGTCTGCGCCTGCACTATGCCATGACACTGGATGAGTGGTGGAAGCGCTATGAAACCCATAAGGCTGATGTTATTAAAATGTATGATAAGCGCTTTTACCGTATGTGGCGGTTTTGGTTGCAAATGTCGTCTGCTGGGTTCCGTTACGGCAACCTAGACCTGGGGCAGATTGTATTTACCAAGGGAATAAACAATGCTCTCCCACTAACGAGAGAGCATTGGTACAAGTAACTCTTACCACAACGAACCGGTTAGCCTTACTTAACGTTTAATATTTTTGTGAAATTAGCACCGGTGCCATAGCACGCGGTTCAAACACTTCAAATGTGTACGAAAACAGATACTTGCGGTAACTTTTTCGCAGTTTTCGTTTGCTCATTTCCTTCCCCCTTTGTTTTTAGTTTCCGGACCGTAATAGTTTAGTATTTGCGAATCACTCCAATGCAAACTCCCTGTATCTTAATGGGCGTATCAGGCTTAACGATAATCGGAGCATAGGCATCGTTAGCCGGCTGCAGTCGGATGTGATTCTTTTCTTTAAAGTAGCGCTTTAGGGTAGCCTCTTCGCCATTAATCAGTGCTACCACCATTTCGCCGTTCGAAGGCACCGTCTTTTCTTGAATCACCACATAGTCGCCCTCAAAAATACCGTCATTAATCATGGAATCGCCCTTAACTTGCAGCACGTAGGAGTGGCGAGTACCGACCATAAATGGTGGCACTTCTAGAGTTTCGGTATGACCCGACATGGTTTGAATTGGTTGGCCGGCCGCAATAAGACCCAGAATTGGTAGGCCCACCGAACGGTCTTCATCAAAATCGTCTGGGGTGACTATTTGTAGCGAACGAGCCGAATTATCGCTTTTCTTTAATAAGCCCTTAGAAACCAGCGTTTCAACATGATCGGCCACGGTTGCTACCGATCCTAAGCTAAAAGCTTCGGCAATTTCTCGGTAACTGGGCGCGTAGCCATTAAGCTCGATCGATTGACTAATGTAATCGAGAACCTCTTTTTGTCTTTTGGTTAATGGCTCGGCCATGCTCGCCTCCTATGGCTTATGTTCGTTTTTAGTATGGCGAACATTAACCGAACTGTCAAGCACCTTAACCGTTTTAATTAAACTGGGGCGTGGTCACAATCGTAAAGTCAGTACTGGCCTTATAAAAAGTACTGGTTGTATCGGTGCGGATAACCTTACCGCTTAAATCCACCACGTCACGATAAAACACCGTTTGCGAAGGCTTGGTGGCATCGGCGTCGCCAGTTACAAAATAAGGCCCCCGTATCACTCCGGTTTTGGTTTTGGTGCCAAATAAACTAAAAGTTAATGTGGTGCCAGCCATGCGTGTTTGAATCAAAATGTAGCCGGGTGTGTCATTTTTAAACTTTAGATCCACCTGGGGGTAATAAACAGTGGCATCAACACCCGGTACGCCATAAGGCGCGGTGTAAAACTCGTTGATGGCAAAGGCATGGTTGGTGCGCTGCACAATTGGCAGTCCGGCGGTTAGGGCCGCCCGGTACAGCGTGCTCGACACCTGGCACAAACCGCCGCCGTACTGCTTTTCTTCTTTAGTACCAATAATCACTAGTGAGGGTAGGTAGCCCTGGGCCGGTCCAACATCGCCCAGTGCCGCCCCAAAACTAAACACCTCACCCGGTTTAATTAAAATGCCATCATAAATTGCCTGCCCCACTCGCACGTTGGTTAATCGCGCCGCCGAGCTTCCCGGAAAAGTGCTGTACCCCAGCCCGATCTGCTCTTTAAGCCCCAGCGTGTCCAGGTTGCCTTCATTAACCGCCGCCTTGGTGTTAGCTGTAACCAGGGCGATCGTGCGGTTGCCGTCTGGTTTTCCCAATGTCGCAATAATGCTATCGGTCGCCTTGGCCTCGTCAACTTTCAACCCGTCTTTGCTGGGTGATTCAACCACCAACTTGCCGCCGGACATCGAAAGCCCGGCGTTTTGAGGCTCGCGATTAACTTTTGCGGCCAGTTGCTGCACAAACACCTCTACCTTTGGCCGGCTGATAACCAGCTTTACATTGCCCTCATTGGGGTCCTCGTAAAACGATTTCAGGCCGGTTAGCATGTCGGTGCGATAACCGGCAGCGCTAACGTCTATCCAGCTTATTATCGAGGCTTGATCGATGGTTTGGCTAACCGCCTGCGCCGTGGCCGTTAGCGGCGCCGATACAAAGGTGGCGGCTTGATCTTTGGCCAGCGCCAAAGTGTCCTCATTAATACTGGGAGTAATTAAATAAACCGGCGCCTTAATTTCGGAATCATCCATTTGGCCAAGGCGCGAATTAATTAACTGCACCAACTGCCCGCGGTTAACTCGCTTGCCGGGTTGCGACGGCTTTACCGATACCTGCCCGCCCTCAAAGCTCAACCTGGCATTGGCCACCGGGCTGGTAACGTCAGTATCCACTTGGTCCAAAAATGGCGTTAAACTAGTGTCGTTATAGTTAAACCGCTCAATGGAAGAGTTGCGCGCCAAAATTGAGCGAGAATAAATCTTCAAACGGTTAATTAAACTACCGCTGCGACCGTAATCTAGCGCGGCCTGCGCCGCCGCCTCATCATACTTAATACCCAGGCCCGAAACTGGAATCCGCAAAGTGGTTTGGTTGTACTGAACCGCAACTTGCTGGCCTTGATAGTCTGCCGCCGCAGTTTTTATGGCCTCTACCGTTGCCGATTTGCTTAAGCCGCCCGCATAAACCCCGTTTACGCTGACTCCAGGAAGCACCTTGCCGGCATAAACGCCTGCAAAACCAATTAACCCCAAAACCACAATCACCACGAGGGCAACCCCAACGCCTAATAGATAATGAGTTTTAGATGAAAACGGTTGCATAATGGCTATAAGTATAGACTAATTTATGCCTCTAGCGAGCGGTTACTCTACTTGAGTCGGCTCTCTATATTTCTCAGAACAGCGTGCTGCTCCTCGGTTTCAGCGTGTTGCCGCAATATCATCAAATTAGAATTGAGCCTAGCCTCAAGTATAGACAAGTCGTTCTCGTCACCCGTCGTGCGAACGTCTTCATAACCTGACTCCCTGGCTCGAAGAACCGCCTCTGCTTCCCGCTGAGCTGTATCAAACTGGGTTGGCGCCCTTCGAATCTGTTCGGGCTGCACTACAACATCGGGTAAAACACCACTCTCGGCGTCATATTTCCTACCAGCTTTCCATGCCGCCTCATCTCCTCTTAAAGTATCTAGCCGGCTTTCATATCTTTCCATCTGGGCGGCGTTTCTTAAAATACTAGCCTCATCCTCATCGCCAATCGCCTCGGCTACTCTAGCCTCTTCATTAAGAGATTTTTCGGTTGCATGCAAGAGGGAGGCCCGAGAAAGCGCACTAGCCGCCGCTTCGGCCATCGCCCTAGCTTTTTCGGGGTCATCAACTCTATGCTTTGACCCCGCTTCTGCTTGTCTTGGCTCTCCTGCGAGCTCTTGCTCCTCATCATAGATGGCAGCTGCAGCGTCCGCAGCCCTTGGCGCCTGCTCTCTTTTGGCAGCTGCTCGGTTCCGCTGTTTCTGAAGCTCCGACCCAAGCTTGGCTATTTCTTGCTTACGCTGACGACCGGCTTTTGTTAGCCCCAATCTGTCAAGAAGTGTGCTTTCTTCTCGAGCTTTTTCGAGTGACGCTTCGAACTTACCCGCCAACCTTTCGCTTGCCTGAGCGTCAGTGATATAACGATCCATATGATTAGCCGTCATTTGATCGCGACCTTCGTCCGTTTCACCGGTTTGTGCACCAACCTCGTGCCCTAAGTTTGCGGCTTCATTTTCTCCGGCTCGAAACTCTGACTCTCCGCTAGATTCACCCTTTTCGGGCATGACATTTCCTCTTTTGGCTTGCTTATGGTGTGATCATAACATAGAAGCATAAGTGAAACTCCCCGAGCTGACGCTTGGGGCAGCGCGTGGGAATGAGTGCAGCCCTTGCCACCCAACAGCTGTGCATATGCCATTTTGACTGAAAAATATTTCAATATGCTCGACCAAGAACTACAGACTACCGAGAATTGCTCCGCATAGAGCTTGGCTAGCTAAGATCAAGTTTTCTTAGGTCATCGAAGCGATTCAATTGCACCGGAATCATATTGTCCGGCAGTTCATCTGACTTAAACCATCCGTACTCTGCCGTTTCATCATCTAATACGTCATTATGTTCAACTGGTCGTGCCAGAAAGCTTACAACCCAGCGATGCTCACTATGCTTATCACCCGGAAAGCTATCTAAGTAAACGCCCAGTACCCGGCCCAACTCCACCGTCCAGCCGGTTTCCTCTTTGGTTTCCCTAATCGCGGTTGCGGCGGGCTTTTCGCCGTAGTCAGAGAATCCACCCGGTAGTGCCCAAGTTCCCTTCATCGGATCAATTGCCCTTTTTACTAACAACACCTCCCCTTTTTCATTTAATGTCAGGGTTTCGGCGCTGGCCGCATTCCTAACTAGCGGCCAAAGTATGCCATGAGTTTTACAGGTGGGCAATTGGTTATTGTAATCAAATTGGTCACCACATATATAGCACCTTTGAGGTATAGTTTTTTTGCTCATAATGAGAGTCCGTTTTTTTGCACTCGCCCAGACAGCTTCTTAGCCGCCTCGCCCACTAGCTGAGACTGCTCCTTGGCGCAAACCAACAATCCATCTGGTGTATCAACTACAATTACGCCCGATAGACCAATCACTACTACCGGCTTACCCTGGCTCATCACCATCACGTCATCGCTATCAATTAACTGCACGTCACCCTTAATGGTGTTGTTTTTGGAGTCACTCATCACATTATGCAAATCAAAAAATGATCCAATATCAGCCCAGTCAAAACTACCGCTGACAACCATTAAATCCGGCACTTTTTCCATTAAGGCTGTATCAATTTGCTGACTGGGCAATGCTAAATATGACTGCTCCAGCTTTTTACCTTTAATAATGGCATCTTCGAGCGACTCATATCCCAGCATTAAGTCTTTTGCATGCTCCTTCATTTTAGCGAGAAACACCGATCGAGGGGCGGCGAACAAACCCAAATTCCACAGGTAATTTCCGTCTTTCAAGTAGCCCTCGGCAACCGTTTGTGAGGGCTTTTCAACAAACTTCACTACGTTGGAAACCGACATGCCTCCGCTTTGCTCCAACTCATCGGCCAGCTCCATATACCCAAACCCAGTGGCCGGATAAGTTGGTTTAATGCCAATTAGCGTTATGCGTTTGTGCTTAGTCGAGGTATTTCCAGCTACTTTTACCGTTTTAGCAAAGGCCGTTTCATCAGAAATGTGATGATCGGCGTGTAAAAACACCACCGGTTCATCGTCGGGTTCAATAGTTTGCATATGTGCCATAGCGAGCAAAATGCAAGATGCCGTTCCGCGACGACCAGGTTCAACAATAATGTGTTTGGCATCTAGATATGGAAGCTGTTCTGCTACTTCATTAGAATGCGACCGCTCGGTTATCACGTATATCTTACTTGTAACCAAACAAGCTCGCTTGTAGGTGTTCTGAAGCAGCGAACTTTGGCCGGTTAGTTTAAGTAAGTGTTTGGGATGGTTGCCTTGTGAAAGCGGCCACAGTCGCGTACCTGATCCTCCAGCGATAATTACGATAATCATTTCTTGATTATACACGCCTATTTTTGTATAATCGTAAGCAGTTAGGGGCAAACAAATTGGCCGCAAAAATATACAAAAACAAAACAGTTTTAATCACCCTCGTCGTCATCGCAGTCATAGCGATGGGGGCGGCCGTTTACGTTTATATTAAAATGCACCAAGAATCCGATTCTACTCCGGTAAATAAAAACCTTGGTCAAGAAACCACTCAAACCAAGCAAAATGCCGGGCCGGCAACCGACAAAACCATTAACAATGGCTCGTCTACTGCGCCCGTGCCAAACCCTAGCCATCCGGTAAGCAGCTTAGCCAAGCCAATAGGCCCCAACAATAATACCGGTACAGTAAGCCTATCCGGTGCCACCGGCATGGAGTCGGTTTGTCGTTCGGTATCTGGGGCCAGCTGCTATATTCAAGCCAGTAAAGATGGAAAAACGATTAAGGTCTCAGTGGCCAAAACGGTTGGCAGCGATACAGCTAGTGACGGAGTCATACTAGATTGGGATGCCAACCAGTTAACTGTCGGAACATGGATCATCCAGGCTGTAGCTAGTAAGGATGGCCAAACCGCCAGCTCTGATCCTCAAACACTTAGGGTTAATTCATGAAGCATTTATTAAAACTCCCCCTCTTACTTCTTGCCATCGCTTTCACCAGCATCATAAGTGCTGGCTCTGCACATGCTTATAGTAACTCTCGACTAATGGACGATGTTATTTTTGATAACTCTAATAGTATGAGTGAGAGTCAGATCCAAACCTTCCTAGCTGGAAAGGGGCCATGCTTAGCTAATTACAGCGATGTTGACCCAAATTGGAATGGCACCACCTGGAGCTATACGGGTAGCGTGTCGGCCGCACATATTATCTACAAAGCTAGCCAACAATGGGGCCTTAATCCTCAAGTGATTATTTCGACCCTGCAAAAAGAAGAGAGTCTGATTACCGGCACCAGCTGCGACGCCTGGCGCTACAACTCAGCCATGGGATACGGCTGTCCCGATTCCGGCGGCTGCAACGCCAAATACGCCGGCTTTACCCGCCAGGTACTGTGGGGCGCTTGGCAGTTAAAGTTTAATAAAGAACGCGCCTACGGTAATACCGCCTGGGACGGCGACGGCGATATTGTCTATGTTGGCCTAATGACCGCCGGCGATCGGCGCCGCTGCACGACCTGCTCGCTGGTTAGCTACGATGGCAACGCAACCATAGACGGCCAAGTTATCCATATGGACAATGGCACCACCGCCTCGCTATACACCTACACTCCCCACCTCGGCCAGTCATTCCCGGGGATATTTGAAGGCTGGTTTGGGAGTGTGCTTGTGCCAACGTATTCATGGCAGCTTGTTGATCAAAGAGTTAAAATTTATGGCACCAATACCGATTTTGACCCCACTCCAGGTATTACTGCTGGCGACAGGTTCGTTATTTACTTCAAAGCTCTTAATACTGGTACGGCCACTTGGAGTAATAGCGGTCCCAGCCCTACCAGGGCTGGGACTTCACAGCCCTATGATAGAACCAGCGTATTCTGTGAAGTATCTTGGATAAGTTGCAGTCGACCGGTGCAAATGCAAGAAGCCACCGTTTCCCCCGGCCAAACCGGTACCTTTATGTTCGCGGCCCAGGCTCCAGCCACGCCGGGTACATATAACGAGCGCTTTAATCTTTTGGCGGAGGGAGTCTCCTGGATGAGCGACATTGGGTTGTATTATCATCTCAAGGTCAACCCGGCTGATTTTAAATACTCACTTGTCAGCGATACGCTTCCTACGCAATTAGCTTCTGGGTCTAGTGGATCTGGAGCCGTTACTTTGCGCAATGACAGTAACTTCACTTGGTACAATGCACCTAAATTCCCAATCCGAATAGGGGCAACTTCGCCAAATGATCGGGTTTCGGCTTTCCGAGACTCGTCATGGATAGGCTCGACGCGCCTGGCAAATCAAGCTGAGTTCTCGGTAGCGCCTGGCCAACAAGCGACATTCACCGCCACCCTACATGCTCCTCAGGCTGCCGGTACCTACAATGAATCTCTTGGCCTGGTTGCCGATGGCATTGCCTGGGCCGGCCAATCCTTCAATCACCCCGTCACAGTAAAGCAAAACTATGATGCCAGCCTAGACTCAACATCAACGTCGATAATCTCCATGGGTGGAGCCGAACGTAAGCTGGTCACCCTTAAATACTTAAACACTGGGCTGCTGACTTGGTCCAATGCAGGCGCAAACCCTGTTCGCATTAGTACCAGCTCACCAAGTGATAGAAGTAGTGGATTTTGCTATCAAAGTTGGATCGCCTGCCATCGACCCACCCAATTACTCGAAAGCTCGGTTGCACCGGGCCAAACCGGTACTTTTCAGTTTTATGTTGAGGGTCGTCCATGGTTTAATTCAAATCCATACTTTGAGAGCTTTGGCCCCATAGCAGAGGGTTTGGTAAGATTTGGAGCTGTGGCCCAAGTTCGAGTAAACTACACTCACCAGTCATACTCGTGGAGTTTGACCGATCAATACGCACATACAGTTGGGCCCGGCCCAACACCTGTAGACATGGCTACCATGAGCCCTGGCCAGACCATCATTATCGGTTTTAAGGCTAGAAATACGGGTAGTGCTACCTGGCTCAATGACGGTGGTTTCCCGCTCAGAGTTGCAACATCGCGACCGACTGACAGATCAAGCGCCTTCTGTTCAAATACGTGGATCGCCTGCCATCGTCCGGCACAAATGCTCGAGGCCTCTGTGGCACCAAATCAGATTGGTACTTTTGAGTTTGAGTTTAAGGCTCCGACCGGCAGTCCGGGGCTACATAGTGAATATTTTGTACCAATCATCGAAAGCTACTCTTACCTAAGCGATATAGGCCTATATTATCGGACGAATGTCTCTCCATAGCACTTAGGACATTTTACTGCTGAGCTGGTTTTTGGTAGAATCCCTGATATGTCGATCCCATCCCCAGTGTTTTGGAATAAGAAAAAAGTGCTTGTTACCGGCGGTAGCGGGTTTCTTGGCTCACGCTTGGTCGCTGAGTTGAATAAGCTTGGAGCCAATGTCTTCGCCCCGAGCCACAGCGAGTTCGATCTAGTGCATGAAGATCAAATTAAAAAAATGTACGCCAAATACCCCGAAATTGATACCGTTATTCATTTGGCGGCTGTTGTCGGTGGTATTGGCGCTAATCGGGAGCACCCCGGGTCGTTTATGTACGACAATCTCATGATGGGCACCCAGCTATTACATCAAGCTTATGTCAATAATATCCCCAAGTTTGTTGCTCTAGGAACCGTTTGTGCTTACCCAAAACACACACCGGTACCCTTTAAAGAAGATGACCTCTGGAACGGCTACCCAGAAGAGACTAATGCTCCATACGGCCTGGCGAAAAAAATGATGCTTGTCCAAAGCCAGGGTTACCGAGAAGAGTATGGATATAACTCCATATTTCTGTTGCCGGTAAATCTTTATGGTCCTGGAGACAATTTTAACCCGTCTAGCTCGCATGTTATACCTGCCTTAATCAAGAAGTGTGTTGATGCCGTTGAAAATAATCAAGACGAGATTGAGGTTTGGGGTGACGGATCAGCCAGTCGTGAATTTCTATACGTTGATGATGCCGTACGCGGCATAATTCTTTCAGCTGAGAAATATAATAAAAGTGAGCCAGTAAACCTTGGATCTGCCTTTGAACTAACTATTAAGCAGTTAGTGGATATTATCACTAGGGAAACTGGGTTTAAGGGAAAGGTTGTTTGGGATACTTCAAAGCCAAATGGACAACCTAGACGTAAACTCGATGTATCTCGCGCCAAGAATGAGTTCGGTTTTCTCTCAAAGATCAGCTTCGACGAGGGCTTGAGCAAGACGATTGATTGGTACAAAAGGCACCAGAGTTGAGCACAACTATCATAAGGCCAAGCCGTAAGCTAACAATTGACCTAGCTGAGCTTTGGCGATACCGAGAATTGTTCTACTATTTTGCCTGGCGTGACATTAAGGTGCGCTACAAGCAAACGGCTATTGGTGCAGGCTGGGCCATCTTTCAACCTTTCATCACAATGGTTGTCTTTACGCTATTTTTTAATAAAGTTGCAGGCATTCAGGCAAACGGCGCCATACCATACGCTATTTTTTCGTACTCTGGATTATTGTTTTGGCAGTACTTTTCTAACGCTTTAACCCGTTCGAGCAATAGCCTGGTTGATAATCAGTCGGTAATAACAAAAATCTACTTCCCGCGGATTATCCCCCCCATTTCTAGCACCATTGTGGCTCTAATTGATTTTTTCTTTGCATTTTTAATTTACCTTGGCCTGCTTGTCTACTTCCAAATATCCCCTGGAGTAGTCGGCATTCTGTTGTTTATACCCGCAATTATTATTACCTTTATTGCGGCGGCCGGTTTGGGATTATATCTCGCGGCTCTCAACGTTAAGTATCGCGACGTCAAGCAGGCGCTGCCATTTTTTATTCAAACCGGGCTTTTTTTAACTCCCGTTATCTACCCTGTGTCTCTTGTGCCGGAAAAATACCAGTGGTTGCTGTACTTAAACCCGATGACTGGAGTTATTACTACAATTCGCCATACTTCACTCCACGTTGGTGATCTCAATTGGGGTCTAGTTAGTATTTCAGTGATATCCGCTCTCCTGATGTTTGCATTTGGGCTGTACTACTTCAAGACTAAAGAACGTGAATTTGCGGACATAATATGACAGATCCAGTCGTTCAAATTAGCGGTCTGTCCAAGGTGTACCAAATTGGCCATGAGGACCAGGTTGATCGAGGATCCTTGCGAGAAGCGATTACTCGAACCCTTAAAAAGCCGAGCGAGCTTTTCACCGGCCACCGAGTAGCCCAAGAGAAATTCTGGGCTCTTAAAGATATAGCCGTGGAGATCAACCGAGGTGATGTGGTTGGCCTGATTGGCAGAAATGGATCCGGCAAGTCAACCCTACTAAAAATACTGTCGCAGATTGTCGAGCCGTCTGAAGGAGAGGTAATACTCAACGGCAACAGCGCCAGCTTGCTTGAAGTTGGCACCGGTTTTCACCCTGAGCTCACCGGGCGCGAAAACATCTATTTTAATGGTTCGATTTTAGGTATGAGTCGTAAAGAAATTGAAGCTAAATTTGCCGAAATTGTCGAGTTCTCGGAAATTGAAAGATTTCTCGACACACCGGTGAAGTTCTACTCTTCTGGTATGTACGTACGTCTAGCATTTGCGGTCGCGGCTCACCTTGAGCCCGATATCCTCATTGTCGACGAGGTGCTGGCGGTCGGTGATGCTGCATTCCAACGTAAAAGCTTAGGCAAGATGCGTGACGCCACTCAAAATGCGCAACGTACGGTTATTTTTGTAAGCCACAGCATGGAATCCATTCAGAGTATTTGCAATAAGTGCATTTGGCTAGACTCTGGTAAGGTGATCGCCATGGGAGAAACCTCCAAAATAGTTGAGCGGTATATGTCGTCGTCAGGAGCACTCGAGCGCCCGGCGCTTAAAGATCGTACCGACCGCAGGGGTAATGGCGATGTTCGCCTAACAAGCCTAAAGGTACAAGACTCAATTCAAGAAGACAAGCGAGTTTCCCTGAACCTGCAGTTAAATAATCTAACATCAAGTGTGTTCAAGGATGCAAAGCTATCGATCGACATTTACGATGGTACGGGCGTCCACGTGAGCAACCTCTTAAACTACACCGTCAAGCAGCAAGTGAACATTAAACCTGGCTCAAATAAGATTCAAATTGAAATAAGCAATTTCTGCCTAGCCCCCGGGCGCTACAGTCTGAACGTTTTTATTGCGTCAGACCAATTAAATAAGAAGCTATTCGATTGGGTCGAAGATGCCTCCCAACTCTTGGTCCAGCCATATGATTTCTACGGCACAGGTAGCGTCCCGAGCTTTAGTGGTAAGTTTGTATACTTAGACTATGATTACAAAGCTGAAAAACCGAGTCGGTAGGCTTCTGTCTCGCCAAAATATCGGCAATGGTATTGTTTCCTATTCACAAGAAGGTGAAGATATGGTTCTCAGACGCTTTGTGGGCGACTCAGCAAAGGGCTTCTATATTGATATAGGAGCACACCATCCCTCGCTTTACTCAAATACAAACTACTTCTACCAAAGGGGTTGGAGCGGTATAAATATTGACGCAGACCCAACCCTAATGGAGGCATTTTCTAAATATAGAACCCGAGACATAAACCTAGCGGCTGGAGTGGCAACAGACTCTGGTGATCTTACTTTTTATATTTTTAATGATCGGGCCCTCAACACCTTTAACCCAGAATTGGCAAAAGAGCGCAGCGAGCTGGAGCATTATCACATAATTGAAGAAGTTAAGATAAAAGTACAACCCCTCGGGGCACTACTCGAAGCTCACCTTCCCAAAGAACAATCAATTGACTTTATGTCTGTCGATACCGAAAGCTTAGATTTTGATGTCTTACGTTCAAATAACTGGGGAAAGTTCCGGCCAAGATATATCTTGGTTGAGTGCTTGGAAATAAATGATTTGAGTAAAATTGCTCGTGATCCGATAGCGATATTTTTGACTGAAAAGAATTACAAGCCCGTTGCAAAAACTCTTTATACGGTTCTCTTTGAGGACTGCAAAAAGTGACGCAGCCACCAGTCGCATTATTTGTGTTCAACCGCTATGAAAAGCTACCCGAAACTTTGGCCTGCCTTAAGCACAATAAAATCACTAAATTATATATATTTTGCGATGGCGCCAGAGATGCCAAAGATGAGTCTGCGATCACCAAAGTGCGTGCTCACATAAAAAATATTACGTGGATTAAACCAACTATTGTTGAGCATCAAAAAAATCTTGGGCTGAGCGAGTCTATTGAGTTTGGCCTTGCCCGAATTTTCAGACAACATGACCGGGTGGTGGTGGTTGAGGACGACGTATGTGTTGCGCCAGGGTTTTATCAATATATATCTGAGGCTCTTGAATTATATAAAGATAAAAGTGATGTTGCCGGGGTAACGGGCCTCCGCTATCCGTTCGACCAAGAAGGTCTCAACGGATACCCATTCACCGCCTTTTTTGCCCCCCGATTTTCTTCTTGGGGTTGGGGCACGTGGAGAAGGTTCTGGCATAGTCGAACTCTTAGCAGCCAAGTATTGGCCAAGCAAATATCAAACCAAAATCTGAAACTTGATACTGGTGGTAGCGACATGATTGCAACTTTCAACGGCTACCTTAGTGGCTCCCTTAAGGGGTCATGGGATGTCTGCTGTGCCGCAAATATGCTCGTAAACCAACAATACTTTGTTTGGCCGAGCTGGAATATGGTGAGAAATACTGGGCTGTTGGGTGGTACTCACTCAAGCGAACATTTGCCCGGTTGGGAACTCCGCTGGGAAGGCGCACCAAAAAGCTTGAAACTCCCCCGCCAGATCAGCGTTAATGATAAAATTATGACAGAGTTTTTAGACTTCTTCGCCGAGATTAAACCAAAAGGAGACCACATGACATCACGGGTACGAACATTGGGTGGCAAAGTTAAGAGAAGGTTGATAGGAATGCGGCCCGAAAAGGCCAACAAGCCCCACCCGTCAGAATATACTACGACCGACGGCCCCATGGAAGTGCCGGTGCAAATCGAAGCTTATTTTATCGCTCTCAATAACTATATAACCGAGGGTGATAGCGTATTGGATGTTGGCAGCGGCTTGGGTTATGGACTCAACCTGCTTTCAATCAAGTCGGGTTCGGTGGCGGGCGTAGACATTGATGAAAAAGCTATTGCTTACACAAAGTCTCACTATTGGGGCAGGAATCCAAAACTAAAGGAATTAAAAGTGTACGACGGATATCATCTACCCTATAAAGATAAGTCATTTGACGTAATCACCACTATTGACGTCTTAGAGCATGTTGAGGACTATGACGCATACATTGATGAGTTACTAAGAGTTGCCAGAAAGGCAGTGATAGTTAGCACTCCTAACCGCCGAGAGGAGCATACAAACCCCGACGGTACACCAAAAAATCATTGGCATCTGCGTGAATGGTCGCGAGCGGAGCTGGATGAAATTTTGCGGCGGCATGACGTGGGCATTGAATGGCACCACGTAAATGGCCCGTGGGAAGGCCCATTTACGGTGACTAAAGAATTAGCTGCAGACACGATGACATTAACCCCCGTGCTTTTACCCAAGAGCAAGTCGTAGATATGGCGTACAAGCAAAACTTGGGCGACATGATGGTAAAACCAGACGGTTATTATGCCAATATCCGCAATGAGATGCTGCCCTACATCCCCAAAAACCCTAAGCGCGTTTTAGAAATTGGCTGTGGGGAGGGATTATTCGGAGAAAAGCTTAAGGAACTATATGGTTGCGAGGTTTGGGGGATTGAATTATTCCCCGAGTCAGCCGCAGTTGCCAAAAAGAATCTTAATAAAGTATTGGTCGGCGATGTAGCGGTAGCTATTGATAAGCTGCCTAATAACTATTTTGACTGCGTGGTGTGCAACGACGTTTTAGAACATCTTGAGGATCCCTATAGCGTGATCGAGCGGCTCAGAGCCAACCTTGTTAAGGGCGGCGTTATTGTTAGTTCAATACCCAATGTTAGATACTTCCATAACCTTTATTCATTAATAATGGCGAAGGAGTGGGAGTACCAGGATGCTGGCATCCTAGACAAGACTCATTTGCGATTTTTTACTATTAACAGTATTCGAAACATGTTCACTCGACACGGTTATGACGTAATAAGTCTCGAGGGGATTAACCCGATGACCCAATTCCCCTGGGAGTATCGAGTAGCAAACATCCTCTTTAGGGGTAAGTTAGCCGACACTAAGTTTATGCAGTTTGCTTGCGTCGCCCAAAAAAGTGATGCTAGTTAAAAGCCGGTTGCGCCGCTGGTTCCCCCGGAGATCTATCGGCAATAAGCTGGTAAGGTTTGCTCGCGGCAAATCCGCTACGGCTGTTCGCCCAGTTGATTTTCAAAAAAATATTGAGGTAATAATTCCCTGCTACAACCATGCCTCAAACTTGGGTGAAGCCTACCGCAGCATTCTAGGCCAAACCTGGAGGGACCCAATCTCAATAACACTAATAGACGATAACTCAACCGATAACACTTGGGATGAAATAAAGCGCCTAACATCAACTACTAAAAATCCCCGCATTCACATTAAGATCATTAAAAACACTTCTAATTTAAGACAATGGGGTTCGCTAAATAAAGCAATTGCCGATTCTTCTAATCAATTAATTATCGTTTTAAATGATGATGATATGTTGGTACAAGATGCCATTGAAAAAATTGTGACTGCATTTGATTCCAGGCACGATGTTTACATGGTTGGGGGCTCAAGCATATGGTTTGATGGCCAAACTAATACTGCCCACGAGCCACTTCCATTTGAAAAACTTAATCTAGTGATAGCGGAACCCCACCTTGTTGAAGGCTACATCGAACTTAATGATTTAAATATGACCCACAGCTCCTGTGCTTTTATGCGCGTTGCCTGGGAAGCTGTTGGCGGGTACTACCCAAAGCATAAGCGTATTAGCCCTCAAGCCAATGAGGATCGCGACTTTCAGATGAGAGTAAATTCACTGTTTTGCGTGGGGGTGTTTAAGGATTACCCGCTGGCTTTTTGGCGAACAGACAGCTCGCACGGCAAGGATTTTTGATGCTACTGATACGAATCATACAAAAAACGCGGTTGTGGGCATTCGCCTGGCGATATGGTGTACAAATTGAAGAAAATGATCCGCCACGAGTCATTCATTACTCTACGCGCAAAGTAGACCCTGCGGCTAAGTATGCGCTGCTAGCTTACCTTTCAGTGCCAATAATAGAAAATATGGCTGGCATTAAGGCGCGCGCCTTCAGCAACTATGGCCTGGCTGTGAGCTGGGCTAATGCCCTGACCCGGCTTGGCTATGTTGTTGATATTATTAATTGGGACGATACTGCTTTTGTCCCAAGGCAGAAATATGATTTGTTTGTTGCCCACGGTGCCAAGAATTTTTCATCAATTTACCAGAAGATGCCCAAGAAAATGAAGACTATATACTTTTCAACTGGCAGTTATTGGCGTTTCCATAATGTCGAAGAAAAAAAACGCTTTAAGTACTTCAAAGATCGTCATGGCCGCACCCTCCCCCTCGACCGCTACATTTATGAAAGCGAGGAAGCGGCTAATAAAATGGCTGACGGTATTATTTGTCTTGGAAACCAAGCTCTAGCGGAAACCTATAAATCCTTTCATGGTGTTTACGCCCTGCCAATAGGCAGTTTTGCTGAAAACAAGAGTCTGCCCCAAAAAGATTTTGTTAAAGCCAGAGAAAACTTCCTGTTTTTTAGTGGTGGTGGCAACGTACATAAGGGACTTGATTTACTAATTGATGCCTTCACGGATAGCGACCTGCACCTCTACATCGCTACCCGTCTTGACCCTGAGTTTGAGCGGTTTTACCAGAAACAACTTTACTCAACAAACAATATTCATTACGAAGGATTTGTAAGCATTGGTTCAGACCGTTTTTACAAGCTGATTAATAAGTGTGGTTTCGTAATACTGCCCTCATCAAGCGAGGGATCCCCAGGGTCGGTCGTTGACTGTATGCAGCGTGGTTTGATCCCGATAGTTACTACCAATGCACATCTTGATGTTGAGCCCTTCGGTTACACCATCAAAACTACTAGCGTTGATGGTATCCGTGATTTGGTAAGAAAGGTTAGTCAGCTTCGGCCAGATAAGCTGTTGCTCCAGTCTACTGCATCAAAACAAACTGCTATTACCCGACACTCTATAACTAAATTCGAAGACACGTTGAGAAACTATATTTCAGCGGTCGCCGGGGGTAGAAAATGACAATTGGTTTAGTGGCCCTGACCTACGAGCCCGGTACTGCCGGCGGTATTGAAACCTATTTCCTAGATCTTGTACGCACACTTCAAGAAATTGATAAAACAAATAAATATATCATTTTCACTCGCCCGCATGTCAAAAATAAAATAAAAATTACCAATCGCAAATGGCAGGTAGTTGGGATAGCTGACAGCTGGTATATGAAAGTCGCCCGAAAATTACGCATATCGCGTCTGTGGCCAGGGCTAAGCGAGGCTGGATTGGTTAACCAGCATAATTGCGCAATAATCCACTTTCCTTTCCAGGTTATCTACCCCCATAACCTACGGGGGCCAAAGGTTTTATCGTTTATGGATATGCAGCAAGAATTCTATCCAGAATTTTTTACAAAGGAAGATTTAACGGCCAGGCGCCAGGCATACCGATCGTCCTGTGAGGAAGCCGACCATATCATTGCGATCTCTGATCACACTAAATCGACTTTGGTAGACTGCTATAATCAAAGCCCGGCTAAAGTTTCCGTTGTACACCTGGCGTATAACGCGCATCTTTATGGCAAAAAGTCGATTGCGGCCGGGCCCAAGCTTAAGTTGCCTTACTTTTACTACCCAGCTGCCAGTTGGCCCCACAAGAACCATGGGCGGTTACTCGAAGCTTTCGCTCTAGTGTTAAAAAAACGCCCCGAATTCTCGCTGGTACTGTCAGGTATTAAGAAACGAGATGACGGGATTATTTCAAGAGAAGCCCAGAAGCTAGGCATCGAGCATAAGGTAACCCAGCTAGGATATCTACCATACGAACAACTCCCCGACGTCTACCGGCACGCAACGGCTCTTGTCTTTCCCTCGCTTTTTGAGGGTTTTGGAATCCCATTACTTGAGGCCATGGCTTCATCGTGTCCGGTGGCGGCCTCAAATTCCACCTCAATACCAGAGATTGCGGGCGACGCCGCCGCCTACTTTGATCCTATGGATGTATCAGACATTGCTGATAAAATGGTTAGGCTAGCGACCAATCCCGGTCTTAGAAATAGGCTAATTCGTGCTGGATTAAAACATATGGAGCTTTTTTCAGATGAGAAAATGGCGACTCAGACACTTAATATTTATGTGCAAGTAGGAGCTCAAGATGCATAAAAAAACGCCCAGCTTGGCGCTTGTAACGCCAGTGTTCAATCGTAAGAATTACACTAAAAGATTTTTGACCTCATTGAACTCTCAAACCTATCGAGATTTTGTCGTCATCATTACTGACGACGGCTCTAGCGATGGCACCTCAGGCATGATTAAAGAACTTTTTCCAGATGTAATCCTATTAACTGGTGATGGTAATTTATGGTGGTCGGGTGGCACAAACTTGGCAGCCAAGCACGCTATTGCGCTTGGGATCCCCCTCATACTCACTATTAATGATGATATTGAGCTGCCTGATGATTACCTCGAAAATATTATGGCTTGTGGTAAAAAAAATCCCCATGCGTTAATTGGATCAAAAGTATGTTACAGAGATGACCCCAAGCGTGTATGGTACTTTGGCGCAAAATTTAGCACTAAAACTGGTGATATGGCCCACATTACGGGTCAAGATAGCGACTTTACCAAAACGGCCGCCTCGGAGTGGTTGACGGGGATGGGGGTGCTAATCCCGGCTGATGTTTTTAATAAAGTAGGATATTTTAATCGCTCTGAATTTCCCCAGTACTTTGGCGACGCTGAATTTTCGGTTAGGGCAAAAAATGCCGGATACGGTCTACTGGTCTGTCCGGATGCTCGAATTTATGCTGATGTCAGTGCCCAATGGGTGCTCAATCAGATATCTAAGCCGACTCTGCGTTTCCCGATAGAGCTGCTTACCTCTATCAGATCTCCCTACCAGCTAAAAACTAGGCTCCTATTCTACCGGCGACACTGGCCAAGACACTGGCAACTATCGGCATTAAAACTTTACGGCTGGACTTTAAAAGGTCTCTATATTAGTTATTTTGCAGCCTACATTAAAAAATTCCTGGGGATTAAGTCCTTTAAAGGGCTTTTCAATCGGGAGCAAAGATGAGAGTCGCGATTGAAGCGAGTATACTGACGCGCGACCTTAAAACCGGCACGTACCATTATTTGCGCAATCTACTGGAACCACTAAGCACCCATGGTGGTGGCAATACTTACTCCCTGTTCTACTTTAGGACTAGACACGCCCTTGAGCTTGGAGCGGCTACTGGAAAGTTTAAGTCACATCTCATATGGTGGTTCCCAAGAAGATTATATAACTTGCTTTTGCGTACGCCCTTTGCCCCGCCAATCGACCTATTGGCTGGGATAAAAGCTGATGTTTATATATTTCCAGCATTTGTTAGATGGCCGCTGCTTTGGAACCAGAAGTCCATTGTTATCATCTACGACCTTAGTTTTATTACTTCTCAAAAAACTCAGCTGTCCTGGTTTAACTGGTATCTTAACCGGGCGGTTCCAAAATCCGTCAAGAAAGCCACCAGGGTTATAACTATATCTAAAAATAGTGAGCGAGAAATAATTGAGAATCTGGGTGTAGACCCAACAAAAATTAGTGTGATAACTCCGGCAGTCGATCATGGAGTATATCGACCAGCAACCAGTCCAGAGGTCGCCGCGGTTAAGCAAAAATATGGTATTAAGAGTAAATACATTCTGTTTCTAGGGACCCTCGAACCGAGAAAAAATGTGACCGGTATCATTGAAGCGTATCGCTTGCTACGCCCTGAAATAAAGAAGCAGTACCAGCTGGTGTTGGCGGGTGGAAAGGGTTGGCTCGATGGAACGATACTTGATTTAATCAATCAGCTGCCTCGTGAGCAGGTTGTGAAAACCGATTACGTTGAAGAGGCAGACGTACCGGCACTATACTCGGGGAGCTCTGTGTTTGTTTATCCCTCACTTTACGAAGGCTGGGGGATGCAAGTACTTGAGGCCATGGCGTGCGGGGTGCCAGTGGTTACGGCAAATAACTCCTCGCTACCTGAGGTTGCCAGTGACGCCGCTATCTTAGTTGAAGCAACAGACACCTTGGCAATTTCCAAAGCAATCAATAAAGTCATAACTGACCCCGCCCTAGCAGCAGCTATGCGAGCAAAGGGTATTGCCCACGCCAAAAAGTTTACCTGGGAGGATAGCGCAGAAAAACTAAAAGCGGTTATAGAGCAAGTCGACAAGCAGTAACTATCGGCGCTGCTTGGCGCCCTCAATCTCTAGATCATTTTTAACCATCCTTGAGATTAACTGCTGAAAATTAACTTCCGGCTTCCAACCTAACTGTTTGTTAGCCTTGGCTGGATCGGCCAAGAGCATGTCGACTTCGGCCGGGCGCATAAAACGTTTGTCTTGTACCACATAAGGTTTCCAGTCCTTGATGCCCGCCTCCGCGAAGGCTACATCGAGTAGCTCTTTGATTGAGTGAGTTTCGCCCGTGCCGAGCACATAATCATCTGGTTTGTCTTGCTGCATCATCATCCACATACCGCGCACATAGTCCCCTGCAAAGCCCCAGTCCCGCTTAGCATCTAGGTTGCCCATAACAAGCTTGTCTTGCAAACCCAGCTTGATTCTGGCCACGCTGCTAGTCACTTTCCGGGTCACGAACTCATAACCTCGCCGCGGAGACTCGTGGTTGAATAGGATGCCGCAAGAGGCATGTATACCGTAACTCTCTCGGTAGTTTATGGTCATAAAATGACCATAAAGCTTGGCCGCACCATACGGGCTTCTGGGATAAAAAGGAGTTTTCTCGCTTTGAGCGTGGTTTTGGACTCCTCCGAACATCTCGCTGGTAGATGCTTGGTAGAAACGAATGTTACCCTTTCCGCCATCAAATATCCGTACGGCCTCTAAGATCCTCGTTACCCCCAAGCCACTAATGTTGCCGGTAATCTCGGGCTGATCAAATGACAGCTTAACGAAACTAATTGCCCCTAAGTTATAGACTTCATCGGGCTGAGATTCTTCAAAAGCTCTCAATATTGAGCCCATATCAGTCAGATCGCCCTCAATTAGCCTAACGCCGGGGATCTCGCGCTCAACTTCTGAACGCTTGGGGTTATGCTGGCCACGTATTAGGCCATAAACTTCGTAGTTCTTACTTAGTAGTAGCTCGGCTAAGTACATGCCGTCTTGACCAGTGATTCCGGTTACTAGTGCGCGCTTTGGGTTACTCATAAATATCCTTTTCTACTGATTGCCGTAATGGTATTTATGATACCATTACCCTGTGAGATTTATTAAACAAATCTGGCCTTTTTTATTGCTCGCCAGCCTTCCGTTTGAGCGTATTCCATCGTATGACCTAGCTATTTTGGGGCATAGCGTTACAGTTAGGTCGGGCTTGATCATTGGCGTTGTTGGCATTGCTCTTTTCGGCTGGATAACCGCTAAGAATCTAAAACTGAATTTCAAGGAACCCGAAACCTGGCTGGTAAGCTATCTGGTCGTGGCGCTACTGTCTATTTTATTCACCCTCAATCTTCCACGTTCGCTAATTGCGGCCACCGCCACACTGATTGTCTTAGGCACGTCCCTTGTTGTGGCGCAGGTTTTCGAAAAAGTGGCATTGGAAAAAGTTTATATAACCCTGTTCATAGCGAGTGTCGTAGTCTCGATCATTGGTCTCTACCAATTCTTTGGCGATGCTTTTGGATTGCCCAGAAGCCTTACCGGTCTACGCGAAATATACACTAAGCAGGTATTCGGGTTCCCTCGAGTTCAGTCGGTTAGCCTGGAGCCACTATTTTTTGCTAACTTCTTGATTATTCCTATACTACTAACTGTAGGCCTGCTCTACACAAAAAAAATTAGCGGCCCTAAGTACTGGCTCGGCCTGTTTCTGTTCACTTTAACCCTTGGCCTGACGCTATCACGCGGAGGCTACTGGGCAACTGCAGGCGGACTTATAATCGTCGTTGTGGCACTCCGGAAACTCGGATCGTTAAAACGCGTTGCGGCACTATCGGCCACCATGCTGCTTGGTGTCGCCTCGGCGGTCTTAATGATTTACGTCACCGCTCAAATTACAGGTGGTGGTAACAAGGGCGATGCTGCAGTTAGTAACTATGTGCATCAATCGAAGAAAGTCAGCTCGGCTCAAAGTGCCGATTCCGATCGAGTGGTTAATCGCAAACTGGCTCTGGAGGCTTTTGCCGAACGCCCAGTAATCGGTAATGGGCTGGGAGCATTTGGCACCTACGCCCAGCGCAATGACCCGGTGTTTTACGCGTCTACTGATGCCGCGACTGTAAACAACGAATATCTCGAGATTTTGGCCGAAACTGGGTTACTCGGCTTTATTTCTCTGGCAGGCTTCGTAATCACATTGATGATTTCGGGCATCAATGCATTAAATAAAACTACGGACACTAACGTAAAAGCATGGATAGGATCGTTACTGGCTATCTGCGTCGCTTTTGGCATTCAATACAACTCATTTTCCACGCTCTACATTATGCAAATATGGGTGATGATTGGAATCTTAATGGCCTTAGTTGCAAATGCAAATTCGTCGAACAGCTCAAAATCTAAAGCCTAAAAGCTTATTGCTCCTACTTAAGCGTGTGCGCACTGAATGGCAACAACGCGTATATTTTGATTACTTATTTTTAGCAATAATCTGTCTATCTGCGGTCGCTCTCAATATAGTTTGGAGAAATATTGAAACCAGGCCGCCGCACTGGGATATGGCAAGACACCTCTGGACCAGCTTGCAATACTTTAATAACTGGTCAAACCATAGTATTAATGCGCTACTCAACCAGTATTTTTATTACCCTCCCCTAATCTATTGGGTCAGCATCCCAGTCTACTTAATCTTTGGTGCATCGGTTAGCTCTGCCGTTTTAGTAAGTAACCTGTTCTTACCAATACTAGTATTTTCAACTTACGGGATAGGCCGCAGACTTTGGGGTCGGCTTGTCGGGCTATCTTCGGCTATTGTTGTAATGTCTTATCCAATTGTCACCAGCCAGTTCAAGGAATACCAGTTAGATGCGCCGCTAATGGCTATGGTTGCGCTGGCCGTTCTAGCTTTAATTCTAGCTCGTGAGTTTTCAATTAAGTGGATGAGTATGGCATTTGGGGTCGTATTTGGGTTGGGGATGCTAACGAAGTGGACCTTCATTGTAGCCATAGCCGCTCCACTGGCAATGGCATTAATAATAATGTCTTTGCGGGTCTATAAAACTCGAAACTATAGACCCCTCCAATATGTTTTTGTGGCGGGATTAATCGCCTATACTATAGCCAGTATCTGGTACCTGCCCAACCAAGTGCAGTTGAGGATCGATATGAGCAGCAACGGGGTGGCTCAAGCTCTCGCAGAGGGCGACCCAATACCTGGATCTTTTAATGCATATAGCTGGTACGCGGCTACACTGCTTAACGTACAAGTCTATCTGCTGCCAATACTACTGTTCTTTGTCGGCATTACCCAGAGCATCGCCCACAGAAAATCCTTCACTATCAATAAGTACCTATGGGCGACATTGATTGGATGCTATATTGGTTTTTCCTACCTTCCCAATAAGGATGCTCGTTATACTATGGTGCTTTTGCCCGCCCTGGCAGTGCTTTCGGTTTATTGGATTCATTATTTGAAAAACCGGATAAAGTTGACGGCTGCCATGGCCATCATGCTAGTAAGTTTACTTATGTACTTCACTTTCAGCTTCGGCCTGCCCTTGGCACCGAAGCAAATTAGTTTAAATCGCCCAAATGTAACGCTGTTTGCCCAGCACGGATATATTATCGGCGCACCAACTAACGAGCTATGGCATCAAGAGGAAATATTTAAGTCTGTTGCCGGTAAAAGTTTGTCTATAAATTACTCGGGACCGGAATCAATCTGGTTTAACAATTGGGGCATAGCATACTACTCAAACCTTTACCATGTGGCGCTGGTGTCTGACTCCCGAAAGGCTGATCGCGTTGCTATCAGATCTAGCTCAACGGTTGTTGCGCCCGACGGTTTTCTAGAAAAACATATCTATTGCCTGCCAGATGGCACCAATCTATATATTTATCAGAAATAGCTGTTCAGCCCTATAATAGTCTCTATGAAAATCATTATTGATGGCCGGATGATTGGCTGGACCGGAATTGGCCGCTACTCCATCGAACTGTTAAACCACCTCCAAGAGATAGACCAAGATAACGAGTACGTTGTGCTGGTTCGTAGCGTTGACTGGGATAAGTGGCAGCCAATCAGCTCTAATTTTAATCGCGTACGCTGCGACATTGAGCCTTACAGTTTAGCCGAGCAGCTTAAGCTGCCCTGGCAAATCCGCAAGCTACGGCCAGACATTGTGCATTTTTTAAGCATTAACTCCCCTATTATCGGGCACTTCCGACGGGTTACTACGGTGCATGACCTAACACTTATCGATTATGACGTTGCCCGTGGGTCGTGGATTAAGCAACAAGTTTACGGCTTAAAGCGATTGGTGCTGCGGATTCACGTTAATCTAGTTCTTAGGCGTTCTCGGCGAGTGATAGCTGATACCGAGTTTGGGCGGCAGAATTTAGTTAAGAGAAATTTGATTCGACCCAACAACGGCCACGCCATTCATTTGGGCGCCGGTATCGCGACGAATAACCTTATCAAACCTTCCCCCTATCCCCCACTAATAAACCAAAGGTTTATCCTGGCTGTCGGCAATGCATTCCCCTACAAAAACCTCCAACGACTCATTGATGCTTATGCCCTGGCTCGGCCTAGGGAAACCAAACTAGTGCTAGTTGGTAAGCCTGACTATTTTTATGAGCAGCTACAAACTTACGTAAAAAACAATAAAATTGTTGGGGTTCACTTTGCCGGCTTTGTGCCCGATACTCAGCTAGCCTGGCTATATCAACAAACTAGCTTATATGTTTTTCCTAGCCTCAGTGAAGGCTTTGGGCTACCGGGCTTAGAGGCCATGGCCTACGGCGCGCCGGTCGCTAGCAGCAACGCCACTTGTTTGCCTGAAGTCTACGGTGAGGCCGCTGCCTACTTTGATCCGAACGACACCGTCGACATCGCCCGGGTCATCACCGAGTTGCTGAATGACGCCAAGCTCAGCTCCAAGTTAATAAAAGCTGGGCACGAGCAGGTCGCCAAGTACTCCTGGGAGCGCATGGCCCACCAAACCCTTGAGGTTTATAATCGAGCGCCGGGGGCAGAATAAGTAATTCAATGTATATGAATTTGCTTAGATTCAGAAAGCTACTTGCCCAGAAAAAATACTGGGTTATTGTGCTTATTGCAGTCCTAACTATCTCAATGGGGGCACGGTTTAATATAAAAATGGGACTTTCGGGTGACGAGCCGCACTACCTAGTTATGGCAAATAGCCTCAAAGTCGATCATGATCTGAATGTAAAAAATGATTACGGGCAAAAAAGATACTTGCCGTACTACCCCGACACATTAGAGCCGCACATAAATTGGGCTCTGGTACAACAGTCCGGCGAACGTTGGCATTCAATACACGGGCCAGGTTTACCTCTACTAATTCTGCCCGGGGTCGTTTTTAGCAAGCGGCTTGGGGCACTCTTGATAATGATTGGCTTCGGATTGCTTGCAGTTGTTGCCGGTATATCTATTTCAAAACTAGTAGCAAGCAAAGGGGCTTCTTTTTTAGCCGGGCTGATGTTGGCATTAAGTGTTCCATTCCTCGCTCTAGCTGGCTATATCTTCCCAGATATAGTGATCGGATCGTTAACTGCATTAACATTTTTGCTAATTAACATGAAATCCAAAACTCTTTGGCGAGATGTGGCGATTGGGGTATTATCGGCAACACTCATTTGGGTGCACGTCAAAACCAGTCTAGTTGCGGGATCTCTCATTTTAATTGCAGTTTGGTACATTATTGAAAGTTCTAAGGATCTTACCAATCGCAATCGCAGGCTGGCAGCATTACTTGTGCCTTTCATTCTTTTGACCGGCCTACTTCAATTCAAGTTTTACCAATGGTTCGGTGTGTTCACTCCAAATGGTATCTATAAGGGTAACAATCAGCTATTTCAGCTGAATCCGTTCAAGTCACTCTTAGCAATACTATTCGATCCATTTAAGGGTCTGCTAATAATGAGTCCTATATGGTTTTGTGCCGTCGTGGGTTTGCCAGAATGGTATAAGCGAAATAAGAAGCAATTGTTATTTGTATTAGCAATAGTATTGCCGAGTTTTTTCATTCAATCTACTTTTGACGATTGGGCCGGAGGATGGAGCCCGCCAGCACGATATACCGTTCAATATTTACCAATCCTGCTGCCAGCACTCGCGCTTGGCCTGGAGCTAATGCTGAGTAACGCAAAGATGCGGATCTACGCATTTACCCTCATTGTGGCACAAGTTACTATCGCCGCGACCTATATATTATTCAGGACTCCATGGGACTTCGCTGGTCACGAAGCTCCGTTTATTGTTGATTTGAAAGACTCATTACATTTGAATTGGCTACCTACAATATTTTTCGACAACCATGCAAACCCTACAAAAGCTGGGATTGTAGTTATTTTAAGTAGCTTTTTCGTGATGACTGCTTTATTAATTTTTAAAAAGTTTAGTCAATCAAGAAACAGCCGTAAAATAAGCTAACCCCGCTTCTTTACCACCAGCCGGCGTCTTTTATCCTCGCCCCGGCTCTCGGTGGTAACGTGCTCGTGATCGGTAAACAGTGAGTGAATCTGGCGGCGTTCGGCGGCGTTCATTTGCGGCAGCGGCACCTCATCTTCCTCACCATCGGCCACCTTACGAGCAGCTTCGTGGGCGCGTTCGGCAAGCCGTTCTAAGCGGCCCTGGCGGTAGCTTCCAACATCTATGCGTACATACACTCGTTCGGCGGTTAGGCGCCTGATCATCATGTTTAAAACGTGCTGAAGCGCCTCTAGAGTTTCACCCCTATGCCCAATTACGTGGGCTCCGTCTTCGCTTGCTACTGCGAGCAAAATTGTGTCTTCGTCGCGGATTACAGTAGCCTCCGCATTAACCCCAAAAAAGGCCAGCAAGTCCTCAAACTGTTGCTTGGCCGCCGCCTCAACCGCACTTCCGGTTAACTGCTCCCTCATTTGCGAGCTCGCTTGCCGCCCTTTTTGCGCGCCTTGGCCTTTTTAGCTGAAGCAACCGGTTCGCTAGAAGCCAGTGTGCGAGTGGTGATCTTGCTTACTCCGGTTTCACCAACCACCTCCATTTCGTGGGCATCGCGCAGTAGCACGTGGTACTGCTGATAAACCGCAATCGCGCTGGTAACCGTCCAGTATAGGGCCAAAGCCGAGGGCAGCGTTAAGCCGATGCCAAAGGTTAATATTGGGAAAAGGTAAATGATGTTCTGCATCATCCGGACCTGGGGGTCGGTAGAGGCGGCGGCACCCTTGGGCTGTAGCATCTTGCTTTGGTAAAACTGGGCGGCGGCGGCGGTTAGCGCCAAAAACCAGCTAGGCTGGGCCAGGTTAATCACCCCAAACAGCGTTGGTGAAAAGCTTCCCGGGTTGGCGATAACGTTGGCCACTTCGGGGATGCGCTCAACAAAGCCGTAGGTTAGCTTGGCAATCTGGTCACCATGCACGGCGTCGCTAAATACAATGTAGATGGCAAAAAAGATTGGCAGCTGAAATAACAGCGGTAAAATTGGGGCCAGCGGGCTGGTACCCTTTTCTTTATACAAATCCATCATCATCTGGGTTTCAAGCTGGCGATCACCACCGGCCTTGGCCTTCACCTTGGCAATTTCGGGGGCCAGCGCTTGCACCTTCTTTTGCGAGTGCAGTTGCCTAGTTACTAGCGGCCAAATGGCTAGCCGGACTAAAACGGTTAGCAAAATAACCGCCAGGCCAAGATCATGACCAGGCAGCCATCCATAAATGGCAAACAGAATGTTAAATAATGGTTGAACAAAAATTACGGTAAACATATCTAAACCTGTCTCTACTTGGCTTTTGAGCCGTTAATTAAATCGGCCTTGGTTAACACCTCTACCACCAGCTTTTCCAGCTGGGCGGCGGTTTTGGCGCTAAGATCGGCGCGTACCGTCACTACTATATCGTATCCGGGGGCGACTGTCTGCCACCCGCGTTGAGCCACTCCCACGATCTGTCGACGCAAACGGTTGCGAACGGTTGCGCGTTTAGACACCTTTTTACTGACAATCACCACCAAACGGCTTTCGGCGTTGCCATTACGGGCCGATCGCACCAGCAGCTCTGGGTTTGATACTCCCCGACCCTGCTTAAAAACCCGCGAGATTTCGCGGGGTTTTTTTAAACGGTTGGGAGCTGGCAGCACCAGAGCGCCTTAAATTGCGACGCGCGTTCGGCCCTTGGCCCGACGTCGTTGCAACACGGCTCGGCCGGCGCGACTAGACATGCGCTTTAAAAAGCCATGGACGCGTTGGCGGCGGGTTTTCTTTGGCTGATACGTTCGCTTACTCATACTCGAGACATCATAGCGGTTTTGAGCCTACAGGTCAATCCGTTGTAGGAGGTTAAAAGCGAACACTAAATTTGTTTTTCCCCGAAATTAGCCGATTTATCCCCCTTTTTACATCTGTTGCTGTATACCCTGTGGACAGAATGTATTAAAATTTCATGGTTGTGAGTTAGCCGCAATTACGGTTATGATTGAGCTATCAAACGACACTAAATTGCGTTTAAAACGGTGGAGGTTTATGAGTTCACAAAAGCTGTGGCAGGCTGTTCTCGGCGAGCTAGAAGTTAGCTTTACCCGGGCTCAGTTTGAAACTTGGTTCAAGGGCACCTCGGTGATTGCCAGCGAGGACGGCTACATTGTTGTGGGCGTTCCAAACATTTTCACTAAAGAGTGGCTCGAAAAAAAGTACTGCCAGCAGATTAGTGATAGCCTAAGCCGCATTGCCCCCGACATCGAGGGCATAAAGTACACCGTTACAACGGTGGGCGGCAAGGTTAGTGGCGCTCGTGATCAAATTATTGCCCCCATCGAAGCTCCGGTAACGGTTGTGGCCGCTACTCCAACTCCCACCCAGGGTGCCAATAAAAAACTCAATCACCGCTACACTCTAGATGGTTTTGTGGTTGGTTCTAGTAATGATTTGGCCTTTGCGGCAAGTCAGGCCGTGGTGGCTGCGCCTGGTGCCAAGTACAACCCGCTATTTATTTACGGTGGCGTTGGGCTTGGCAAAACCCACTTAATTCAAGCCATTGGAAACGAAATCAACCGTAATGATCCCTCCAAAAAAGTCCTGTATGTCACCAGCGAACAGTTCACTAATGAGTTCTTAAACAGTATTTCCGGCAAAAGCACCAAAAAATTCACCGAAAAGTACCGCAGCCTAGACGTTTTAATCGTCGACGACATTCAGTTTTTGGGCAACAAAGAACGGACCCAAGAAGAGTTCTTTCACACCTTTAACACCCTGTATGAGGCTAATAAACAGGTTATTCTTTCGAGCGATAAACCACCACGCGACATCCCCCACCTAGAAGACCGTCTGCGCTCTCGCTTTGGCTGGGGCATGGTGGCCGACATTCAAAAACCAGACTTTGAAACCCGCGCCGCCATTATTCAGCGCAAGGCTGCTAGTCGTGGAATAAATCTAGAACTGCCGGTTATCGAACACATCGCTCGTCATCACCAGCACAATATCCGCGACCTCGAAGGCACCTTAACCAACATTCTGGCTCAGTGTGAGCTAAAAGACCGCGAACCTTCACTCGAGTTTGTAAACTCTATTTTAGGTGCCGCAGCACCGGCCACTAAGCGCCGCTTGGCCACCCCTAAAATGATCATCGAAAAGACGGCCGGATTCTTTGATATTAGTCCGTCTGACATTACCGGCCAGTGTCGCGATAAAGATATTGTAGTACCACGCCAAATCGCCATGTATATCATGCGCCAAGAGTTGGGTTTGAGCTTTCCAAAGATTGCCCAAAACGTTGGCGGTCGCGACCACACAACGGCCATGCATTCGGTATCAAAGATAGAGAAGTTATTAGAGGTTAATGAGGAGCTTCGCTCCGAGGTGAGTCAGGTTCGGGAACGCGTCACCCTGTGATCAAAGTGACAAAAAGCTGGGGGAAAACTGAGGGTATCTTGTGGGCAAGGTCCCTCTTTTTGTTGGGCCGGTTAGCATCCTGGGGAAAAACCATAACAACTTTACCCAGTTTGGCCCCAACTCGTCCCCTAAACCGTAAGCAGTTTTCCCATTGGCTGGGGACGCAAAAAGGTTTAACTCAAGCTAAAAACCAGGGCTTTCCCCACTATCCCCACCCCCTACTACTACCCCAACTTATTTTAAAAATTACTAAAGTATAATATTAGTCACGAAAGGTGTGGATTAATGAAACTCAGCGTCACCCAAGAAAATCTGAATAAGGCTCTAGCTTCAGTGGGGCGAGTTGTTAGTAACCGCGCCAGTCTGCCGGTATTAAGTAATGTCTTATTAAGTGCCGATTCTAGCCAACTTAGAATTGCCGCAACCAATTTAGAGATTGGAATAAACTACTGGATTGGCGGCAAGGTCGAAGAAAAGGGCGCCTTAACTGTACCGGCAAGGTTGTTGGGCGAGTTCGTGGGTAATCTTCCAGCCGGTAATTTAGAGCTCAGCGCCGAGGATTCCAACTTAAGTGTTAAAGCCAAACACCACAATTCGCACATTAACGGCATATCGGCCGAGGACTTCCCTTTAATTCCAGAGGTTAAGGGTGAGCCGGTTTTAACCCTAGAGTGTCAGCCGTTTAAAGAGGCTATTGCCGAAGTGGTTCTGGCGGCTGCGCTAGATGAAAGCCGACCGGTTTTGGCTGGAGTTTTAATGCGGATTGAAGATGGAGAGTTAATCATGGCCGCCACCGACAGCTTTCGCCTGGCCGAACGTCGCATAAAGCTGCCTAAGGGTCATAAAGGTGAGTTAGACGTAATTGTTCCGGCTCGTACCATGCAAGTGCTGGTGCGGATTCTGGGTGACAGTGAGGGCGAGGCCAGTATGCACGTAGCCGACAGCCAGGTGTTATTTAGACTCGAAAATGTTGAGTTGGTTTCGCGCACCATCGATGGCACCTACCCCAACTACCCCCAAATAATCCCAGCTACCGAGGAAACCAACGCCACCGTTAATGTGGCTGAATTAACTCGCATCACTAAGATGGCTAATCTGTTTGCCCGCGAAAATGGCGGCGGCGTTAAGGTTGAGGTTCAAGCCGAAGGCGAGATTAGGATTATGGCGGCGGCCAGTCAAGTTGGCGAAAACACCTCTAGCGCCGACTGCGAGGTGGCTGGTGATGACGCCGAAATTTCGATTAATGCTCGCTTTTTAACCGACGCCTTAGGGGTTATAAAAACCGAAAAGGTCAGCTTTAGCACCAGCGGCAAGCTTAACCCCTGCGTGCTGCGGCCGGTTGGCAACAACACCCACGACTATCTTCACATTATTATGCCGCTGCGCTCTTAGCGGCTGCCGTTTAAATAAGATCAGACCGTGATTAAACGGCTTTCATTAACCAACTTTCGCTCCTACGCCAACACCAGCTTTGATTTTGGCCCACTGGTTACGGTTGTTGTGGGTCCTAACGCTACTGGTAAGACCAACTTGCTAGAGGCTGTGTTTGTACTAGCAACCACCCGCAGCTTTAGAGCCAAAGATCCAGAGTTAATTAACCATCAAGCCGACTTTTACCGGATTGTGGCCGCCACCCCAAATGGTGAAATTGCCTTAGGCTATCAAAACAGCGATACCACTACCAAAAAGGCCCAGCACGACGGCGCCAACCAAACCCTTATGCAGCATTTAGGCCACCTGCGTACCGTGCTGTTTGAGCCCAACGACTTACAGTTAATTTCTGGTGCGCCAGATCGCCGCCGCCGCTACCTGGATTTTATCCTCACCCAAACCCAACCCAACTACTTAAAAACCCTGCATCAGTACCGAAGGGTGTTGCAACAACGCAACCGTCTGCTTTCCGACTGGCATGGCAATGATGGCGAGCTGTTTGCCTGGAACCTTAAACTGACCGAACTGGCTACCGACATCGACACCGCACGCCGCACGCTCGTAGAGCATCTAAACCAGCGCATACCCACACTGTATGCAGAAATTGCCGGTAAGCCAGCCCAACTCGAACTAATCTACCTGGGCAGCGCCGATGCGATTAACTACTCCGATACCTTTTTGGCTCGGCTTGAATCCAACCTGTCGCGCGACATTGGTGCCGGCTTTACCACCATTGGCCCCCACCGCGACGATCTAGAGATCCGCTTTAAACAGGCCAGTACCACAGCCGTGGCCAGCCGCGGCGAAATGCGCACGGTAGTGCTGGCGCTAAAGTTTGCCGAGCTGGAATACATTCACAAACACTCTGGCATCTCCCCCATTCTTTTACTCGACGATGTTTTTAGTGAGCTCGACGGACGCCGCCGCGAGTACTTAATTAACCGGCTAGATAGCCACCAAGCTATAATTACCACAACCGACGCCGATACCAGCAAGCGCTTAGACGGAGCCACCGTAATCGAGACTAAACTATGAGTGATGATTTAAAAGACTATTTGGCCAAAAAAGCCACTCAACTGGGCCTTGAACGCGAAGATCAACTTGGCGAGATCCAAGCCTTCTTAAACCAGCTCCACCCCAACACCTACCGTGCCACCACCATTAATAATGGGGTATTAAAAATCGTAACTGCGAGCGCCCCCGCCGCCAGCGACCTCCGCCACAATCAGGTAGAACTACTCAGCCGTTTTGATTACGTAAAGCGTTTGGCAATTGTTATCGGGTAGCTAATCGCCTCCGGTAGGCTCGCCACCACTTGGCGGATCGGTGCTAAGAGTCGGTTTATAAGTTACCTTGTAGTCAGATAATTTAAACCCGTGGTCAGTAATAAATTTATTCGCCTCATTTCGATACTGGGAGGTTGTTTGTGCGAATGCTGCCTGTTGTTCAGGTCGGTTCAAGATGGCGTAGGTCGTTACATTGATATTGAGTGAACTGTCAGGGTTAACTGTATAATCGATTTTAAAATGAGACTCTTCGTGTGGAAGGTACTGCACTAATGGTTGTTTCTTTTCCAAAGAATCGGTTTGTTTATTTACTCTGTCTTTTTCTTCTTTAGATAGGTCTGTATAGCCCTTGTACTTGATCTTGAATTTTAAAACAAAGCTACCTAATTCGTCTCCCTTAGTGCTTCTCGGTTTGACTATTGTTAGGCTATACTTTTCACCAATTTTCAAACTGGTTGAGGGTCTAAAAATCACATCCTTTCCGGAAAGGGAGAATTTCCCTTCGACATAAGGCGAAATCTTAATGCCCTTTAAGGTACTGGAATCCAGATCGCGGTTAAAACGGACCGATATATCTTGGGCATAATTGGCATCACCATTTTGAGAAGGGTTACTCGACACGGCTCTAAAAACCAAAGCATCGAAAACCAGGTAACCAGCAATAATAAGAGCCAGTGCGGCAACCCCACCAATTAAATACTTTCTCACTTCTGGTGCCCCCATCCCTTTATGGTATTGTCCGATCGGTAGTTGCTGTATTTTCTTCTGGCCACCCTGTTACTCGTGTTCCCCTCGATTGTTGTTACCTCGCCGCCAGACACACTCTCGACAATACCAATATGAGTGTCATTGCCGGACTCGTCACCACTATGGTTGAAGTCAATAATATCTCCCGGCCTTGGAGTTGGAGCGCCTGGTTTGTTTTGATAATACACTCCATTAGCCTGCATCCAGGCAACAACTCCTGCTACCGCCGGCAGCCTCCAGCCCCCACTTTCGCCCCCAGTAAACGGCTTGCCGGCCTGCTTGTATACCCAGCTTAAGAAATCGGCACACCAAAATTCAGGATGGTTATCGGTGTATGTGTTAATGGGACCGCCACAGTTACATCCGTCCGGACTTTCTTGAACATTTTTGGCCAACTCTTGCCTGGCCACATCAACAATACTGCCACCCCCCGATCCGCTACAGACCCCGCCATCAATTCCCACTAATGCCGCAAAAACCGTAACTGCCCCTAAGTTGCTATCCTTGCCATTAACTGGTTCGTAGGGGGGATTGTAGGGCCATGACATGTCATTGTGGCTACTATCATATTGATTCATAGCATATGGTGATTTATCGGGATCTATGCCTCCTTGTTTGTAGAGGCCGCCTCTATTGTAGGCGACAAATATCTTCTTCAGCTCATCAACTGAGTTGCTTTTACCGACTTTTACACCATAGACGTTTTGGGCATTATCCTTCATTAACTTTGCTGCGTAAGTCGCCCCTTCTTTGACGGTATGTATTACTAATCCAGGGTGGTCTGGATTTGGACTGCCAAGAGGCTCTCCGGCCAATGGCGAGGTATTTGGGTCGTTATGGTTTTCGCGGTAATGAACCGCTGCAATAAACTGCCATGGTACTCCCTCGGCTTCGGCGGCCTGGTAATCACTTTGCAATTTATTTATGGCATCAACCGTGGATTTGGGAAGATTGACACTAGTAGGAACCGATCCACTGCAGGTGCCTCCTTCGGTTGAGTAAAATTCGGATCCGTGGCTTACTGATCTAACATCTTCTTTTGAAACCGTGGTTGCAAAGGTGATGTTCGGGAATCCAATAGCCATAAATAGCATGAAAAATAGAATGGTTTTTTTCATCACTGGGCGTACCCCGTTGATCCAGGGCCGCACTTACCAGCGCTTGTATCTAGTGAGCGACCATCGCTTGGTAGGTAATCCAGGGGGTTCAGTGTTCCGGGGTTAGCCGCATTCCCAAGAGCACCGGCTTGGTCTTGGATATTGAAGTGTAGGTGAGGGCCCTTTGAGCCACCAGTGTTTCCGGTTTTGCCAATCACATCGCCTTGCTTTACCTTTTGACCTACCGAAACACCAATTTCATTTAAATGGCCATACAGGGTCCATCTGCCATTACCATGATTTATAACTACCATATTTCCATAACCAGACGGATCTTGGGTGCCGTTAGCAATTTCAACTGTCCCATCGGCTGATGCATGAGCGGGTGTGCCAATAGGTGCGGTAATATCTATACCTGCGTGCAAGTGATTGCCTCGGTCATTTTTCCAGCAACTAATTAAGCCGTACTGTTTGTCTATGGGCCAGACAAAGTCTCCCTTCCCTAGATCGGCCGGGTCGCTGGGGCTCGCAGCACTACTGCCAGAACCAAGGAATGTTTCGCAGGTCGGTGGCAAATCAAGAAGTTTTCCATTTTTATCTTTCAAGCCCGCCACCGCTGCGCATCCGGAGTTGCGGTCGATGTTTTTAAGTTTGGGGTCATCCAGGGGTGCATTAAGTTCGCTGTCATTTAAGCCATAACAGCTGGTTCCAAACTGATCGACGCAATAGCCATTGCCGTCATCTAGTACAACATAGCCGTTTGCAGTGCTAGCGGCAAAAGTTGGTGCACTAAACAGTCTAGGTAAAGATTTAAATATTTTTAACCAACTACTGGGACTAATTGCCGCCATAATCGAGGTTTGAGTGTTTTGGACGGCTTGCTCGAAAGTAACTGGTGATGAGCTAATAAGTCTGCTCGCAATCGATTGGGGGTAATCAAGCGAAGCAATTTTGGTCCAAGGGCTACTATTATTGAAATCCTCTTGATCTTGCTCCATGACAACTTTTATCTGTTGATTAACCTCGGCAACGGTCTGCTTGTGCCCGCAGATACTGGCGTCGGTTGCTTGGTCTACCTTGCCATCAAAGCAAGCGTTGTCGTCTGCGGTGGTGCCTACGGGTGATCCAGCCGCCGAGGCTGCGGCTAACGAGCCACCAATGTGGAGGGCGTTATTAAGAAACGGCCCCTTGGTTGTTGCGTCTACAACTGGGCCGGCCAACGCACCAACTACCTTATCGGAAAATTTTCCTATAAAATCGGCGGCATACTTTTTAAGCGAGTCATACCCAGGTATTTGCGATGCCACTAGATCAAAAGCGGCTGTCGGTACTTTGAGGGCAGCTTTTATTACAGTAGTTGCTAACGCACAACCAAACTTATTTGCATATGATCCCGGGATAAGCGGACCGCCAAATATTTGTACCACTGGACTATTAGAAAGTTTAGTTAGCTCGTCTAAAACTCCACCAAACACCGAGCCATCTAAGCGACTTTTAGGCAGGTTTTGGGTACAAAGCTCTTTGCCAGTATCGCAATTGTCGGTCGGGGTGTAGGCCACATTTTCACCCGACTCGCGGCGGTAGTTATTACTTTCGGTATAGTCGTGAACCTTACCCTTATCATCCTTATAGGCGTAGAGTGAAGCGTTTACAGCCACCGCGGTGGCATTTGTCGCCCCCTCTTTTTGCTGGCTGGCCTTACTTTGTTCGGCGGCATAAGCCGTCATGTACTGTAGTTCGGTATACTGTTTAACCGCTTTTTGAATTGAGCCATCCGATATCGCCTGGCTTATTCCGCAACCAACATCAACCGCTGTGACCACTAAGCCGACGCCGCTGGCCGCAAGCAAAGCCTTTTTAACTAGAACCTTCGATATTATTTGGGCTGCCTCATCTGATGTGGCGCTACTTATTTCATTGGTGACTCTAGTATTCTCATCGGGCCCCAGTATTTTGCTTAAAAAACCCTCGGCAACTTGGGCTGCTTTACCGGATCCAATAGTTAAGAATTTTGCCAGCTGATTTTCGGCAATCACAACCGCTTTGGCATATGGTCTATTTATTGGGTCTAGCCACCTCCATCTAGTTCCGGTTACGTCTGTCATACGCCGTTTAAACCAAATCCGCTTTACCCATCCATCATCATGAGTAATTTCTTTAGAAATATTCTTCATAAATCTGCGAGCTTCCTTTTTTTGATGGAAGGTATCGAACTCAGTCACCTCACCAGTTGCATAATCTTTTATGCGAATCTTTTTGTAGCCTGGGCGATCGCTTGCCGTAACTTTTATATCGTACTTTTCACGTAGTCTAGGCTCTAGCCCATCATGTAGTCGCCGCATAACCTGTTGCGAAAATGTTGCCGTACTATCATCAATAGCCACCGTTTCGCCTAAGTATTTATTAAAGAACTCATTCATAAAAGCTTCGCGCCGGACTTCGTACATATAGTTGTTACGCCTTAGTACGTGTTTAGCGAGTGTTTCCATAAGGCTAATGATTTTTAACTGCGAAAAAGCCACCATGATGGCGATGATGATCATGGCAAAACCGCCACCAATACCGAACATCGCCAAGATGCGGCGCGAGGGCATAAGGCTGCTTATGCCACCACCAGCTCCCCCACTTTTTGGGCTGGATCGGCCGGGTAGATTACTGCTACTAGCGGGCAGATGTCCCTGATGAGGGCCACCGGTGCCGTCGGTCTTCTTAGCAGCCCGGGCGCTGGCGGCAGCATCATTAGAGCTGTCGCTTACAGATGGGGTTGTGGTGCTTGCGCCATCGTCATGATTTAATAAATTCAGTTTTGGCGCGTCGCCTTGGGGCGCTTCGGCACCCATTTTCTCGTTGTCATCAAGCTGCGGAATGGTGGGTTCGTCTAGTTCTGGCATGGCCTAGGCCCCCGCCTGCTCCACGACCTCTTGCTGGTACTCGCGAGCCGCTTTTTGGGCTGCCAGTTGTTGCGGGTTGGTGGTGATCAGCTGGTGCTCGGTTTGGGAGGCTAATATCTTCATAACCACGTGGTTTAAGCCGGCGAAGAATAGCCCCTCGCCTACCGGGAAGGTGGTTAGCCGGGCCTTTTCTTCGCTGGTTAACTTAAAGGTCTCGCCAATTAAGTCGACCGAACTAGGTGCTTGTTTTAGTAATAGTTGCAAACTGGAGTTACTTACCACTGCCCGGCCCATGCGGCTGCTTAAAAAGTCATCAACGTCTTGGCTAATCACGGTTAAGCCCAGGTAGTACTTACGGGCTCGCTTGGCGATACTAAACATAAAGTTGGACGAGTCTTCGTGTTTCATTAACTGCCAAGCTTCATCAACTATTAAGATGCGCTTCTTTTTATCGCTTTTAACACGGTTCCAGATGTAATTTAAGACAATGTACATTCCAACCGGACGCAGTTCGTCTTCTAGATCGCGGATGTTAAAGACCACAAACTTGTTGTACAGGTCGACGTTAGACTGTTCGCTAAAGATACCGGCAAAGGTACCGGTGGTGTACTTGCGCAAGCGCTGGGCCAGGCTAGGGCCACTGCCACTCATTTCGCTAAGGGTCTTGTACAGATCATTCATGGTTGGTGGGGTGGCACCGTGGGTCAGCGGGTCGTTGGTAATACCGGCCTTGGCATAGGTGTTAATTATGGCTACATCTAAATCGGCATCCTCGGCCGGGGTAAGTGGCGACTGGCTACCCCCCATCATTAAGCGCAGCAATCCATGCAGCGTAATGATGTTAGCCCTAAGGGCGTTATCGGCATCTTCGCTATCGAGCACGTGGGGCAGGTCAAACGGGTTGAGACGGTTCTGACTGGCCAGGCTAAGACGCAGGTAGCTGCCACCAACCGCCTCGCACATCGCCCTAAACTCGTCTTCGGGGTCAATCACTAAGATGTCGGTGCCGAGCATTAAACTACGCAGCGCCTCTAGCTTTACGGCGTAGCTTTTACCGGCTCCGGACTTTGCGAACACTACCATGTTAGCGTTTTCTAAACTAAAGCGATCAAACAACACTAGGCCATTATTGTGGCGATTAATGCCGTAAAGCACGCCCTCATTACGGCTAAGTTCGGCCGAAGTAAACGGAAAGCTGGTAGAAAGGGCGCCGGTGTTCATGTTGCGGGCCACTTGAAGCTGATCGGCGGCTAGTGGCAGAGTTGAGTTAAAACCGGGCTCCATTTGCATACTGGCCGGCTTGGTATATACCAGCGACTGACCAAAAATACCCTCTATTTTGCGCTGAACATTTTTAAGCTCATCTAAGCCATCGGCGTAAATGGTAACGTACAGCCCAAAGCGAAAGAATCGCTCTTCGCCCACCTGTAATTTGTCACGTAACTCCTCGGCGTCCATAATTTGGGCCTCTAAGGCTGGATCGCGGACTCTCCCCTTTTCTTGATTAATCGCGTAGCTAGCTTCGAGCTGACCGACTTTGCGCTTAAGGTTGTTTAAGACTACCTGGCTTTCTACGGGGTAGATGTACAAGCTCATATCAAGCACTTCATCTAGGTTAACAATCGGGCTAAGCCAGCCGGTGTAAATTTGGCGGGGGTAGCCGTATACATACAGGGTGCGGGCAAAGCGGGTACCAATGCGCACGTGGTCACCGGCAATTTCGATCGAGGGCGGCGCAATTAGGTCGCGCAGGCTTACCACACCCTGGCGATATATAGCCTCGGCTCGGGCCTGTTCGGCCACGTGTTGCTGGTTAGCGATGGCAATCGGGTCACGGGGGTTAATTGGTGGTCGCTTTTTGCCGCCAAATAATGCCATTACAGTTGGCCTCCACCGGCGATTGGTGGCGGGGTCTGGCCCACCCCCTTAGTTACAGCCGCAGTTTGCAGCTCGGCGGCATCTACCAACTTTTGGTTCTGGGCGACATCGGGGTTGTAGCTGGAATAATACAAGTCCACCAGCTCCTGGCTGTTTAAGGGAATGTTGCGGATGCCCATCTGCCCAAGCCCACTGGCTACCAGTTGCACTCGCTGGGCCAACTCGGTTTTAAAGGCCGTAAAGTCGGCTTCGGTTAAAGTGGTTACCAGCTGTTTTTTAAACACACCACTTAAGCCAGTAGCCAGGTTGTTGGATTTAAGCTTGGTGTTGATGGGCGGAAAAAATGGTACCACCACGTAAAACTGCTTGTCCATTATGTTCACCTCTTCGATTAGCGAAGTAATGTTAGCAATGTAGTCGTCCATTAGGAGCCCCAGTAGTTCGTTGTCTTGATCGCTGCGTAACTGCTTTAGCTTAGCAATGTAGTTATCGAGGTCGATCTTTTGTGACTTGATCGTAATTTGGACCGGAAAGTGCAGTGAGTTAATAAAGGCTTGATAGGCGTACTCTACTGAGTCGCGTTCGCTGGGACTCATTAAATCGAAGTTGATAGCACTGGCCATGATCACCGCTCGCAAGCTGCCATCGCGCATAACCACAATCCCATCACGGATCTCCGAGATCAGCAGGGTCTCCTGTGTGCTGGTAGTGGGCTTAGCTGGTTGTGATTGTTGGGCTGCTGCCATTGCGTAAAGTAACCGCCTGTCCTTCTGTTAGTGTTTGTTGCCGGTCTGCCTGGGCGGCAATTTGGGCAACGCTTAAATCTCCACCCTCCGTGGCTAATTTCAGTATATCACCAGATGGGGCGGCTGTCATAGCGGTTGTGCTTGGAACGGCCTGAGGCCGGGCTGAAGCGGCCGGTTTAGACATCTTTTCGACCGCCTCGGTGCGCAGGCTTTTAGAGGTGTTTTCGATCAGCACATTCAAGTCTTGGGCCTTGGTGCCGGTAGTATCTAAAATGTCGTCATCGACACTAATAACCGGTACATTGGCCATTATTGGTACCGCCGGTGCGGTGGGTGCCAGATTTTCGACCCCAAGCCTGTCGGCCAGGTCGATCACCTGTGCGTCTTCGGGTTCTTGCAGTTCGGCCTGTTTGTTATCCCAACCCCGCGTATCAACCACGTTTGCCAGTTGCTGAAGCTGGCTGCGCACCTCGCGTGGATCTCGCCGCTTCATTACCGGCTTGGGCTTGGGCGGCTCCACCTTAAATACCTCGGCGATCGGCTCTTTATCCCACAACCGTACTTTTGGGCGCACAAAATACTGCAGCACCGCCACTAAATAAGTTTCTAGCGGCTGATCCTCGCGTTGATATAAACCCAGAGCTAGCAGCGCGAGCATTGGTGGCAGCCCAATTACGATCCAAATTACGATTACGCTTTTAAAGATTGCAAAGGTTAGCAACCCGTAGCCCACGCCAATTACGGCGTAGATGAACTGCTTTAGCGACAGCGGCCCCAAAATCTTATCTTCAGACTCCACGTTCTGTGGAACTTTGTACTGACCCATACCCTCCTACCAGAAGATGCTTATGTTTTTATTATATACAGCTAGGCTCTCGATTGATACATCGAGTTTGGGTCTTACAGACCAAGCGTGGTTTTAATGTCGACCCAGTCATCCTCTTCTTCAAGCTTTCGCCTAACGTTTTGCTGAACGGTACCGGCTTGGCTTTGGAACATCCTTACTGTACGTGCCCAGACGTCTTTGCCATTATCGGTTTCATCGAACTGGTCCTTGTGTCGGCCCAGCATTAGCAGAGCCGCTACGCGCTTATCGGCCGTCATAAAGTCTTGCTTGTTATTGGCATTAAAGGCCTCTTCCATTACGGCTGGATCAAGCGTTTCACCATTAATACGTGCCAGCTGCTGGGCAATATCAACCTCTCTGGCGCTATCCCCTGCTAGGGTAGATTTAGCTGCCAACTTAAAGTTATCGGCCAGATAATCTTGCTTAAGACTCTTATTAGACATGGCTCGGTTCATACCGCCAATGGCATCCGCATTGGCATCACCCATTTTAATTGGATTGCCCAGCGCGTTGGTTTTGGTAAGATCTGTGCTGTCAGAACGATGCCGTGCGTAAAGGCCTGATGCCTTGGGCATATTCTTACCATTTTCACGTAGCAACATTTGATAGTCGGCTTCGCTGCCCGAGTTCATTATGGCGGTGGCGACCTCTTCGCCCACCAGGTTATTTTCGGCCAATCGCCGCACAAAAGCCTGGCGCTGCTCGAGCGTGTTGGTGTAATCAAGCAGCGACTCTGCGCCCTGGTCTTGTAGATGCTGGCGAGCCTTTTGGCGTTGCTGCGGGTCGCCGTAATAGGCCTGCAATGCCATGCGCTGGTTCATCATGTCGGCATCTTTTAGCTCACCCAAAGCCTTGGTGGTATCGGTTACCACCTGTGATTCGGCCCGTTGGCGATCAGCCGGGTGGGTGCTGCGGCCGGCGTAGGCCAGGCTGCCCGCAGCAAATAAGCCACGACCGCCAGCCCGTACGGCAGCGTTTTTACTACCCATCATGCCTCCAAGCTTGTCCTCTACCTGGCGAACTCTGGCGTTACGTTTGGCATCAAAGTTCTTTTGAGTTTCTTTGTAGCGGGCGCTGTCTTTAGCCTTTTTATTCTGGCCACCCACAAACTTGCTATAGCGATTGTAGGCTTCGGACATCAGGCCCCCAGCCCATTTAAAGGTTTGAGTAACCGCGTAAAAACAGGCAGCAAAAATCATAATCTTAATAACACTCGAAGTCAGCGATTGTCCAATACTGCCCGCCGTCGATCCACTATTTACGCTTACCGGGATTAAGCTACCAACATTAGAGGCCACACTTAAAATGGCGATGATAATTGGATACATTAGTACCAGTCGCACCAGCATTGTGCGCCACTTGTTAAAGTACTGCTCGGTGTTTGGTAGCACCATAGCCGCAAAAGCCAATGGAGATACCACCACCAAAATGCCGATTAGCAAATAACGGATGGCCAGAGTGGCAATAAAGCCAATAACCGCAATGATAATTACCAGCATTAATGGTGCCGCCAGCGCCCAGTTTACTAGCGCCAGCACCACTAGCGCAGCGCCAATTGCGGTAATGTCATTTACCAATAAACTGATACTAAAGCCGGTAGTACTCCCGCCATGCAAGGCGCTGTGAATTAGCGAACCAATACCCACACCCATCAGATTGCCAAAATCGATTATCAGTGCCGAAATTAAGAATGAGGCTTGCACTAATACCGCCGCCGCAATTAACCGCGGCAGCATACGACGAATCGAGTAGTTTTTTATGTCCATCGATGCGGTGTTGGCAAAAATGATGAACAAAAAGATAAAAATAAATGCTATGTTGGCTAGTGTTCGGATAGCATCCCAGGTGTTGTACAGGTCACCCGTAAAACCTAAGGGCTCAACCGCCAAAAAGTTACTAATTAAGTCTTTGCCACCATCGGCAAAGATTCGCGAAACCTTATCGAACAGTGGGCAAACCAGCAAACTAGAGGCACCTTGAGCCTCGGCACACTTTTCTTCATCAACGCCGCTAACTGGCGGAGCGTTGGGGTCGGCGGTGCCAGCAGTTTGGTTGTACTGCACGTTCTGTTGGCCCCCGGCTCCTTGGTAGCCAGCTACGCAACCGGCTTTTATATCGTTTTTAAAGCTCTGGCAAGCAGTCGTTTGGCTTAGCCCGGCTTCTGACCCATTAAATCCGGCCTTACAGGCAGAGGTTTTGGCAGTACTATCGGTGCCACAGGCTTCTTCGATAGTGGCAGCGGCGTGAGCAGTTGGAGCCGCCACAACACTTACCCGCCCCAACAACGGGCCGGCCAGGATGATTAAAATGTAGGCTAGCACGGCCAGTGCGGCCGCCCGCACCGGACGCTTAAAACGCATTAATTTCCTATCTATCTTTTCAAGACGAATAGATAAGAGTACTACATCTGGCCAACAGATTCAAGGATAAGCTGTTTGATCAATTAATCTGGTTTGAGGGCCCCATATGCATCTATTTTGTTTTCTACGTAGTACTTGTTAGTATCAAATCTTTCAAGTGCATCCTTTGCCTCGACTTGTTCGGCTGGAGTCAATCCACCCCCGGCTAGTTTTGCAGCAAGTGCTGCTCTGGTTGCTTGACCCTGTGCCCCGGTAAAAGCCTCACGGAATGCAATTCTACCGGCAGCGGAGGTTTTATCAGCCCTAACGCCCGTCAGGGCTTTCTCTACAGTAGTTGTATCAAGATGAAGTATGGAGCCACCATCAATGCTCCATTTGCTATCGGCCCTGGCAGCCTCGCCAGGGTTCCCTCCGAAAGTACGAGCAACTGATCCGCCATCGGCCAGCTGCTTAGCCAAACTTTCGCCGTTGGTTCTAGCTATAACACCACTTTGTACTTTGCCCTTAGCATCAAGACCACCGAATGCAACGGCAGGATCCGACCCGAATAAATCGCCCGCATCAGTAGTTCCAAGCGAAAATACCTCTTCTGATGCTAATCGCTGTCGGCTCCCAGCCGGTGCTTTATCTAGCGCCAATCTAACAGCTTCCACGCTGCTACCCTTACCATCTTGGGCTAATGTCCTCAGTGCAGCTGCTTGACCGTGTGTTGATCCAGCGTAGTGTGCAAGATGAGCAACATTATCATTGGGATTATCTTTAGCGTATTGCTTTAAGCCTGCACTACCCATTGCAATTGCCTCTAGTAATTTGGGATTGGTAACACCAAGATCTTTTAGTTCTTTTTGTTGATCTTGAGTTAATTTCTGAGCGCTTCTTTGCTGCTCCAACTTATTTGATGTACCGGCACCAACTGCGAAACCGGCAACTCCACCAAGAGTGCCTCTAGCCACGCGTGAAGCAATATTAGTTCCACCAAGACCAGGAGTTTTATCTAGTTTGTCATTTAGCCACTGCCGTCGGCCGAGACGGCTGGAGTCTCTGTTTTGATTCATTCGCTGGTAGGCACCTGAATCTTTGAACTTGCCTTGTGAGGCTTTTCCAGCCGGGTTTGATATTCGATTAACCAAACCCGATGTAGCATTCATAACACCACCGGCCCACTTAAAGGTCCATGGAACCAAGAAGAATGCAATTATTGGGTAAAGCCCACTAACAATGGTTTGAATTGAACCACTAAACGCCGACCCACCACCGCTTGGCCTGGAAGCCGCCGCCAAAATAGTCGCCATTGAAAATATAATTACAATAAGAGGGTACATTAATATGACTCTGGTTAAAGTTTTCCACCAGGTTTTAAAGATATTTTCTGTCCCTGGCAATACCCAAGCTGCGAATGCTAGCGGAGAAAAGATAATTAATACGCTGATAATTAGTTTTCGTAACACTAAGGTAACGACAACTGATATAACACCAAAGAATGCACCAATTGCGAATAGCAGTATGGTCGGTGCCCCAACAACCCAGATAGCAACAGCGGCGAGTGCCCCTATACCTAAAATTGCACCAAGGGCGTCGCCAAGGAATGAAAAGATATTGCCGGCACTATTATCTCCAACTTTTGGCACGGCAACCTTAACCAGTTCCTGGATGCCACCACCAAGAATATTGCCTATATCAATTAAGAGCGCACAGACCAAGAATGAAGCTTGTACTAAGATAGCTGCGGCCACCAGACGGGGCAGCATTTTTTTAATAGTGTAAGCATTAACGTTGAACGACAACATATTTGCAATAAGGATATAAAGGAATATCAAGACAAAGGTAATATCTGCCAAAATAAGCATATTACCCCAGATTTTATATAGGCTATCCCCTAAGCTGTTTTGGCCGGTAACTATAAGTGGCTGATATTTAAGTTCATCGATAACTAGCCCTTTAAACAAAGCATTTGCCGTGTTAGATAGTAGCTCTACTGCAGGACAAAGCACCCATGCCAATTTACCGGCGCTTTGGTCGCAAGGGTCGTTATCGCCACCACCACCACCGTTTCCGCTAGTATCGGTTTGATCGGCAATTTTGGTGCCATTAATTTCTTTTGAAGTCTGTGGGGTTGGCCAGGTGCCCTTAGCACTGCTAGATAGTTTGGTGTAGTTAGCAAGCTGTATTGTTTGAGATCCTTTGCGCAGATTTTGAGGGATACAACTAAGTGGTAGATCGCCATAATATTTGTTGCCACCACTTTCGGGAGCACCGGCGGATTGTGGCCAATAAGCCTCAAAATAGTTAACTGTGCCGGATAAGTTTTTTACGTCGGCTAGGTCGGGCGGCCCGGCAAAGTATTTAACCGCAATTTTTAAATAGATATGGTAAATTTTGGCGCCACCGGCGGCCACAATCTTGTTGTTTGAGCTGTCGCAGTAGTAGTCGCCATAGTAGCTGACCGTACGGCTACCTGCGGATGGAGTTTGAAAATCGTCGGCATTAGAGCCGGCGGCAAAGGTTACCGGTGCGCTGTTATTGATCTTGGCATACACCGTGGTGTACTGCATGCCATCTGTAAAGTCTGATAAAGCGCTACTGCCAGTGGTAACCGATTTTTTGATTTCAGCCATGTGGGCTGGGTCCATGTAGACGATGTAGGAGTCACCGGCGGCATGTGCAGCAGGAGTCAGGCCTATAATCACGGCGGGCGCAATCGACCAAAACAGCATAACGGCTGCAGCAATAATTGATGGCGGATTCGCCCACCTCTTCATAAGCATAAGTGTAATTGATTTGGGCTCGCATTGCACATCGAGCGCTTATCAGGATAGAATAGGCCCAATGATAAGCGCTTTAAATCAACGACTAGTCCAGACCGCTGTTTACGCCAGTGCAGTAATAGCTGCAGCTATGCCAGCTGTCGCCCAGGCGGCGGCCGACTCTTGTGGCGGGGTTAAGGTTAGTTCGGCACTTTCTGGTTTGTGCAAAGACAGCCAGGCCAACCCGATCTTTGCGTTGGCCTCTGCCGGTATTTACTTTTTTAGCTCTCTGTTCGGCTTGTTGCTTGTGCTAGTAATTGTGATTTCGGGCATTCAATACATTACTTCGGCCGGTAGTTCCGACGGCACCAAAGAAGCTAAGGAACGTTTAAAGGCGGCCGTTACCGGATTAGTACTGTTCATACTTATGTTTGCCATCCTTCAACTACTATTACCTGATAGCGTGAAGCTTTTCCGATGATTCTACTCCCCCACTTTGTTGAGTTTGCTCGCCAATCCTGGCCCCCCAGTCTGTACAACGGTTTAACCAATACCAAAGGCGACGTGCAAATTACCAAGTTGACTGACTTTTTAACCATTATTGCCAACTTAATCCAGATTTTGATGTCGATTTCAGCCGTTTTAGCTGTCATCTTTATAGTTTGGTCGGGCATACAGTTCGCGGCTTCTAGTGGCGACCCCGGCCGGGTAAAAGAGGCCCGTAACGGCTTAATCAACGCCATTATTGGTCTGATAATTTCGGGCGGTGCTTACTTACTAGTCGACTTTTTTGCGAGGCAGTTTTAATGATTGGCGCCAAGCTTGCAGCCGACCTACAGGGTTGTACCGGCCCCAACTGCGTTGATACCCCAGACCATATTAATCTTATAAGCAACGTATCATTGGGTAGTGGTGCTACCGGCATCATTAACGTCATGACCTTAATAGCCATTGTGGTGGCAACCATATTTTTAATGATTGCCGGTATCAGGTTTGTGACCGGCGGCAGTAATGCCCAACAAATTGCTGGTGCTCGTAACACCATTACTTATGCAATTATTGGCATGATTGTGGCGATTCTAGCCCGCATTATTGTTGGGTTTATCTTACAAAACAGTCCCTAAGCTTTACACACTCCTGGAGCTTCAGATACAATGCAGGCAATGAAAGCAGTTATGTTCAGGCAGGCGGCGGTAACCATGTTGATGCTAACGCTCGGCCTTTTTGCAGCACCGCTAGCCTTTGCCGATCAAAGCGGTAAGATCAGCCAACCAGCTTGTAAAGCTGCAGCCGATGCCGGTCAGGCCGCTCCACCAGGTTGTAACGGCACTACTCTTGAAAGTACGGGTACAACCACCGGATACTTAGATGTATTAATGAACGCCTTGGTGTTTGTTGGCGCCGCCACGGCCGTTATCTTTATAATAGTCGGTGGAATTCGTTTTATGACTGCAACCGGCGACCCCGGCCGTATCAAGCAGGCAAAAGATACTGTGCTTTACGCCGTGCTAGGCTTAGTGGTGCTATTATTAGTGCGCTTTATTATCGCCTTTGTGGTTGGTAGTGTTAAGGTATAGGATAAATATGATGACCAAGTTAAAACGATCACTTAAAACAATTTTGACCGCCATGATGTTTGGTGTAATGCTGCTGCCGGCAGTATCATTTGCCGCAACAACTCCTCCAGTACCAGCATCTGGCACCAACGCCGCCGCTTGCGATGGTGCTAAGGCCGTTGGCGCCACCTGTACAGACACCGGGCTTAAAGGCAGCCTTACCGCCATTTTTGAGGCCTTATTTTATATTATTGGCGCAATCGCGGTATTAATTATTATTTTGGCCGGTATCTACTACATCACCAGCACCGGCGACTCTGCGCGCATTAAGCGCGCCAAAGACACCATGCTTTATGCAGTGATTGGCCTAGCTCTGACCATATTAGCCCGGGCTATCGTTGGCTTTGTTATTGGCAGATTAGCCTAATGCAGCGAGCGTTGGTAGCCATAGCTGGCACCGCACTTTGGCCACTAGCTGCAACCGCTGCAACCGTTGGCGAAGGTCTATGCGAAGGGTCGGGCGCCTGTACAACTCCTGGTACACCCGTTAATCCCAACGGCACGCTCGAAAAGCAAATTGGTAACATTTCTAATATAATTCTTTATCTCGCCGCCGCACTGGCAGTAATAGTAATAATCTTCGGCGGCGTTCGATACATTACTTCAACTGGCGATGCGGGTCGGGTTAAGCAAGCCAAAGACACCATTACTTATGGAGTGATCGGCTTGGCGATTGCCATTTTGGCCTATGCGATCGTAAGATTTGTAATTTCCAAACTAATAACCTAGGAATCAATACCATGAAAATCACATCCAAACTCACCTACGCCTCACTGCTAGCCTTAAGTTATGCGCCAGCTGCTCTTGCTGCTGGCGATCCATTAAAAGAGGGCTCAACTGCCGCCAAACCCGACGGGATTGGCAAGGCCGATGATCTTACCACCTCGTTTCATACCATTGCCAACATCTTAATCTTTCTAGTGGGAGCTATTTCTGTAATCGTTTTGATTTACGGTGGTTTCTTATATGTTGTATCAACCGGAGATCAGGGCAGAGTAAAGCAAGCCAAAGAAACCATTCAATACGCCATAATAGGCATCATCGTCGCCATATTGGCTTATGCAATCGTAGCCTTTGTAACTACTAGCTTAATAAAGTAAGCGCTTTCAGGTTGTTACCAGATATGCTACAATCGGCTCAAAATCAGTCAATTTAATTCAAAAAGGAAAACTCGTGAGTACTCCAACCCCAAAACAAGTCGTTAGAAAGGTCGCCGAAGCCGGTGTCTTCTTTAGCACCTTCCTACCAGTAACCGCTTTGGCCGCTACCTCTACCGGTAACTGCGACCCTACTACCGGCAATATCGCCGATGGTGCTAAGTGCTCTCAGGCCGCCCAAAGTCAGCCCAACAATCTATTTGGCCCTGATGGTGTGTTCCAGCAGATTTCTAATATCCTAATCTTCTTGGTCGGCGCCATCTCGGTTATTATGTTGATCTTTGGTGGGCTGCGCTACGTAATTTCGAGTGGTGAAAAAGGCGCGGTAGAGGGTGCCAAGAACACCATCCTTTATGCCGTGATCGGTATTGTAGTCGCCATTCTGGCCTACGCCATTGTTGGCTTTGTTACCGATAGCTTAACCCAAAACGTTGGCTCTACCACTCCGTAACTCAATCTAAATTGACATTAAAAAAGACCCCGCGGGGTCTTTTTTAATTGGTAACACCAGAGTTTAGCTGGCGATTACGCGGATCTTCTTAACCTTGTCTTGGATGATCTTGGGGATGGCAATACTAAGTACACCATTCTTTAAGCTAGCCTCTGCCTTATCGGCGTTAACGCTAACTGGCATTATGATTGAGCGGCTAAAGGCGCCCCAGTAGCATTCCTGCACGTAGTAGTTTTCGCGATCAACGGTGCTATCTTCGACCCGCTCGCCACGAATGGTAACTACGTCTTCGGCAATAGCGACTTCTAGATTCTTAGGATCGACTCCGGCGATTGGCGCTTTAATTACCACGCTGTCTTTGGTTTGATAAACATCAACTGCTAGCTGACCCTCTACGCCATCATCGGGGTCTTCTTCTTCGAGCCAGTCGGTGCTTACCACTTCGTCGTCATTTATAAAATCATCTTGCAAGATATCGTCTGAATCGGGTTTTTTTGCCACCAGTAGTCTCCTTTGCTTTATAGCTTATGAGGCATTGCACCCTCACCGGCGCATCCTATCTTACCGTCATTATAGTCATAGACATCAGGGCAACGCAACAATTCCGGTAATTTATAACTTAATCTCATTTTAATACGCCTCCCCTATCCTATGTATATGTTGCTTTATCGATTGGCAAAACTGCTGGCTCCACCTTCATGTGTTGGCTGTGGTATACAAAATGACGTCTTTTGCACAAGCTGCGTACTCAGCCTAATGGCTCCACCACGCGTATGTGTGTGGTGCGGGTACAAATGTAGTGCAATGGCCTGCAAGAGTTGCCTAAGGCAGCGTGAAGTTAATTCAGTTGTGGTTGTTGCCGCCTATCGTGAAGCAGCCAAGGCCCTAGTACATTCGGCCAAGTTTAACCACAACCGGCTCGCTGCGGAGGCAATTGGACTACAACTTGCAACATATGCCATGGGGCTAAGCGTTGAGTTGGTTACAACAGTGCCAACACTACCGGCGCACATTCGTAGCCGCGGATACGACCATGCAGAAGCAATCGGTAAGTCTACTGCTATGTTAATAAAACGTCCTTACAAACGCTTGTTGCGCCGGCTAAAAACCACAACTCAGGTGGGCAAAAATCGACAAGAAAGGCTTAACCAAGCTGCAAACAGCGTTAATTTAATTAAACCATTTAAACCTAAATCAGTTCTGTTGATTGATGATGTCGTCACAACTGGTGCTACAATTGCCGATTGCGTGGCGGCATTAAACTGGGATGGTAATAAAAATGTACATGTCATTGCTTTTGCTTTTCAGCCAAGTGACCCTGCTTAACCAAATCCAAAAGAGGAGGATTATTCCTCTTTTGGAGCTCGTTGCTCATTATCACAATTCTTTTCTAAAACCCGACTATAGGCACCATCCCTTCTAGCTTTATGCTCAGATCTTATTTAATATGACAGCCTCATCTGTTAATGGCTTTTAGATAGTGGTTGATTGGCAATCCGCCCTTGATCTATTAATAGATGGCGCTGCTTTTCTATACTAGTCTTTCAAGCTCATTGTCTGCTCGCTCGATCGGCTGTTATGGCCCTGTCGACTTCGCTAGCATGTTTAGAGCATAGCGCGATATTAAATATATGTCAATAGAAGCCAACAGAAAATATAGAATACACCCATCTGTTAACAGGTTAGATAAATATGTAAATGTTCACTGGCAATAACGCAAAAAAAAGCCCCGACATATGTCGGGATTGGCCAATAAGGCATAAGGGGGTGCCTCACCAGAGTGGTGGGTCGGTTTGTGCCGACTCCTACCACTCTGGGAGACAAGGGCCGCCTACGGTTACCTGCCTAGCTTGTTCAGCTTGCAGGAAGTTGAAGGGTGCCCATGGGGGACGCTTAGCGCAGAAACGCGCCACCGTCCCATGGCAGCATCTCGTGGCCATACGTGTGGCCGTCGATGAGAAGATGCCGAACGAAGGCGCCCGAGCCCAGGCTCAGGCTCGAGCTACGACGTCTGCATGTGGACCTCCGAGGAGGTGTCATGATGGCGACCTCCAGTCGCGGTGATAGATGGGCCCAGGATTAGACCCTTAGTGATGCACTCGAGTTGCAGTGCCAGAAACCAGTGCTGTGTACACCGACAACTTCTGGGCGAACACTAACACTTAGATATCCTTTAAAAGTGCACCGACTACATCGAGTACAGCACTAATATACTAGCAGAAAATACTTGTTACGTCAAACATTACTGACAGTTAATTACTTCTTATTGCTCCAAGCCATTTCAAACAGCTGTCTAAGAACTCCGACAATCTCTTTACTTTCAATAATTACGCCAATCGAATCTTTGCCAGCGTAGGTTACAAAGGCCACCACGTCTTCGTGTAAGCTGACATCGGCTTTAATCGGTTCGTTCACCTTGATTGTTTCGCGTAGAAGTTTGGGATCGCTAGGAAAATCCCCCCGATAGGAGTAAATAATTTTGCTAGATCGCTTCTTTTTAAGGCGTTGAGTAGGGTTGGACTTCATGATATCGGGTATTATCTTTTCGACCTCATCGTAATTGACTACCCCATAGCCAACATCTCCAATATGAGCTCTACGCTGTGCTTCGTTGGCGGCAGCCCGTACGCCCTCTACCCCTTTATAAAACCTCACCACGGGGGCTTTATCGGCCTCTGAGCGCTGGGTTTGTTCTAGCTGAGGAAGCAGCTCTTTAAGCTCTTCGCGCCGTTGCACAATTTGTTCGGCTTGTCGTTCAAATAAACGATTGAGGGCCGAAGGACCTTCGGCCACGTAAACCGTTTTCTTATTTTCGGTTGACTGGCTTACTAGACCTAAGTCAGCCAACTGGTCCAAAATCACATAAGCGGTGGCTCGATTAACATCAGCCTGTTCAGAAATTTTCTGAACTGCCGAAGGGCCTAAAAACAGGGCGGCCACATAAACCTTGGCCTCTTTGTCAGAAAGGCCCAACGACTGCAGTTTAGCGGCTAATTCAGTGATTTGCATACCAACACTTTAACATTGTTGTCAGTAAATATCAACAGAATAATTGCTGGCGGAGGGGGTGGGATTCGAACCCACGAGACGGTCTCCCGCCTGCTGGTTTTCAAGACCAGTACCTTCAACCACTCGGTCACCCCTCCGGGTGCGCCATGGGCGTACTATACACACTGAAGGGGCCGGCCAACAAGCGGTTGATTGTGCTTTAGCAGTCAACTCGGCATAATACAGCTATTAGAGGTCGTGACATGGAACCCAATCCCCAAAATTCAACAGTAGCCGAAATTAAACCTTCGACTGAAGTTGTGCAGCTAGAAACCCAGCCGAATGATACACCTAAGGCCGATGTTCCTGAACTACCCCCATACTCATGGCATGCTTCTGAATATATTTTTCATTCAAAGCCAGTTACTTGGTACTTAGCCTTATGGGTTATAGTGCTGGTTGTTTGCGGCGGATTAGTCTTTTTACAGCAATGGCTAAGCATAGCAGTTATTGTTGTAATGGCTTTGGCAATTAGCGTTTATACCCGTAAAGAGCCACGTGAATTACAGTACATGCTAGATTCACATGGCGTAACCGTAGACGGCAAGCTAATAGCGTACAACTTGTTTCATTCGTTTAGTGTGGCCCAAGAAATGTCGTGGCACGAAATTGATTTAGAGCCTACCAAGAGATTTGTCCCGCGCTTAACCCTTATATGCGCAACGGCCGATGCCGGACAAATAGAGCAAATTCTAGCGGCTCACTTACCACGTCAAGATCGCTTGCCCGACTGGGTTGAGCGAGCCAGCCGCCGCCTGCGTTTTTAGGCTTCAAAACCTTCTACAGATGTGCTAATCTGGAACGGTCATAAACCTGGTATGCGCCCGTAGCTCAGCTGGATAGAGCGTTAGTTTGCGGTACTAGAGGTCGCAGGTTCGAATCCTGCCGGGCGCACCAGGAATGATTTTTGCAGCGGGACCTAGCCAATCCACCAGTAATCGGCCGGCCCAAGCGAGATGGAGAGGTGGCCGAGTGGTTGAAGGCGCCGCTCTCGAAAAGCGGTATACCGGCAACGGTATCGTGGGTTCGAATCCCACCCTCTCCGCCATGCTGTAACTTAACAGAATTGATAGAATAGACAGTGTTTTCACGTGAAAACACCAGCCGACGTTTTCACGTGAAAACGAACACTTCGTGGAGAGGTACCCAAGTGGCTGAAGGGGCGGGTTTGCTAAACCTGTAGGGGGGAGTAATCCCCCGCGAGAGTTCGAATCTCTCTCTCTCCGCCAGCACTTATATGATTAAAAGCGGCCCGAACGTAGATTTTCAATAATCTGCTTTTCTTGGTTGGCACCATCGCGCTGGCCCTGGGCTAACAGCACGCGTCGCTTTAGTTCGTGAGCATCTAAACTACTTGGATCAATTGAAAGGGCGTTTGCGGCGGCCTGAGCGGCCTTGTTAACGTTGTCATGCTTATTATCGGGTGCGGTTAAATACAACGCTCCAAGGGCCGTAAAACGGCTAACAGAGCGTTCCGGGGCAGTCTCTAGCACTCGCAGAGCAGCCTGGGGCATGTGGTTGGCCAGCAGTTCAGATGCAAGTGCAGTGCCGCCACCCTGAATTCTAGTTAATGACCGCTCCCCCGCTGTCGATAAGATTTTGGCTTTAAGTTGATTTGCTTCTAACCCTCGGCCATTTACAGCCAACCAAATGGCTTGTTGAAGCGCTTTACTTTCAGAATCAGTATTTTCAATTTGGCCCTGTCCCCTACCCAGTTCAATTTGAGCATGCGACCTGGTTAATACGGCGTCATTGCCATCACGATTACGTAGAACTTCAAATGCGCTATCGGCCCTCCAGCGTTCCAGGTAACGTGTGGCCAGTTCCACAGCGTAACCGGCATTTTTCGGATCGAGCTTAATGGCTATCTGGTAGCCGGTTTCAGGATCAATACTGTTTTTGTTGGCTGCGTCGGCTATTATAGCCGCCCGATCTTGGGCAAAAGCTTTAGCCACCGGCACCATTGCGGCTAAACCTAGAGCTGCCAGCCCAACAGATCCTGCCGCCAACCAGGCGAACCAGTTATTTTTTGATGTTTGCGATTTGCTCATCTAGTTTTGATATTAACAGCTCGGTTTGTTGTAAGCGATCACGTGTTTCTGTTACCAGCGTGGCAGGAGCCTTTTCTAAGTACCTATGGTTAGAGAGCTGTAATTTTAGGCGTTTGGCATACTCCCCTGCTTCATTGAGCTTAAGCTTAAGATTATCTAAGTAGCGACCAACATCTTCGGTGCTGATTAAAAGTCGTCCCACCAGTTTTCCAGCCTCGACTTTTAAACCACCACTCCCCTCTTTAATTTCGCTAAGCCCAGCTAGCTTAACTAGAATCTTGAAATCGACAGCAGTGAGATCGTCGGCCAAGCTAAGACTGGGTTGTTTAAGCTCTAATTCAGCAGAAATACCGCGTATTTGGCTTACTAGAGCCATAATATCTATAAATACTTGATTCTTTACATCAAATTTATTGGCTTTAGGCCAGTCCGAAACTATTAAGTTATGGCTTTGCCAAGGCAATTGCTGCCATATTACCTCGGTTACGAACGGTGCAAAGGGGTGGATTAAGCGCAGAATGGTATCAAGGCAATAGGTTAGTACCGAAGGGTTAGGGGATACTTTGGATGCTTCAATATACCAATCAGCCAGATCGTCCCAAAGTAATGAGTAGATTCGCTCGCCAGCCTCGCTAAACCGGTAACTTTCAATGGCTTTACTTACATCAGTAATCTCGGAGTTAAAACGATTCAAAATCCAGTGGTCTGCCGAACTGATTGGTTTCGGTGTAGTGGGGGAGTGGTCGCCTTCGGGTAGCGAATCAAGAATAAAACGGCTAACGTTCCATAACTTGTTGCAGAAGTTACGGTAACCCTCGATTTTTTTATCTGATAATGAGCCATCATTTCCGGGTGTAATACCAATTGTTAGTGCTAGACGCAATGCGTCTGTTCCATATTCGGCTGTTTTCTCGAGCGGATTGATTACATTTCCCTTGCTTTTGCTCATTTTTTTACCCCGCTCATCATTAACCAGGCCGTGCAAATAGATGGTTTTAAAAGGTACTTTTCCTGTCCGGTATAGGCCAAGCATAACCATGCGCGTTACCCAGATGGTTAGGATGTCACGACCGGTTTCCATAACCGAGGTAGGGTAGAAGCGTTCAAAATCACCGCTGCTCATAAGCGTGGCGTATGGCCACTGGCTAGATGAAAACCAGGTGTCAAAGGTATCAGACTCGGCCTCGTAGTTGCCTTCGCCGTAATACTCTTTGGCCTCGTTTTCACGTGAAAACGGCATGTATGGGGCTTTGGTAGTGTCTGAGCCGGTGTTGTAGTAAACCGGGATCCGAATTCCAAACCAGTTCTGGCGGCTGATATTCCAGTCGCGTAAGTTCTCTAACCAGCTGATGTACTGTTTTTCAAAACGTTTAGGCACAATTTTGATATCGCCATTCTTAACAGCCTCAATTGCCGGCTTAACAAGCTGTTCAACTTTTAACCACCACTGCTCTGTAACCAAGGGTTCAATCTGGGTGCCGCAGCGGCTATGGTAGGCGACATTATGACTGTAATTCATTTCGATGTGATCAATTAAACCTGCGGCTTCAAGGTCTTGTGCCACCTGTTGGCGTGCATCAACTACCGGCATACCGGCATATTTGCCGGCTAACTTGGTCAGGCGGCCATCGGTACCAATAGCTTGTTTAACTTCAAGGTTATGGCGCAAGCCCATCTCCCAGTCATTGGGATCATGGGCCGGGGTAACCTTTACTACACCGGTACCAAAAGCCGGATCAACGTAGTCGTCGGCAATGACTTTTAGCTTGAATTTACCCAGTAGGCCATCGGCTTCGATTTCTTTACCGATGTATTTTTGGTAGCGCTCATCTTTGGGGTGTACTGCAATTGCCGTGTCGCCAAACTTAGTTTCTGGACGCACCGTCGCCAGCACAAAGGGACCATATTTGATGTAATACAACGGATCTATCTGTTGCTGGTGCTTAATTTCGATATCAGCGAAAGCTGAGTGGCAATGAGGGCACCAGTTTACAATGCGGTTGCCTCGGTATATGTGGCCATCTTTTAACAGCTTGCGAAAAGTGTCGTAGACAGTGTCGATAACATCATCATCAAGGGTGAATTTAAGCCGGCTCCAATCGGCCGAAAAGCCCATGGCTTTTAGCTCGCTAAGCATGATCCCCATGTGTTCACGGGTATATTCCAAAGCAGCTTGGTAAAACTCTTGGGGGCTATAATCGAAGCGAGTTTTGCCTTCCTTAGCTAGTTCGCGTTCAAACACAATCTGGGTTTCGATGCCGGCGTGATCCATTCCGGGTAGCCACAGCGTAGGGTGGCCTTTCATCCGCCAGTATCGAATCATGACATCTTCTACAGTGAACATGGCGGTGCCAACGTGGATGTGTCCGTTGGCATTGGGTGGCGGCATAATGATAGAAAATGGCGACTTTTTAGGATCGCCGGCCGGCTTAAAAGCACCAGATTCTTCCCATAGCTTGTATATATCGGCCTCGTAACGGGAGGGGACGTATGCTTTTTCCATCTCACTCATGGGCCAATTTTAGCACGGGAGCGAACAGATAACAGCCGGTTGGACTACATCGACAGAATGGGGTCTGGTGTAAGCAAGAGGGGACTGGCAATGCTAGCTTTAGCAAATCCACCACGTGCCGCGATCATAGCAGCATTATCGGTACACAGGTTGATGGGTGGAAAGATTACCGGGATATTAAGCGATCCTATTAGCTGTGAACGCAATAGTTGGTTGGCAGCAACCCCGCCGGCTACCACCACACTGGTGGGGGAGTAAAGCCGCGTAGCCGTAGTTACTCGCTCAATTAAAATCTCAACCGCAACACGTTGAAAGCTAGCGGCTAAATCATGCTTTTGTGTCTGAGTTAGCAGGTCTGGGAGCTCATGCGATGGTGTGCGATAGTCGCGCCCAGCTGCAGCTTGTGCCGTTCGAAGTACCGCTGTTTTTAACCCACTAAAGCTAAAATCTAAACTGTCCTTGCCAAGTTTAGGCTTAGGTAAAGCAAAAACGCTGTCATCACCCTGCTCGGCCGCATTCGCAACCGATGGCCCACCAGGGTAGGGGAGCCCGATAATTTTAGCTACTTTGTCGAAGGCCTCACCAACGGCATCATCGTGAGTACGGCCTAAAATGTCGTAAATTCCATGATTGCGAAACAGCACCAGCTGGGTGTGTCCACCAGATACAATCAGCCCAAGTATTGGAAACCGTGGGGGAGTGTTGGTAAGCCAGGCTGCATATACGTGAGCTTCTACATGATTGATTGCCATAAGTGGTTTTTGCTTGATAACCGCTAGAGTTCGAGCGGCCAGGTTACCAATGAGTAGCGAGCCAATTAAGCCAGGGCCTTTAGTTACTGCAATTGCATCGATTTCGGCCCAACCAAGCTTAGCGTCTGCCAGCGCTTGCTCAATTACCGGAGTCATCACCTCGATGTGTGAGCGGGCTGCTACTTCTGGCACTACGCCACCATAAACCGCATGCAGGTCTACCTGCGACGCCACAACATTGCTAAGCAGATCGGTGCCATTTTTAACAACCGCGGCGGCGGTTTCATCGCAACTAGTTTCAATGCCAAGAATCGTCATGCCGCCCAGTATACATTAGGGTGCTTCTTATGCGGTACAATAAGCGGTATGAATATTGGACTGCCGCCAGCCGCCTGGGACGACCATATTACTCAACTGGGCGGCAGTTTGCTGCAGAGTCGGGTTTGGGCTGAGGTGCAAGAAGCAATGGGCCGGACCTCGGTTTGGGAGCAAGGCGATGGTTGGGCATGGTGCGGTGCGGTGCGAGTAAGTTATGGTCTGCGTTATCTAATGTGCAGCTATGGCCCGGTGGCCAAAGATGCTACTGCCATGAAGGCAGCGCTAGATTCGCTGCTAGTGGCCGGTCGTCAGCTAGGTGCTGACTTTGTGCGAGTAGAGCCCCAAGACGCTGTTTCAATAAAGCCATTACAAAAACACGACGCGGTGCAGATTGCCGATTGGCAGCCGCGTCACACCCAGGTAATTGACCTGCTACAAGACGAAGCAGTATTGCGTAGTGGTTTGGCTTCGGGCCATCGCAACTTAATTAATGGGGCTGAGCGACGAGGCGTTAAGGTTCGCACCAGCCACAGCGACGATGATCTTAAACTTTTTTTAGATATGATTCACGACACTGCTAAGCGCACTAAGGCTGTCTTTTTTGCCGACAGTTACTATCTGCAGTTATGGAAAGCCATGACTAGCGAACGAGCGGCGGTATTGTATGTTGCCGAAGCCGAAGGGCAGCCGGTATCAACGGCTTTACTTTATGACTGGGGTGGTACCAGAATTTATGCCCATGCCGGAGCCTACCAGGCGGCCAACCGTAAAACTAAGGCCTCGGTTGTGTTGGTTTGGCAGTCGATACTTGATGCCAAAGCCGCCGGCTTAAAAGAGTTTGATCTGTGGGGGGTGGCTCCAAGCGATGACCCCAAACATCCTTGGGCCGGTCTGACCTCGTTTAAAAAGGGCTTTGGCGGCCAAGCACGGGAGTATGTCGGAACCTGGGATATTCCGCTTAAGAAAGCCAAATATGGTGTTTATAGTGTTTATCGACGGGTGAGGGGTCGCGAGTAGTGAGACCGGCCAATAACGACGAACTAGCTAACTGGGATCAGCTGATTGCGGATAATCCAGACGGCGGCAACGTTTTGCAGCTGAAAGCCTTTGGCCAAACCAAGGCTCGTCACGGTTGGCACTCTCGCTTCTTTATTCAAGAGTCCGGTAATCAGAAATTAGCAGTTCTGGCGCTGGCTCGAACAATTCAATTGCTTGGTGAGTTCTGGTATTTACCTAAAGGTCCGGGTGTCGCCGACGCTATTAACTTAAATGCATTTTTAAATGATGTGCGTAAGCTTGATCAGCCACCATTCGCGGTTCGCATGGACCCAGAGCTAACACAGCGCCAACTAACAACGTCTGCCGCCACTAAGCTGGGTTTGGTTAAATCTCCACGCGATATCCAGTACAACGTCAACACCGTGATCGTTGATCTGGCCCCCAGCGAAGATGACATGCTGGCCTCGTTTAAGCAAAAAACTCGATACAACGTGCGGCTGGCTGCTAAAAAGGGGGTGGAGGTTAAGGCGGTGTCTACCAATCAGCAAACCATCGACACCATGTACCAGCTTTATGCCACCACCACCAAGCGCGCCAATGTCTACTTAAGGTCCAAGAGTTATTTTAGTGACTTTTGGCAGCTGCATTCAGATAGTTCTACCGGTCAACAGTTTTTTGCTAGCTACCAAGGCCAGGTATTAGCCGGGGCCTACGTGACTTTTGTTGGTAATAAAGCGCTGTATAAAGATGGTGGATCAATTCGTGAACACACCGAACTGCAGGCGCCATATGCTTTGCAGTGGGAGATTATGCGTTGGCTAAAAGCCAAAGGCATTACCGAGTACGATCTACACGGCACCCCACCGGCTGCACGGGCTGATGACCGCACTCACCCGTTGGCCGGTTTGGCGCGCTTTAAAACCGGCTTTAACCAGCAAATCACCGAGTTTGCAGGTACTTATGACCTGCCCATCGATCAAGCAAAATACCAGCGCTGGGTTCAATTTGGCGAGCGTTTAGCAACCGGTTATCAGTCGCGAATACGCGGACGCCTGTTTTATTAGAGTTCGACCCATCGCCTTGATTAAGCTATTCTGTGGTCATGCTTCGTAAAGTCGTAAAATTCTTCATTCGTGGGCCAATATTTGAGGCAATCGAACCCTTTGGTCACAAGTGTGAAACCATTTTAGCCCAGCTGGTTTACGGCTTTCCGGCTCGTGGAATAACCATTATTGGCGTTACCGGAACAGATGGAAAAACCACCACCACCACACTTATTTGGAACATGCTAAAAGACGCCGGTATTAAAGCCGGTTATATGACAACCATTGGCTATGGCAGCCACAAGCAGCAGTTTTCTAACCAAGTGCATATGACCACGATGCCGGCGTTTCCAATGCTACGGCGGATTAAACAGTTGCGTGCGGCCGGGGTTGATACTTTAGTGCTAGAAACAACCAGTCATGCCCTGGCTCAAAACCGGGTTTGGGGAATCCCTTATAGCATTGCGGTAATGACCAATGTTGGTCATGAACACTTGGATTACCATCGCACTTTTGAACGTTATCGAGACGCCAAGCGCCGGTTATTTCAGCTTGCCTGCCGTAACCGCAGTGGTTTGCAAACCGGTATTATCAATGCCGAAGATCCCAGTGCCAAGCTGTTTATCGGCGACGTACCACATCCGTTGACATATGGCGTAAATGACGGCGATATCCGGGCCGAACAAGCAAAAACCACCCCAACGGGCAGCCATTACGTAGTCCGTAGAGGTGATCAGTCATTACATATCAACGTAAACATTCCCGGCAGCTTTAATGTTTACAACTCACTGGCTGCGGTAGGGGTAGGCTATGCCTTAAAACTCACCAACCAACAAATCGAAAAAGGGATCGATTCGCTGCAGTCGGTTGAGGGCCGCATGACCAATGTTGATCTTGGCCAAAACTTTAATGTAGTTGTCGATTTTGCCCACACACCAGATAGCTTTGAAAAGCTGTTAAGTGACATGCATCGCCAAATTGCCAAACCGGCGCGGTTGATTGTGGTGTTTGGTTCTGCCGGTCGACGCGATGAGGCCAAACGTGGCATTCAAGGTGGCATTGCCGGAAAGTACGCCGATATTATTATTGCGACCGAAGAAGATGACCGTGATATTGATGGCAATCTTATTTTGAACCAGATTGCTGAGGGGGCAGAGTCATCCGGCAAAACTCGCGGCAAAGATCTTTTTCTAATCCTTAATCGTATCGAGGCAATCAACTTTGCGATGGCTCAGGCTAAGCCCGGTGATACCGTGATGCTGTTAGGTAAAGGGCACGAAAAAACCATCGAGCGGGCCGACGGCGAGCACCCTTGGGACGAAGTTGGTGAGGCCAAAGCGGCCATTCAATCTGTTCAAAAAAAGTAATATTCATAGCACATACGTAAGCTATCAGTCTTTACAAACCATAACGATTATGGTATAGTCTTTAACCAAGCTGTAAGCCGTACCTACCCACTTTAAACCTCGACCATCAGGAGCCACATGCCTGACTATTTTGTCGATAAAGCCCAGCGCTATATGCCGCTAGTGCAGACACTGGCTGGTCACTACCAGCAACATCTGGTTGTTAACGATGCACTTCAACGCAAGTTGGTGTGGCGATTCACAGCAGCAAACGTTGGCTTAGTACTTGCACTCCAAGTAATCAAGCCTCAGCAAGGTGCTTTCATTCTGCTTACTTGCGGCTCGGCCGGCAGTGAGCTAGGTATGAACGAAGGGAGCTTTGCCTACGGCCTGACCGGCGCCGTTAGTCGCGATTGTGCCAGGTTCAACATTTACCCGCATGCGTTCTACCCAACACTTCGTACTTTGCGCATCGTCCTGATGCAGCATCTAGATATGTACTTCGACGGCAGCTTTAAGACTTCGAGTAAAGGACCAAGGAAGCGGCATGCCCGCTAAACTAGGTTCGGCAGTTCATTACAGCAAAAAGCCTCGACTCTGAAATATGGGTCGAGGCTACTGCTTTTTACTGCAATTATTACTAGTCGCGCAGTTCAAGAGAGCAGCACTTAACCGCTCCGCCAGCTTTTCGAAACTCGGTCATATCGAGTGGAATCACGTTAAATCCACGTTTCCTTAGATCGGCATGAATACCATTGGCTGCTGCACTGACAATCACGTTTTCACCATCGCTAACGGCATTTAAGCCGAACCCCGCTGCATCAGCTTCGCTTGCCACGATCCGGTGGGGAAAGTGGTGCTCTAATGCCTGGCGCCCAGCAGCGTCAAAGGCACCCGGAAAATACATAAGAGTGTCATTGGTGATCGGCGACATAGCGGTATCCAGGTGGTAAAAGCGCGGGTCTACCAGCTTTAAGCTAACCACATCGCGATTAAAGAATCGGGCCATTTCGGGATGGCTAGCTCGGTCGGTTCTAAAACCGTAGCCACCAAAAACTACACCGCCGGCGTAAAGGTTGTCTCCCTCGCCCTCATTATCGTGTTCGGGCATGTAAATGTCGCTGTAGCCGGCTTGCTCGAACCACTGCTTAAACACCGGCGTTTCTCCGCGCCGCTCCTTATACTTAAACCGTGGCAACACCACCTTACCATCGACTACCAGCCCGCCGTTAGCCGTAAAAACCAGATCAGGTAAGCCTTTGGGTTGATCTATGAGCTCAATTTTATAACCCAGTTTTTGGTAAGTCTCATGCAGGGCATGCCACTGGCGCTTAGCCAGCTCTACATCAACTGGGTTATCAATATGCATCCAGTCGTTAATTTCGTATGTAACCTCAAAATGGGTTGGCGGGCACATAAGTATGCGTTTGCTCATAGTCTGTAGTATACAGTTTTAGCGTAAGCGTGTTGGGAGTAAGTCTTGACTGGCGGTGCCAATAACCAGTAACATTATTTAGCAGTCGCACTCTAAGAGTGCCAACTCGTGAGATGTAAACTGGAGGTATTTTAATGAAGCTCGTACCATTAGCCGATCGATTGGTAGCCAAGCCGCTCGAAGCCCAAGCCAAAACTAGCAGCGGTTTTTACGTGCCAGAAAGTGCTAAAGAAAAGCCCCAAATGGGCGAAGTTGTAGCCGTTGGCAAAGAAGTTAATGAGATAAAAGTTGGCGACCAAATTGTTTACAGCCAGTACAAGCCCGACAACGTAAAAGTTGATGGTAGTGAACTGATGATTATGAAAGAAGAAGACGTCCTAGCGGTCGTTAAGCAGTAATTAAGGGAGATATACCGAAATGGCAAAGCGAATTATTGCAGATGGTGAGGCTCGAAAGCGAGTGCTAGAAGGAGCCGAAGAACTTTATAACGCCGTGCGCGTGACAATGGGTCCTAAGGGTAGAAACGTAGTGATTGGTAAAAGTTATGGTGGGCCCAGCGTTACTCATGATGGTGTAACCGTGGCCAAGGCGGTTGATGTTGCTCAGAATAAAGACGATGCCACACTGGGACGAGGCGTCGGTGCAGAGCTGGTAAAGCAGGCTGCTAGTAAAACCGGCGACGAGGTTGGTGATGGTACTACGACCGCCACCGTTCTGACCTACCACATTCTGGCCGAGGCTAACCGCATGATCGAGGCCGGGCACAATCCGATGGACTTAAAGAAGGGTCTAGATGAGGCCGCCCAAGAAACCATCGCCAAAATTGATGGTTTAAGCGAAAAGATTGCTGGCAAAAAAGATAAGATCGCCCAGGTTGCCACCATTTCGGCTGGCGACCAAGAAATCGGCGAGTTGATCGCCGATGTGATCGAAGCCGTGGGCGAAGAGGGTAGTGTAACCGTAGAACAATCACAGACCCTAGGTCTTGAAAAAGAGGTGGTTGAGGGCTTTAAGATTGACCGCGGTTACGTTAGCCCTTACATGGTTACCGATACCGCACGTATGGAGGCGGTTTATGACAAGCCGGCCATTCTTTTAACCAATAAAAAGATCTCTAGTATTCAAGAGATTCTTCCCGTTCTGGAGCAGTTGGCCCAGGCTGGTAAAAAAGAGCTGGTAATTGTAGCCGAAGATGTAGAGGGTGAGGCCTTGGCCACCTTAATTCTTAACCGACTTAAGGGAGTGTTTAACGCACTGGCCATTAAGGCTCCAAGCTTTGGCGATCGCCGCCAAGCCATTTTAGAGGATATTGCCATCCTCACCGGAGCTACCATAATTAGTGAGGATCAAGGCACCAGTTTTGAAACTGCCACACTAGATATGCTTGGTAGTGCCCGCAAGATTATCGCCACCAAGGATGAAGCCACAATTATCGAGGGCGGCGGTCAGACCGCCGAGGTCGAGGCCCGGATTGTCCAAATTAAGGCTCAAATAGAAAACGCTAGTAGCGAGTTCGAAAAAGAGAAGTCAGAAGAGCGATTAGCCGCTCTGGCCGGAAAGGTTGCCGTTATTAAGGTTGGTGGCGCTACCGAAACCGAGATTGAAGAAAAGAAGTACCGGGTAGATGATGCCGTGGCCGCCACCAAGGCCGCCGTGGCTGAAGGCATTGTGCCTGGCGGAGGAGTAACTCTTGTAGATCTTAGTAAAGACATCGATATCCATGCCACCAAGGTTGGAACCAGTGCTGATGCCGGCAAGCTAATTTTAAAAAACGCTTTGGTACAACCGTTCAAGCAGTTGATGCATAACGCTGGGTTAAACCCCGAGGAAAAGCTGGCCAAGGTTCTAGATGCCGGTACGCCCGGTTACGGCTTTAACGTCAACAGCCCCGAACGGCTAATCGATCTTAAGGCCGAGGGTGTGGTAGACCCGGCTAAGGTTACGCGCGAGGCCGTTCAAAATGCTGTTAGTATCGCCGGAACGGCTATGACCATGGGTGCGTTGATCGTTGATATTCCAGAAGACAAACCGTCTGCTACTGGGGGCATGCCGGGTGGTGATATGGGTGGGATGTACTAGTTCTGTAGAAAGTTGTTGACACTACTGACAAAAAGCGGTAGTATTCCTGACTATGAGTTGTGGCCAATGCCAAGGCACTAGTTACGACCCAACTTTGACAATCTGCAGAAACCTCACCTATTACAGTCGGCTTCAAACCCACTTTGCGGCCGTCTGTAATAGGTGAGAACGGAGGCATCCAGCTCTTTATAGGCTCGGCGAAAGCCCGGTTTCATGCACCTGAAGGTCTATCCCCCCGGTTGATAACCATTGGATATGACACAGGCCAGAGAGCTCTCACCTCGGAAGCGCACGGAGACAGTCCCGCAAGTAATCAAATACTAAACGGGGAACCGTCCCCCATGTGCGCTTCCAAAACTTCAACCCACCCACGCTCAGGAGAAGGTCCAATGTCGTAGCAACGCAATCCTGCTGAGAACTTACTTAGCAGATCCTGCAACTTCGACTGCATGGGGGTACCATGGAAAGGTCTCGGCCTCCGCCGGTAGTTTAGCCGCAAGGTCGGCTCCTCAAGCATCCAAAAGTTTTAACTGATCTCAGCCAAGCTCGGGGGGTCCGAGTGCGTTGAGCCGCGAGAGTTCGTTTGAATATGCCGACGTTCGGGGGACCGTCGGTGTTGGGTCCAAGGGATTCAAGCGTTCGCTCGCGGCTCCGCCGCTCCACATTTCTGCAGATTGCCATAACCACGAGACCCACCCGGGTCTTTTTTGATTTAAAACCATCGATTTTTGTTTGACAAATATGACTAAAAAAGTAATATTTAGAACCATACAGTTGTGAGGTTATACAAGTTTGTAACTGTTTTACGTTGAAAAGTTAGAAAGCAATCTACTCCGTGAGACTAGCGCCAATGCAGTATTGACGTTATTCCCACGGAGTAGTGTCAGCTGCTCCGGCAATTTGCTGTTCCCGACAAGGAGAGTGATCCATGACGTTCATCATGCACGACCACGACATCGGCCGCCGCGAGCGGGGCCACAGAACGCTTTGCATCGACGACGCGCTCACCACCGACACCGCGACGATCACCGGCCTCCCGGCCGGATAGCCGCTCTGCCGGCGACGGCCGCCGCATAGGCGAGCTTGACCATCCTGGGAGGCCCGGGGTAGTCAAGACGCCATGTGGCGTTACATAGCTGCCAACATAGTTCTTAACCAAGAACGCTCTGCGGGGCTACCGTGAGATAAGGCCTTTGGGCTACCGCTTACCTCTGGCTCCCAGCGCACCGAGCGGGTTCGGCCGCGGAACATACTGCAGTTCGCTTGATGTTACCTCTTCCTGGTTACCTCTCTTGCAACACGCACTGTTCCGCGGCCACCGCCATGCTTTCTACTTTTTTACGATCGCCCCCTACCAAGGGGGTTTTTGTTTTTTATAGCGGTATTTTTATGCCGTCTTGTACAATAGCCCTTACCAAGGAGCCCAATGCTAGACGACCTCAACTATATTGCCCAGTTTGATAACAGCAACGCCCTGGCTGTAGCTGGGGGCTTGGCTGAGTCATCAAAAGAATCTGTGTGGTTGGGCCCAAGGATAGGTTTGTTTAAGCTTGCAGTACCCGAGTTAGATAATCCAGCCAAACAGCTAGCCAAGCAGCTTGTTGGTCATAGAGTGCAAGTTAAATCGGATGATCATTTTAGGGGTGTCGCGGTTGAGTGGAACACTAAGTTTAACCAATGGCGAGTACTTAAATGGGCATCGACAAAGACAATTGCCATTACAAGTGGTAGGTCTGATGTCGAATCCGAAACTGTTAATATCGTAGTCGTAATGCCCAAGGGAACCATGCAGCAGCAAGCCATTTGGCTAGAGGTTTTGGGCCAATTCGTCTTTGTTTATCTGGCGATATTAAACCAAACCGATCCTTCGGCACCAAAATTTCAACTTAATGCTATAAAATAATTACTTTTTAGATTTTGTATGAGTGAGCTTACCAACATCACCCAAATGGGTGTGGCCAAAGCCGTCGCTGAACTTTAAGCCAAGGCCAAGGGCGCGATCAAAACCAATATGGGCCAGCCAAACCAAGCCAAAGCTTGCTAACCCAAAAGTTTTATAGCTGAGAATTCCAATGGTGATGCAAAGTAATGGACCGGCAAGGTTGTGGCCCAGGTTGTAAACCAGCGCACCAATCTTATTGCCTAATAAATAACCCAACAAACTAAGATCGATAGCAATGAACATTATAAGGAAGCGAACTACATCACCGCGTAACATAAAATAGAGAGCAGTCATTAGTACAAAGAGTGTGGCAGCTTCAATTCGCTGGAACACGATTGGCTGGGTTAGATTTTTATTCATAACGAAGGGCCTCGATTGGCTTCATTCTAGCAGCTTTTATAGCAGGTGCGATACCAAACACTATGCCGATACCGGCCGATACGGCAAAAGCCAAAATAATGGTGTTAGCGTCAAACACCGGCGTAATGTGGGCGAACTTGTCGATTCCAAATCCGGCGGCAAAAGCCAAACCGACTCCCAGCAAACCGCCCAGCATGGTAAGAACGACCGCCTCGATTAAGAACTGGCTCAGCACCATCAGCGATGTGGCGCCTAGAGCTTTGCGCAACCCAACCTCACGGGTCCGCTCGGTCACCGATACCAGCATTATGTTCATGATGCCGATACCACCAACCAGTAGTGATATGGCTGCAATACCCGAAATAGCCGTTGTTAGGGCGTTTAAGATAGTATCAAAGGTCGATAAGATGTCTTTTTGAGTGAGCACTGTAAAATCCTCTTGGCCCCCATGATTTTTCTTAAGATTAACCCTTAACTCATCTACTAGTGGCTGAACATCGCCTTGAGATTTAGCTTGGGAGGCTATTCGGTAGATTTGTAGGCTGGTGTTTGTAATGCCCGATGCGGTTTTAGTGGGGATAAAAACGGCATTGGAAAAGCTACTACTACCTCCACCTAAACTGCTGTTAGACTGATCATTACCCTTAAAGACTCCGATCACCGTAAAATCCTGGCCTCTTACCGATACCGTTTTACCCAAGGCATCGGCGTCTTTACCAAACAGCGCGTCGCGAGCATCGGGGCCCAACGCGGCAACATACCCGCCTTGATCGGCTGCTTCTATAAATCGACCGCTACCAATTTTTTGGTTAGGAAGGGCTTTAGGGTATTCGGGGGTGGTGGCAATAATTAGTGCACCATCGGCTGGCGTGCTGCCTTTAGTAACTATTCCGGATATGATCGAGATGGGCGCGGCCTCGGCAATGTGACTGCTGGCTCTAACAGTGGCCACATCCTGTTCGGTGATCGTGGTGGTGCCAATGCTGGCGGCTGGGTTAAAGCTGCTACCTTGCTTATTGCCACCACTCGAACTGCTACTATTGCTGATTAGCTTGCCAGAGGCTACAAACACAATGTTTGAGCCCAGGTCTGATACCTGCTCGGTGACAACCTTTTTAAGCCCCAAGCCCAGGCTGTTTATCGAAACTACCGCTGCCACACCAATGATAATTCCAAGCATAGTTAAGGCGGTTCGTAGTTTGTTGCCGGTGATTGAACGGCCGGCCATTTTGAGGTTTTCCCAAGTCATAACGTGCGCCTTCTTTTAGTTGCAACAGGTGTAGCTTTGGCTTCTGCACGCCCCAGTGTGGCTGCTCTTCGGGCCGGAGAGGTTTTGGCGTCGCTAACCACATGGCCGTCTCGAATCTCGATGATCCGATCGGTTTGCGAGGCGATTTCGGGATTATGGGTCACGATAATAATGGTGTTGCCGCTTTTGTGCAGCTTTTTTAATAAGTCGACAATCGCTTGACTAGACTTAGTGTCGAGGTTGCCGGTAGGCTCGTCGGCTAGAATTAAGCGTGGATTGTTAGCTAAAGCCCGGGCAACAGCTACGCGCTGAGTTTGGCCGCCGGAAATCTGGTTGGTTTGATAATCGGCGCGATCTAAAAGATCGACAGTTTTTAGTAACTCTAAAGCCTTTGCCCGACGTTTACGAGCAGGAATTTTGGCATACACCATTGGCAGGGTAATATTTTGAACTACAGTTAGACGCTGCAGCAGGTTAAACGACTGGAAGACAAAACCAATCAGGTCGCGTCGTAAGCCGGCGAGCTCGCGATCGCTACGATTTTGCATCTCTTTGCCATCAAGGCTATAACCTCCGGTAGTGGGGGAATCAATCAAACCCAGAATGTGCATCAATGTGGATTTACCACTACCTGATGGGCCGATAATTGCCACAAACTCACCCGACTCAATTTGTAAATTGACACCATCAAGAGCTGCGGTCTTAGTGTCGCCGCTCTGATAGTGCTTGCTTACGCCTGTGAGTTCGATTAACGCCATTGTTAACCAAGTGTACACCGGTGGGTTGGGTCTAGTACAATGATCAGCTATGGAGAGGTGGCCGAGTGGCTGAAGGCGCACGCTTGGAAAGCGTGTATGCGGGCAACCGTATCGTGGGTTCGAATCCCACTCTCTCCGCCAGTTATTATTTTCTTTTTCGACCCGTCCCCCTAACCCTTATATAAGGTGGAAGGGGCGGGATTTTTGAACCAAAAATAAGCCCTCAAAATCATCAAGTTCGAATCATTCCCATTCGCATGGGGAGGGGATTCGAACTGGCCTAGCTAAATTTTTTTACGCCTGGTTTTCTTCTCAACGTAGACCTTGAGATCCTTTAAGAAGATTTCGCCCGTCACATAGCTCAGGATCTCGCGCTTTTCTTCTCTCGTACCCTCTTGCAAGACGTATTTGGCGTAAGCTCGCAGATCAATCGTCGGCATACTCGACTCCACCGGACTTTGCCCTAGAATCCCATTGGCAAATTTCTCATAGCGCGCGATTTCTTGCTTAAACTTCTCTTGAGCGCCAATCTCATCGATTGGCAGTTCATCAATCAGGCTGAGGAGCTCAATCATGATATCACCCTCGCGAATGTAGGGCTGACTACAGTCCAAGTCATTTGCCCGGCCACAGTGGTAGTAGACATAGTGCCTAACCTGACCGTCTTTTAAGATCTTGCGTTTCTCCTCGGCTGTAATCCCGGTTTTGCAGGCTCCGCATTTCATAATCCTCGTGAATCCGAACTCTTTGCTGCCTGCTGGTGCTTTCGGTGCTACTGTCAGCTGCACCTGGACTTCGTCAAACAGCTCCTTAGTGATCAATGGCTTATGTTTACCCTCATGCCAGGTATCGATGGTTGTAGGGTACTTAAACCGTCCGTAGTAAAAGGGGTTCTTTAGCGTCCGGTAGATGTGGCTTAAAACCAATCCCTGGCCGCTTTTAGTTTCAAATCCACTGGTATCGAGCCAGCGTTTGAGGTCTCGCCCCGTAGCCGCTTGTTTGGCGACTCTCTCGAACATCTCGATAATGACTGGTGCACGTTCCGGATCGATAATAATCTTATCCTCACCAAGGCCGTTATTCAGATAGCCAATTGGCGCTACACCTGGTCGCCAACCGTTGGCGGCTTTGTTACGCAAGCCCCGGATAACGTTCAACCCTCGATTGTCGTTCTCAAGTTTGGCCTGGCTACCGAGAATCATAAGCAGGAACTTCTCGTTGGGTGAATTGGTGAAGGTTTGCCCATGGGTACGAATTTCCTGCAAACCACCCGAGTCCATCAGGTCGACCAGCACCCCCAGGTCGCCCGCCGATCTGGAAAGTCGATCTGGCGCCCAGGTTATGATTGCATTGAAATAGCCGAGCCTAATGTCTTGAATCATGCGGTTAAAGATTGGCCTGGTGCCTGCCACCTTTGATGAGTGGCTCTCTTTGCGGATCTCCGCTACCTCAATGCCCCAGTGATCCGCTAGCAGCGTCATTTCCTTGATCTGCTGCTCAATCGATAGCGCTTGGCGTTCGTCCTGTTCGCTCGATTTGCGGGCGTATAGGCAGTAGATCAGTTTGGTCGCGACGGGCGCGGTTTGTATCTGTTGTGGGATAGTCGATTCCATTACCAACACAGTACCGCCACGGGGTACTAAGTCTAGTCTTATTTTTTCTCGTCGTCCCGATACTTAATTCCCCAAAAATCGAAGTACTCACTGCTATCATCCCCCAACCAGCCGAATCCAAAGGTCACTTCCCATTTGACGTTCACTTGAATGTAATTTAGCCCCATCGACATGGCATCAGCCAAGTCATCATGCTTCTCGACGCCAAAACCAACTAACTGCTGAATGATCGGTGCTACGGCCCGATCCTTAGGGAAATAGACTGTCCTCTGTTCAAATAGCGGGCTAGCCAGTTGCAAGCGAGCTCTCTTGTCGGCATGGATCTTAATACCTTTCGATTCAATATCCCGGTCTTTGAGCTGTTCAATCACTGCCGCCTGGTACTGGACTTGCTCGACGAGTACTCGTGGCCGTTTTTCATCGTTATGATCTAGCGCCCGGTACATCAGCGCAATCGTATCGAGAGTCTCCAGATGTGACATTTTTCGGTTAATAAAGGTCTTATCAATGTAATAGCGCCGATCCTCTAGCTTGTAGCCAAACAAGTGAATCAGCACAATCGCCGTATAATCAGCCGTCGCGCTTTGGGAAATAGCCAGGTCAACTGAAAGAAAAGAGTTAATGTACTCATTAGCCTCGGTTTTCTCAGGCAACTGATCGTAGTACTGAATCCAGGCCGGATCGATTACCTGATCCTCGTCGGGGATAATCTTCAGCATGTACTCCCGCTGCCAGGTAATATCGTCACCAACCTTGCGACGCTCGACCGCAATTGCTTTCATGTCTTCGTATTTACCCGGCCACAGAATGTGACCTTTGTTGTCGACAAGCGGGTATGCCCGGAAGATCCCATCCAAGCGCTTGTCTTCAAAGCGCTGCTTAAGCCGCATCAGTAACGAGTCCTCGTGGAGTAGGTTGCCGACAATAATCATCTTAGTGTTACGGTCACCAGCCGGAATAACTTCACCCATCAGCCACTTAAAGACTTTGTCACGGCCTTCACGGGTCTTAGTCGACATCATATCCTCAACATCATCGACAATCACCAGGTCTGGCCGGTACTCACCGTGCCGAATACCCCGAATACTCTGATCGGTTGAGGCCGCACTAATTCGGGCGCCGTACTTGGTCAGCACCAGCGAGCTTGAGCCCCACTCGTCACTAAATTCTTCGAGTGGTCCGAAATCCTTACGCAGGATATCGTTAGTCTCAAACTCCCGCTTGATGTTAGCCAAGTGCATCCTGGCTTGGGCCTGTGTCTGGCTGAGTAATAGAACGAACTTCTTCAGTGGCGTCCCCAGCACTGCCCAGATTGGGTAGGAAGAAGTAACGATGGTCGATTTGCCTGAGCCGCGGAAGGCTACGATTACAGCGTGTTTAATAGCTGGATCCTGGGTAATTTCAAACACTTCACGCTGGAAGTCGGCCGTTGCGTATTTGACATAACGACCAAGGTAAATGTGGAAGAACCAATAGTGACTCTGCCGGGCTGTAGCCATCCTGATACTGCGGTCTGTCCGAATAGATTCCAGCAGTGGGTTAGGTATTATACTGGGAGGATTGATCAGTTGCTCATTCATCTGGTGGACTCCTTAAAAATTATCGTTCAATGTTACCCAACGGTTGTTCTCAAACTCACTAAAGCCTGCCCACAGGCTATGGCGACCAACCATCACCGTGCCGGTCGAACGAACGCCATCATTCTCAAGTACCCGCTGGAGCAAGATTGCAAACGCATCGGCCAAGTCGTCATAACGCTCACTACCGAAGCCGGTCAGCTGGTGGATGAGCTGCTCACAGCCTTGGCGCGGGAAAACTACCTTACCGCTTTCGACCAAATGGCTGACTGCCGTTAGGCGAGCCCGTTTATCCTGGCCGTAGACTTTTACGCCCTCGGCCGAGTAGTTCTCCCGATTCAGTTGTTCGATCAGAGCACTTTGGTAGCCCACATCTTCGATGTAGAGCTTGACGCTGTGTTTGGTGCCAAGCCGTGCTACGAGATCCCGGGCTTTGTCCAAGGTCTGTAAATGAGTCAGATGGGCGTTAACCGGCCGAGGTAAAATATAGATCTTGAGATCTTCGACGTTGCCGTGTACTTGGGCTGACACCATGGCCGTGCAGTCAGCGGTTGTCCGCAGTGAAATAGCCAAATCAATGCCGACGGCCGTGTAGCGATAGTGATCCTGCTCCTGGGAGGGCAATTCGTCGTAGTAGCGAATCCAAGCCGGAAAGATAACCTGATCGTCTTCGGGAACGATCTTAAGCATGAACTCGCGTTGCCAAGCTTTCTCATTGCCAAGCTTACGTTTGGCAGTTTCGATGGCATCGTGATTGGGGTATTTACCAGGCCAGAGAATCTGGTTGTTTGGTGATACTACAGGGTACGCTCTGAAAACACCATTCAACCGCCCTGATTCAAAACTTGCGCGCAGTCGCATCAAAAGTGAGTCTTCGTGCAGCAGGTTTCCAACCATCACCACCTTGGTGTTCTGGTCTCCTGCTGGCAGCACCTCGCCGGTTAACCAGTTGTAGGTCTTATCCCGGCCTTCCTGAGTTTTGGTCGACATCATATCTTCGACATCGTCGCAGATGATGAGATCTGGCCGATGTTCACCGTGCCGCAACCCGCGAATACTCTGATCAGTTGATGCGGCACTGATCCGTGCACCATACTTTGTGAGTACCAGCGAACTTGAACCCCACTCGTCGCTTTCTTCTTCAAGCGGTCCGAAATCTGCCCGAAGCAGCTCATTAGCCTCAAATTCGCGCTTGATGTTGGCCAAATGGAGTCGGGCTTGTTGTTGGGTTTGGCTCAAGATCAGGATGAACTTTTTATGCTGGCTACCAAGTACTGCCCAAATTGGGTAGGACATGGTAACGACCGTCGATTTGCCGGAACCTCGAAAGGCCACGATTACCGCATACTCGATCTCCTGATTCTCGGTTAACATGAAGATTTCTTTTTGGAAGTCGGCTGTTGGGTGCTTTAAGTAGCGGCTGAGATAAAGGCTGAAGAACCAGGTGTGACTGCGCTCGGCTGTCGCCATCCGGATCTTACGGTTGCCCCGAATATGCTCCCAGAGGTCGGGAGTAAGACTGGCCTCAACATCGGCTGGCAAAGTGTTATTCATGGACTTGCTCCTCGGTAGTAATCGGCTCAATTTGCCCCAACCCGGCCAAGCGCAAAGCCTCTTGGACGACCGCTTCTTGCTCTGGAGTTAACGTTTGATCTTCAACCTTAAGCCGTCCATCAATCTGGACTCTGGTGGCATAGGTCGGGTGATGGTGCTTCAACCAGAAAATTATGCCAGTCATGTTGCCGTCTCGGATTGCAGCCATCAGCTGGCTCTCAGCCATGTCATTAACCAGTGAAGCTCCCTCGCTGAGTGCAAGATCGGCTGCCTCGGCAAACTCTGCATCATCTTTATGCCAACGGTAGTAGGAAGCCCGGCCGAGACCGGTCTTCTCGCAAGCTAGCTGTACAATCGGCGTTTTGCGTAATTGGTCAATCAACAGCGCTTTATTCCGAGTGGTTTTATCCGACATGGCTCACCTCCAGCAATTTGGCAGTACCACCAGTCAGCTTCTCCCAGCGGTCAACGACGACTTGGCAATACGCTGGATCAAGCTCAATTGCCAGGCATTTACGTTTGGTTTGCTCACAGGCTAACAAGGTTGAGCCGGAACCAACGAACGGATCATAAATATAGTCGCCAACTCGGCTGGAATTAAGGACAAGATTTCGGAGCAGGCCAACTGGCTTCATGGTCGGATGGAGCTTACTGCGGCTTGGTTTTGGATAGACCAACAGGCTTTTATCTTTGGCTTTGACGAATTCATGCGTTCCAAACCAGCCGTAGGCGATAAGTTCGTGTTGGGGTAAGTAGTCCATGCGTCCAACCACAGCATGGGTCTTCACCCAGATCAGTAATTGGGTAAAGCGACAGCCCGCATCCTGCATGCCCTCCCGCAAAGCGAAGAGCATTTTGTCCGAGTTGAAGATATAGACAGCGTTCTTTGGAGCAAGGTACGGTTTGGCGGTTGCCAGCCAATCTTTGGTGAAGCACCGGTATTCATCATCGCTTTGGTAATGGTCGCCGGTAATTTCACCACTCGATCCCAGCTTTTGTGAGAAGCCAGCCTTACTGTCGGTGTAGGCCACACCATAGGGCGGGTCGCAGAGGATTAATTTGATCTGATCGTTGCCAACTAGTCGCCTTACCAGTTCTGGGTCTTTGGCATCGCCACAGGCTAAGCGATGGTCGCCGAGCTGGATGATCTGTTCCGGCTTCATAGCATCACCGCCTTCTGGCCGGTTAGGGCTTCGTATCTAGCAATAATGACATCGCAGAAGATTGGCTCAGCTTCGGCGAGGAACGCCAGGCGCTTCAGCTGCTCACAGGCCACCATGGTCGAGCCGGAGCCAGCCGTGACGTCGAGTACGATATCGCCTGGCTTAGTACAACGCCTGAGGGGCTTTTCGTGCAGGGTCGGCGGCTTCTGAGTCGGGTGCTCGTAATCCTGAGCCGAATCGCGCTTGGCCAGCCAGATATTGAAGAGATCTAGAATGTCGTCGAGACTACGGTTACCGACTGCCACATCCTTATTCAAGATCTCGGTGAGGTTTTTGGTCTTGGACAGGTATGGTTTGCCGCGAGTGCCATAAACGCACGGTTCGTACGCTTTATTGAAGGCGATTTGCGGGGTCATGTTGAAATTGTTCTTAATCCAGAGGCAAACCCGCTTCGGAGCCAGACCAATCTCAACATATAAACTTTGGAGCATGCCAATATAAGATTCGTCGCAGTAGCAAAAGACATGGCAGTCCGGCTTGGCAACTGCCATGCCGTTCACTAGAAGTGACTGGAGAAAGGCACTGTAGTCGGGATCGGACTTGTGGTCGTTGGTCGAGCCACCATACTTGCCGTTGGTACTGATGCCTTTGCTGTAATCTAGCGAAATATTGAACGGTGGGTCGAAGTAGAGCGCACTGACAAGGTCGCTTCCGACTAAGTGGTGGATTACAGCCGGATCGGTGGCGTCGCCGCAGATTAGCCGGTGTGAACCGAGCTGGAACAAATCACCTGACTTAGTCTGTGGTGTCTTGATCTCCCGAATGGCTTTATCTACATCGAAGTCATCTTCCTCGGTTGCCAGTGCTTCATCCCAAATCGCTGAGAGGTCGCCATCGTCGAAACCGACATCCAGCAGGAGACCCATGTCGAACTCTTTTAATAACTCCAGGTCCCACTCGCCTGTATTGGCGTTGAGACGAAGATTTAACTCTTTCTCGCGCTCTATATTTGGGATATTCACATAAACTACTGGGACATCGGTATAGCCCAGATCTTGCGCGACCTTCAGTCGGAAGTGTCCACCGATGACCACATTCTTTCGGTCAGACGCACCGTTCACAATGATGGGGTCGATTAGACCGAAGCGCTTGATGCTAGCAGTTAGATCACCCGTCGCCTTATTACTCCAGCGCCTGGGGTTATATGGGGCTGGGTTAAGGTTAGTGGTGGGTACCTGAACTATTTGAATGTCGGTTGCTTGCTTCATAACCTGATTTTCGGTTATGAGAAGGGAGAATAGTACCTGAATTGTTCAAGATAAGTTCTGGAAAAGTTCCGTACTAGAAACTTCTAACGTATTTCAGCTGATAGCCTTCGCCCCAGCGACGAGTAACTTCTATCTCCAGATCGTCTTTCCTGAGCGCCCGTTTAAGTTCAGACATCAGATTAGGAATGCCCTTTACTGGGTCAAAGTTGCCGAGCTTCGCTTTGATCGTTTCATTACTCACATAATGCTCTGGAAACTCAAGCAGCATGACTAGTAGCTTGCCATGCTTAGAGGTGTGATAAAGATTCTGAAGGCGCCGTCCTTGATATTCAAACCGGCCGTCGATCAGGACTACGAACCCAAAATTAGGAGGTGCTGGGCGCTCAATCACTGTCGCCGCTGTGGGTGCTGCTGCAACCAGTGCTCCTTGAATCGGGAATATGTTAAGAAGTGGTTGAATCTCAATGATCAGGGGTGAGATCTTGGGAGTGATCTCCGATACCACGGCCATTGTTCGACGAAGGTTATCGAAAATGCCGTTGGGAATTCGGATTGCCTCCACCATTCGCCTGTGCGTTTCGGCAATTTGCTCTTGCATCTCAGCCATTTGACGCACGAACCCCAAGTTGATTTGGGGCATAACAAGTGTACCCAAGTCGTGGCCGATGTTATCAAGGTCTAGAATCATTTCTTCTCCAGAACATCTTTTACCAGAGAGAACCATTTCGTCGTATGGATCAGTCGATCGTTCACCAACTTCTTGGATAGCAGTTCCTGTTTCGTCAGCTTCGAAAGATCCTCCCAGCTAGTGGCATCTAGTACGTAGCTAGCGTTACCATAGCGGATACTCTCAAGTACCGTGATGCCTTTTTCTGGGAAAACGTAGGCAACGTAGCCGGTAAAACCACCCGTACCGTAGGCAATAGTTGTTGGCTCAAACCCGATGATCCGGTCTTGCCGCAGGATTTCCACCGGGCGAATACGCTTTGATTTAGATAGGATGTCTTCCAGCTCTTTGGTGAGCTCGTCGATGGTCACCTTTTTACCCGGCGGCAGTAGGTGCCAGTTCAGCCGTCGAATTTCTACGGGCTCAAAGGCTTCGTCGTAAACCTCAACATGACCAAAGACTTCCAGGAAGATGTTGATAGCTGTGAGCAGTGTCTCTGGGTTGGCGGGATCGTACACCAATCGGTCAGCAGGCGTTATGAACTGATGCCCTTGCTTCTTTACGACCGTGAGTTCTATGCCCATTGCTGCCACTACCTCACGCGGGTAGCGCTGGTAAGGCACATCGACTAAGGACGTTACGGTTACCGTCTCTTTGCCGCGCCACTCTTGGTGTGTCCATTCCTGGGTTCGGTAACGGGTTTCTTTGGGCTGATCACGTTGAATAATTTCTCGACCCCAGGCGTTGAATCTGGTGACCGAGCCAAGGGGTTTTGGTAGTATCGTATCTCCCGGTGCTGGACTTGGACCAAAGCCAGCATTTTGAGCCGCTCGCGCATTTGAAGCCACTTCCACCGCTAGCAAGACCTCCTTCCCCTCTAGCGAGGTGGGAAGGTGGGCTGAGAGTGAACGGATTCGCTTATTGTCAATGCTAAGCATGCTATCGGCTCGCTACGACTGCCGCATTTGGCAGTACGCCCACAGCGTCGCTTTTGCGCCGGTTGTTTTGCCACTGCAATGCCTGCAGGTTGCTAAGGTTATCGCTCCCACCCTTGGCGGCTGGGTAGACATGATCAATCTCCCAGCCGTTGCCCATCGGGGTCGTGTTACCATAACTAGCCCACTTGATCAGTGCGCCGTACATGTCCATACGCATATCACTTGGGTCGTATCCCGCCACAGCCTGGGCTTTAACCCAAACTGCGGCTCTTGTTTGTATAGAGAAATCATTTCCGGATCGGTCGGTGCCGTGTCGTCGGGTTTGCATTCTTGCACCCTCCCTTAACTTAATTGTCAGTCCCGACCTCACCTTGCCGCGGCTGTTACTTAAGATTTTAAATCGCTCAAGCTGGACTTGTCAACAGTCATTGATATTATTGAATAGTGTTGAGCTATTGAAATAACATAAGCGGTTTGATAGGATTGGACTAATGCATCCCACACAACAGAAGCTACTTAAACTAGCTGGTGAACGCGACCTCGGTAAGATGAAGTTGCTTGAGATGGGTCGTCTCGTGGGCGTCGATCACCCCCAAGTTGTTAAATACCACCTTGCCCAACTCCAGAAGAGAGGGCTAATTAACTTGGATCGTGCCGGTGGCACCGTAAAACGCATAGAGCATCAGCTCTTAGGCGGCTCGGATCTAGTGGCTATCCCGATTTATGGTTCAGCAAATGCTGGTCCTCAAACTCTTTACGCCGATGATCGCCTCGAGGGATACCTCAAGGTCTCCAGCGGCGTGCTCGGCACCAGGCGCAATCTAGAATCGCTACTTGCGCTCCATGTCGTTGGTGATTCCATGGATCGAGCTCATGTTGGCCCTGATCGTGAACCAATTGATGACGGCGACTATGTAATCGTGGACAGGAAGCAGGTTGATGCCAATGATGGCGACTATGTGGTCTCGATCATTGATGGTATGGCCAATATCAAGAAATTTCGGCAACAGCCCGATAACATCTATCTGATATCTGAATCCAATCGAGATTTGCCACCAATCGTTCTCCACAAAGATGATAGCCTCGATCTGGTTCTAGCTGGAAAAGTGGTTCAGGTTATAAAGCCGCCCAAGATATCTAAGCCTACAGCCCCTTAAAGAAGTCCTCGACCTTAACGCCCATCCCCTTGGCCAGTCGATAAATTGTCGTAACGGTTGGTCGGCGAATCCCTGTCTCAATGTTTGCAATGGCGACTCTATCTAGCCCGCTTTTGTCTGCAAGCTGTTCTTGTGTCATGCCTTGCTCGCGGCGCAATTGAGCGAGGCGTTTGGCCACTTTCTCCAAAAATGCCTTTTCGGCTTTTGATTCCATAGCTTAAGCATAGGAAGAATAGCCTTGTCAAGACATAATCATTTGATTACAATTCAAGCTTATGCTATAACTTGTGTAAACATTTGATTAAGGAGATTTACACCTATGAGCGACCAGGCGAAAAAGAAAAATTGGTTTGCACGGCACAAGATCATGTCCGTAATACTTGGACTAATAGTAATCGGGGTCATTACCTCGGCTGCCGGTGGCAACAAGGGCAGTACCAACACTCCATCTGGTAGTACCAAACAGGCCTCTAGTGGAGCTAAGACCGTCGGCATTGGTCAGGCGGCTCAAGATGGTAAGTTTGAATTCACGGTCAACAGCTTCAAATGTGGCGACACCACAGTTGGAACAAACCAATATCTGACCAAGACTGCTCAAGGTGAGTACTGCCTCATGAACCTCACGGTTAAGAACATCGGCAACCAGGCTCAACTGTTCGATGCTTCGAATGAATATGTCTACGACAGCAGTAACAATAAACTATCTGCCGACAGTACCGCTTCAACCTACGCTAACCCTGATGGAAGCACGTTCCTCAACCAGATCAACCCAGGCAACTCCGTCACTGGTACTGTCGCCTTCGATGTAGCAAAAGGTGCAACCATTGCGACTGCTGAACTTCATGATTCCGCATTCTCCAGCGGTGTCAAAGTTACGCTTAAGTAGCCACGGCAGATCCCCCTTATGCTTTCTATCCATATCGTTTTAGCTTAAAATACTCGGGGCGGAACTCAGGTGCCGCCTTTGGTTTATTACGTTCGTTGACATATCCAGGCCGGATTATTGCTTTAAGGGTGATTAGCGGTAATCCGGTCTGGAACAGACCCTTACAAAAGGAGGGATGCCAAGTGCATCTTGCCACTACACTGGCTGGCGTCGAGCTTGAGCATCCGCTCATGAATGCTGCTGGCACCTGCAAGACCCTGGAGGACGTCGAGAAGCTCGCTAGGTCAAGCATTTCGGCCATTGTGGTCGGTTCCATCACCCTCGCATCCCGGATGGGGAACGAGGGGAATGTTTTCTGGCCTGGTCCGATCTACTCGCAGAACTCTCTCGGGATGCCCAATCGTGGGCGTGACTACTACCAGGACACTCTCCCGCGAATGGTCGAGGTAGCTCATGGTGCTGGCAAGGCTCTGATCCTCAACGTCGCTGGCTTTAGCCATATCGAATATGGCGAGCTGGCAGCGCTGGCGCACGAAGCCGGGGTTGACATCATCGAGCTCAACCTCGGCTGTCCGAATGTGTGGGACGACGGTCAGCAGAAAAAGATCGCCTCGTTCGACCCATTCGGTATCGCAGCCATCATGGCTGAGGTCGAGCGCAAGGTTCCTGACGATCGACCGGTTGGTGTGAAGCTCTCGCCCTATTCCGATCCCGGGATGCTGGCGGAAGTTGCGGATACCATCAAGGATCTCCCGATCCGGTACGTCGCCACCTGCAACACTTTCCCGAACTCGCTGGTTCTCGACGAGAATGGCAAGTCGGTGATCGACGTTGGACTGGCTGGGCTGAGTGGCCCTGCCATGAAGCCCGTCGGTCTCGGTCAGGTTAAGCAGTTGCGACAGCTTCTGCCGGACTCGGTCGAGCTCGTGGGCGTCGGCGGTATCACAAAAGGCCGCGACGTCTGGGAGTACCAGCAGGTCGGAGCTTCAGCCGTCCAGGTGGCTACGGCCTACTGGAACAGCAACGAAAACCCCGGCGTCTTCGGGGACATCCTGTCGGATTACATCGACCAGTTCCCCGAGGAGGGCTGACATGAGCACCATCACCGATCCCATCGAGCGGATAATCTGGAGTGCGGACGTGGCTGACGAGGAAGCCTTGATGGCTGCACTCGACCGAATGCCAGATCTCCGAGTCATCAAGATCGACCGCCTGTTCGTGACCGAAGTCGGTCTGGGCGTCATCGATCGGCTGGCCGAGCGTGGGCTGCTGGTCTTCGACGACGCCAAGATCATCGAGATTCCCTCGAAGGTTGTCGGCATCGCCAAGAAGCACCTGGTACACCGACCGTTCATGCTCAACTGCATGGCGGGTGCTCAGTCCAGTGGCCTCCTGACGCACGAAGACCCGGAGAAGGTCGACGGGCTCAAGCGGTTCGCCGATGTCTGCCTCGAAGCTGGCACCAAGCCCTGTGCAGTCACGGTGCTGACCAGCAAGACAGCAGACGTCGTCGGTAGCGAGTTCAACGGCCGAGACAGCATGGAGCAAGTGCTCTACTACGTCGAGGCGTTGCTCGAGTGCGGCTTCACTGACGTGGTCTGCTCCCCAAAGGAGCTTCCCGCAATTCGGGCTGAGAGTCGCTTTGACGGCCTCGACCTGAACACACCGGGAATTCGCCCGGCGGGTTCTGACGCTGGAGACCAAGCCAGGGCCGACACTCCCGAAGGGGCACTGGCGGCTGGAGCAACTCGGCTCGTCATCGGCCGACCCATCACGACCGGTGATCCGGCCGAGAACCTCAAGAACATCGTCGCCAGCATCACCGCTGAGGCCTGACCAAGGAGATCAAGTTGGACGTCCTGAAAGAACTCGACCAAGCAGGTGCTGTTCTGCTCGATCAGCACTTCGTCTACAAGAGCAAGAAGCATGGGTCTGGCTACATCAACATGGACCCGCTTTTTCCCGACGTGGGGCTGGTCTCGTCGCTGTGTGCGTTGCTGGTACGACCGTTCGAGGGCGACTTCGACACGGTCGCTAGCCCGGCAACCGGTGGCGTGGTGCTTGCGTTCGCCAGTGCCATGCAGACGCCTGGTACACGGCCGGCCGCGGTTTGGGCAGACAAGGACGGGGATGAGTTCCGCTTCGAGTGAGCAGGCTTCACCGACCACCTCAAGGGCAAGCGTGTCCTGGTGGTCGAGGATCTGCTCACGACAGGCGGTTCGGTGCTCAAGGTCTGCCGAGAAGCGGAGAAGCACGGTGCCGAGATCATCGGTGTCAGCGTCATCTGCAACCGAGGTGGCGTTACCGCCGAACAGCTCGGCGTCCCGCGACTGGAAGCACTCGCCAGCGTCAGCTTTGCGGCTGTCGATCCCGGCGAGTGTGAGCTGTGCAAGAACAACGTTCCCATCGTCGAGGACATCGGTCATGGCGAAAGCTACAAGGCCGAGCACCCCGACTACGAGGGTGGCTACATCAAGCTGCTCTCCTGAACACCTAGCAGTAGGTGGGCAGCCAAGTTCTGGAGCTAATCCAGGGCTTGGCGCTCAACCCAAGATTTTAAGCCATTAAAGTTTTAGGCTGAGTCAATAAGTAGAGCTTGACAGCGTAAGCGTTTAGTAGTATAATACCCAAGTATTTTGACAATATGCTATTACTCCCCTTGAGAGCGGCGCTCTGCAACCAAGTGTTTGGTATCAGTGTGCCGCTCTCAGCCCCCGCTGAGACCACGATGCGCATACCGCGCAAGCGTGGACGAACACCGGCACAGGAGGATTTGTCATGGGAACCAAGGCAACCCGCGAGGAGCTCGGTGACCTCGGCGTCGTGTACGCCAGGTTGTTCGAGTTCGTCAAGAACGGCAAGAGGCCAGCAGGGCTCGTCATTGCAGGGATGCAGCGACTGGCCGATGGTCAGTTCCCGGAGAACACGCGGTTCGACCGCTACAACCACCTGCTGCTGTCCCTGGACGACCAGTTGGAGCGCCTACGGCGTTACAACACGAAGTACTGGGACAGCCGCCTGACCGATGAGCAGCTCGCTGCCGTCGACACGTCCGGTGATCTCACCCAGCGGGTCGACGACCTCACAGCCTTTCACGTCCAGTTCGACTCCCTCGAGGAGACGGTCGAGATGTGGTGGCGCGTGTACGTCGGCGAGCAGCCCAAGCAGTGGCGCTGGGACGAGCTCAAGCTCGACTCGGAGCACCTGCGGCTTCTCACTTCCAACGTCCGCCAGTACGAACCCGGTATCCATCGGATCCGGATCGACCTGGTGGCTCACTGGGAGCCCGAGGACGGGCGCACGCTCGAGGAAGTCCGTGAGGGCGCCAAGGGCACCAGCGAGATTCTCGCTCAGCTCGAGGTCCTCTCGGCCTACGGTCTGCACTCGGAGCTTTTCCGGGAGCAGGACGGCGAGAACCTGCCGTATTCGGACATGCCCGGTACCGACGTGTCGGTTCCCGGCCGCTCCGGGCCGTGCGCTCTGTGCGTGGGCTGGTCCCCGTTCGCCCTCGAGGCCGGGCTGAACGCCGGCTGGGTCAGCCGCCGCAGCCACAAGTGGGCGGCGCCGGTGCTCAGGGAGTTGCAGAGCTAGGACTTCGGTCCCTAGGGGCTTGGAGGGCCTTGGACTTCGTTCCTTGGCCCTCCGCCCCGCAGGGGCGCAAATTCAATTTTTTACGCAAGTAGATACATTGGAGAAGCGCCCCTTCTTCATGCCCAAAATTTGCTATAATCATATCTGGAAAGTAGGCTAATGAATCCGACTTTACGGAGTCTGGGTCGCCGAAATCTCTCGTAGTCGCAGAAACTACCAGAGTTTTGGTCACTAGGGTGGCTGAAAGTGTGTAGGCGATTAACCGAGCACTCCGTGCTCCTTGCTTGAGACAGTTAAGTCTCGCATTAAATACAGGGTTTGGATACGTCCGGGCCCAGTGGATCACAAGGCAAGTAGCGCAATTGTTCCCGGCAACTCCAAGCCGTACGCTCTGTACGTGAACTGGAACCCGTTCAACCTCAAGGCCAAGCTGAACGCCAACTGGGTCAGCAACCGCAACAACAAGTGGGCGGCGCCGGTGCTCAGGGACTGCTCGAATAACAGGGAGGGTGAGATACCACTCCCTGTTTTGTTATAGCGATTTTAGCCAGCCACCCAACATACGGCCAATTTCATGGAGTTGAGACTCAAGAGCCAGATAGGTCTTGTTGTCGATGCATTTGCAGTCTTTGCTGAGTCGAACCATTAGCCGCAGTAGATCGAGTTTAGTTGAGGCTACGCTTAACCGCTCCTTTTTGGTTTCCGGTTTAGCAGTACTTGCCGCAGTAACAACCGCTTCCATCAGATCAAGCAGTTCGGTCTGCATGGCTGAGCCTAACGAGTAGCGTTGGGATTTTGGAAACTTTAATAGCAATTCATGGAGAGCTTTATACAGCTGATACAGCGAATGGACAATAGGGATATCAATCAAACCCCCACTCAACTTAGCTTGGACTTTACTACTGGCATTGGAACTAGTCATGAAACCTCCTTATTATCGTCATTTGATTACATTTGTTCTATTACAAGCCTTTTTCAGGCATGGAGCAAGTTTAGCCGGGGGAAGCGCTCAAAACTGGATGTCTTATGTTATGAGCGATCGCTAGAGGAGAACATCTTCGAACTGCAGGAGCAGCTGGTAGGAGGTAAATTTAAACATGGCCCATATGTGCCATTTACCATTTGCGATCCAAAAACGCGCCGAATCCACAAGGCTACCGTCCAAGACCGCTTAGTTCATCAGGCACTGGTTAGTGCCATTGAGCCACTATTCGAACGCCAGTTTATTTATGACAGCTATTCCTGCCGCAAGAATAAGGGTACCCACGCAGCAGTAAGACGATTGCGAACCTTCTTACGACAAGCTAGTCATAACGACACCCAGACGGTGTACGCCCTCAAATGTGATGTGAAGCAGTTCTTTGCCTCGGTCGATCACGAGATTCTGGTGAATTTGCTGAAGCAGAAGGTTGATGATCCAGATACACTCAAGCTATTACTTTTGATAATTGATAGCCTATCCACTTGCCCTGGCAAAGGCATCCCACTTGGTAACCTCACCAGCCAGCTTTTTGCTAATATTTACTTGCATGAGTTCGATTGGTTTGTGAAGAATCGAATACGTGAGAAGCATTATCTGCGCTATTGCGATGATTTTATTATTCTCAGCACTAACCGGCAGCATTTACTGGAATTAATTGAGCCAATTACTCGGTTTCTGAGCGATCGGCTAGCGCTCACAGTCCACCCAAATAAGATCACAATTCGCAGCTGGGGTCAGGGTATCGACTTCTTGGGCTATGTTCTCAAGCCCCAATGTATCGTTCTGCGCCACAAGACGAAGCTACGAACGCTCAAACGGGTGGATAGCAACAATCTGACGTCTTACGTTGGGTTGTGCTCTCACGCCGACGCATATGAGCTGAGCCAGCTTATTACAATAAAGGCATTAACCAAGCAGGAGGATTAGATATGGATCGTAAAAGATATGAGGATCTCTATGACGAAATTACAGTTGAGGGCTGTCGCTCTGGCGAACGAATAGTTAATGGCACTTTCAGCGAGATGGAACCGAAAGTGCCACCGTCAGAAATTGAACAACGTCGTCCGGGTTGGTACTTGTTCTATAGCCAGCTCTATTTTGGCCTCGTTGAGTCCCGGGCAGCTGCGCGAGCAGTAAAGCGTGATCAGACTATTAGCGAGTGGGTGGCTCGGGACGAGGAGAAAGACCGTGTCCTAGCTAACGCACACTTTGAGGGTGGTACGTACTGCCGAAGCTGCGGTAAAGACATGCGGGTTATTAGCAAGGACTATATGCGCCGCGAGGGTCGCAAGGAAGATGACATCCTGCTGATGTTTGAGTGCGATAATTGCAATAAGCGACTGGCCTTATGGCAAGACGGCACCGAGTGGGAGGGTGCCAAGACCTTATGCGAGAAATGCGGTGAATCAATGGATCATACCGGCAAAACTGATAACAAGGTTGTCACAACTACCTACAAATGCCCCAAATGCGGACATAGTTACCAAGACAGCTTTGAGCTTGGTGGAAGTAAAGAAGAAGAGCCACCCGATCCTAACTACGAGCTGGATAAAAAGCGGTTTGTCTTCGATAGCGACATGATGTTTAAGTACGAGCAGAAACGCCGTCATCTCGAGCGGCTAATGAAGCTCGAGGCTACCGTCGCTGATCAAGCTGTGCATGCTGATATCTATGAGGCCATCAAAGATATCAAGAAGCTCAAAATTGCCCAGCTGACTGAGATATTGAAGCCAGGATTAGAAAAAGCTGGCTACACTGAGTTTATGCTAGGTCAGCCGGAACTAGGTCGCGAGGTGGCCGTGGGATTTAGCTGCTTAGATGCCAAGGCCGAACGAGAAGAGTACAACAGCAAGAAGGATCTGCAAAAGCTGATCTCTAAAACTCTGGATGATACAAACTGGCGGTTAATGAGTGAGGGTGTGAGTTACCGGGTTGGCTACTTGACCGGCAGCTCCGTGCTTACGAAAGCGAAGATGAACTTCGGAAGCTAATCGAGCAAAAAGCCAAGCATGGCACATTACCGCCACCAACGGCAAAGCCAGTTGAGGCGCTGCCGGATCATCCACCGACTACGCTTAGTCCAAGGGAGCGCAATATGCGCGAATCAGCCTTGGTTTATTTTCATAAAATGACGCTCGACTCAGTACCAGCCGAGATTACCCTAAAGAGTGGTATGAAGAAGTCGACGAGCATTCCTTTTCTGCGAATGGAGATGCATCCGCTACTCCGAGTGATCATACCAATGCGCGATAATGACGATTCGGTACCCGAGTTTGCTAGAACGTTTGATTTTAAGTCGGGCGGTGACAAAGATATCCCGCAGATTAAAAAAGATAGCCTAGGGCGAGAAATAAGACGTCTCGATAAGGAGTAGTTTTAGCTTCGTTTTTCAATCCGACCGTCTTGAAGATGGCTAGGAGCTTTTTCGAACAGCCTGATTAACCCCTGAGCTGCCCGCATTGCCACTTCATCATTTGGAAATTCTAGGCCACGCATTTCCTTGGTAATACGCTTAAACTCTGCGAGATCCTGCTTACTAACTTGTGTCATGATAGTGTTCCCCAAGGCACCATTAACTACTCTCCCTATCTGATAATGCAAGCTTAAGCGGATTAAAAGGTCGGAACGCTAGCCTATGCGTTGTAGTAGCGATTCAGTCAAGCCAAGGCTACGAGGGCTCCGAAATGAGACACAAAACAATCCCTTTTTATAGTGTCTTATTTGTCTCATTTCCTCCTTAGGCACTATAATTCTTGAGACAGTCGGAAAGTTCCTGACCCGGCTGCTCCGCCAGTAATAATTAAAGTATAATTAGGCAATGAGTAGCCCAAAGACCATTGTTATCACCGGTGCATCAGGCGGCATCGGTTTAGAGTTAGCACGAATTGCAGCCGAGCAAGGATTCGCCCTCGTGCTGGTGGCTCGCGGCCATGACAGTTTACAAATGATTGCCCGTGAGCTGCGCGAGGCCTTCAACGTTGAGGTAGAGGTAATTGAGCTGGACCTGTCAAAGGCCGGTGCTGCTAAAAAACTTGCGGTTGCCATTGCCAAAGAGGGCATCGAGCCCTACGTTCTGATTAATAATGCTGGCTTTGGCTTGGGTGGAGCTTTTGCTAGACAAGATCCGGTTCGAATAAGCGCCATGATGCAGCTAAATATGGTGGCTTTAACCGAGCTAACCCGGATACTTTTACCAGGCATGATAGAGCGTAGTGAGGGTAGGGTATTAAATGTAGCCTCCACTGCCGCCTTTTTACCGGGACCATACATGGCAGTTTATTACGCTACCAAATCTTATGTATTATCGTTTAGTCAGGCCCTAAGCGATGAACTTAAGGGCAGCGGGGTGACTGCCACAGCCTTGTGCCCGCCACCTACCAAAACTCATTTTGCAAAGGAGGCCGACCTAGAGGGAACCCGGCTGTTTAGCGGTAAACTAATGTCGGCGCGCGAGGTTGCCCAGGCAGGGTTTAAGGGTATGCTATCTGGAAAGCGAGTGGTGTTACCAGGGGCCGCCGCCAAGCGTATTTTATGGCTGTCGCGGATATTACCGACTAGATTGGCATTGCCATTGGTGCGTCGTATACAGGGGGGTAAATAGTGAGCACAATCGTCCCTCTAGAGCATCACAAATATGATCTATTAATGAAGAATAAAAATCCCATGGCACTTAGGCTTAATGATTCACATCATCAGAATATTCAAGTTGGAGACGTTGTTGAATACAGTGGTCATAACACGATTATGGATCGCCAACGCTTTAAGGTGGTAGGGCGCTTTGATCATGATACGGTGCGCTCGGCGGTATCAGCGATTGAGCATTCTAGTTTATCTACCCTCGATAAAATAAAAATGAGTGAAGGGTTTTTAGATCATCATGGTACGGCTGCCCAGTCACATTCAGTGGTAGCTTTGCAGCTTGCACCTCACCCTGGTGGTCCGTCGCTTCGATCGGTACCCACAAGGCTGTAAATTTCGTTACGAAATCCGCCTTCTTAAGCCATAAAGTACTTAATCTCATCTGTAAAACCAAAATGGCTGTGCTTGCACGGCCGACCACCGAAGCCTATATTTAATAACGTCCTTATTGCAGTACCGATGAGTTAAGGAGGGTGCAGTGCCAACTGCTTCCGCACCGCACCGTCGCCACGGAACTGGGCGATCATGGTCACCAAAAGTCACTGGGTGGCCAAAGCCAGATCCGTTGCCAGAGGGAGTTCGGCGAGCGCTTGATTCGCTGGCCAAAGATGGCCGCAGACCACGCCCTGCTTCCAACTCCCACACCAGAACTTTGAGGTTGCCGGTGTAGCCGAGCGTAGAAAATTTTGGCAGTTGCCAGAACTCACTCACGCAAAACACACCAAAAACCTCACCACCTACTTTTCCCAGCTGCATCCCCTGCCTGCTGGGTGAAGAGCGGGATCGTCGATTCGTCGACGGTCCCGCATTAATTTCTTAACTAAAAATTAAAGCGCTTGAGCTTTGGAAACAGCAGTAGCATAATGAAAACTAGAATGGTGAGGTGGAGTTATCTTACCGTTCGCTTTGAAAATCAGTACTACATACAACCTTCGGAAGGGGACCAAACCATGGTCGTCGTATCTTTGGACGCATCTGTGCATGATGCCGTCCAAGGGGCGGTGATTGCGGAAAGGCCGAACCTCAAGCTCATTAGTGGCGAGCATCGCATCGACGGCCCCTATCGGGGTACCGAGTTGCGCCAAGCACGCCAGTATTACGATCCTCGCAAGATCGAAACACTGGCCAGCAGTATAAAGCTGTATGGACTCTTTAGCCCGGTCGAGCTCGTAACACTTGATGCGGCAAAGGCGGAGGAGTATCTGCATGTCTGGAATCGGGTCTGGCAAACCAGCTACACCCTTGATGACATTCCCCTTGGGCCATCCGGCCTTTATGAGATTGTCGTCACCGGGCACTGCCGGCGTCGAGCTGGAATAGCGCTGTGCGAAGCCGGTAAACCGCCGAAAGATTGGCCGATCAAGATCGTTGATTTGACGCCGATTGAAGCGCTCGACCGCCAGCTTCACGAGAACATCCACACCCTTCCCGAAGCATGGGAGGATGCCGAGTGCATCTACCGGATGTGGAGATTTGCCGAAGAGACAACGGGAGTCGCACCGTCGATAGCGGAGCTGGCCCGGAAAGCTGGACGCTCCGAGAGTGCCGTTCGCGGATACCTCAAGTTCGCCGAGGCGCCGGAGTGTGTACAAGATGCAGTTCGTACACACTCGATCCCTTACGGCATAGGGCTGTTGCTTGGGTCTGCGGTTTCGGTTGGTGCTATCACGCAGATGGACTGCGCCGAGCACTGGCTGCCGCTAGGCACCCTGCCTGGTCAGACCGTCGAAGTGTTCGCAAAGTCAATGAAGGATCGGATCGACCAAGCACGGCTTGGACAAGAAGATCTGTTTGGCGATCTCGACACCCAGGCAGTCAGAGAGGCCTACGAGAACGACCGTCTGGCGATCGTTTTGCCCGAGATGGTACGCCGTCTCACCGAGAATCATCGCTACTTTAGGGTGGTTCTTGATCTGGCAGTTGCCGGTAAGCTAGGCCGGGATGGTCCTTCTGGGATATTCTCGGCTGCAAGCCCGGCCCGCCACTTGATGGACGTGATCTCGTTGCTGGAGCAGCTACTTCCACACCTCAAAACCGCACTGACTCAAGCCGATCATGACCGCGCCGAGGCGGTTCTGGCTGAGGTCGCATCGGTACTACCGGCGCTGATAGCGGTTTAGTTCTTGCCTCTGGAGGGCAAGGAGCGGGCGGCGGGCTAGTCGGGGAAATGGGGCCCGTCGGCCAACGAAGTACTGATTACCCGGTCTCTCGATCAGAGGGGCCGGGTTTTCGGTATCAACGATTTTCGCTCTTTATTCGGCCAACAGGTGGTACAATACCGTTATGAACGAAGTGGAGTTGGTTAAAGAGCGGCTAGATATTGCCGATGTCATTGGCGATTATGTGCAGTTGCGCCCGGCCGGCCGAAACCTAAAGGCACCATGCCCGTTCCACCACGAAAAAACTGCCAGTTTTATGGTAAGCCCCGAAAAAGGGATTTGGCATTGCTTTGGCTGCAATGAAGGCGGTGATGTAATTACCTTTGTGATGAAGTACGAAGGTATGGAGTTTCGGCCAGCCTTGGAAATGTTGGCCAAGCGCGCCGGTATTGAGCTTAAGGCACGTGGGTCAGGGGATAGTCAAAAGTCTAAGCAAGAGTTAGAGCGCTTGCGCGAGGCTACGGCTATGGCGGTACGTTACTTTCAGGAATCATTAATAAAGAATAAAGATGCCTTGGCCTACGCTCAGGCACGCGGCTTAAAGCGTCAAACTGTGGCCGACTTTCAGATTGGTTACGCGCCAGATGATTGGAACGCACTGGGCCATTACTTGGTTAAAAAGGGCTTTAATGAGGCTGAATTAAAGCGAGCTGGCCTAGTTGGGCAACGTGATGGTCGCACGTCTACATATGATATGTTTCGAGCGCGATTGGTTTTTACTATCTGCGACGCTTCTGGGACGCCGGTAGGATTTACCGGTCGGGTACTATCTGATGACCAAATGCCGAAGTATTTAAATACACCCCAAACTCCTTTGTACGATAAAAGTCGCGTAATTTACGGCCTACATTTAGCCAAAGAGGCCATTAGAGAACATGACGAGGTGGTACTGGTAGAGGGAAATATGGATGTGGTAGCTAGTCATCAGGCCGGGGTAAAGCAGGTAGTGGCGGTTAGCGGGACAGCCTTAACCGAACAGCAGCTAAAAGCGCTGAGCCGGCTGACCAAAAACCTCAAGCTGTGCTTTGATGGCGACGCCGCCGGCCTGCGTGCCACCGAGCGGGCGATTGAGCTTAGCCAGGGCCTGGGTATCAATTTAGCGGTGATAACTTTGCCCGACGCCAAAGATCCCGATGAGCTAATTGCCAAAAATCTGCCCGCTTGGAAGCAAGCAATCGCTAATGCTCAGTACGCGATTGACTATTTGTTTGAGGCTTTGGCAAGCCAATATGACTTAAATAGTGCTGCCGGAAAGCGTGGATATAGCGATCATTTGAGTACAAATCTGCGCCAACTTTCGGACCCAGTAGAACGTGAACACTATGTTAGTTTACTGGCCACCAAACTTTCGACTACCGAAGAGGCTATCCGCCAAAAATTAGCCGGCCGGAATCAAGCCAGCCTTCCAGTTTCGGCCACCAAAATACCGGCTACTGTAGTGGTACCTAAAGCCCGACCTGCCAAGCAGCTGCTAGAAGAGTCGGTACTAGCCCTAAACCTAGCTTATCCAGAAGTGCGCTTGAGTTTAGAAGAGCTAACCCCGGCCCACTTTTCTGACCCCGATCACCAGATGATCGTTGAAACTCTACAGCGGGTTGGCACAGATAGAGTGGATGCCATCGCCCAACACTTGCCAAACCAATCCGATTATGTCAAAATACTGGCATTGAGGGGCGAAGAAGAGTATGGCTCATTCGCTCCCGCAGATCGCAGCTTAGAGGCCTTCGAGCTGGTTAGACGACTGCAAACCGCTTCAAATAAAGACACCCAGACTAAATTGCAAAAAAAACTGCGTGAAGCCCAAGCCAGTGGCGACACGCAACTTGTACATACGTTACTCGGCCAATACCAAGCATTGGTCGGTGACGGAGATTAATATGGCGCCCAGCAGGCGTCTTAGAAGGAGTTATTTTGGCCAAAAAAGCTGCCCCCGCACCCGAAGAAAAAGAAACTCATTATAGTCCTGAAGTCGATCGCCTGATTCAAAAGGGTAAAGAACAGGGCTTTGTGACCCAACAAGAGGTATCGCAGGTCTTTCCCGATGCCGAAGAAAACGTCGATGAGCTTGATGAGCTCTATGCTGCTCTGCTCGAAAACGGCGTAGAGCTAACCGACCAAAAAGATCGTCTGATTTGGGACAACGAGTCCGATGAAGCCGAATCAGCCACCGAGTCCGATGATTACGTTAAGGACATTGCTGATGATTCAGTACGGCTGTACTTGCGCGAAATTGGCCGCGTACCACTACTAACCGCCGCCGAAGAGGTAGAGCTGGCCAAGCGAATTGCTAAGGGTGATAAGGCCGCCAAAGACAAGATGGTCGAAGCCAACCTGCGTTTGGTAGTATCGATTGCCAAAAAGTACATTGGCCGTGGGTTAGACCTGTTAGATTTGATTCAAGAGGGTTCTAGCGGCTTGCTGCGTGCCGTTGAAAAGTTTGACTACACCAAGGGATTTAAGTTTAGTACCTACGCCACATGGTGGATCCGCCAGGCCATTACCCGCGCCATTGCCGACCAGGCCCGCACCATCCGCATTCCGGTGCACATGGTTGAAACCATAAACAAGTTAATCCGTACCCAGCGTCGTTTGGTCCAAGAGCTTGGTCGCGAGCCACTGCCAGAAGAGATCGCTGCCGAGATGGAGATTGATGTCGATAAGGTAAATCACATCTTAAAAATCAAGCAGGATATCGTCTCGCTAGAAAGTCCAGTTGGCGACGATAAAGACTCCAGCCTGAGTGAGTTCATTGAGGATGTAGACGGCAAGCAGCCTCACGAAATGGCCGCCGACCAGCTGCTAAAAGAGCAGGTGGGAGAGGTGCTTGCGCTGTTAACCCCGCGCGAGCAAAAGATTTTGCGGATGCGCTTTGGGCTAGAAGACGGCCGCAGCCACACCCTAGAAGAGGTTGGCTTAGAGTTTGGTGTCACAAGAGAACGTATTCGCCAAATTGAGGCCAAGGCCTTAACCAAGTTGCGCAAGCATCGCGAAAGTAAAAAGCTTAAAGACTACTTGGCTTAAGCAGATAATTTTTCACCAAGTTGCGCCCGTTTGGGCGCTTTTTGGTATGATGGGGTTATAAAAGCGGGGTAGTTTTGAGCGGAGTTGATGGTCAGGAGAGTTTGTTTGATGAAGGTGCAAAAAAGGCGGAGGTTGGAGCCGTCACAAATGAGTATGCCGGCTTAGATAAACCCGAAGATGGTAGCCAAGAGGGTATCATGTCAGAGATTGGGCGCTTAGAACGAGAGAATGATGAACTACAGGAGAAAATCAATGAAATGGTTGATAGTAATAACCCCAATTCTACAAAACCATTATTTGATAAGATAGCGAAAAACAACTCTAGAATTCTCGTTTTAGGCACCAAGCTTTCCGATTTGCCACCTAAGCCCCATTTTACAGCCGAAGAACTTAAAGAGGCTTTAGCCGAAAGAGATGCCAACGAAGCTGAAGCAGCCGAGGCTGCCAGTTCTTTGGCAGATACCGAAAAGCCGGGGATACCACCACTTACAGAAGATGAGTTAGACCCAGAAGAACAACACCATCTTAATGACCCCGGCACTAGCCACTAGCCACAGCGGCAGGGGGTTGTGGGCCCACGCTATATCTAGTATAGTAATAGGTGGATTGTCCACGATCAAAGGAGGTTTCTCCACGCTCCATAGAGCCACTCAGTTTTGTGGCCCCTAAGGGCATCGTCGCATCACTCGTACGGACGGACATGAAGTCCCGGGGTACAAGCAGTAATACCTCGCGAGTAGAATGCCAGAGGCGATGGCCGCACCTAGAACCACCTGACTCAAGACCCTCAGGTCTCAAAGATCAAGGAGTAGCAAGTGCGACGATCTACACTGACACTCGTTCTCGTGCTTTTTGCGTTGAGCGTTTCGCTGGCCTATGGTCAGTCGTCAACGGGCCGTGCACGGCCCTCGACAGTGCACGCCGTTGGTCTGGCCGCGAGGCTAAGCCCAACCGAACCCAGTCTTAAGACGCAGATGCGTCGCGAGGCTGAACAAAATCTGGCCCGAAAGTTGCGTCGCGTGCGACGCCACCATCTGGCCTACATCAAAAAGGCCGAGCGGGCTCTAGCGGCTCGTTTGGCAAAGCAAGCGTCAACTCCGGTTGTCGCGACCGCCACATCCGTTGGTGGTAACTCTACTTTGGCGGCCATAGCGGCTTGCGAGAGTGGGGGTAACCCCAGGGCGGTCAGTGCCAGCGGCAGCTACCGCGGCCTATTCCAGTTTGACTATGGAACATGGGCCTCGGTTGGCGGCCAAGGCGATCCGGCGGCAGCGTCGGCCAGCGAGCAGTATGCTCGTGCAGCCATGTTGTATGCCAGATCAGGGTCGGCACCTTGGCCGGTTTGTGGTCGGTGATGACAATGATCATCAACCGCACGCTAGTCACGGTGGCGGTACTATTGGCCACCCTTGTGTCGCTTGCGACACCGGTGTTGGTCCAGGCCACGACCCAAACGTCTGGAGCTCGCTCCGAACGCGTTGTTTCAGGCCACAAGGCACCCCGCTCGTACTGGATGGTTCATCAGCACGGCAAGCTGGTGGTCCATCCCAAGCTGCTGGCGAAACATCTCAGCAACTTGAAGTTCGGCCGTAAACATTGGCCCAACTTGCGCAGGCTGTGGAGCAATGAGTCGGGATGGAACCCACTCGCTCGTAACCGCAGCACCGGTGCTTGCGGAATTCCCCAAGCCAACCCCTGCAGCAAGATTCCCAAACCTGGCTCGATTAAGAGCCAGATCATTTGGGGTCTCAACTACATCAAGGCTCGCTACGGCAACCCGACGGCCGCGCTGTTCTTCTGGAACTCGCGCCGGCCTTACGGTTGGTACTAGCCAGCACATGGGCGGTTAGTTTTCGCCCCGGAGAAGCCTTGGTTTTTCCGGGGCTTCTTCACGCCCAAATAACCCGCTGCCGCGCCACATATTAAGATATAATGATTGCATTATGTCGAAGAAAGAGCGCTTGGTTTTGGTGGATGGCAGCGCGGTGTTTCACCGCGGCTATCACGCTATCCCACACCTTTCAAATGCCAGTGGCGAGCCCACCAATGCCACCTATGGCTACACCCTAGCCTTGCTAAAAACCCTGTCAGACTTAAAACCCAAGTACGCCATCGTGGCCTGGGACAAATCTGGCGACACCTTTCGAAAAGATATGTACCCGCAGTACAAGGCCCACCGCAAAAAGCAGCCCGATGATTTGTATGCTCAAATTCCTGATACCAAAGCCGTTACCGAAGCACTTGGTCTGCCCTGGATTGAGCTGGAAAAGTTTGAGGCCGATGACATTATTGGCACCTTGGCTCGTCAGGCCGAAGAGCGAGGCTTTGAAACCATAATCGTTAGCGGTGATCGCGATGAGCTGCAGCTGATTGATAGTAATACCACGGTACAGCTATTTAATCCGGCCAAACGCTCAACCACCACTTATGACCTAGCGGCCATGCAAGATCAGTATGGCTTGACCCCACAGCAGTTCATCGACTACAAGGCACTGCTTGGAGATGCTAGTGATAATATTCCGGGCGTCCCCGGTATCGGTGATGTTGGCGCACGCAAGCTGCTGGCCGAGTATAAAACTTTAGATGGCATTTATGAGAATTTGGATAAAATCAGTGGCAAAGTGCATGACTATCTGGCCGAAAATAAGCAGCTGGCCTACTTGAGCCTAGAGCTATCTACCATCGTTTTGGATGCGCCGGTAGAGCTCGATTTAAAGCCGGCCACGGTTGGTCATTACGACCGCCAGCAAATCCACGAGCTATTTCGCCGCCTGGAGTTCCGCACGCTGCTAGATAAACTTCCACCCGAACTCACCAGTGCCCCAACGTTGTTCGATGATGCAGTAACGGTAGAAAAGGAGCGCAAGCATCTGAAATCGGCCCGCTATACTGCCGTAACCACACCTAGCCAACTGGCTGATCTGGCTAAGATTCTATACTCGTCCAAGGCTTTTGCATTTGATACCGAAACCACCAGCGTTGATGACAATAGTGCCGAGTTGGTTGGGATCTCCGCCTGTCTTAAAGAGGGTGAAGCTTATTACATCCCGGTTGCCCACAAACAAGGGCCACAACTGGGTATGAAAACGGTAATAGAGGCGCTGCGCCCGGCCTTTGAAGATCCTAAAATTGGCAAAGTGGCCCACAATGCCAAATATGATTACAAGGTGCTGGCCCGTCATGGGTTAACCCCTAGCCCAATCAGCTTCGACACTATGATCGCGGCCTTCATGCTCAATCCACTAGGACGCAGCCAGTCGCTGGATAACCTGGCCTATAACGAGTTTGGAATCGAAATGATCCCCATTAGTGATCTAATTGGGAGCGGTCGTAGCCAAACCACTTTCGACCACGTTGATATTGAGACTGCTACCACTTATGCCGCGGAGGATGCTGACATAACTTGGCGGTTGTATCAACGCATGGCCCCTCAGATCAAAACGGCGGGGCTAACCAAGCTAGCTGAAACCACCGAGTGGCCTTTAATTGAAGTACTTTCCCAGATGGAGCTAACTGGCATAAAGCTAGATGTCGACTTTTTGCATAATCTGAGCAAAAAGTTTGCCATCGACATTAAAAAATGTGAGCAAAAAATCTGGGAGGCCGCCGGTGAACAGTTTAATGTTTCATCACCAGCGCAGTTGGCCAACATTTTGTACGAAAAGTTGGGCCTAGATAAGTCCGGTGTAAAAAAGGGTAAGACCGGCTACAGCACGGCCGCCACCGAGCTCGATAAGCTGCGAGACGCCCATCCCATCATCCCGCTGATAAGTGAGTTCCGAGAGCTGTCAAAGCTACAGAACACCTACGTCATCACCCTACCGGAACAAGTTGATAAGTACGATCGTGTGCATACCTCATTTAATCAAACCATTGCCCAAACCGGGCGCCTTAATTCCACCAACCCAAACCTCCAGAATATACCGGTACGCACAGGAGTGGGCCGCCAAATTAGAACCGCCTTTATAGCGCCCAAGGGCCGGGTGCTGATAAGCGCCGACTATTCTCAAATTGAGCTACGAGTGGCAGCAGCGCTTAGTGAAGACCAGGGTATGATTGACACCTTTAAGCAGGGGATCGATCTACACTTGCAGACCGCCTCGGAGCTATTTAACGTTCCGCTGGATAAGGTAACCAAAGAGCAGCGCTACAGCTCTAAAACCATCAACTTTGGCGTGCTTTACGGCCAAACCGCCCATGGCCTGAGCGTTTCCACCGGCATGACGCGCGAAGAGGCCGCCGTCTTTATTGAACGCTATTTTGAGTTACGTAAAACTCTTAAAGACTACATCGAGGGCTTAAAAGAGTTTGGCCGTAAGCATGGCTACACCGAAACCCTTTTAGGGCGCCGCCGACCTTGCCCCGAGATAACATCGAGCAATTTTATGATCCGTAGTGCTGCTGAGCGCATTGCCGTAAACGTACCAATTCAAGGCACCGCTGCCGACATTATGAAGATGGCCATGGTCGCATTAATGCCTCAACTGCCCAAGGGAGCCGACCTACTATTACAAATTCACGATGAACTAATTGTGGAGTGTGACCAGACGCAGTCAGAAGAGGTTGAGGCCATTATGAAAGAAGTAATGGAGAGCGTTTACGATTTGGGTGTACCGATTGTTGTTGATACCGATAGCGGCCACAATTGGGGCGAGCTCTAGCTAAACCTAAAGTCGACTTTACTAGCGCTGGCTGCTAGCCTTAGCGTACATTGAGCGGGTAACAACGGAGTATTAATGAGCCACGAAGTTAAAATCCATGAAGCCCAAATCAGCATTCTGCGAGAGCTCTTATTTGTGCCCGAAGCTGGGTACGCCGATCTGCAAAAGCCCACCGGCTTAACCAGCGATCATTTTAACTTTCACATTTCGCGGCTGGTCGAAATTGGCTTGGTCGAAAAGGTTGGTCGTGGCCGTTACCGCCTGACCCACAAGGGCAAGGAGTACTCAAATAAGCTTGATACCGATGCCAACACCATTGAACGCCAGCCCAAGGTGGCGGTGCTACTGGCGGTCGAACGCATGCATGAAGGCACCAAGCAGCTACTGTTCCAGCAGCGCACCAAGAATCCGTTTTACGGTTACTGGGGTTTTCCTACCGGCAAAATGCGCTGGGGCGAAACCATTATTGAAACTGCCGGCCGCGAGCTAATGGAAGAGACCAATCTTGAGGCCGATTACAAGATCGCCGGCGTTTACCATGAGCACGCCTATTTAGAAGGGCAGGCAGAGGCGGTAGAGGATAAGGTGTTCTTTGTAGTGCACTGCACTAATGTGCGAGGTGAGTTGCTCGAAAAGTATGAAGGTGGCTTAAACCGCTGGGTGACACCCAACGAGGCGCGCAAGTTTGATAAACGATATACCAGCTTTGAAACCGAGATCGAAATGATCATGGGCACCAAGGGTGTGTTTGTTGAAGAAACACATCACTATACCAAAGATCAGTTTTAGTACTTAAGTAGCAAAAACCCCACCCGAGTGGGCAGGGAATCTGCTACTCAGATGGGGCTAGTTGGCCGACGGTCCACCGACCTCGCTCGGCTTGAGCTTGTGAGTCAGGTAGGCCGGAGCCTGAGGTCCACCGGGGTGGGGGTGGCGGCTGACATGTGAAGACGGGGTCTTGTGCGACGTGTCCTTGCTGGGGTGCTTGTCGTTGCCGAGCATGATCACGAATATCGACAAGAGCGTGATGAACATTGCCATCGGGATTGCTTGAGATTCCACAATTGCCTCCTATCTGAGGCTAGCGGGGGATGGGTTGCCCAGTTAGGGCCTGTACTCAGGGTTACCCTTTCGTCAGACCTTCTGCAGGAGCAGCAGGCCGATGATCGCGGATGCAACCAGGGCACCAATGTACCCGGGGTGGTCCATGAAGTAATTGTCGATGCGATTACGCATCAGACCCTCCTTGGTCGGTTCCACGAACAAATTTGTTCGTGTTTGGTTGTCAGAAGATGGGCTAACCATCTCAGTACATCTCGAAAGATAAGCCCAATGATACCACTAAAGCTTATAATAGTCAATAGCTCAACAGATGATGCGCCTTCTTGGTATACTGAAACTCATGCCAGAGTTACCAGAAGTTGAAACCATTCGCCGCGGCCTCAGCCAAACCATCGTTGGGCTGGCGATTGTTGACGTCGAAGCACTACACCCCAAATCTCTGCAGGCTCGAGCTGAGCTAGTTGATGAAGAGGCGATTGGGGCGATCATCACTGGCTTGGAGCGCTACGGCAAAGTACTGGTTATAAACCTAAGTTCGAATTACAGCTTGCTGATACATCTTAAGATGACCGGCCAGATGGTATTGGTGCGAAAAGACGGCGATCGTTATGCCGGCGGCCACCCTACCAAGAGCATGGCCGATGATTTGCCCGACAAAAGCACAAAAGTAATATTTCGACTATCGGATGGCAGTACGTTGTACTTTAATGATCAGCGCATTTTTGGATGGATAAAGTTAGTACCAACCGTGGATGTGCCTCGTGACGCTTTAATTTCTCGTTTGGGGCCAGAGCCTCTGACCAAACTCTTTGAGTTAAAGCCGTTTGCGGAGATATTGGCTCGGCGCCCAAAATCGCCGATTAAGGCCGTCATTCTTGATCAGTCTACGGTCGCCGGCGTAGGCAACATTTACGCCGATGAGTCACTGCATTTGGCTAAAATACACCCCGCCATCATGGCAGGCGAGCTCAAGCCTGCTCAGATCAAACGATTATACGAGGCCATCAAAACCATAATTGCCCTGGGCGTTAAACACGGCGGCACCAGCTTTACTAGTTACGTTGACGCCCTGGGCGGCACCGGTGATTATCTGCATCACGCACGGGTGTTTCGCCGCCAAGGACAAACCTGCCCGGTATGTGGAACCGTTATTATTAAAACTCGTGTAGCCGGTCGTGGCACCCACCTGTGCCCCAAGTGCCAACCAATTCCGCGGGTTGTAGCAGGAGCAATAGAATGATCTTCTTTTTTTACGGTCCCAACAGCTTCGGTGCCCGGCAACAGATTGCCAAGTTAACCAAACAGTACATCGGTAAAACCGGCAGCGACATGGGCCTTGAACGTATTGATGGTGCCCGCATAACCATTGGTGAGCTTCAGTCTAGCCTGCAAGCCTCGCCATTTTTGGCCACCAGCCGTTTGGTTATAGTCGAGGATCTTGGCGCCAATAAAGCAGTCGCGCCCAAAATTGCAGCTATTGCTACGGGAATACCCAACACTACCGTGGCAGTATTTTATGATCCGTCTGTCGACCAACGGACAACCTACTTTAAAGACATCAAAGCGATCGCAAAGGTGGTGGAGTTCGGGGAGCTTGATCGTGGCAAACTGCAGCGCTGGATTGCACAAACCGTAGAAGACCACAATGCCACCATTGAGCGCCCAGCAGTTGGCCGCTTACTAGAGCGCGCTGGCGATGACCAGTGGCGGCTCAGCACCGAAATTTCCAAACTGGCCGAGTATGCCAACCCCATCACCGTTGCAGCAGTAGAGGAGCAGGTAGAACTTAGCCCCACCGATAGTGTTTTTGATTTGGCCGAAGCAGTGACAGCCGGCCACCAATCTGTTGCTCTCGAAATTTACGCTAATCTACGCCATGCCGGCAACCATGAAACCTACATTTTAAGCATGCTAATTTGGCAGATGCGTAATTTGATAATGGCCAAAGCTGCCGGTAAAATCAGCGCCCCGGCCTTGGCCAAAACCGCCAGTATGTCGCCGTATGTGGCCTCTAAAATGCTGGCCAAGCGCCATCTGTTTAATGAGTCTGCCTTAAAGCAGTCATTTTTACAGGCGGTAGATCTGGATTATCGGATTAAAACCGGTGACATCGACGCTAATCTTGGGGTCGAACAGCTGATTGTCGAACTCAGTCAGCGTTTTCAGGCAGGCGCTAATCGCCGCTCTTAAGTAAAGCTAGTAGTCGCTCAACCTCGGCCAATTTTTCTTGTATTCGATTTAACTCGCCACGAGCCAGCCAAATATTATCCGGTGTGGTGGCATAATCACGTAAAATTTTAAGATGTTCACCAAGCTCGGCGGTTAGTTCAATCACCTGAGCGCGGGACTCGTCGCCGCTAGTTTTCATACTTGCTAGTTTATCAGATCTGGGGATGGCTACTTGGTGGCTTTGGGCTTGGTAGCGGCTTTGGCCGGCTTTTTAGCCGCAGCCTTGGGAGCGGCCTTTTTGGCGGCGGGCTTAGCGACTGCCTTTTTTACGACCGGCTTGGGCTTGCCACCAGTTAAAATTAACGGGTTAGCGGCGCGGGTTAACTGCGACTTGCGTCGTGCGGCGGTATTACGGTGAATGGTACCTTTTTTAACCGCGCGGTCGATTTCGCTGATAGCCTCGCGCAAGCGTTCATGGGTCAGCTTGGCGTCACCAGCCTCAACAGCAACCTGAAACAGCCGCACATCCTCGTGGATAGCGCGCTTAATCTGGAGGTTACGGCTGCGGCGCTTGGCCGACTGCCGGACTCGCTTAATGGCTGAAGCAATAATCGGCATAACTCGCAAAACTATACCTGAAAAGTGGGGGACTGTAAAGATAAACTTTGGGGCGATTTGCTGAGCCACATAAGCATAAGCGATGTACCAGATCTTGACAGATGGGGCAAAATGAGCTATTATATTCAATTCTAAGTCAAACCTATGGATAAAGAACTAACTCCCAAACAACAGACCTCAGAGGCCCTGCGCCAAGCCGAAACCGTGCTGATTTTAACCGGTCAGCACCCGTCGGTGGATCAAGTCGCCTCCGCCACCGCTTTGGGGTCGATCCTACGTAAGTTTGGTAAAAAGGCCACCACCGTAATTAGCGATGAGATACCGGCCACCGCTCGCTTTCTGCCCTTAACTGGTGTTAGCTCTCAGCTCGAAGGCCTACGTGATTTTATTGTTAGCCTTGATATGCGCCAGTCACAAGTTGACCAGGTTAAATATAGTATTTCCAACCAAAAGCTAAATATTCAGGTTACACCTTATACCGGAGGATTTACCCAAAAAGATGTTAGCTATAGCCATGGAGACTACCACTTTGATTTAGTCGTTGTACTTGGGGTAGCAAGCTACTCGCGGATTGATCGCGTTTACGCCCATAATGCCGAACTGCTCCGGACCATCCCGCTAATAAACATCGATTATCACCGTAGCAACGAACAGTTTGGCGCCATTAACCTGATTGAGCCAACCGCCGCTAGTTTGGGTGAAATTCTAATTGCGCTTTCTGAATCGCTGCAAAGTGGGATGATAGATGCCGATATTGCCACCACCATGCTGGCCGGGATTATGTCGGCAACCGACCGCTTTACTGCAAGCCACACCACCGCCAAAGCGCTGACCGTGGCGGCTCAAATGATTGCCATGGGAGCCGATCAGCCGGCAGTTGTCCGGGGTTTATATCGCAACCCTAAGCCGGCTAGTAACCAGGCTCAACCAGCTCGCGAAAAGCCGCCGGTTGCCACTCAGCCTGCACCACAGCCAAAGGTTGATATCAAGCCTGAGGTCACAGTTACACCCGAAGCACAGGTTACTTCAGCGCCCCTAACCGAAGACGGCCCCAGTTTTGAAGAAGTTGAACCTTTTGGTCCAGAAGTTGATTTTGGTGATTCACAAGCCAACCTGCCCTTAGCTGATGAAGCCCCCAGCCATTCGCTGCTAGAGCCGTTGGTTAATCATGAGCCAATAGAGAAAATAACGGCTACTGAAACGCTATCGGCTGTTAAAGCTCCTAACCCAACCAACAACCCAGTACTGATTGATCGCTCTAACTGATACAGTTAGTTCATGAATTCTCATGATCCTAGTGGCATGCTGCTGATAGACAAGCCAGCTGGCATTAGCTCGTTCGATATCATTCGAAAACTCCGAACCCAAACCGGGCTGCGCAAGTTCGGCCATGCTGGCACTCTTGATCCGGCCGCTACCGGCCTGATGATTATTTTGGTTGGTTCGGCCACCAAACAAGCTACTAAATTAATTGGTTTAGATAAAACTTATATTGGCGAAATAACTCTTGGCCTGACTTCATCGACCGGAGATAGAGAGGGGGAGCTTAGTCCGGTTTCGGATATTCGGCCCAGCCAAACGCAAGTTATAGCGGCACTGGCCTCATTTAAGGGCGAAATCACCCAAACTCCATCGCAGTATTCGGCCATCAAGATCCGTGGGCAGGAGGCCTATAAACGAGCTCGTAAGGGTGAGAAGTTTGAAATGCCGAGTCGAGTTGTGCAAATTCGAACAATCGAGTTGCTCAGTTATATCTACCCCAAAATATCGTTCTGCACCGAAGTTTCAAGTGGCACCTATATCCGCAGTCTAGCCGCCGATATTGGCAGTCAGCTTGGTACTGGCGCTTATCTTAGCGCACTTAAGCGCACCACTATTGGGCCCTACCAACTTGAGCAAGCCCATACATTAGATCAGATCGATGCAAGTAGCCTTAATAACTATTTAATGAAATTTCTATAAGCTTAGACTTTCTATTTTACGCCCATTAGAACAGAAGAAATAGACTTGTTAGTACGGTTTATGTTCGGTAACATAGACGCTAAAGAGGTCAATAAGATACAATTAACACCAATAAAGGATGGCTTATGGCGCTAACCGCAAATGACCTCAACCAAATCAAAATCGGAATTGCTGATGTTACTGAACCGCAGTTTGCCGACACCAATCATAAGATAGATCTTAAGTTTGGCCAGTTACGTAGTGATCTTGATAATCTTTCGTCGGCAACCAATCGCAAATTCCATGCCTTGTTTACCGATGTAGCCATGAACCGAGAGGATTTACACGTGGTTAAGCAGTTGGTTACCGAACACGGTTTTCGGATTGCTCGTCTTGAGAATAAACCGCCGAGCGAATGAGCCGCTTAAGGTTGCAATCACATCAAGAAATTGATACAATTCTCGGACAATGTTGAAGACAGACCACAAAAACAAGGTTATTTCGGCCAACCAAACTCACAAGAAGGACACCGGTTCACCCGAGGTTCAGATTAGTATTTTTACGACCCAAATTACCGAACTAACCAAGCACTTGCAGACCCACAAAAAAGATGAGCATTCTAGAAGGGGATTGCTAAAAATGGTGGGCAAGCGCCGCCGCCTGCTTGATTATCTGCAAAAGAATGATCCTACTCGCTACGGCGCTATCATCAAGAAACTGAACCTACGCCGATAGTTTGATCGCGGCAGGGCGCTGCTTAAGCAGTAGCCTCCAACTGCGCTCGAAGTTGAGCGAGAGTAATACATAAGATATTGCATCACGTGGTAGAGTTTTAGCTCTAATTTGGTTGTTTGCATCTGCTCAACCGATTGGCACTTAGACCCTGGCACGAGTTGCAAGAATAGGAGTTTATGACCCAGCCAGAAATCATCCACCCCTTTGGTGGCAAGCGTATCACGCTCGAAACCGAGTTTTGTGGCCGCAAATTAACCATTGAAACCGGTAAGATCGGTTTTTTGGCTGATGGCGCTGTCACCGTTAGCTATGGAGACACCATGGTGCTTGGAACTGCTGTAGTGGCAACAACCCAACGTCCCGGAATCGACTTCTTCCCGTTAATGATCGATTACGAGGAGCGAATGTATGCCGCAGGAAAAATCTCTGGTAGCCGCTTTTTAAAGCGCGAAGGCCGCGCTAGTGAACAGGCCACATTAACCTGCCGCTTGATCGACCGCCCAATCCGCCCACTGTTCCCCAAAGGTTTCCGCCATGATGTCCAGGGCGTGGCCACAGTTTTAAGCGCCGACTTGGTGCACAGCCCCGATTTGATTGCCATGATAGCTATTTCCAGCGCATTAATGCTCTCTGGCGCTCCGTTTGAAGGACCCGTCGCCGGCGTTCGCGTAGGCATGATCAATGGTAAGCTAGTGGCTTATCCAACCACCGAGGAATTGGCTGACAGCACACTTGATCTGGTAGTTGCCGGCACCAAAGACGCCATCATGATGGTTGAAGCCGGAGCCGAAGAGATTGATGAGGCCACTATGGTCGAGGCAATCGAGCTGGCCCATAAAGCCATGCAGCCGGCGATTGAATTGCAGCTTAAGTTAGCCGAAGCCGTTGGTGTTAAACCTAAAGACTATGAGCTACACCAGCCTAACGCCGAAGCATCAGAGATATTAAAGAAGTACCTCATTGGCAAGCTTGATCAAGCTGTCCGGCACCAAAACCAGTATTTGCGTCACGATGCTATCAAAAATTTGCGCCGCGAAGTTGTCGAAAAGTTTGGGGGCGATAGTGGACAGTTTAGTTCAGATGATCTTGAAACCGCTTTTGAAAAGGTGATCGATGTCGAGATTCGCCGAGCAATATTAGAAGATGGCGCTCGCCCCGATGATCGCAAGCCTGAAGAGATCCGACCAATTTCCGGACAGGTTGGGATTCTGCCTCGTGCCCACGGATCAGGGCTGTTTACCCGTGGCACCACTCAATCGCTAAATGTCACAACTTTGGCATCGACCAGCTACGCTCAGGTACTCGACACCATGGAGCTAGACACCACCAAGCGCTACATGCATCACTACAACTTTCCGCCATACTCTACCGGTGAGGTGCGACCAATGCGTAGCCCTGGCCGCCGTGAAATAGGCCACGGGGCCCTAGCCGAGCGAGCCTTACTACCAGTGATCCCAGCTGTCGAGGACTTTCCCTATACCATTCGTACCGTTAGCGAGATTGTTAGCTCAAATGGCTCTACCAGCATGGCGGCGGTTTGTAGTAGCACGATGAGTTTGATGGATGCGGGCGTGCCGATTGCCAAACCAGTTTCTGGAATCGCAATGGGTTTGGTGCTAGGCGATAAAGGCCATTACGTTATATTAAGCGATATTCAGGGGGCCGAAGACTTTGCTGGTGACATGGACTTTAAGGTTGCCGGTACCACCGATGGCATTACCGCCTTACAGATGGATATCAAGGTTAAGGGCATTACCGCCAAGGTTATGAAAGAGGCACTGGCTCAAGCTCATGTCGGGCGAGCCGAGATCTTAGAAAAGATGCTCAAGGTTATTGATAAGCCACGACCAGATGTGGCGCCACATGCCCCACGCATTTCCAAGCTCACTATCGACCCCAGTGACATCAAGTTGGTTATCGGTAAGGGCGGCGAAACCATTAACCGCATTATCGACGAAACCGGCGTCGAGATCGATATCGAGGACACCGGCCTGGTGATGATTGCTTCAACCAGCGCCGAAGGAGCCCAAAAGGCCATTGAATGGATTGAGCGGCTGACCGCAAAAGCCGAGGTCGGGAAGATCTACCATGGCAAGGTGGTTAAGTTGATGGAGTTTGGGGCTTTTGTCGAGATCATGCCTGGCAAAGATGGCTTGGTGCATATCTCGCAGATTGCCGATCGTCGCATCGAGCGCGTTACCGATGTCTTAAAAGAGGGTCAGGAAGTCGATGTTAAGCTGGTCGAAATTGACAGCCAGGGTCGCCTAAACCTCAGCATAAAAGCCGCCCAGGAGCATGGCGACCACTAAGGCAATGCAATTGGATGCACTAGCTAGGCGGATCGTTAGAGATGGCGTAACCCCCGAGCTAGCCGCTGGAGCCACTCAGTTGGTGATGGGGGAGGGCAGTGCCCAAGCCGAGGCGGTCTTTATTGGCGAGGCGCCCGGCGCCAAAGAAGATCAAACCGGCCGGCCATTCGTTGGCGCTGCCGGTAAGTTCCTCGACGAAATGTTGGCCAGTGTGCAACTAGATCGGGCAAATGTTTACATTACCAATATTGTGAAGTATCGGCCGCCCGCTAACCGTGATCCGTTACCAGCCGAAATTCAGGCTTTTATGCCATACTTAAAGCAACAATTAGCAATTATTCAGCCACTTTTGATCGTCTTTTTAGGCAGGCACTCGATGAACGTGTTTCTGCCTGAGCTGAGGATCAGCCAAGCTCACGGCCAACCGATAAGTAATGCCGGCCAGACCTACCTGCCGCTATATCATCCGGCTGCTGCGCTGTATAACGGCGGTATGCGTAGCACTTTGCTAACAGATTTTAGCCAAATTCCGTCTCTGCTGACCCAGCTACGCAACAAAACTGAATCAATAATTTAATCAATTTTTAAACACATTAAAAAAGGAACACAATATTAATGGAAAAAAATAGTTCAACTCCGGCCTCAACACCGGATCCAAAAAATCAGTCGGCCGCCGCAAAGGCATCGGCTGCCAAACCTAACAATTCTAAAACCGGCCAAAACTCCGGTTCGCGTCCGCCGCGCAACGGCAATGGTAGTGGCAGTGGTAATGGAGGCAGTAAAGGTGGTTCCCGCCGCCGCTACCAACCAGCCAACCCGATATTAACCCGGTTGAGCAACCCACCATCCACTCCAATTAACAAATCGCAGTTTAATGGTAGCAATGGCGAGCAGGCCACTCAGGTTAAAACCCGTCAGGCCAACCAGGTTACGCGTGATGATAAATTGCGGGTTATTCCCCTTGGAGGTCTCGGAGAGATCGGTAAAAACATGACCGCTCTAGAGTACCAAAACGACATCATTGTACTCGATGTTGGCTCCAAATTTGCCGACGAGAACCAGCCGGGAATCGACCATGTTATACCCGACATAACCTACTTAGAAAAAAACCGCCACAAAATCCGGGCGATCGTGATCACACATGGCCACATGGACCACATTGGTGGCGCCGGTTACTTGCTTCCAAAGCTACCGGCCCCTATTTACGGCACCCGCTTTACCATTGCGATGGTCGAAAAGCAGATCGAGGAGTTTAAGCTCCAAGTACAACCCAAGTTCATCATTTTAGACTCCGACAAGCACGATCGCGTGCAGGTTGGGGCCTTTAACATCGAGCTCGTCAGAGTCGGACACTCAATCCCAGACTCGGCCGCTGTAGTGGTGCGTACTCCGGTTGGTACGGTTATCGATACCGGCGACTGGCGACCGGAGCCCGACCCAGTGGTAGGGCCGCCAATGGATATTGACCGTTTGCGCGCCGTTGGCGACGAGGGTGTGCAGCTGCTAATGGGTGATAGCACCAACGCCGCCCGCGCCGGCCATTCTCCTAGTGAAAAGCTAATCGCTCCTACCTTAGACGATCTGTTCGCTCGTTCTAACGGGCGCATTATTGTATCGACCTTTGCTAGTGCCGTTAACCGCGTTCAGCTAATTATCGATGCGGCCCACAAGTCTGGCCGAAGGTTGGCCTTTGTTGGCCGAAGCATGCTGGCAAACGTTGAGCTTGCGGTAAAGCTTGGATATATCAAGGTGCCCCCGGGCATCATTACTCGGGTTCAAGATGGTACCAGCATGAGCGACGACAAGATGGTGATTTTATGCACTGGATCGCAGGGCGAAATTAATGCCGCTTTAAGCCGCATGTCTACAGGCGACCATCCTCACGTTAAGATTAAATCAACCGATACGGTGGTTCTGACTTCAAGCCCAATTGCCGGTAACATTGTGCCGGTTACCGAACTGGTTGATCAACTGATGCGTGAGGGCGCCAACGTATTTCAGGCTTCAACTCAAGATGTAGATGGCTCGGGCTTGCTGCACGTGTCCGGTCATGCTTTCCGCGATGACATTGCCGATCTGATCAACATCATCCGGCCTAAATTCTTAATGCCAATTCACGGCACCTTTGCCATGCAGACCCGACACGCCCAGGTGGGTGTAGAAAACGGCGTCGCTAAAGACAACATTTTCATATTAGACATAGGGGACGTACTAGAAGTTACTAAAGACACGGCTAAGAAGGGCGAGCGCGTACCGTCTGGAATCGTGTTTGTAGATGGATCCGGTGTTGGCGATGTTGAAAACTTGGTGCTGCGCGATCGCATAGCTCTGGGCTCCGACGGCATGGTAGTGGTAATTGCTACCGTAGACAAAAAGTCCGGCCGGCTACTTACCAGCCCAGATATCATTAGCCGCGGATTCGTTCACATGAAGGAGAGCGAGGAGCTGATTGGCCGCCTGCGCCAGGAGATTAGGAAGAGTTTTGAGCGCCGCGACAAGAACCGTCCGGCTGACTGGCAGCGCTTTAAGCTGCAGTTGCGGGACGACGTGGCCGACATGCTATATGCCAAGACCAAACGCAACCCCATGGTCTTGCCAGTTATCAATGAGGTTGATGGCCGTTAAAGCTACCCTCGACGCTCCTGGATTTCAACTGAGCTAACCAGTATAATTACTGGTAGTATGGCGCGCCGCAAAAGCAAAAAAACCAAAGTTCCCAGTATCGGCTTTAATGCCGAGCTGGGCGATGGTGTTGCCCGCGAGATCTTTGCGGTGGTATTGGTCGCATTGGCTCTAATACTAACCTTTGCCATGTTCAACTTTGGTGGCTTTTTAGCGACCGGTCTGTTTGGGGCGCTTAAGTTTGCGTTTGGCTTGGCCGCCTATTTGCTTCCGATCATCTTTGTATTACTGGCTTTCATGCTGTTTCAACCAACCAAATACGAGGTGAAGGCCCACAACTACATTGGTTTCAGCGGTTTTATTGTGGCCCTAGCCGGGTTGCTGCACCTGCCAGTTGATCCTGCCGATAGTTTAGTAATGGGCCAGCGCGGTGATGCCGGGGGAATGGTTGGCTACGGAATTAGCCACCTGTTTTTGACAATTTTAAACATTCCGGCCTCGGCCATCATTTTGGTAGCACTGCTGATTATCTTTATTATTGTGGCCGCCAATACCCGCCTAAGCGAGCTGGTGTCATCAATCGTCGGGCTGTTTAGGCGTGGGCCCCAAGAAGATATCACCATTAATCAACCAGCATCGCAAAACGCCCTAGAAATTAAGGGCGCCTTAAATGTTGGCAGCGGCAAGGGCGGCAAGCAGTTTAAAGAGCCAGAGGTAGCCCTAGTAACCGTGGCTGACCCCGATTGGGTGCCGCCATCTTCTGATTTGCTATCAAGTTCCGACTCAAAGCCCGATGCCGGTAATGTAAAAGACAATGCAGCAATTATTCAAAACACTCTGTCGAGCTTTGGTATTGATGTGGCAATGGGAGAGGTAAATGTTGGCCCCTCGGTTACCCAGTACACACTCAAGCCAGCCAGCGGAGTTAAGCTCAGTAAGATCACTGGGTTAGAGCACAACTTGGCATTGGCTCTGGCTGCACCGGCAATTCGGGTTGAGGCGCCAATCCCAGGTAAGAGTGCCGTAGGTGTCGAGATTCCTAATCGCATGGCCGCACCGGTTTATTTGCGGCAGCTGCTTAGCAGCGATGAAGTTAAGCAGGCAAAGTCGCCGCTAACCATTGTGTTGGGCCGTGACGTGGCCGGCAACCCAACCGTAGCCGATCTAGCGGTAATGCCACATTTAATGATTGCTGGTGCCACCGGATCCGGTAAGTCGGTGATGATCAACACCCTACTTTCAAGCCTCCTATATCGAAACTCGCCGGCTCAACTAAAGCTGATTTTAGTTGATCCCAAGCGAGTTGAATTAACCTTGTACAATGGCATTCCTCATCTGTTAACGCCGGTGATTGTAGAGCCCGAAAAGACCATTTCGGCCCTAAAGTGGGCGGTGGCCGAAATGGAGCGCCGTTTGCGTTTATTCTCAGAAGTTGGCAAGCGCAACATTAATGAATACAACGCCCTCAAACAAGAAGAAAGCATGCCATTTATTGTTATTGTCATCGATGAGATGGCCGATTTAATGATGCTAGCTGGGTCAGAAGTAGAGGCTTTAATTGTGCGCCTAGCTCAACTATCGCGCGCCGCGGGCATTCACCTGGTGCTAGCCACCCAGCGGCCGAGTGTAAACGTTATTACCGGTTTAATTAAGGCTAACGTTCCGGCTCGGATTGCTTTTCGGGTGGCTTCCAACGTTGATTCTCGTACCATTCTAGATTCTAGCGGAGCCGAAAAGTTATTGGGTAAAGGTGACATGCTGTTTGCTAGCGCTGAAACACCTAAACCCAGGCGTATCCAGGGCGTGTTTATGACCGAAAAAGAAACCAGCGGTATTACCGGCTATCTGCGCGAGCAACGTCAACCGCAGTACAACGACGAAGTTTTAGCCCAGCCGGTACATGTTGGCGGTGGTGGTGGCGCCGGCGGCAACTTTGGTGATGCTGATGACGAGCTGCTTAATGATGCCGCCGAAACCGTGATTCGCACTGGTAAGGCTTCGGCCTCGCTGTTGCAGCGACGTTTGCGGGTTGGTTATGCCCGCGCTGCCCGTTTGCTCGACATATTAGAGGAGCGGGGGATTGTCGGACCACCTGATGGTGCTCGACCGCGTAACGTGCTGGTTTCTAGCCTGAACGAGTTTGAAAGCGATACAACCAATGAGCCCGGCGAATAAGCCCTCGGCATCTGAGTCTAAAAGCCACTCAAAAGCCACAAAGCCCAAAGTAAATCCAGCAGCCTCTAGTGTTGGCGCCACATTGCGCGCCCGCCGCACCGAACTTGGATTAAGTTTGGGAGATATTGAACTGGCCACTCGCATCCGCGGTAAATACTTGCGGGCTATAGAGGCGGATGATTATGGGGTGCTACCGCATCCCACCTATAGTCGTGGCTTTGTGCAGACTTACGCTGGCTTTGTGGGCTTAAAGGGCGCCCGACTGGCCCAGCAGTTCACCCAGGCCGCTCCTAGTAGCCCAACCCGCATCGCCCGTCGTACAACTATGGTGAACTTAGGTCAAAACCTGTCGCTGCGCAGCATCACGCTGGCGGCCTTACTGGCCACCCTGCTAGCGGTTGGTGGGTATCTGTTTTGGCAGTTTAGCGCCCTTACCGCTGCTCCACGACTAGAGGTAACCAATCCCGATCATGATCAAGTACTCTATGGCAGCCTGATAACCATTAATGGTCATGTGGCAGGTGGGGCCGATGTGTTTGTAAATGATTCGCCAATTCTTAGCGACGCCAATGGTGATTTTAGCGACTCTATTGCCCTGCAAGAAGGCGTTAATGCTGTGCGCATTAGCGCCACCAACCGCCTGGGAAAAACTACCGTTGTAACCCGTAACATCCTGGCCCACGTACCCAAAACCGACCCAGCCAGCGCTTTGCCAACAACGTCTTTCGACGGCGTGGCAGTAAGCGTCGAAATTAAAGATGCCACGGCTGCAGTAGTTGTGCGGGCCGACGGTAAAGAGGTGTTTCGCGGCACCATGTTGCCTGGTACTATGCAGTCATTTAAGGCCACATCTAAGCTGCTAATAACCACCAGTAATGCTGGCGCCACGCTGCTTACCGTTACAAACCAAACCACGGCCGTAAAAAGCCTCGGGCCGGTCGGCGCTCTGGGACAACCCAAAACCGACCTCGAGTTTTCAAAAGACACTCAGTTTCAATAGTTCGCTATAATGTAGCCATGGCAAAAGATTTTTCATTCGATGTGGTTAGCGATTTTGACGCCGGCGAGATGACCAACGCTATCGACCAAGCCCAGCGCGAGGTAGCTCAGCGCTACGATTTTAAGGGTTCTTCGGCGCAGATTGAGTTTAGCGAGGGCAAGAACGGGCTAGAATTAACCGGTGATTCTAAAAATCAGATAGACGCATTAATCGATGTAATTCAAAGTAAGCTAATTCGCCGCGAGATCTCGCCTAAGGCACTGGACTTATCTACCGAGGCTCGCGAGTCGGGGACTGTAACCAAGCGCAATCTGCCTTTTAAAAAAGGCCTAGACCAAGAAAAGGCTAAAAAGCTGACTAAACTGATTCGCGACAGTTTTCCCAAAGCTAAGGCGCAGATTCAGGGTGATGAGGTCCGGGTTTCGAGCACTAGCAAGGACGATCTGCAGGGCATTATGACTCTACTGCAGCAACAAGAGCTTGATTATCCGTTGCAGTTTCAAAACAGGCGCTAAATATATTTGACAGTTCGGTTTATGTTCGGTTATGCTGATTGTAGACCAGGCCAACCATAGTATGAGCTTCTATAGTTTGGGTGCGCCGATGGTGCTGGGCGCACCCAACCTGGTCCCTTTTAATCGGCATTTAATTTACGATCGTTAGACTGCTATTTAGGCACATCAAATAAGTCTAACAAGGAGCCATGATACAATGACCAAAGCAGTAAAAGAGACCAAAACCGCGGTGGAAACCCTAGGAAAAGACGACCGCGCGGCCCGCTTGCGAGCCGTTGATTTAGCGGTTAGCCAAATCGAAAAACAGTTTGGGACAGGATCCATTATGAAGATGGGTAATGCCCGTAGAATGGATATTCAAACCATACCCAGTGGAAGTTTATCGCTCGACTTAGCCTTGGGCGGGGGATATCCAGAGGGGCGGGTTCTTGAAATTTACGGTCCAGAGTCGAGCGGTAAAACCACTCTGGCATTGCACGCCGTGGCACAGGTGCAAAAACGTGGCGGCCTGGCCGCATACGTCGATGCCGAGCACGCGCTTGACCCAGAGTACGCCAAGAAGATTGGGGTAAATTTAGATGACCTGCTGGTTTCACAACCCGATACCGGCGAGCAGGCTCTGGAAATCACTGAGACCTTAGTACGATCTAGCGCCGTCAATCTAGTGGTCGTAGACTCGGTAGCGGCCCTGGTGCCGCGGGCAGAGTTAGAAGGCGGCATGGGGGATTCGGTTATGGGTATGCAGGCCCGCTTAATGTCACAGGCCTTGCGTAAGCTCACCGGCGTTATTAGTAAGTCAAATACCACAGTAATCTTTATTAACCAGTTGCGGATGAAAATCGGCGTGATGTTTGGTAATCCCGAAGTCACGGCAGGCGGACAGGCGCTTAAGTATTACGCATCGGTGCGATGCGATATCCGACGCATCGAGCAGATCAAAGATGGCGACCGCATTATAGGCAACAAAGTCCGGGTTAAGGTGGTCAAGAATAAGGTGGCTCCGCCCTTCCGTGTGGCCGAGTTTGATATCATGTACAACCAAGGCATTTCGGCTTCTGGTGACCTACTAGAGCTAGCAGTTAAGTATGATCTGGTGCGAAAAGCCGGCGCTTGGTATGAATACAAAGGCGAAAAGATGGGTCAGGGCCGCGAAGCTGCAAAAGCCTATATCGAGCAGCATCCCAAGGAACTCAAAGAAATAGAAGCCGCCGTGCGCAAGGCCGCCGAAGTTTAAATCGCTTTAAGCCATGGCTACCATCAGCCAAATTAAGCAGCAGCAACGTCGCAAAGACCGTTACTCAATCTACCTAGAAGATAAATACGCATTCTCGCTTTCCGAAGAACAGCTAATGAACGCCGGCTTGGCCAGCGGCCAAACTCTTACTGCGGCTGATCAAGCTAAGTTAATTGAGTTAAGCGACCTCGGTAAAGCCATCGATCGCATTTACAACCTACTTTCGTTTAGGCCACGTAGTAACAAAGAGGTTAAAGACTACTTGCGGCGTAAAGATTATGACGACGATACAGCGCAAGCCGTAGTTGAGTATTTTGAATCCAAGCGGCTGCTTGATGATGCAGCCTTTGCTCAGGCTTGGGCCGAAGATCGCCAGCGCTTCAGCCACCGCAGCCAGCGCCAACTGCGCTCAAAGCTAATGGCAAAGGGCATCGATAGCGAATCTATTGCGACCGCCCTAGCCAAGCTACCAGATGATTCCGATCGACAAAGCTTAACCGAGCTAATAAGGTCGCGTAACCTGCTCAGTCGCTACCCCGATAAACAAAAACTTACCGCCCATTTGGTCGGTAAGGGATTTAGCTATAGTTCAGTTAAAGCGTTGCTTGGTGACATCGCCTCGGGTGAGATTGAGCTTTAGTTTGTGGCTAGAACGCGCGCTGCAACGGCGAAGGCGATCAGCCAGAGGAGTGTAATTACCACTTTCCACCTACTTACTGCACTCATATTAGCGCAAGCGCTTTGAGGGCGCAATTCTTAAGGCTGTGGATTACTTTGGTGACTCTGGCAAGGTCTTGGCAGAAAACAACGGCTGCTTAACTCCGGCATCGCGAACGGTAAAGCGAGTGGGGCTTATATCGGTAATTTGAGTACGGTCGATCACCAAACTATTAAACAGCAAACTGCGCATCAGCGATTGTTGGACGTAGAGTTTTTGAACCTTAAAGTCATCAAGATTAATGGTGAAATCATCAACCCTACCCAAATTCACGCCAGATTCGTTAACTACCAGCTTACCAATAGGATTAAAGCCGGCCTTTAAGGCTGCGCTTAGGCGTACGATCTCGGCCGGATCCTCTAAATCGTCTTCGGAATCAACGATGATACAGTCGGTGGCAAACTGGCGGATATCACGCATTAAAACCACTCGCTGACTGTCTCGCTTTTGAGCACAAAACAGCGCTAAGGTTTCTAGATTAGGCATCGAAATAAGTGGTCGAACCGTCATTGCCATTGATTGGCCGGTTTGCAGACTCATTACCGGTAAGTTACTTAACTGTTTGGCCAAAATGAACATAGTTTCATTATCGGTCATTAAGTTGGTTGGCCACAACCGGAAATTAGCATTTTTAATCTTGATTTAATCTGGATATTCTAGTATTGTGGTGCGAGGTAATAACACCTTTTTGCCCCTCGGCCACACGCCGGGCGGCACTCGCGCTTGTCGCGAGTCTCATAGAAAGGAGCACGTGTGAAACAGTATGAACTCGTGGTGCTTCTGCACCCAGATCTTGAAATCGATGTCGACGCTCCGTTGGCAAAGATAGAAAAATTGATCGCTAATGCCGATGGAAAAATTGGCAAGCGCGATAACTGGGGCAAAAAGCGCCTAGCATACAAAGTAAAAAAGCAGCAGTTTGGCATTTATGTCTACTTTGAGCTAGATTTGGATCCCGAAAAGGTCCGCCAGCTCGAGGCAAATCTGCTGATCACCGAAGAAGTCTTGAGATTTCTGATTGTTAATCGTGTCGCTCAGCCGCCAAAACCGGTTGAAAAACTCGAAGACAAGCAGTCCGACAAGAAGGTGGTGGCTGCAGTAAGTTCGGAGGATAAGTAGATGGCAAAAAGTTTTAACCAAGCAATCGTAATGGGTAATCTAACCCGCGATCCAGAGCTGCGAACTACCCCCAGTGGTCAGCCGGTAGCCTCGTTTGCGGTTGCCACCAATCGCAGTTGGGTTGATGGTAGCGGCGAGCGTAAAGAAGCGGTTGAGTATCATGAAATCGTTGCCTGGGGTAAGTTGGGTGAACTAACCAACCAATACCTAGGTAAGGGCCGTAAGGTTATGGTGGTAGGCCGATTGCAAACACAGAGTTGGGAAAAAGATGGCGTTAAGCGCCAGCGCACCGAAATTGTTGCAAGTGATATCAACTTCCTTGACCGACCAGGTGAGGCCGGTGGTGGTGGTGGTGAGTATGCATCTAATGACTCTAGCTCAAGCGCCAGCACGGCTCCAGCCAGCTCTGCACCCACCAAAACCAAGGACGTCGTGATTGAGGATCTTAAAGACGACGAGCCGGTTAATTTAGACGAAATACCGTTTTAGTAAGGACACCCCATGGCAAATTTTTACAGTAAAAAAGTCTGTCGCTTCTGCGCCGAAAAAATCGACGAAGTTGATTATAAAGACGTTAAGTTGCTACAGCGCTATTTGAATAGTTACGGCAAGATCGAGACTCGCAAGCGCACCGGCACCTGCTTAAAGCACCAGCGCCGTGTGGCAGTGGCCTTAAAGCGCTCGCGCCATCTGGCATTACTGCCGTTCGTGGTCCGTTAAGCTGGGCAAAAGCCAGTGATTTACGGCCACACCGATCTTAAAAAGGGAGTTGCCATCGAGCTTGATGGTGCTCCGTTTTTGGTGCTTGAATCTTCGCACATGGCCACCGGCCGGGGCGGAGCGGTTATGCGCACCAAGTTAAAAAACCTGCGTACCGGAGCGGTAGTAGATCGTTCGTTTCGGGCATCAGACAAACTAACATCGGCCGACCTAAGTCGGGTTAATTTGCAGTACTTATATAGTGATGATGGCGGCTATCACTTTATGAATCCCGATAGCTATGAGCAGATTACGCTGGATTCTAGCTTGGCTTCTGATGCCGGCGAATACTTGGTAGAGGGCACCAAAGTGATTGTTTTATACTCTGGCGACAGCCCAATTGGAGTCGATATCGGTAACAACGTTTTGCTAAGAGTTACCGAAACCTCGCCCGGGGCCAAGGGCGACACTGCTACCACCGCACTTAAACCTGCTACCGTGGAAACCGGCCTAGAAATCATGGTGCCGCTATTTATTAATGAAGGCGACTTAATTAAGGTGGATACTCGTGATGGACGCTACCTTGAACGCTCCAAATAAGCCCACTAAAATTCGCTTAGATAATCTGTTAGTCGAACGCCAGTTAGCCGACAGTCGCACCCAGGCCCAGGCCATTATTATGGCTGGCGAGGTGCGCGTGGGCACCACAGTCTTGACCAAACCTGGACAGCTGGTTGCTAATGAAATCGAAATCGTACTAGCTCAAAAGTCACGATATGTTTCGCGCGGAGGAGATAAGTTGGCTTCGGTTGCCAATGCTTTAAAGCTCGACTTTACGGATGCGGTCGTATTGGACGTTGGCTCCTCTACGGGTGGCTTTACCGATTACGCCCTCCAAAATGGGGCTAAACAAGTAATCTGCGTAGATGTGGGAAGCGATCAACTAGCATACAAGTTGCGCCAAGATTCGCGCATTACCATTATGGAACGCACCGATATTCGCGAGGTCAGCCAAAATGATTTTAAACACCATCCAAACGTTGCCGTTATTGATGTTTCATTTATCTCACTAACCAAGATTTTGCCCTCAGTCGCAAAGCTTTTAATACCTGGTTCGATAATAATTGCGATGGCTAAGCCCCAGTTCGAAACCGATAAAGCTACGGCCAGCAAGTATAAAGGCGTCATTAAAGACGATCGTTTGCGCAAAAGCATTCTTAATCATTTCGAAGCCACCATTAAGCCAGAGTTTCAAATCCTAGATTCAGCTGATTCTGAAGTCTTCGGAGCCAAGGGTAATAGAGAGCGTTTTTATCTGTTGAAGGCTCAGCTATAAATAATACTTATGCCCCAGTCCTAAACTCCACCACGTCATCCGGGCGCATTACATAATCGCGACCCTCAACCCGTGCCACACCGGCCGCGCGGGCAGCCACTAGCGATCCGGCCGCAATCAAATCTTCATAGCTCACAACCTCGGCGCGAATAAACTGTTTCTCAAAGTCGGTATGAATCACACCGGCCGCTTCGGGCGCAGTGGCTCCTCGCACCACCGTCCAGGCGCGCACTTCTTTTGGCCCGGCCGTTAAAAAGCTTTGTAAACCCAGGGCCTCTTGCCCCAATCGCACCAATGCGTTTAGCCCAGGCTCGTTTTGCCCCAACTCCGCGAGTAGCTCACCAGCTTCAGAAGCCTCTAGCTCCGAAAGCTCTGCCTCAACTTTGGCGCACAGCATCACCGACTGGGCGGGGGAGACTAGGCCGGCCAACTCTTGTCGCAGTTCATCATTACTTAAAGCACCTTCATCAACATTAAACACATATATAAATGGCTTGGCGGTTAACAGTTGAACCTCTTGCACCGATTCTAGGTCAAAACCGGCCGCAAACAGCGTTTCACCACGGTCTAAAACAACTCGAGCCTTTTCCAACACGCTCATCAAACCCTTTTGGGCAGCATCCTTTTTTATCTTGGCAAGGCGCTTATCGATAGTTTGCAAATCGGCCAGAATTAGCTCGGTATTAATGGTCGCGATATCATCGGCCGGGCTAACCTTGCCATCTACATGCACGACATCGCTGTCACTAAACACCCTAACCACCTGGCAAATTACACCGGCCTCGCGAATATTGGCTAAAAACTGGTTGCCTAAACCTTGTCCCTCGCTGGCGCCGCGCACCAACCCGGCAATGTCTACAAAGGTTACCGCCGCGGGTACAATTTTTTTGGCATCATACAAAGCCGCCAGCTTGGCCAGGCGGTTATCGGGCACGGCTACAATACCAACATTGGGCTCAATGGTGGCAAAGGGGTAGTTGGCCGCCAACACTTGGTTGTTGGTTAGCGCATTAAATAGGGTTGATTTGCCGACATTCGGCAAACCCACAATTCCGATTTTCATAATTTTTTAACCTTTGAGTGGGCCTTAACCCACTTTGCAATCTCTTCAATCGGGGTGCTGTCGGTCGCAACCGATACAGTGTGGTCCACAAGTTCACGATTAGACAACTCAATGCTATAGCCATTTAGGTCTAAAAAGCGCCCTAGGGCCGCCACGGAGGTACGCTTGTTGTCGTCTACAAACACGTGGTAGTTAACGATGGCTTTATATAGTACCGCGCTTTTTGTCCAAAAGTCGGGATAAAGCTCTATGTCTCCAAAACCCATCTGGGGCTTAACGGCAATAGATTCAAGCAGCTCGTTGACGCGAACGCCCGAAGTTCCGCCACTCCGGGCGATCACAACTTGGTTAATAACCACTAATTCAGCTGCAACTAGGTAGTTCAATCGACCTTACTTGTCGGCCAACTCGTCAAAACCAGCTTGGTGTTTCGCAACAAACCCATTGGCCCATTCTTTGGTAGCAGCTAAATCGGGGGAGGTAGCGGTTGGCACAACATTAAAAATCGGCTTGGACCGCTTAACGACTGTAAAACTCTCGCCGGCTTGTACGCGGCGAGTGATCTCTTCGGTATTGGTTCTAAGCTCTTTCATACTGATAATAGTCACTATACGCTCCTCATATTAAATCCAGTTTAACACAAAGGTTATCTTTAAGTCATCTTTAAGTTAGCAATACTCAAACTAGTACTCGGGACGGCAAGAATGAAAAGGAGGAAAAGTTCTTATGTTTGTGGTAGCCTGAATTTATGAATACCGGAAAGTCAGTCTTGCGGAAGTTGAAGATATTTACACTTTCTCTAACAATATTGGCGTTACTATTTTCAATGTCATATTCGCTTTTTGCGCCATCATCAGTCTCCGCCGAGTATTCAATAGGACAGTATGGCACGCCGTACACGCGCTTAAGCCCAAAAAGGCTAAAGCTCTATCGACTCGCGGCCTACTACTACTGGTCTCATTTTGATAGGTACAATCAAATTGATACTGCCAATTGTAAGCCGAATAATGTAAAGATCGAGTATGGGCATTGGGGTAGTACTGAGCTCGCTCATGTTCGCGGAATCTACGGTGCGTTTCCTAATTTTGATGATTATTATGGCAAGAATCCTATACAGTGGATTAAGGATGGTCACTGCAAAATATACTTCAATCTTGATTGGCCTACAGATAGTCATGTTGGGTGTGCTGTTTTTGTACATGAGTATGGCCACCTACTAGGGTTCCAACATAACCTTGACCCCGGTAGCCCCATGTACCAGGGCTATACCTCCAACCATACAAATGACTATGACGAGGGGGTTAGAAGGTGGAATCGAAATCGTACGCTTGTTTATGCAAAGACATTATGTAATGCATCCGAGATATTTACCAATCCAGTGAAACCACCCGGCTTTGGGTCCTACTAGTTAATAAGACTTAACTTAAATATTTAGCGCCCCGCTTGCGATCATGAGATCGCTTACGGGGCGCGGGGTGGCTAGCAGACCAGGCGCTTCATCGCATTCAGGCTGGGTGCCTTTCTTGGCAGGCTGCCGTCGGCGTGTGCTCGCTGGCTAAGCCGGTCGTAGGCGATCTTCTGTGCATGATAGATCGCCCGCAGTTGCGGCGCAATGTTGTCTATAACCACTACTTGGTTATCGCGTGACTGGCGCTGGATGTGAACCTCTCGGCAGTACTGGTGTGCAGCCAGCCTTAGGGTGGCAAAGACATCACGCGGAGTACTCATCCTGGCGGGAGCGAGCGCTCGGTGGACTGGGGAAGTAGTAGTGGTATCGGTCTGCTGAACGACTGACCCAGTGGAAACATCGGAGGGGCTTACGCCGCAGCCGGTCGCCACTAGGCAGGCGATACAGGCAGCCATTGCTGCGATCGTACGCATTTGCTTCTGACCTCCGTCGGTTGGGTGGGGATCAAGACCGCTACACTATACCATAAGTATTATAATAATACAAGTATATTATATATTGCTAGTTTATGCACTGGGCAAATTGCCGCCATGGTATAACGTGGCTAGTATTCGATCTAAACACCCCCATATACCACTAGCATGACAGCTAAAGTTGACGTTAGGATGAGGCTGTTTCCTATTTGGTATGCCCCAACCAGATGAGGAACTTATTCCGTTTTAGCGCGATCGACAGCATCGAATTCGCTTGAAAACGGGTTATTACTAATATAAAGTGGTAATCCCAACCTTTACATGGAGGCTGGAGCAGCTTACATATAGGAGAAACATTGATGACTTGCCCCTTAAGCATTAGGAGCAGCGGTCGAGAGCATCTTTTTTTCGACCAATCCTCAGCCAAAGCGCGCATGTCTCTTGGGTCAAAGGCTGGGCTTTATGAGCCACCGCTCGAGCCCAATGAAGTTCCAGACGACCTAGTAGGCCACGCCGACTAAACCCAGGTGGGGCTTCTCGTTCCCAAACTCCAACTTTGTAGAAAACTTCCATATCCAGCGATGCTAGAAAGGAGGTACGTCATGGGTGATGAGCTCAGTGGAGGCGGTTCGGGATCCGCGACTGAGGGCGATGCGGCTGAAGAGGCTGCAACGCAGGCCGCAGAAGACGCGGACGTTGCCGAGAGCAACGCCTAGCGGCTGAACTGGGACCCGGGGGTAACCCTGGGTCCCTTTATTAACTATAGGTTAGAATACATTCATGATTTCACATCAATACTCGACAACTTTAAGCAATGGCATCAAGCTATTAATTAATCCGATGCCAGGCGCTTCCACTATCGATTTTAGATACTACATTCTCAGTGGATCAGCCTATGCTCCAAGGGGTCAGTTTGAAATATCGCACCTGCTAGAGCACTTAATTTTACTTGGCAATCGGCGCCAACCAGATCCCACGAAATTTGCATCCGAAATGGAGCGTTATACGTCGGCGTGGGGTGGTAAAACTAATAGATACCTAAACACTTTTTGGTATCAAAAAAGCTCACGTCATTTCGAAGAATTTTTGGAGCTTGCGACAGCCCAAATGTTAGATCCTGTGGTCAAAGATTCGGCCGTCCATGAGCAGATCGAAGTCATAAGCCAAGAGCTAAAGAAAAGTAGTTCTAATGATAGTGTACTCAGGTTTTATATGGGTCATCAATCATTTCTCCCGGATCTATTTCCGGACTACTCTGCCAGAGTGGCGTCCTTAAAAAAAATTACCTCGAGCGATGTCCGAGGTTATCATAAAATAAATTATGTTACTGGGAATACGGCGATAGCGATAACGGGAAATATTGATCTTAAAAAGATTAAGAGTATCGTAGCCAGCCTAGACGCCTTGCTTTCCAGCTATCCAGCTGGTGCCGGAAACAAGTTTTCACCCCACAAACCCCTGATCAAAAATGAAAGAGTGATTGAGTTCGCCCCAAATAACCGCAACTTAGTGTATTTTAATTTAAGTTTTGATAAGCCTGGACGGCAGCTTGATGACCTCTCGGCCCTGAAAGTCCTACAGGCTTTGTGGGGCGGCGGAAAAGGATCGCGATTTTATCAAAGGGTGAGGCCGGCTGGCTTAACCTATTCGCCCCAAACGTTAGCCCTACTAGAGTACGAGACTACCAGATTAGCGCTGTGGGACGATATTGACCCCAAGAACTTCATTAAGTTTATTAAATTAGCTATCTCGGAACTGGTGGAACTTGCTAATGGTAATTTTAGCGACGACGAGCTTGAGCGAGCCAAGCTTTTTCGCTCGGAAAGAGAGGTTACGGCATATCCAACGCCGGGGCAGTGGGTCAATGCTTTTGGTGATGATTGGGCACTTGGGCTTAAAAGACCGACTCCGGCTGAGATTGTTGCGGAAACCGACAAAGTCAGCCGCGAAAAAATAATGGGTGTTGCAAGAAACTATTTATCATCGTGGCAACTTACAACTGGCAACAACCACGGCTCGTCTGCCGCCGAACTCAAAGCAGTAGTTAACGATCAACTGTCCAAACTGCGCTAAAATTTATTAGTCAATTCGTTAAAGTGATAGCTCTCTGCCAACAAGGTACGTATGCCCCTGCAACAAAAACTTGCTTTTTAACCAACCTTAGGGTATAAGTAACTTACGAACCATGCGGCCCAATCGGGTCGCACAAATCGAGCACCAGGAGGTGAGGAGTCGTGAGGCTTAAGAATATGTGGGGGCTCATCCTTGTGGTGACCCTCGTGATGATGCTTGGACTTGTACCAAGCGTGTCTCAGGCAAGGCTGGATCTGTTGCGCTCTCATGTGAGCGCCTCGAAGAAGGGCTCCAGCTGTAAGCATCCGTGGACTGCTCAATTCAGCGCGATTCTCGGCCAAGGTGAGGGCAACCTGAGCAAGATAGGGTTCAAGGTCCTCAAGCACCCGGCACCGGGTGATCCTGAGCGGATTGACTGGCACACCAAGCGGCCGCATCTGCTTATCTGTCGGGCTTACCTGATCACCTGGTCGGGCAAGCGGATCCCGATCAAGACCGGCCGCACCAAGGGCTTCTATACGGAGCACCAGGAGTACGGCAAGCAGTGGCCGTTCGCTGCTCTCAAAGTCGCAGCCAGGAACACCTAGCTCTTGACTGCGCGGCGCCTTCGGGCGCCGCAAAGCACTTATCTATGTGTTGTGAAACTACTTATGGTCGTCTATGATGGGGGCAGATCATAAGTGGTGAATATTTGACTTGAATCCGACGACACTCGCAAGTAGAGCACTCATTGCTGCCACCCTGCTGCTGCTGGCTGTGGGTCTGTCAAGCTCGGCCAATGCCTCAACAATTCGCAGGGACTGCGACACTCGTACCGTCGCCGCCAGCGTCGACTACAGCTTCTTCCCCTTTGGCTTTATCTGTCAGAATATCAACCCTAGCTCGCCTGTAAAATCGACCAGCGTCTACCTTGATGGCTACACCAACAACTATGCCTCGTCGCTCAATGGCTTGGACGGCAGCAGTGATGCCAAATACACCAACGTCAGCCCTGGTCAGACGTTGGCATTCAAAACTGGTTTCGCCAACTGGCGGCCACCGCGTGAGAACAGCCCCGGCGGCCCCGGATCGACGGCCACTAGGGACATCTACGTTTGGGTGACGATGGATGCCAATGACTCGCTGTTTGATGATCCCAACCCCTCAAACTCGATCGGCAACCTCGGTACCAACTTTGGCACCGGGGGCTCATATACAACCTCGACCAACGGATCGATCCCGGTCAATGGCCAGCACCTTGACTGCCCCGGGGCACACGGCAGCCCAATCGTGATCGCGTATCCGAATGCCAACAACATCACCGGCAATACCGACCGCAGTCCTTATTGGAACTCCACTCACAATGGCGACGGTAAGGTCGACTGCAGCAACGAAGGCCAGATGATCTACTGGAAGCTGTCGGGCGTCAGCAATAATCAAAGCCCAGACTTCAAGTTCGATGTAAAACTGCGTGGTACCTATCCACCGCCGGGGGACAGCGGCAAGATTTGCGTGCGCATGAACGTATCGGTTGAGTACGCTGGCGAGACTCAGCTAGTGGACAAGCTGGGGCACATGGCGATAAAAAGCAGCAAGGAGTGCTACTGGATTCGAACCTCGGTCGTTGAGGGGAATATCAAGAGCCACCCCTCGCTGGCAACCGGGAAGAATCTCGAAGGCGTGCATGTTTACTACACCCGCAATCACTCATGTGACTACGCCGGTGCGTGGAATGTGGTCAAAACCGACGTAGACGGCAATTACAAGTTCTACAATGCTTCGGGTGACCAATTCTGCGTCAGGCCCGAGGCGACGACTACAGCGACCGTACCGGGCGGGACGACTTACAACAGTCCCGAGCGGCTGAAGCAGGATTATAATGGCGCAAATTATGACTATGGGGGAGCGTCACCCGACGATGGCTCAGATGTTGTCAATCGCAACTACTTTTACAAACCGATCCCCGTCGCTCCAACCATCGATAAAGACAAGGGTGGCCGCGGCACAGTCATAGCGCCTGACGGCCGTACCGTCAACTGCACCGGCACAATCACGCCAGATCCATTATCTGTGTGTGACCCGGACACACTAAGGCCGGGCGACTCGGTTACATTCTACATCACGGTCAAAAACAGCATCGATGCCAACCAGAATGTCAACATTCAGGATTGGATCCCACTGAACATCGACCCCGCGTCGGTGAGTGCCGCCAACGTGTCTTTGGTTGAAGACGGCAATGGTCCGCTAAACTGGTTTGTTAGTGGGAGTCCTGATCCTTTCGCAGCCGTTCAACAGTACTCATATGGAAACCGGGACATAAGCACCAATTTCACGGGAGACTACAGTTCGGGATTCTCGAGCGGATCGGGCTCTTCTTTACCTCGCTTCAGTTTTACATTCAGTCGGCTGCCCGCTTACAGCGAGGTGTTGATTGAGTGGACCGGTACAGTCAAATCTGCCAACAACATTGGCGTATATCCGGGGTCCCCAAATGACTATCGCTATTGTCCGGGAGTGAACTCCACCACATATGACAACCCAAATCGCGTGCTAACCGAATGCGAAGATAGGGCAACCGGCTTGCAGGGTGTAAGTAATGCAGTTGAGGTTGAATCCCCAACGGGGGGGTTTATTAAAGGCTTCTCAAACATTACCTATAACCCCGTACCCTCCAGCTTTAATCAGGCAGCCAAGACTATCGGCTCTGGTCTTACGCCCGACGAAAATGGAAATATCATTATTGACCCCAATGACCCATCCACAGCCAGTAATATGCCAATATCATCCACTTTTGGGAGAGATACCAACATGGGGCCGATACCCAACATGACCATTGACGACCAGGCGGGCCCAGCCGATCTTGACTCGCATATTATCAATATTGATCTCACCGGCAGTGGTGGCGCCAACTTAGTGGGTGCATCCAACCGAATTGTTAGATGGACTGGCCAAGACCTGCGTGGTAGTGGAGCCATCGATAGCAACACATTTACCTTTAGGGCCGGCGTTAACCCAGCTACGCCAATTGGGACTAAAATATATAACACCACCCGGGCCTGCGCGCCAAAATACTGGGAGGCTGGGCACGCTCCATTCTGTATCGACACCAATAAAGTTGGTGTAATTGTGGCTAATATAATTAATCCCTATCTAGTGGGAGACCGCGGAGATGTCCGGGCCGGGCAAACTTGCACGGCCGCTACTAGCAGTAAGGCGTACGGTCCGGTTGGGTCGAGTAACAACAAGGGCAACTACACCGTAACCGCCACCGGCTCTATCACTAACTTTGGCGCTGGGGTTGGTAAGCCAGAATATGGCGTTAACTGTCAGCCGGATCTAGTAGGCTCAGCCAATATACTTGCCACGACCCCTGGTAAGTTCAAAGCATTTAATACTTGGGTGCCAGTGGCTTCGCAGAGTCAGTACGACGGTAAGGTTGTTACATCCGGCACAATTGATATACCCGCTAACACAACGATTAAGGGTCGCTGGACGCTGTTTGTGGATGGTGATGTTCATATTCTGGGCAACCTGACTTACGACTATGGATCGGTCACATCATTAAACGGAACACCATCATTTGGTATTATCGCGACAGGCAACATTTCTATTGATCCTAGCGCTACTCAGCTGAACGGCTATTTTTATGCCAGAGGTAAGATCAATACCTGCCAGAGAGCCGATGGCGCTACGCTAACAACTGGTCTCTCGGTGGCTGATTGTAGAAACCGCTTAGTTGTTAATGGTCTGTTAATGGCCAACGGACTGCAATTCAACCGTACCTATGTGAATAAAACTACTTCGGGTAATGTTACTACGCAGATTATTGGAGATGACTTTTCTTCCGAGTACGCCAAAATGATTGGGCAACTATATGCAGCGACGCCACCAGCATTTAGTACAGTTACTAAGACCTACAACCCGCCGCAGTACTTGCAAGAGGCGCCGGCCAGGTATTAAAGGGTTTTCAAGCATAACGGTTATGATAGTATTAGAGGTGAGATGGGACTGTTCAATAAACAGGTAGAGTATTTTGGCATAGATATCGGCTCGGGCGGCATCCGACTGGTACAGCTAAAGCGTGGCGGCGGGCGACCAGTCTTGGTTACCTATGGTCACGTGGCCACTCCTGCCGGTTTAACTACCAGCGACAGCCCCGGCGACATTAGTAAAGTCGCAGCAGTTGTAAAACAACTCGTAAAAGATGCCAGGGTTACCACAAAGCACGTGGTAGCCGGTTTGCCATCGGCCAAAGTTTTTGCCAGCATCATGACAACTCCAGTTTTGGGTCACGATGAACTGGGTAAGGCCATTCACCTGCAGGCTGATCAATACATTCCCATGGCCATTAAAGACGTAAAGCTTGATTGGGTAGTGCTTGGCCCCGGCAAAACCCCTCAAGAACAAGAGGTTTTACTGGTGGCCGCTCCAAATACCGTGGCTCAAAAGTACTTAAGCATTATGGAGCAAGCCGAACTAGAGCTGATAGCCCTTGAGCCCAATGCCGTAGCTTTAGCTCGAGCCGTTGTGGCGCCTAATGATCTTGCGGTGTTGGTTATTGACATTGGCAGCATTACCACTGACATCACCATTGTGCAGCACAACCTACCTAAGTTAATTCGCTCGGTTAACGTTGGTGGAACTACCTTTATGAAATCGGTGGCCCAGAACTTGGGTCTAGATGAAGCTCAAGCCGATCAGTTTACGCGCAAGTTTGGACTGACTCAAACCAAGCTAGAAGCTCAGGTTTACAAGGCCATTAAGCCCAGTCTTGATCAGTTAATTGGCGAAATCGATAAATCGGTTAAGTTTTATTCAACGCAGTATCCCGACATCAAGATGGAAAAGGTGATTCTAACCGGCGGCACTACCAGCCTGCCAGAGCTTAACACCTACCTGTCGACCGCTACAGGCTTACCGGTTGAAATTGCCAACGCCTGGACTAAAATTGGCTATCCCGCGTCATTACAAGATACGCTAATGGGCCTATCAGTGCAGTACGGCGTATCGGCCGGCTTAGCTGAAAGGGACGTGCTGGTATGACCAACGCCCGCGTTAACCTAGCACCAGAGGTTTACCAAGCGTCGCAGCGGGCCAAGCAGGTTCGCCAGATTGCGATAGCCATTGGTTCGCTAATTGGCATCATTTGCATTGGGTTGGTAGTTACCTCGCTGGTAATTTTGGGTGGCCAAAAAGTCTTTATTAACTCTTTGAATGGCTCGATTAAAGATAAGCAGGCCAAGGTTAAGACCTTTAGTGACCTTCCTAAAGCTGCTACAGCCACCGCACACGCTGATACTTTGGCCGATTTAATTAAGCAACGAATATACCTGTCGCGCTTTTTTGACACCCTTCAGACCGCTACTCCTCAAGGTGTGGCCTTAAGTTCCGTTAGCTTAAACAGTGCCAACGTAGTTTCCTTAAACGTTAGCGCCAAAAGTTATGCCTTGGCCACCAAATACGCCAAGGCTTTAGAAGCCAGTAATTTAACCGTGGGCCCCGGGGCCTCGCCTTTGCAGCAGCCCAATTTTAGTAACGTGCAACTTTCTGGGGTAACCGATAGTGGTGGCGGTAGCATCGACTTTAAGCTAACCGCAACAATATCTAGTGAGGTGCAGAGTGGCCGTTAAATACAGCAAATCCGTAACTGGTATAAAAAAGCCGGCTCCTAGCAAAAAAGAGCTATCGGCAAATAGCTTTGCCGCTATGGTAGCGGTGGGTACCACCATAGCAGTGATCATAACCGGGTTTGCATTGAACTACTTGGTTGGCCAAGTGATTTTATACTCTAAGGTTGCGATAGCTAAACAAACCGCCGTAAATGATTTAACTCAAAAAATCGACAACGCTCCAAAGTTAATTGAAGCTTACAATCAGCTGGGATCTCGCAAGGATTTAATTTTCCATGGCCTGCCAAATACCGCCGACTTTCCCGAAATTGTCTCAATAATCGATAGCATGTCGGCAGCCTCGGCCGTTAAAACCACCGCAGTCACCCCGGTAACAACCGTTATTGCTGGTGCTACGGCATCCACATCTAGCACTACGGCCACCCCTAACGCCGGCGGAGCCCAAACTACCCAGTTTAGTGTGTCTGTTACCGGCCAGTACGCCAAGGTATTAGACTTTATTAAGAACCTAGAAAAGTCGGCTCGCCCGATGCGGGTCACCGCCATCGATTTTAAGGGTACCGGCAACAGCATTTCCGCCGATATCCAAATCACCTCTTACTACCAGTCGCCGGTTGATATTAACGACAAAACCGAGGTAATAAAATGAAACCCAAAGAAATAACTCAGCTAATCGTCGCCATCGTGATTTTTGCAATTGCCGGCTTCTTAATTTATTCACAACTTGGGCCTAAGTCTGGCGGCAAGGATGGAAAAGGGGTATCGGTTGAAAAGGTAACCAAGATTCCTTCAGGTTTTAATGACCAGTCGTTGAGCGTGATCGGGGATAGTTCAAGAGTTCGTGACTTTTACTCACCACCCGATTTGGGTAGTGGCCTCGGCAATTCTCAGCCCTTCGGTACCAAGTAGGATTTCAGCGCTATGCTGAACCTTAAAAGTCAAAAAAGCATCGAAAAGATGCTACTCGACAAGAAGATTCTGGATAAGGCTCAGCTCGAGGAATATCGAGTGCGCTCAATCCAAAATAACGAACCGTTATTGGCCGTAATTCAGCAGGCAGGTATTTTAGATGAAGAGCAACTCACCCAGCTTTCTGCGGCGGCTAGTGGATTGCAGTATGTGAATTTAAGTAATGTCACAGTACCACCGGATCTGCTTGCGGCTGTTCCGCGCGATATAGCCGAAACTTACCAAGCGGTGGCCTTTGGCCGCACCGATGGGCGTTTGGCTGTGGCCATGGTAGATCCAACCAACGTTCAGGCTATCGACTTTATATCTCGCAAAACCGGAGAAACACTGGTAACCTATCTAGCTTCGCAGGGTAGCATCGAAAAGGTCATGCTGCAGTATACCGCCGACCTATCGGGCGATTTAAAACAGGCGATTCAAAGCGCAGAGTTGCCGGTTTCGCGTCGCGCCGAAGCTAGCAAAATGCAAAACTTGGTTCAGGACGCACCAATTACCCGCGCACTTAACACCATTCTGGAGTATGCCGTTAACAGCCGCGCCTCTGATGTACACATAGAGCCACGCGAAAAAGAGGTCTCGATTAGATTTCGTATCGATGGCGTGCTGCGCGAGGCCATGAAGCTACCCAAAACGATTGAACCGGCGCTTATTTCGCGCATCAAAATTCTTTCAAATCTAAAGATCGATGAACATCGCATTCCCCAAGATGGTGAGTTTACGGTGCACGCCGGTAAAAAAGATGTTGATTTACGTATCGCCATCGCCCCAATTACTTGGGGTGAGCAGGTTGTAATTCGTTTGCTCGATAAAACCAACGTGCTCTTAACTCTAGAAAACCTTGGCTTTAAAGGCCGCGCCTTTCGCACAATTGTAGAAGGCATCCACACCCCGCACGGCATGACACTAGCTACCGGCCCCACCGGATCCGGTAAATCGACCACGCTCTATGCGGTGCTACAGGCTTTAAAAAATGTAGCCGTAAATATTGTTACGCTCGAAGACCCAGTTGAGTACAAAATGGAGGGCATCAACCAAATTCAGGTTAATGCCGATGTTGGCCTGACCTTTGCCAGCGGTTTGCGCAGCATTTTGCGCCAAGACCCCAACATCATCATGGTGGGGGAGATTCGCGACGAAGAAACCGCTAATCTGGCCGTGCAGTCTGCCCTAACCGGCCACGTGGTACTTTCTACCATTCACACCAACTCGGCCGCTGGCGTGCTACCACGCCTCTTAGATATGCATATCGAGCCTTTCTTGGTAGCCAGTACTGTTAACACCGTAATTGGCCAGCGCCTTGTGCGTCGAATTTGTGATAAATGTAATGAGCAGCGCCAAAGTACTGCCGCCGAAGCCAAGTCGATTCAAGAAACTCTGGGTAAAATTTTACCGGCAAGTGAAGCCGATATAACCAAGGCCCGTGAAGACTTAGGCTTTGACACCTTGCCACTAGCCAGCCAAACCGCTTATACTTTATACAAAGGTAAAGGATGCAAAGAGTGTACCGACGGGTACAAAGGTCGCATCGGAATATATGAGGTGTTTGGAATGAGCGACGGCATGGAGCAGTTACTGGCGGCAAAGGCCACTACTTCGCATATTCAAGCGCAGGCATCAAAGCAGGGCATGGTTACCATGCGCCAAGACGGCTACTTAAAGGCTCTCAACGGGTTGACCACATTAGAAGAGGTTGCCCGTGTAGCCTCGGATTTTTAGGAGAATCATGGATAAAACCGGACTTAAAATTGAACTGTTACTAGAAGAGGTAATCAAGCATGATGCCTCCGACCTGCACTTACAAGTCGGCCTGCCACCCATGTTACGTATCGATGGCGCCTTAAAGCCGGTTGATGACGCCCCAGTCTTAAAAGACACCGATACCGACAAGCTGATTCAGTCGGTACTAGATGACGACCAAAAGGCAGTACTGGTTAAAGACAAAGAGGTCGATTTTTCATTCAGCTTTGGTAACTATGGCCGCTTTCGCGTTAACGCCTTTCATGAAAAGGGTAATATTGCCGCCGCTCTGCGTTTAATTCCATCAAAAATTCGCACCCTAACCGAGCTTGAAATGCCCAAGGTCGTATCAACCTTTGCCGAGTACCCACGGGGTCTTGTACTAGTAACCGGCCCAACCGGTTCTGGTAAGTCCACCACTCTGGCGGCCATCATCGACAAAATCAACACCGAACAGGCCCGACACATTATTACAATTGAAGACCCAATCGAGTATGCTCATCACTCTAAAAAGTCGATCGTGGTCCAGCGAGAGGTGCACTATGACACCTTTAGCTTTGGTGCCGCGCTGCGATCAAGCCTCCGCCAAGACCCAGATGTGGTGCTTATTGGCGAAATGCGCGACCTAGAAACCATTTCGGCTGCCATAACGCTTGCTGAAACCGGCCACTTAGTGCTTGCAACCCTTCACACCAACTCGGCTGCTCAGTCGATCGACCGTATCATCGACGTCTTTCCTCCGCACCAACAACAACAGATTCGCATACAGGTGGCTGGCATGCTGCAGGCCATTTGTGCCCAGCGCTTGGTGCCAAAGATTGGCGGAGGTCGCATTGCCGCTTCTGAGATCTTAGTGGTAACACCGGCCGCCCGAAACATTATTCGCGAGGGCAAAACTCATCAGCTTGATTCGGTTATCCAAACCGGTGCCGATGACGGCATGCAGAGTATGGATCGCACCCTAGTTGAACTGATCCATTCCGGAACCATCACTTACGACGAGGCCAAGAACTACGCCGTCGATATAGGCGAGCTCGACCGCCTAATGAGGGGATAGCACAGCGCCGTGATTGATTACGTATATAAAGCTAAGGACTTAACCTCGGGCCAGATTATCACGGCTGGGGTTAAGGCCGATAGCCCAGAGTCGGCAGCTAAGGTGTTAGCCAAGCAGAATCTATTTGCCATTGATATTCAAGAAAAAAGTGACGGCGGCATACTTTCGAGAGTAGGCCTTAAGGGGCGTGTTACATCTAAGGAACGAGTGCTTTTTACTCGTCAGCTATCCACCCTCATTAACGCCGGTCTGCCCTTAGCCCGCGCGCTCCGTACAGTCCAAGATCAAATCAAAGGACAGACCTTAAATAACATCATTGGTGAGGTGGTGGCAGCGGTAGAGGGCGGCTCGTCATTGTCGAACGCTTTTGGCGTGCACCCCAAGGTATTTAATGAGATCTACGTGGCTTTGGTAGCCGCTGGCGAGACCTCCGGTACACTTGATAAAGCTTTATTGCGGCTGGCCAACCAACAAGAAAAAGATGCCGAGATTATTACCAAAATTCGCGGGGCGCTCATCTATCCGGCAATCGTTCTGGTTTTAATCGTTGTCGTGGTAGGGATTATGCTGGTATCGGTTGTGCCTCAAGTTTCAAAACTATATAAAGACCTGGGCAAAAGTTTGCCATTCTTAACCCAGCTTCTTGTCAGCACATCAGATTTCTTAATTCATTTCTGGTGGCTAGCCATTTTAGGGCTGGTGGCTGCCGCATATGGCGCCAAAATTCTATATGCTCGCGAAAGTACCAAGCTGGAGCTGGACCGGCTGAAACTAAAGGCCCCTCTGTTCGGCGCAATTTTTGCCAAGGTCTACATGGCTCGTTTTTCACGCACCATGAACACCCTGATCGCTAGCGGCATTCCGATGCTCGATGCCCTGGCTACGGTTAAGCGGGCCATCAATAACCGGGTGGTAGAGGCGGATCTAGAAAAGGCCATCAGCCAGGTTAGGGGAGGCACCGCATTATCTGAGTCTCTTGGAGATAAAACCAGCTTTTTAGTACTAGTACCCCAGATGGTAAAGATTGGTGAAGAGTCCGGCGCCTTAGATGACATGCTCGATCGCACAGCACTGTACTACGAGGCAGAGGTAGATGAAGCCATTAAGAACATTTCTACTACCATCGAACCAGTTATGATGGTAGTTTTGGGCGTAATTGTGGCCTTTGTGCTTGGGGCGATTCTGTACCCGATTTACAGCTTAGTCGGCAATGGCGGAGCCTCCAACATAAAATAAGCTTGACAAGCATAAGCTTAATCAAGATAATTTACATTAATTGAATTTATAGACTTAATTAAGAAGGTGAGAATCTAAATGTCTAAACTAAACAACAAAAAAGGTTTTACCCTGATCGAAATCGTCATTGTACTGGCGATCGCGGCATTGGTATTAGCTGCCGTATTGTTGGCTGTATCAGGAGCCCAGAAGGCCCGTCGTGATACCCAGCGTAAGAATGATGCCGGCTCTTATGCCGCGGCGCTTGAGCAGTATGCTTCAAACACTAGTGGGGACTACCCAGCCACAGGCGTAGCTCTCGCCTCTACATATTTTGACCGAAAAGATCCCGGCAGTGGTTCCGTATACGCGGTTGTAAGTGCTGCGCCATCAGTTGGGCAAATTCAGTATGTTCTCGGCGTTGACTGTGCGGCCGCCGCTAGTGGTCGCTACTATGCATTGACTGTTGGGTTAGAGCAGGGCGGTAGCGCCTGTTTCAGTAACCACAAGTAAGTCACAAGGACACACTTTCTTAACCAGATCAGCCGCCTTCGGGCGGCTTTTGGTTTGATATAATGCGCTTATGTTTTTAATCGGCCTGGGTGCCTTTATCGTCGGCCTGTTCATTGGCAGCTTCCTGTTTGTGGTCGTCGAACGGCTGCATGCCGGACGCAGTTTTGTGCATGGCCGCTCCAAGTGCGACCACTGCAAACACCAGTTGGGGGCCGCAGACCTAGTGCCACTATTTAGCTGGCTGTTTCAGCGCGGTAAGTGTAGTCATTGTAAAAAGCCCATCTCGGCCCATTATCCGTTAGTTGAGTTACTCACAGGATCAGTATTTGCTTTGACTGTTACTACGCATCTACCATCAACAACCGCGCAGCTTTTGTCGCTTTTACTGTGGCTGTATGTTGGCGGAAGCTTTATCGTCCTCTCGGTTTATGACCTTAAATGGTATCTGTTGCCAGATAAAGTGTTGCTACCTCTAATCGCTCCAGCATTGGCCATAGCAGTCTTAACCGCGGCCTCGGCTGGCTCTTGGCAGGTGATTATCGGTCCAGTGGAGGCTGCGCTGGCCTTCGGCGGTGCATTTTACGCGGTTGCTGCCGTATCTGGAGGCCGCTGGATGGGTGGGGGAGATATTAAGCTGGCTTTCATAATGGGGTTGCTGCTGGGGCTTAAAAAGACGCTCCTGGCCATGTTTATTGCCTTTAACTCCGCAGCCATAATAGGGCTGCTCTTGATTGCATTGGGCCGTAAAAGCCGTAAAGATATGATTCCGTTTGGGCCATTCTTGATTTTAGGTACGATGGTGGCCTATTGGTACGGCGGATCTATCATTAACTGGTATATACAAGTTAGTGGTTTATACCTGTTGCAGTAATTACGCTTATGCTACAATTAACCTGATATGATGCGGCGTTTAACAGCTAAAGGCTTCACGCTAATAGAGGTGGTTATTGTAATGGCCATCGCTACGTTGTTGGCCGCTAGCTACATTGCCGGACAGGGCGCGTTACAGCAGTCAACCTCGTTTACTGGATCGATGGATCAGTTACGCAATCAGTTAACCGGCATCCAGAATGAGGCCAGCCAGGTGGTGTCTAGTGGGGATGCCTCACATGGTAGTGTCGGCAAGTCCAATCAGGTTGTATTTGGAAAGCTTGTTGAGTTTTCGACCGCTAATCCAGACAAAATGCATGTTTATACACTAATTGGCGACTCGACCGATTTAACTGGCAGCCAGTTGTTAGCTTGCGACAATGGCACGGTCGCACTAAAAAACGGCCTGCGCTACACCGATACTAGCAACAAGGCAGTAATTTTTCAGGGCAAGCCCAATCATATGTATACGGCCCCGACTGGGTATGACTTAACCAATGTACCGACTGGGCTAAGCCCGCTCCCTGGCGGTTCCTGCAACGGCATCCTAGCGATGTATAGTGCTGGCGACGGCGACGGCGACGGCGACGGCGGAGGCGGCGGTGGTGGCGGAGGCGGCGGTGGTGGCGCTCCTATCGCAACCTGTGGTGGAGATACATCGTTTCACGTTGGGGTGCCTTCAGCCGAGCAGGCCGATACTTGCTACAAAAATACTCCTACCGAGGGTCTTATCGGTAAGTATTACACCAACGCCACCTTTAATGGCAGCCCAAAAACTACCATCATTCAGTCAAATATCACAATCAGCGGGATAGGTGACCCAAGCTTTTTACCTACACTTCATTCGCTTGCTAAAAATCCGGCCGCAAATGTTTCGGTGAGCTGGGAGGGTGAGATTAGGGTAAACCCTTATGGCTATCAACTTTGCACCGAATCTGATGATGGAACAACCTTAACTGTGGGGGGTACGGTAATAACAACTGATCGCGCAACTGCATCTCACCCCGCTACCGTTGCGTGTGGCACCACTTCGGCGATGGCCACTTTAAACACTTGGCAGTCTATCAAAATTGAATATGCTAATCTTGCCTGGAATGGTGGAGAGGCTGACGCTAAATTCAAACTATTCTGGAAAAATAATGGCAATCCTTTCCCGGTGTCCTTCTCGGATCTTAGAACTATCGAAACAAAACCGGTCACTTACGTTGTTGCATTAAAGCAGAACGGATGGCAGCGCTTGAACTCGGTTGTCCAGAATATACTATCGCACCCGCTAGCGGCCATCAGCCAGTTCTTTAGCCCGGCGGCCGTAGCTAATGTTGGTTTTCTCGGGTGCGGATCAAGCTGTTTACTTGACCCCAACAACTATTACCCAAGTAATAGTACTTATACCGCGGACCTTGAAGTCAAGTTTGATGACCAAGGTAGTCATACTGGCAGTATCAAGTTTTTACCATCCACCAACACCATTACCCGGATCTCTAACTAATGCGGCACTTGCGCCGGCAGAGTGGTGACACCTTGGTAGAGGTGGTAATGGCTGCCGCAATTCTGTCAGTGGTAATGGCCACTTCTTTTAACATTGCAAACCTGTCATTTCGGTTGGGGGTACAAGCCCGAGAGCGCAGCGAGGCGGTGCGCTTGGTGCAAGAACAGGCCGAACGCTTGCATCTATACCGCGACAACTTGGCAAAGACTTATGCGGATGTACCTACTACAAAGATCTTCACTAACGCCTTTTTTGCTAACTGTGCGACCGAATGCTGGTTCGACCCCAATACAGCAGTCAACGCCGCCACACCTCCTACGGATTGCAGCGCTCCGGGAGCCTGTAAGCAGGATCGCTACCATGTCGGGATTAAATTGGCAGGTCCTTTAACCGGTGCAGATTCGATACAACCCATCATTAACGTTAGCTGGCAGAGCATTCTGGGTGGCGTGGCTAACAACAGCCAAGTCAAGCTTTTCTTAGTCGACAACCGTGCGATCCAACCACGTGATTGTAGCGTCGCGGGGCAGGCCGAATGTCAGTAATTAGCTCAAACCAGCGTGGCTTCACGTTTGTAGAGCTAATTATTGCCATGGCGATCTTTAGCTTTATCCTGGTAATTATTACTAGTGGCATAATTCGGTTATTTAACATCTATCAGTCTGGTATTGGCATTCGCGCCACTCAGCAGAATGCCCGCAGCATTGCCGACGAAATAAGCAATCGGGCTCGTAGCTCGGTAGGATACACCTTCAACCAGGCAACCAGTACAGTGGTTGGGGCTTCAGGAAATGTTAATCTTCATCAAGACAGGCTTTGTTTTTTCGATAGTAGTACAGAAGTCTTTAACCCAATAACCGGCATTAAAGATCTAAAAGTGACCGGTGAGATGCTTTACACCGTACAGAATCCAGGGGGGTTGGGGGACAAGGTCTTTGAGTTGCATCGCGCTAGAATCAAACCGGCAATTATTACAGTCGGTAACTGCCCAGCACCCGGTGGCGCCTTAACTACAGATGACCAACTGTTGTCTACGGCGGATGTGTCGATTGCAAGTTTTGGTATAAACCGAGGCTCCGCCGCAAGTAATCCCCAAATTGTTGATTTTGACTTAGCGGTTGCCGCTCGTACTGCATTAGACGTACTGTCAATTGAGTATAGTGAGGGCGACGCACTGGGTTGTCACGGTACCGATAGCGGGAATCAGTATTGCTCGGTTACACACATCCACTCATCGGCTGCCCTAAGGGAGACGCCATGATGATGACTAGACCCGCTAATAACCAGGGAGGAGCGGTATCATTAATTGCGGTTACTCTGACTTCGCTGCTGACCTTAATAATCACCATAGCCTTAGTAGGAATGATGCTGGGGGAGCTTCGCCAATCAATTGATGCTGAAAATGGAGTTAAAGCCTACTACGCGGCCGAGTCTGGGGCGGAGGAGGCTATTTACGGGATTAAGGATCAGCTAGCTCATAACGTTACTATTGGAGACCTAAACCAGGAGTGTGATAACGTTATTTCCAACGGTGGGCCCAGTTACCAGTACTTTAACTCGACGCAAAGTGGCATTAATGATACCGCGTCGGGCGTGCAAATTACCTGTCGAGCAATTCATACCAATGGCTCTCCTGTTGGTATTCTGAATAAGGACGAGCCAACCAGTTTTGACCTTTTTGGGCATAACGTCGCGAGCATCCAGGTGAATTGGGACACAAATGATCCCGCGGCGGGGGGTACTATTCCAGATCTCGCTTTTACATTGGCAGCCTATCCAACCGGCAATGTGGCTGCAGTTGATAGCGTTCCAACCAAGTCGATACTATTACAGCCCTGTTCGCCAGCATCTGGCACTTGTGTCAATCGTACCTCGTCGCCGTACCTATTTTCACTACCGGGTTATGCCGTTGCAACTTACTGCAACACTGGATCAGCGCCATCGGCTACCAGTTATCGTTGTCATGCTGAGATAAAAAATATTTCCGGCATAGGTAACTTGGTTGTACCGGGTAATTTTGCTGTACTTCGTCTTCGCCCTCAAGACTTTGGGGCCAGTTACAGCTTAAAGATAATTGATGACAGCAACAATAGCGTTAATGTCCGGCTGCAGCAGGCCACCGTCGACGTCACGGCCAAGGTAGGCGATAGCTTTAGGCGGATTCGCCAACAGATTGATGTGCGCTCAGGAGTCTACGCTGGCTTAGATGTGATATCGTCTCAGACCGATGTGTGCAAAGACTTTGACTACAACTTCTCGCCATCATATGAGAGTGTTACTAAAAAGAACTGTGCGCTGCAATAACCCTTGGTCAACCACACTTATTAAACTTTAACGAAATCTTAGCTCTTTTTACGGTGAAAGCGTTCGTGAACCTTTCGTAACTGAGGGTCGGTTAAATGGGTGTATATTTGCGTGGTCGAAACGTTAGCGTGCCCCAATAGGCTTTGAACACTGCGCAAATCGGCACCGTTGCTTAATAAATCGGTTGCAAAGCTGTGGCGCAAAGTATGTGGCGTAACGCGTTTGGTAATTCCGGCTAGGCGAGCGTAGCGCTGCACCAGCCGCTGCACACTACGAGCGGTAAGGCGGGTGTAGGCGCCGTCATCCAGCCCATCCTTGCTGCCGGAATAATGTACAAACAGAGGTTTAAAGTTGTCTGGCCGACTTTTAATATACTGATCTAACCAATTGGCGGCTTCTGGTGAAATGAAAATCAGCCGGTCTTTTTGGCCCTTACCTCGAATACTGAACTCGCGCCGCTCTAAATTTATATGATCACGATTCAAGCTAACCAGTTCACTTACTCTAAGCCCGCCGCTAAAAAGTAGCTCAATGATGGCGCGGTCGCGCAGCCCCACCGGATGACTAACATCCATAGCCACCAGTAATCGCTCTACTTCGGATGGGTCTAAAAAGGTCACTTGTGGCCGAGTAACGCTGGCCAGCTCTACCTTGTCACTAGGCATGGCCTCGATATCGCGTTTTGCCAGGTACTTTAAAAAACTGCGCAGAGCAATTAAGTGGTAGTTTTGAGTGGTTTTACTGATAGACTGGCCACTTTTATCGGTTAGTCGGTTTAGCCACAGCCGCCATTTGCGCAATGTTTCGGGATCAAACTTGGCTATGGGAATGTCTCCGGCAAACTCCACCAGTCGGCGTAAGTAGTGATCGTAGTTGGCGATGGTTTTTTGCGAGCGGTTTTGTTCGATTTCTAAGTGCTCTAAAAAATCAGTGATAAGTTCGGAAAGTTTTGATGTTGTGGAGGCCATATCAATATTGTACGACATAAGCGCAATCGGCAATCGGTTGATGTATTTGGCCAGGCTAATAAAAATAAAAACAACCGCCTAAACGGTTGTTTTTTCCAGATTGATACCCTGGGTGCTCGGGGTTCAAATCCCCGCGCTTCCACCAAGTGCATTGGTGCACAAAATGCTACAATTTAAAGCATGAGACCACTGGTGATTGTGGGGGGAGTATTAATTGGGCTAATGCCTTGGGCATATGGTGGCCGTAACGCTACCTGGATGTTGGTGGCTGCCGCAACGCTGGCTCTAAGTGCCTGGCTATTATTGCGGCAAAAAAAGCCGGTAGCTATTGCCACGCTTCCGTTGGCAGCCGCTGCCACCGCTTGGATCGGTTGGGGTGCACTGTCACTGCTGTGGAGCGTTAATCAGTATCAATCCTACATTTGGCTACTTTATGCGCTTCTGGCAGTTGCCGCCTTTGTTGTAACCGCCAACTTTGATCGTGACCAAAAGCGTTTGTTGATTACCGGATACGTATTAACGGCTGCAGGCACCGCCTTAATTGGCTTGGTTTTTTACTTAACCGGCGATTACGAACGCTTAACTGCAACCTTTTACTGGGCCAATCCCGCCGCTGCCTATCTGTTGCCAGCCATTTTTATCGCCGCCGCAAAATCCCTTACGCCCAATACCAAGTTACAGCCCAGCCGCCGCTTGCAGGCAACAGTTATCACGGTACTCCTGTTAGTGGCTTTTTGGCTGACCGATTCAAGAGGTGCGGCTTTGGTAATGTTATTGGTAGGGGTGCCGGGCTTAGCCGTTTCGCCGTTGCGCAAGCACTGGCGCCGCATGGCCCTAATTCTCATCGGCAGTTTTACCCTGGCCTGGGGCGTTGCCGCCGTAAAGCCGCTTATTCATTCAAGCGGATATGTGCTTGCACCCGGCTCGCGTTACGCTGCCGCTAAAGGAGAATCAAGCAGCTTGCACCAACGGGTTGATTATTTAACCAGCGCCGCCAGCGCCTGGTGGGATCGGCCGCTACTTGGTAGTGGAGCCGGCACTTTTGGTACCATTCATCCGCAGTATCAACAAAAGGTGGTAAGTGCGACCAACGACGCCCACAACATCTATTTGCAGACACTGTCCGAGCAGGGGATAGTTGGGGCAGTATTGCTAGCATGGCTGCTAATTCTAGTGGTGGCCGGTTTAGCTCGTGGCTTGCGTCATGATTCAACCAAACTAACCTGGGCGCTAGGAGCGTTAGCCCTGATTTTGCATTTTGGTCTAGATATTGACGCTCGATATCTAGCACTATTACTGCTTTTGGCAGTACTGCTTGGCTCGGTATATAAGCCTATGCGCCAGGTTGAACCTAATCCTCGCCGCCGGTTTGCTCTGCCACTAGTACTAGTTATAGCTACTGGCTTGGCGCTAGCCAACTACCTGAGTAACTTGCAACAGGCAAAGGGCGAAATCTATAACAGCCAGCACGATTTACCGGCTGCCGCCGCCGCCTATAAGCAGGCACATAGCTATTGGGTGGCCGATCCTGATACTTATACGGCCGAGGGCATCGATTACTTTGTTTTGGCCAGCTTTACCGGTGGCTCTAAGCAGTTTCAAGATCAGGCTCTTGATCGCGCCAATAACGCGATTAAACTCGATCCAAACGATGCTCAGCATTACTTTTTGCGCGGACGTATTAAGCGGCTGGCTGGCGATCTACCGGCCGCCCAATCTGACATCGAAAAAGCCTTGTCACTCGATCGCTTTAATCATGCCGACTATTACGCTGATTTAATCAGCATTCAATTGCAGAGATCTAACTTTGACGGCGCCGGGCGGACTGTTGATAGCGCCTTAAAGCTGTATACCGATGCGGTGATTGCCGATCGCAGCGCCGACAGTACTCTTAAGCCAGCTGTTGCCTCGATTCTATCAGTACGGGCTAGCCACCTTGAATCAATTGGGGATATTGTTGGCGCTAAACAGGTATTAGACCGCGCCATTTTGCTTGATCCAACCAATAGGGATGCCATGCGAGTAAAGGCCGCCTTAAACTAAGTCCCAGCCGTATTACTAATTAAGGTATAATTTCTGATATGCAGTTTCTTCAAGCCATCATTCTCGGAATTACCCAGGGCTTAACCGAGTTCATCCCCGTTTCTAGTTCTGGCCACCTGATTCTAGTCGGTCACTTAATTAACTTTCAGTACAGCAGTTTGGGTTTCGATACCGCCCTAGATTTAGGCACACTGCTGGCGCTATTGATATTTTTTGGTCGCGAGTTCATTCAACTGGCAAAAGGCCTAGTTACCAATACCGACCAGTCTAAGCTGTCTTGGTTGATTGTTCTAGCCACGATTCCAGGTGTAGTAGCCGGCGTACTGATTCAACCGTTGGTTGAAACCAGCCTGCGCTCGGTTCAGCTTGTCGCCATTAACCTAATTGTGGTGGCCTTTGTAATGCTAGCCGCCGATCACTTAGCTAAGCGTAACTTTGGCTTAAAAGATATTGGCATAGGCCGAGCACTGAGTATTGGAATTGCTCAAGCAGTAGCTCTAATCCCCGGTGTATCACGATCTGGCATTACTATCAGCGCCGGCATGCTTTCGGGTCTTGATGGCGTATCGGCTACCAAGTTTTCATTTCTACTTTCGGCGCCAATTATTGCCGGGGCAACCTTAAAAGTCATGGTTAAGCCGTCTAACTTTCAGGCTTTAACCGCCGAGCCCTTATTATATGCCGTTGCGATTATATCGGCCTTTATTAGTGGTTACTGGGCCATCCGGTTTATGTTGCGTTACTTGAGCAAGCACGGTTTGGCGTTATTTGCCTACTATCGCATTGTCGTCGGTATAATCATTTTAGCGATTGGTCTAAAGTAGTGGCGCTATCGTTAACGCAGAGTGCGGTCAATCTAATTGATAGCGCCGGCTACACCGGCCTAGCAATCGGGCTAATTATCGACTCGGCCGGCGTCCCGATACCATCCGAGGTGCTGATACCGCTGTCGGCCGTATCGGCCAAGCAGGGTAACTTTAATATAGTGGCCGTTATTATCATCAGCATCGCCGCCCAAACTCTGGGGGCTCTAATTGCCTACCAGATTGGACGTCGCGGGGGAGTGCCGTTTATTCATCGCTATGGTAAGTACTTGCTGCTGTCTCAGCACGACCTCGATGCCACCCATCGCCAGTTCGATAGGCACGGTCAACTGCTAGCCCTTGGGGGGCGCTGCATACCGGTGGTGCGCGGCTACATTGGTTTTGTGGCCGGTATCGCCGAAATGCCACTAAGGCGCTTTTTTGTGGCCTCGCTGATTGGCTCTACGGCCTGGACACTCATTTTAACCACGGCTGGCTGGATTTTGGCCGATGACATCACCGTTATTGACCGCATTTTGCGACCGTTTTCGCTGGTTATCATCGTGGCCATTGTCACCGCCGCTTTCTGGTTTGTAATCGCTCGTCTAAAGTCTAACCGGAAAGTTAAATGAAGCACCAAATCACCACTCTGCCCAATGGTCTGCGGATTGTTACTCAAGAAATGCGCGAATCTTACAGTGCCAGCGTTTCGGTAGTGGTTGGGGTTGGCAGCCGCTACGAAGACGCCACCACCGAAGCCGGTATATCGCACTTTCTAGAACACCTTATGTTTAAGGGCACCAAGCAGCGCCCCAGCACCAAGGTTATTTCAGAGCAGGTTGATGCTGTCGGTGGCTACGCCAACGCCTACACCAGCAACGAGTTAACCGACTACTACATTAAGGTGCCGTACCAACATGTTGAGTTAGCTGTTGATGTGCTTAGCGACATGCTGAGAAACTCTAAGCTTGATGCCAAAGAGATTGATCGTGAACGGGGAGTGGTGCTAGAAGAAATGAACGTTTACCGCGACAATCCATCGAGCTACGTGCACAATCTACCACCGGAGTTGTTATGGCCGGGTCATGCCATTGCTCGCGACGTTATTGGCACCGAAGAAGTGATTAAAAAGGTTAACCGCGCCACCATTAATAGCTACTGGCAGCGCTACTATCGCCCGTCTAACATGGTGCTGGCCGTGGCCGGCCGAGTTAAGCACGCCGCTGTAGTTAAGCTAGCCGAGCGCTATCTTGGCGACATGGTCGACGCCGAAATCCCTACGCCTGACCCGGTGACCAAACTACTTTCCAAGCAAACCACCAAGGCTTTAATTAAAGATACGGCTCAAACCCACCTGATCATCGCCGCACCGGGGTACCAAGCGCTGCACCCAAATGGAGCCGCCGCCAAGCTACTAGCAACGATACTTGGACATGGTCTGAGTTCTAGGCTGTTCCTAAACGTTCGCGAACGCAAGGGCCTGGCCTACAGCGTTAATGCCAACCATAGCTCATTTACCGATACTGGTGAGTTTCAGGTTTATGCTGGTGTTAACCTGGCTAAAACCGTTGATGCCATAGCTGCCATCATCGAAGAGCTGCAGCTAATAGTTACTAAGCCGGTTGGTGTCAGTGAGCTGTCTAAAGCCAAAAACCAGATTAGAGGTGCTTTGCAGATGTCTCAAGAAAGTAACTCGTCGGTAGCCGACCGCTTGGGATATCAACTGCTGCTTCAGGGCAAAATTCGTACCCTTAAAGCAGTGATGGCAGAAATTGATGCCGTTACCCCCAAGCAAATCCAGGCCGTCGCCGCCGAAATGCTCGACCCGTCACGATTGCGCTTAGCCATCATTTCGCCAGCGCCAAAAAAAGCGGTGACGGCTTTTAACCGTTTGGTACAATAGTTCGGTATCACGCCCCGTAATTATTAAATTTTTGAGGATAACAAAATGGAACAAACATTAGTTGTGTTTAAGCCACACGCCGTTTCACGCGGCATAGTAGGTGAGGTACTCAGCCGTTTTGAAAAGGTAGGTTTAACCATTGTGGGTATTAAAATGGTTCAACCCGACCGCAAACACCTGCATCATCACTACGAAACCATAGGCAAGGTGGTTACCCGCCATGGCCAGGAAATATTTGATAACACCTTAGATATGATGATGGCAGGCCCGGTAGTTGCTGTAGTTTTAGAAGGTATCGAAGCGGTTGAACTAGTGCGTAAGATGGTTGGTCCGACCGAACCAAAAAGTGCTCCACCAGGTACAATTCGTGGTGATTTTGCACATATAAGCTATGGTCACGCCGATGGAGAGGGTATCGGAATCCCTAACATAGTGCATGCATCGGGTGATCTGGCTGAAGCTAAAGTAGAGGTTGCTCACTGGTTTAATGGTAGTGAAATCTACAACCATTCTACGGTTCATAATGTCGGTACTCACAAACCTACAAAGTAGCTGCTTAGCGTACTGATAATTAGTAAATGACTAGGTGTGAAGACAATATTGATAAATATAGTGTTCAAAGTCGCCATACCTAAATAGTTAAAGGGCCAGGAATATCCTGGCCCTAGGGCTAGCCGGTCTTATCGCCGGCCTCGCCTGGTTGCATCTCAACTACTGGCAGTGGCCCGTGAGGTGATGGCTGAGACACTCCGTTTCGTACATTCTTGGCCAATTGTTGCGATCGACTTCCCACCATTCGTTGGGCCAAGTGTCGTAGTAGTGCAGGTGAATGTCGCTCCTAGAGCGATAACGACCGCACTTGGAGCATACGTAGCGTGGGGTGTGCTCTAGAACTTCGAGTTCGGCCACTGAACACAACCCCATGTGGCGACCATTCTGCGGTCTGTCCGGGTCGCACAACCTGAGTTCGTAGCCCATCCAAAATGGACCCAGACCCATGCTGTCCCATCCGTCACCCGGCAGGGTGAGGTCTCGTACCACATAGGTCTGCGGGGTGCCATTTGAAGGGAAGATACCCGTTCCGGCAACTCGGACCAAGTAACCTCTCATAGTTACTCTAAACAGCATGGCCTTTTCGTGGGTGATGCCAGCAAAAGGGCCGACATCGATTCCGGCGATCGGTGCAAACGGATCTTCAACTGCCGCAAGTGCTCGATCCCACTGCGACGTAACTGCGGCTGCTGCCGACATGATTTACCATCCTTATTGAAAGATCGGGATGGTGTAGTTGTAATTCAGATTATGTCTCGATGTAAGCATAAGTCCATTGGCGCCCCGGGAGAGATTCGAACTCCCGACGCCCTCCTTAGGACGGAGGCGCTCTATCCACTGAGCTACCGGGGCACGCTAGCCGAAATTATACCAGATGGTGTATTAAGAGCGCTTATGGTCAAAGCCTCGGCGCACAAGTAAAATACTTGCATGGCCAAAAAATCCAATCAAACCGCCAAGGAGTTTCCGGGGCAACACGACGACGAAACCGTGGTACTAGTATTTCGCCAGCATCCAGTGGTGATGCGGATGGAGCTAATTTTTGGCATGCTAGCTATTTTGGCAGGAACGGGGCCTCTTCTGTTATGGCCGTTATCCGATCTCGCACTTAAGATATTTTTAATCATCCCTTTGCTAGTATTGGTGTACTGGTTTTACCACTGGGTGGGTTGGTATTACAGCGTATATATTATTACCGACCTGCGCCTTATTGATATTCGCCAACACGGCTTTTTTAACCGCAAGGTTAGCGAGGTCGGGTTTGATAAGGTGCAGTCGGTTAACTACCACATTAAAGGGCTGCAGGCGGCATTACTTAAGTTTGGTGATATTACAGTACAAACCTACACCGGTGATTGGGTGTTAAAATCGATATATCACCCCGAAGAGGTTCATACCCAGATGATGAAGGTGGCTCACTCGGTTACCTCGACACCGCCAATCAACTAAGGTAAGCTATTTACAGCATAAGGAGTATTCCCGTTGGAAGAGAATAAGAAGCCGGCGCGCAAGTCTGCCAGCAAGACCAAGTCGACCCCCAAAACCAAAACTGATGCACCGATTAACGCATCCGTTACTAGCGTCATGCCTAACACCGGCGATAACGCTCCAGAAATAAAATCCAATAATCCCTCGCTTCCGCGTAACTGGTGGCTAATTGGTGGCATTGTTGCCGGTTTTATCGCCATTTTCTTGTTGGTGTTTGGAATACTGATATATAAGTACAAGAATGATAGTCGCATTACTCAAGTGGTTGCTTCGGTTGTGCCGTATCCAGCCGAAAGCATTAATGGCCACTGGGTCAGCTATTCTAACTACTTGTTCGAAGTTAACTCTATTAAGCATTACTACCAGAGCCAGACTACCGATGATAACAAGCCATCCGTCGATTTTAATTCCAAAGAAGGTAAGGCCAAGTTAAAGCAGCTGCAAGAGCAGGTTATCGATCAGCTTAAGCAAGAGTCGATGATTCGACAAATTGCCGCGAAGCATAAGATCAAGCTTGATAAGAACAAGGTAAAGGAAAACATCGACCAGATTACCAAGTCGGCCGGTGGCGACTCCAAGGTTAAGGAAGTCTTAAAAAAGTACTATGGTTGGGACTTAAACGATCTTAAGCGCAAGGTTGAGTTCCAGGTCTTAAAGCAGCAAGTATCCGACAAGGTTAAGGGCGATGAAAGCTTAAACGCCCAGGCCAAAAGCAAGGCAGAGGACGTTTTAAAGCAGGTTCAAGCCGGTGGCGACTTTGCCGAACTAGCCAAAAAGTACTCTCAAGATAGCTCAGCCGCTAATGGTGGTGACCTAGGGTTCTTTGGTAAGGGCCAAATGGTAAAGCCGTTCGAAGAGGCCGCTTTTGGCCTACAAGTTGGCCAGGTTTCTGGAATCGTAAAAACCGATTACGGCTACCACATTATTAAGGTAACCGCCAAAAAGGACGACCAGGTTCAGGCCTCGCACATCCTAATTAAAAGCATCGATTTCGATCAGTACGTGCAGGATGAGTTAAAGAAAGCCAAGGTTCAGCAGTACATCAAGCCGTAAGGCGCTAAATAAGTCCGTTGGGCGGCGCCAGGAGATTTAACTCCTCGCGCCGCAATTGTATCGACCCCCCATTTGCAAGTGGGCGTAGTAGATCCGTAAATCACGCTCAGACAGACGATGAGATGGATCGCCAAATGGACCGCTGTTTGCCATTATAGACATGAAATGCGCAATATGGCCCTCCAGGAGAGCTTGATCAACATTGCTACCACGGCTACGTGCCCTGAGCAGTTTTTCGATCTCTCTCCGCTGTTTGCCGGGAACGAACAAACGTCCACCGTACTCCAGCCCAACTCCAGCGATCACGATCCGCTGATGCTTCTCCAGATCAATTACTTGGGCCTTCGATCGTGAGATTGAAAAGCCGGCTGCTCGAATGGCTCCGCGTAGTGCCCGGCGCTTGTGCTTACCAATCGGCTGTTGACTGCTAAAAGTCAGGTCATCGACATAACGGGTGTAGGTAACGCCCCATCGCCGACACAGAACGCCTATGTCAAAGTCGAGATACTGCCGGCAGTACAGGTTGAACAGGTCTTGCGATGCCGGCCCGCCGAAGCGTAGCCCTTTGCCACTGCCCAGCAGGCAGTAGTCTTGCAAAAACCTCATCACTGCCTCATCACCAAGCAGTGAGAGCTGGTCTGCTCCGTTACCGAAACAGGCCGCCAACCTTAGCCCGTCAACGTTTTCGTAGGCCCGGTATAGATCGTAGCCAACCACGTACCGATTCTCACGATGGGGAAGAATGTTGTCGACTATTGAACTACCAGGCTTTGCCGTGGCATAGAGGTTAGGGAGCCCCTGGCGCCGCAGTACGACCAGTAGTCGGCTCTGGACAACTCGGGTATGATCGTTGGGGTCATGGATCAACCGTCGCTTGCCCTTAACCTCTTTCCAGTAGGAGTTAAAGCCGGGCTGCCCCGGCGTATTTGCCGTAAGCTGCTCGATTTCAAGGAACATATTGCCTTTCAGTTGGTTGCCCAGCAAGGGTGGTCTGGAAGGATCCACCGGCACATATTTACTTTTTACTCACCTTAACTAAATGCCTGGCCATGCTTGCAGGTCAAATTCGACCCATAGCTGGCGCGGCCTCGGCCTTGGTGCCCGTCCGTACCGCGAGGCACGGGGGCGATAGGGCGCTGGCGCTGTAGCGGACCTGCTCCCCGCGCCCCGACCACAGCTTGGTCGGAGAACGCAGCGGTGGCAGTCACGCCATTAGACCCCCGACATTACGAGAGCCGATTCCTACCGTTGGAACAGTAGGACTGCAACTCGCCGCGTGCTTTATAGGCAACTGGCGATGCGGGCATCCGACGAATCTTTAAATCCAGACCACCCAACACAGCTAGGCAAGCGCATTCTAGCCGTTTTCAGATAAGAACTCAATATTTGGGCTGATGTTTTAACAGCCGCCGTTTTGGTACTTGTCGCCCCACTTGGCCATGGCTCGAAGAATTGGCACTAAATCCCTACCCTTATCGGTAAGGGTGTACTCGATGCGCGGTGGCACCTCATGGAATGATTCCTTGGTAATAATCTCGCCGGCCTCCATATCATCCAGTCGTTGTGATAGTGTGCGCGGGCTAATTCCAACCAGCGAGTTTTGCAGCTGGCTAAACCTCCGCGGGCCATCAACCATATCGCGCAAAATCAGCCCCGACCAGCGATCGCCAACTACTTTTAAACTGGTGGCAATGCAGCCGCTCTTGGGCTCGATGGGGGACAGAATTTTATGGGTAGTTTTCATAACGATTCTATTATGCACCATAATTCTATACTTTAAAATGTATAGTAATAGATCCCAAGGAGTATATATGAAAAACATCGCTGATATTAGATGAGCCGAATCATCCCGCAATGCGTCATTACCAGCACGATCACACTAAAAAGTGGTCTAAAATCGTGGATGAAGCCGATGGTTTTATTATAGTTACGCCAGAATATAATCATGGCTACTCGGCAGGACTAAACAACGCCATCGATTATTTATACAAAGAGTGGACCGGCAAACCCGTTAGCTTTGTAAGCTATGGAGGGGTATCGGGGGGTCTACGTGCGGTAGAGCAGTTACGCCAGGTTGTGATTGAGTTGCGTATGCAGCCACTGCGCGAACAAGTATCAATACCGTTTGTGAGAGGTGCAGTTAGGGAAGGCAAGCTGCCACACGATGATGCTAGACATAAGCAACTACAAACACACTTAGCTGATTTAGCAAGCAGCCTAAGCTAGAATCATAGAATCAAACGAAGAAGAGCCCGAAGGCAAAGACATTTAAGTCATCTCCTTCGGGCTCTTTAGGCCTGTTTCAGCTGAGGATCATCAGTACCAGAGTTGCACCAACGGCAACCCCTGGGCCGATAAATCCGGTGATCAACGCAACGAAGATCACACAGGCAAAGACCTGAACAGTCTCATGATCGCGCATTTAAACTATTGCCTCCAGGGCGTAAGAACTACTTGCAGTTGGTGGTGATCGTCGGCGCAGAAGTACCGTAGACTACATTGTGCTGGCCTTCGGGCTGCTGGGTTAGCGAGAGAATCGTCAGACATCGCCTGAGTTCTCCGTTCTGAGGATCCTTCCAGGTGTTCCAGAGCGACATCTGGGTTAGCTTGACCTTGCCAAAGTCACGCTTTTTAACAGCCGCCGCACGAGCCGTCTCGGATTTGTGCTTTTCGTTCGAGAACGTTGGATAGGCGATGGCGCCCAAGATCAAGATGATCAACATGATCACAGCGAGCTCAGTAAATGTAAGGCCGTACTTAAATTTCTTCATTCGGCTTAAGCCTCCAGGTTTCGGGGTGCGTCGCACATCGAGGACGTGAGAACGACTTATTGTACGATATATCTGGGCAATAGTCTAGCGGTAAATATTTATATGCTTGTAGCCAACTTAATCAAAAAGCCCCTCATGGCATAAGCCTTAAGGGGCGGCGGCAGACTCTCCGGTTATTTGAGAGTCTGCCCGGGGTTTGCACAGATCTAGCCCCAGCTGAGGTGGGTTAGGTGGGTAGTGCCTTAGACTTAGCCGATTCGCTGATCTTGAGATCTAGCTCATCAAGCTGGTCGCGATCAAAACCGGCTGCAAGAGCCAGCTCGCGCATCGCTTTGTATCGCGCTCGGCTCCCATTCGGACTCTGTGAGTCGAAGGCGCTTGCCAAGATTGCTACCACTCCACCGGCAGGGTCTCCGTGAACCATATGGCTGTTGGCTACTTCGATGAGGTAGGGCTGAGTAGAACCAAGTTCGATGAGCGTCTCGATGACTCTGGGCTGAAGTTCAGCCAGTTGGGCATCGTTACGTGGGGCATTGAACTTGAAGGCCTGCAAGAACTTGGCGCGGAATTCCAAATCTTGGAGCTCCAGTTCCTCGGTATTGCGGGCCTTGTTCTTGGCCCGCAACTGAAGCGTGATTGCCATCAACACAATGATGACGATGATCAGAGCTGCATCGATGAACCAAATCATTTTACCGTATCCTCCTGGTTGGTGGTGTACGCTCACGGCAAAAAACCTTGAGATGCTGAATATCATACAATAAATAGCTGAATAAGTCCAATGGCGGGCCCGACCGGATTCGAACCGGCGATCTCCTCCGTGACAGGGAGGCATGTTAGGCCTCTACACCACGAGCCCACACCTTGAATAACTGATTTATACTAGCACCAAATACCGTCGGTTGCAATCTGTTAAATCGGCATAAAAAGTTAAGCATAAGTTGAATCGTTAGCCATCGATGACCTATAATAAAGAGACTATGGATCCAAAAGAAACATCTAAGCCAATTCGAAGCTCTCGTAGCATTGACGCCGTGGCCAAGCGAGCATCCTCGACATCGCCGGCCGCAAGTCGTCCTCCGGTTGCGATTTCCTCGAAGCGCAGTGGCAATGTCATCGATCTTCGTAAGCCAGCAAGTGAACCTAAACCAGTTGAAAAGCCCGAGCTTAAAACCACCCCCGGACACAAAGCTAAGCCTAAAAAAGAGGCAGCCAAAAAGGCCGAACCCATAGCTGCAGCTTTGCCAATGCCGAGTGGCAGCGCCCCAAGGCGTAAGTTTTGGCCGGCATTTGGGCGATTTATCATTCTACTCATCGTATTATCCGCCTTGATAGCCGGCGCCTATTACGTTTATATAACTTATTACCACACCTAGAGCAATGCAAGAGCGGGCGGTACCACACCGGTTTGCCGACCACCTGGTGGTAGTTTTTGCCGTTTTAGCCTTAGCGTTTAGCTTGAGTTACTTAGAGGTAGTTCGGCCAACCATTAGTGATCTAGCGCACCAGCTTGGGCTTACTGCCGTTTACGCACCAGCTCCCGCTAAAGTCGAGGTGGCTCAGCCTCAGCCAGCACCTACCCCAGCCCCCGTGGTTCAGCCTACCCCAGCGCCGGCACCAGTTGTGGCCCCACCAGCGGCACCGGCCGCCAAAACTGCAGCTACAGTCTCTTTTGTGCATATGCGTGCCGGTAAAAGTACCTCAACAGCTATTGTGCTAGATCTTGATGGTGGCACCGTTGTAACGCTGCGTAATGATAGCGACCCCACCTGGCAGGGGGTATCTGTAAATGGTAAAGACGGCTACATTTACAAGACCTATCTACAATATTAATTCTGGCTGATCGGTTCTTCCAAAACTAACATTTATAACAGTCACAGCTTTGGAACTCGCACCAATGTTACCAAGTAAGGACTCAGCGATACTAACTCATGTAACTTAACGAATTGGGGAGGGTAAAACATGGGTCGCTCAAGGGGAAGTAAAATCAAATCATTACGGGCCAACCCGTATTTAGATCCGAATCTGTTTTTTATGAGTTTAGAAGAGGCCAAAAATTTAATATCCGGCAAGCAAGAGTTTGAGAGTTTGGCCGAGCGTCATGAACGACCCAAGCCCAAGCCTATTCGCTCGATGTAAATAAGCTCCCACCTGGGAGCTTTGTTGTTATAAGTCCTGGAGCGGGTAAGGGGAATCGAACCCCTCTCTCAACCTTGGGAAGGTCGCGTTCTACCGATGAACTATACCCGCCAATGGAGCCGATGGGCGGATTTGAACCGCCGACCTTTGCTTTACGAAAGCACTGCTCTTCCAGCTGAGCTACATCGGCGTAAGACCTATTAATTGAACCAAATAATTGCGAGTAATACTAGAAGGAGTGGATCCCAAGCCCATGGCTCAAGATCCACCCCTTTATGGTTTCAGCTCCCTTAGAGCAATATCAGCCCTAAGGGCCATACGTTCTACAAGTAGCTCGGAAAGCTGCCGCTCCTGGCCTGGCGTTAGGTCTGAGACTCGGTGCTGGGCATAAAAGTCGGCTAGCGAAACACCAACTTCTGCCAGCCATCTTTTGGTGTCGGTCATAGTGGGGCGGCCGGTTCTGTTACGACCGGACACTTTAACCGGATGAACAAGCGGGTTGCCAGTTACCCGCACGCCGAGCATTGTTGACGCGTCTAGGTGCAGAGCTGGCACCCATTGGTGTAGCTGCGTTGACAGTTGCAGCCGCTTCATCGCCGCAAAGCGATCATGCGCAACTTGTGAGGAAGACTTTAGCCCAAACATTTTTACCAAGTCGCTGTCGAAGTAGCCAAGAGGCTTCAGCCGGCAAAGTAGCAAGATGCACCATTGGCGAGCAGCGGTAGCTTCGGGTTGTCTGTTTCCGCCCTGCATTTGCTCCAACGGCATCCTGGTGTTTTGGGCGACAGTGCAAAGCACAAACCAGGTAACCCGGCACTTTTTGGCGAAAGCACTATTGCCGTATTCCAGCTCAGCTTTAATTAGGCGGATTTCCAGCTTACGAATGTGGCGCGCTTCGGTTTCACGAGCTTTTTGGGCCACCGCGTTGTCGATTGCTCGACGCAGACTGGCGCGGTCCTGTGGGGCCAGCGTATCCATCGAGTATCCTTTCAAGGGGCGTATTGACTTTGCCTATTTTGATATGAAGAAGCAAATTGTTCAAGCACAAGAGGGATTATCAGGGCCGCCAGATGATATAATATCGTCATGAATTTCAACGCTCTGCGTGAGGCGTTGGCGCACCTGCGCCCATCCGTCATCCGGCAGCATCCCTTGATGCACGATCCCATTTCGGTGGCGACTTTGTTCGTTGCCGTGGCCGTTAATATCATCACGATTGTACTGGTGGTGGGCCGGGTTCATCGCGTTGACTACCCAGTGCCTATTCATTACCAGAGCCTGGTGGGTTTTGATCAAGTGGGTGGTTGGTACCAAAATTATCGACTGGCCTTATTTGGAGCAGTAATTACCGTGGCCAACGGGCTGCTAGCTGCCAAGAGTTTTCAGCGAAACCGGTTAGCAAGCTTCTTTTTACTGATTGGCGCTGCAACTGTGGCAGTGCTGTGTTTAGTAATCAGCTCGGCCTTTGCGGTGGTGATTTAACATGGCCGCCCCAAGTACGCAGTACCAGTTTTTAACCGATCGTCGCTGGTTTATACGGGGGCTAGAAATCTTTCCTGGGATGGTATCTTGGTCGTTTCTGATTGCACCAATCTTGCTGAGTTTTTTCCAACCCCTGTGGGTGGCCTACTTTATCGTGGCCTTCGATTTAATCTGGTTAATTAAAGCCTTTCGATTGAGTGGATTTTTAATCCGCGGTTACCGTCGGCTACATAAATCAGAACAGATCGATTGGGGGGAGAGGGTCGACTGGCTGCGCCAGCCAGACCATTACCGCCGCTTGGCCGAACGCCGCCTGCGCGACTTACTTGCACGTCACCCCCATATCACACGACCGCTTCAGTTCGAGGCCGAACCTCGTCGCCAGCGCCGCCGCTATTTAGCAATCAAGTCCGAAATCGACACCCTGCGCACTATCGAAGATCGCCAAGCCGCCATTATGGATCCGGCATCGTTATACCATTTGGTGATTCTGGCTACCTACAATGAGCCCCAGGACATACTAGAGCCATCAGTAAGGGCGCTACTAGAAGTCGACTACCCAGCCAAGCAAATCATGCTAGTAATTGCTTACGAGGAGCGCGGGGGCCCCGACACCGAACGTATTGCCTTAGAGTTAATTGAGCGCTACGGCCATCGCTTTGCCTATGCCAAAGCCATTAAGCACCCCGATGGGATTGCTGGCGAGGTTCGTGGTAAAGGAGGTAACATTACCTATGCCGGTCGCCAAGCTACTGCCGACATTCTGGCCGAGGCTATCGATCCCGAGCGAGTGGTGGTGACCACCTTTGATTCCGACCATCGCGCCGGTCGTCAGTACTTTTCACTGCTTAGCTACAGCTACTGCATAAATCCCAACCGTTTGCGCAAGTCTTACCAACCGGTGCCAATGTTCTACAACAACATTTGGGATGCGCCGGCCCCAATGCGTGTGATAGCTACCAATAACTCGTTTTGGCTACTTATAGAAACCATGCGCCCGCACCGTCTGCGCAACTTTGCCGCCCACGCCCAAAGCCTAAAAGCCTTAATTGAAACCGATTACTGGAGTGTTAGCACTATTGTCGAAGATGGCCATCAGTTCTGGCGCAGCTATTTTACCTTCGACGGCGATCACGAGGTGGTGCCGCTTTACGTACCGGTGTATCAAGATGCCGTACTGGCCGAAACCTACCCCAAAACCTTTGTGGCCCAGTACAAGCAGTTGCGCCGCTGGGCTTGGGGCGTGTCCGATTTTGGCTATGTAGTGCGCGAGTCAATTCGTAACCACCGGATTGGCTGGGGCAGCAAGATAGTGCATATCTGGCGGCTGTTTGAAGGCCACTTTAGCTGGGCCACCGCCGCGCTAACCATTGCCTATGTAGCTTGGTTACCGCTGTTTTTAAATGAGCGCTTTAGCCACCTAGAGCTGGCCCATCAGCTTCCAATCATCGCTAGCCGTCTGCAAAATGTTGCCCTGATCGCACTGGTAATTACCGTGGCCATTAGCGTTATTTCGCTGCCGCCCAGGCCTTCGCGTTACACCCGCCGCCGCAGCTTTGCGATGGTGCTGCAATGGGTGTTGTTGCCGGTAGTGGGGATTGGCTTTAGTTCGATGGCGGCGATTGATGCTCAAACTCGTTTAATGCTTGGTCGCTATTTAGAATTTCAGGTAACGGTTAAGCATCGTCACGACCAGTCCGGGGGTGATGACATGCCAGGTACCACCGAGGAGCCAGCCTAATCGTGATTTACGAGATTGCAAGTGTTAACTACCTGTGGGCCTTTGTAGCCGCCTTTGGTATCGCGTTTATCCTAACACCGCTTATTCGCAAACTGGCTGTTAGCAAGGGAGTGCTGGCTCAACCCGGCGATCGCAAAATCCACCTTGCCCCAGTGCCATATCTGGGCGGCCTGGCCATGGTAATCAGCTTTATTGTTGTGGCGCTGTTGTTTATGCCCTTTGGCCGCGAGTTGGTCGCCCTGCTGCTGGGCTGCACTATCTTAGCCGTAGTTGGTGCCATCGATGATATCCGCGGCGTTAGCAGCTGGGCACGCTTGGGCTGGCAAATAGTGGCGGCCTGCGTGGCTTTAGCTGGAGGCATTGGCATTGTTAGCATCACCAGCCCTTTTGGCGGGCAGATAGACCTTACTGCTGGCCGCTTTGCTTTTGACGCACTTGGCCACACCTACCACATCACACCCATTGGTAATTTGATTTCGATCTTATGGATGGTCGGTATGGTTAATACCATCAACTTTTTAGACGGGCTGGACGGGCTGGCCGGGGGAGTTTCGGCCATCGCCGCCCTGGTACTGTTTGCGCTGGCCATTAGCCCAGAAGTCAACCAGCCGCTGGTGGCACTACTAGCCATTATTTTGGCCGGATCGGCGCTTGGCTTTCTGCCCTTTAATTTTTACCCGGCGAAGATTTTTATGGGGGATTCTGGCGCCTACTTTTTGGGCCTAACACTGGCAATGCTGGCCATTTACTCTGGTGGTAAGCTAGCCACCGCCGTATTAGTGTTAGGTTTTACGATTATCGATGCGCTGTGGGCGGCAATCCGGCGCATCCGTCGCGGCACGCATCCATTTACTGCTGATCGCGAGCACTTGCACCATTTAATGTTGGCTGCCGGTTTAAGCCAGCGCCGAGCAGTACTGCTGCTTTATCTGATGGCGGCCGGCTTTGGGTTGGTTTCATTATCGCTACACAGCTTTGAAAAGCTAGTGGCTCTAATCATTATGTTTGTGGCAGTTGGGGTGTTGATTGCAGCCCTTAATCGTTCTGCTAAGCGTGGCGGTACCACAGCCCGCTAACAACCACTTGGCAGAGGCATTTTTAGCCACTAGCCCCAGCCCACCCCATCAGGTATAATGAATTCGTAATGTGGGGAGCCCTTTATGAGTCGTAAACATCTGCAAGACCTGATTAACAACCTTCAGGAGTTCTATAAGTGCCCCTCTTGCGATACTAGCTACTTTTTAGAGGACATCACCTATTTGGGTGAGCTCAACCAGTTTTGCTTTATGCAATTGAACTGTCATGAGTGCTCATTACCGGTACTGGCTACCATTTCAACCGGTGGAAAGGCCCCCAAGCGGACTAAAACCGATTTGCGCAGCGCCGAAGAGGTTAAGTTTGCTTCGATGGGCGCCATCACCCCCGGAGAAATTGCCGATTTTCACCGCTATATCTCGCGTAAGCGTGGCGGTTTCATTCGAAGCAAGTAGTTTTTAAGCCACAACAGTATTAATAACGGCGGCCCAGTAACAGTTTAGGAGATTAGTTTTGTCTACCGATAAGATCACCGTTTCATTAAGTACTCGTGAGCAACGAGGCAAAAGCAACCAAGCCCTGCGCCTGGCCGGTCAAACTCCGGCTGTGGTTTATGGTCATGGTTCCGAGCCCCAGTCTGTCGCGGTAGAGACCAAGATAATTGATAAGGTTTATGCCCAAGCTGGTGGCAACAAGATTATCGGACTAAAGATCGATGATGAGCGAATGAAAAATGCCCGCATTCAAGATGTCCAGCGTAATGTCCGTAACGGTCATCTGTCGCACATCGACTTTTATCTGGTTAAGATGGATGAAAAGCTCAAGGCCGAGATTCCGCTGCACTTTACCGGTGAATCAACCGCCGTCTACCAGCAAGAGGGTAGCCTGATTCGCCCAATCGAGACCATCGAAATCGAGGCGTTACCGGGCAATCTACCCGAGAGCTTTGAAGTCGACATTAGCGTTTTAGATGACTTTGATAAAACCATTACCGTCGCTGATCTTAAAATCCCCGAAGGCGTGGAGCTTTTAACCGCTCTCGAAGAAGTGATCGCAAAGGTAGAGCCGCCACGTAGCGACGAGGAGCTCGAAGAGCTTGATGCCGAGATTGACGAGAAGGCCGAAATGCCCGAGGGCGCAGTGGAGGACAGTGAAGTCGTTGACTCAAATGATGGAGGCACTCGAAAAGAGCCTCAAGATAAAGCCGCCGGAGCCGACCCAACCGCCACCAAGTAACGCGTTACATTTTAGAGATTGTTTGCTTAAGCCATAAATTACCCACCAATCGGTGGGTAATTTATTGATAAAAGCACACATTTAATTTTAGTAGCGTTTAAGCTCGCGCTTCAGTTGAGCCTCATTTGCCAGATCGGTTTGGTTGGCCAAATAGCGCACAAATGCTGCCGTACTATAGTGCTTTAAGGTTTGCAGCACAATATTGGCAATCTGGCTGACCGTCATTTCGGCCTGTCTGGCATCTAGTAGCTTGGCCTCGACCGTGTCGGTTACCGCATCAACGGCGTTTTGCTTGGCTTTAATATCAAGAAACGCACCATAAATGCCCGAAAACAGCTTAGCCCTAGAGTAGCGCTCCTTTTTGCCATCTTTCTTAATGACTTTTAGAAAACCCAAATCAGCCTGTTCGTAGGTGGTAAAAGACTCGCCGCATTCCAGGCAACGCCGCCGCCGCCAGATTTGGGTACCGAACTTGGTAGGGCGGGTGTTGAACACGTCGGTGGTTTCACCGCGGCAAAAGGGACATTTCACTGCTTATTAGCCTCCCGTAAACCTGGTATTAGTGCAAAAAAAGGCCCCCGGCATGTGGCGATTACGTCGTAACCGCGACCGAGAGCTTCCTTACCACAAGAGGTATTGTAGGGAACCGTCATGGCGCTGTAAAGACTTTTATGATAAATATGACAATATGTAGTCATGTAACTGGTAATTAGCCAGGTGGAAAAGTTAGTCCAAAAGGGGATAAGCCATTTCGGTTTGCTCGATTTTAGGGGCATATCGGTATAATTACTTACATGTGTGGACGTTTTACCCTCATATCTGAGGTCAATCAGCTTAAAAAGCGTTACAACGCGACCGATCCTGGTGGTTATCGAGCGCCAAACTACAATGTCGCCCCAACCCAGTTTGCGCCGATTGTTACAGCTGATGGCTTGGTTCAGGCCAGGTGGGGACTTATACCAGGCTGGGCTAAAAGCCTTAATGCCGGCTATTCAATGATTAACGCCAGGGCCGAAACAATTTTAGAAAAGCCAACCTATAAACCCTTAATGAAAACCGGCCGCTGCTTGGTTCCTGCCAGTGGATTTTACGAATGGGAGAGCACAGAGGCCAACCGCAAACAGCCGGTTTATTTTACGGTTAAGGGGGCCGAGATCTTTTCGCTGGCCGGCCTTTTTGCCAAACGCCAAGACGATGATGGCCATGTTTCTTACAGCTTTACGATCATTACAACCACTCCTAATAATCTGGTAGCAGCGGTGCATGATCGCATGCCGGTAATCCTAGAGGAGAGCGAGGAACAGCATTGGCTCAATTCTTTAATTGCACCGGAGCAGGCTGCGCTAATGCTAGACTCTTATCCGGCCGGTGATATGATCAAGACTTTGGTTTCAACTGCGGTTAATAGCACCGCTAACAATAGCGCCAACCTGTTAGAACCAATCCAGCGATAGAGCATGGCTTAACGCTAATGCTTGATGTTCGCCTTATGTTCGGCTAGTATTTAGTCGATCGGGGGAGTATGTCGAGGTTTGAAAAGGTTAACAGCAGAGTCGCGGTTTTGGCTGGCTTTGGGCATACACCCGAGGGCTCGGTTCGAATTACGCCTTTTATTTTAAGGTGGGGCCGAAAGCGTTTTAGGGTTCAGATGGAGGGTCTTTATCATGTTGAGCGCAGGGGATCTAGGCGCATCCATATACTGGGTTTTTCATCTGGGGGTACGGCTTTTAGGGTAGAGTTCGACGCCGAGACTGCGGAATGGACCCTGGTAGAGGTTTATTATGGCGATTAGATCGGGCATTTTTGCAGCCCACATTAACCCTGAACCACCAGAGATCATGCACATTGATCTTAATAGTGCTTTCGCCATGACCGAGCAGCAGGCCAACCCTCTACTGCGAGGCAAGCCGGTTGGTATCACCAATCGCATTAATGACTACTCAATTTGTATTACTGCTTCATACGAAGCCAAGCGCCTTGGTATTTCAATTGGTACTCGGCAAAAGGACGCTCGATTACGAGCCCCGGGATTTATCATGCTAGAGAGTGATGCCCCCAAGTATCAGTTCGTACATAGAAAGCTTCGGGCCATATTTGAGAGTTACTCGCCAGTAGCTTATATGAAATCGATTGATGAGGGGGTGATCGACTTTAGGGGTATGAAAGCGGTGCTTAAAGGTCGCCCCCTAGAAGATGTAGCGGCCGAGATTAAACATCGGGTTAAAGATGAGATAGGCAATTACATGACCGTAAATATTGGTATCGGCCAGAACCGGTGGCTAGCCAAGGTGGCGGCTTCTTTCATGAAGCCGGACGGTTTATTAACGATTGATCGTGATAGTTTAGAGTCAATTTATGCCGTGATGGACTTGGTTGATCTGCCATATATTAAAAAACGTAATCAACTAAGACTAAATGAGGCTGGCATCTACACGCCACTGGAGTTTTTTAGGGCGCCATACTGGCTGCTGTTCAGGAGGGTTTTTAAGAGCGTTAATGGTCATCACTGGTATTTTAAACTAAGGGGCTATGAAACAGAGGTGCAGTATGGGATCAGGTCGGTCGGCAGGAGCTACGTTTTAGAACATAGGACTTCTGACCCAGAGGAGCTGGCGACACTGCTGCACAAGGCTTGCCATAAGATTGCTCGTCGTCTTAAGAAAAACGATTTAGCAGCTCGTGGCCTGGCATTGGGCTTGGGTTATTCGGAGGTGGGCTGGGACGGCCGTTACCGGCGTTCTGGCTGGTATGAGCGTAAGATGTGGCCCACTAGCGCCTATCGTACCGACCAGCTGTACCAGAGGGCGTTAGCGCTGTTTGCTACTAGCCGGCTAGGCTATACCGTTACGTCGTTAGTCATGACCAGCTACGGCCTAGAGCCAGTCAAGCTGGACCAGCCCAGCCTATTTAGAGACACCGAGTTCAGAAGAAACCAACTCGAGGGAGCTATAAATAAAGTTAACGATCGGTATGGTGAACTATCCCTAGTGCCAGCGGCAGTAGTTAAATCTAAGAACCCGATGAAGGATAAGATTCCTTTTGGAACCGTCCGCTACTTTGATTAGCCGCGGGCGGCCATAAGCTCATCAACGGCTTGCCCTCGATGGGTAGTCGTATGACTGGCCTGGCGGCCGCGAAAATAGTGAATCAACCCCCACAGCTGTTTGGTGACGCCGACGGCTTCGGCTTTGAGCTCGCTAGCATTAGCGTAGCCGCGCTGTGAGCTCTCATCAAGATGCTGGTTAAGTTGTTCAACTTCAACCCGTGCCAGGTGTAAAGCCTCTATCTTAAGCCCTATGCTATGACGGCGAAAGGCCTCACTAATATAATGCGATATCGCGGCACTGCTGCGCCTCAAATCATTTCCTAACCGATAAAACTCGGTTTGCGGCAACGAGCGGACCAGCTCGTAAACCTTATCTTCTAGTTTTCTGCTGGCTGTATACACCCGCAGATCCTCAATGGAAGTTTGGCGTGTGGCCATAATCTACCCCCTCACAACTTAAAGGCATCCCCTGCGATCAAATATACCGAACAAAAACCGAACTGTCAAGACACTAAAAAAGCCAAGCCATAGCCTAGGGAAGAATTGGATTGCTGTTTTCGGGAGATTGCTCGAACGGCACCTCAATATCTTGAGATAACAATTCAAGCTGGGATTCGTTAAGCCCCTTGGGTGCAGATGAAATTTCCGGTAATGGTTCATCAGATGAGGCAGAAGCTAGAGTCTCCAAATTTTCATAAAATACGGCAGTAATTTGGCGCAGGTGGCGGCTCATAGATCCCCAGTAATATTAGGTATTTATTTGCTTATACAGCGATTGCTGGCACCTATCAAATTTAGTCTTTTCTTTAGATTCAGTCAAACCCCAACCTTACAAAAATACCGATATAATTAACGGCTATTTTGGAACAAAGTTGAACTTTATAAGAATTTGTTAATCTCGATCATGTATAACGGAGTTTAGGCAGTAACAGAGGAGTAAATTGTGATCAAAAAACTAGTGCTAGGAGTGGTTATAGGAGCATTGATTTACCCATTATTTATAAGACCAATAGCGGCAGTTAACGCTGTGGGATGGAGTAATATAGCTTTTCAAAACAGCACTATCAGCCTTGTAAAGGTGAATCGCTGGCGGCCTAATGAGGTTGCGGCGGTCGCAAACGGTAGTTTGCAACTGACGCGAGATGGCGGTATAACTTGGCGAAGTTCTGCCGTACCTAGCCTGACTCGCCAAATAGAATACGACCCAGTTGTCAGCGACCGGCTTTATCCCGGTACCGACGCAGGGGTTTATATCAGTGATAATGCCGGAGTCAGCTGGCGCTTATTTGATTCCGGCCTATCGGCTCGCAAAATAACCCAGGCTTTAGTTGCCACCAGTCAGTATTTGTTTGCAGCGATGTATGATGGCGCCGGAACGCCCCAGCAGCTATTTAGGTTTGGACTTGACGGTAGCGTCGCGATTTTGACACCACCGGATGGCGGTAGCGCTTGGCTTGAATACGACTTTGAGCGCCACCGTCTTTATGATGCCGCTGCTAATGGGGTTTATTCGAGTGAAGACTATGGCGTTTCCTGGCGCTTTTTGGGAGGTGGTCGTAGCGCTGAATCGATTGTTGCCAAGGGCAAAACGCTATGGGAGGGTTCGGCCGATGGTTTGTTCCGATCGCAGGACGACGGTGCCAATTGGGTTAGGCTAGCTAGAGCAGGAGAACTTAATGGGACCTATTATGGTAGTGATCTGCGAATAAGTGGTTTGGCCGTAAACAATAATCGAGCCTTTTATGGCACTTGGAGCATTGGTTTTCCTTACCGTTTCTTAGGCGAGTACAGCGGCACTTTGGCCCATAGCGAGCTCGATGCTCGCGTTTATAGCGTGGCTTCCGGAGGCAACCGGGTCTGGGCTGCGACTGGGGCCGGTTTGTGGGTGAATGACCAGGTTGCTACTAGTGAGGTGCACATACAACGACCAGTCATCGTGGTGCCCGGTGTACTTGGCTCAATGCCGGTGCCAAACGCCTTATTGAGGCAGTTTGTTGGCTATCTGCCTGAACCCACCGGTGCCAGTTATCATACTAGTTTGGTGCTGGACCCAATCCAGCATACCTACGATGGCTTAATTTCAGGATTACGGGCAGCTGGTTACCAAACAGGTACTACTTTGTTTAGCTTTCCCTATGAATGGCGGCATGATAACCAGCAGAGCGGTCGCGAGCTAGCCGTAAGAATTGCCGACGTACTGCGAGTTTGTAGTTGTGCTCAAGTTGATATTATTGCGCATTCTATGGGTGGTCTGGTGGCCCGTTCATATATTGAAAGTGCAGCATATGCCGGTGATGTTCATGCTTTAGTACAGATCGCTACACCTAATGCTGGCTCACCCTCGGCCTACGCTGCCTGGGAGGCAGGAAGTATTAATGACAATCATTCGCTTCAAGATCATTTAGCAAATCTAGTTTTTAAGATCGAGGCTGCTCACGCTGGTAGCGGCTCTTTGGCGCAGTACATCCGCCAGTCGGTGCCATCTGCCGGGCAGTTATTGCCCATTTCTAGTTATCTATCTGGGCGGACCTACCCGAGCGGCTATCCTCGTAATTCATTCTTAGAACAGCTTAATGCAACTGCAGGAGTTCAGCAGCTTAAGCAGAGAGTGGCGTACTTTCTAGTGGGATCAACCTCTCAATCTACCCTCGCAAATCTAAGTGTTACTGCTTCAAGGCCTTTAGCTACAGAATGGCCAGACGGCGAGATAATTGGAAAAACAAACGGGAGTGGCGATGGAACTGTACCTATTGATAGCACTCAAGCAATCACGCCCGTTTCAAGAATGGTGGCCGGTAATCATGGTGACATTGTGGGTGCAGCGGACACGCTCAGCTATATTAAAAACACGCTTTTAGGCGACTATCTCGGAAGCAATGTCGCCAATGTGCCAACCTTCACCAAATACCTGGCAATTTACGTACATTCACCAGTTAAGCTACAAATTACCAATGCCATCGGGTTGCGGCTTAATGACCAAGTTAGTGAAATACTGGGCGCATACTATACAGGCTCTGAAGCAGCAACTCAGTTTGCTTTGATACCAAACCCTAGCGGAGATTACACAGTTATTTTGAGTGGATTGGGGTTTGGTAATTTTGGAGTCGGCGCGCAGATAATTAATCTAGAAACCGGCGGTTCTCGGACTAGTTTTATCAGTTCGACGATTAGCATCGACCAGCAGAAACACTTCCTTTATGAAACAACCAAAGCAGCACTAGTTGGTACCGACCCGCCCCAGCCAAGTGGGCCAGTATTGGCTACTAATATTGTTCAAAACCCAGGCCTGGTTAAGCCAGCGCCCGACCTGGCTCGTTATGCGTATAGAGGGGAACTGCTAAATCGCATAAAACGCACTACCTCAGGTCGCCTTAAAGCCGAGTCTAAGAGCGCGAGACGCAAGCAAACCAGCAGGCTAGCTCTGTTGATTGTAGTAATTTCCGCAACAAGCCTGGTCGCGATCGTTGGAATTTTTAGGTTGCTGAGGCGTCGCAAAGTCGACTAAATTTAATGTGGCTGATAAAACATTAAGCCCAGCTTAATCTGCAATGCATCATCAAATATTCGCGGATCCAGACCAATCAACTTTTTGGTTTTCTCGAGGCGATAAATCAGCGTATTGCGGTGAATATGTAGCTTGGCCGCGGCATCGGTAAGGTTTAAGCCAGCCTGCAAAAAGTATTGCACCGTTTTATATAGTGCTTCGTCATGTAATAGTGGGTAAAGAATTTGGTGAGCCAGTTCGGCCTTGTGTTCTTGAGCCACATTAGCCAGCGTTACAAACATTCCGACTTTTTTAATGTGATAGATTTGGCCGGGCCCCCACACTTTAGTACCAACCGAGAGTGCCAACTTTGCCTCTTGAAAGCTTTTGCGCAGGCCTCCTAAATCGGGGTAGTACTGACCAACTCCGATGGTCGTGGTTAAGCCATCTAGCTCCTCAATCAAACCAAGTACCTCACTGATATAGGTGGCTTTTTCGTGCAAAAAACGGGCAGTATTACGGGTTGTAAGACCTTCGCCCCCAATGCCCTTAAGAACCAAAAAGCGGCCATGGCCAAGATAGCTAAACAAATTATCTGAGTTATCGCGAAAAGCGGCTTTTAATCTATTGATAATCTTGATGGCTTGAATCAGTGCAGTCTCGGTTGGATGTCCAAATGCAGAGTCGCTGATACGCTCAAAACCATGAACGTCTATTAACATTACCGATTGGGGCTGGCGCAAATTTAGCTGTAATATATCGGCTTGGCGGTAAACTTCGGCTGGCTCCTGACGGGGGGACATCAGTACCTGGCGCAAAAAATCAGCCTGCATCTTTTCGGAAGGTTGGGCGTGTTCAAGCAAAAAGTGCTGATGCACAATCACTTCGGCTAATCCCTGTAGCAGATTCAAGGCTTCGGGTGTAGTTTGAACCTCACTTTCAATAACACCAAAGCAGCCGATGGTTTGCTGCTCGTATACAAAGGGACACCAAGCGATTGGCAGCCCACCTAGTTCACTGCGAATTACGCGACCCTCTTGGCACGAACGCAAGGCATCCACAATCACGGCCGGAAGGGGTTCACCCAGCAGTCCGCCGTGTAAGTTACAGATGTAGATTTCACGGTTCAAGACTAATCTAGCTCGTCGGGTAATCTCAGCTGCAATCTCGGGACTCAGGTTCATAGTTCTGGCTCCACAAAGCGGGTGAACAGTATGGCCAGCTTTATTTGTACGGCGTCATCGAACTTGCGGGGGTCCAAACCTAACGCCTCAGTTATTCGATCAAGACGGTACACCAAGGTATTTCGGTGTATCCCCAACTCATCTGCAGTTTGTGTTAAAGCCATATTATTGCGAAAGAAGCTATCTAGAGTTTCGGTAACGCCCTGCTGTTGCTCAAGCTTTTCAACCAGTTCGCGGCTAAAGTAGATGTTACTTTCATCTACACCGGCAAGTAGGGGAGCAACCACTCCAAAGTCATCAATATGGTAAACCCGACCGCTGTCCCAGTTTTGAGAACCCAGCTCAACCGCCGACACAGCTTCTTTATAACTACGCCGCAGTCCGTCGATGCCGGCGTGGTGGTTGCCGACCCCCATAGTAATCGACAGCTTTAGTTCGCCGGCTAGAATAGTGTGGATGGTTGGTAGCGAGCGCTTGAACTTTTCTAAAGCCAGATCCAGCGGAGTCTCATTGCCGTTTAAATCCTTTAAGATACAAAATGCATTGTGGCCCAGGTAGGCCACGATGTTGTTGCGGCTAGAGGTGTAGTACGAACTCAATCCTCGATTAATCCCAAACTTGTAACGGGCAATCAGCCCATCTCGGCCCTCGCGTCGGCTTTCACCCCTTAACACTGGGTCATCAACATAAATCATAATGGCCACTCGTGGCTTAGATAGATCGATTTCGAACAACCGGGCCTCGGCTGCGGGGGCGGCAAGATCTTCATATCGGCCGTTTAACAGATCATAAATGAACTTATCCAGCCGTTCCTCGCTGTGGGGCAAACGCTCGATCAACAGCGACTGGTGCATAATCAGCTCAGCCAGCGAACGAATTAAGGGTGCGATCTCGACGTGATTTTCCATTTGCTGTGCTAGCACCACATAACCAACCTTGGTGTTATCGTGGTGCAAAGGGATGGCCCAGCCGGTGCTATCGAGCTCAACCCGATTAATAATTGCAGAATCGTTCCCGGCAAGCACCAATCCCTCCCGATCGGTGATTGAGAGCGGTTGGTTAACCAGGCCACCTACCTTGGCGTGGATTTTTTCAGCGATTTCCGGAGTCAACATAAGGCCTCACTTGGAATCTTGCCTAACAAGCTTATCCTGATGCAGCCTTTAGCAGCAAGCTTAAGCGAAATCATATTTGTAGGGTTGCATAACATAAGCAGTATAATGAGGACATGACAAAAAGCGTGGTCTGGTTGGGTGCAGGAATAGGGGGCTTTATCGGAGGCTGGGTTCCTAGTATTTGGGGCGACAGCTTGTTATCCCCCTGGTCGCTACTATTAAGTGGTGCCGGCAGCCTAGCAGGCATCTGGGTGATCTACAAACTCTACAACTCTTAATAATTACTTTGTGACCGAGCACAGCCCGCAATGGGCCGCACTCGGTCAAGAACCGGGACTTACTGCGAGATGTCGTCGGCCGGCGGGTCGGCCAGGATCTTGATGTCCAGCCGCCTTCCAGTCACCTGTCGTGTGAATAGTCCCTTCGGCGGATCTCCAAGAATTCTGTGTTCCCGCAGTTCATCCAGCCTACCGTTGTTGACTTCGGGCTTAATGATGACATTATCACCATCGCCAAACGCTCTCTTTAAAACCGAGCACACAAGCTTGGGGTCTCGACCCATGATTGTGACTTTGACGCCCGTGATCACATCGCCTCGGTATGCGCCTGCGTATTCGATCAGAGCCTCAATCGGTCCGCTGTCTGTCGTGTGCGTAGTAACAAACTTTGCCTCCAAGGAACCAGGAATCAGTAGACCGCTCAGTTGCTGAACCCAGGCTCCGTCGATCAGCTCGCGGTCTCGCTTATTGACATGCCCAAGCCTAGCGATTTCAGCCCGTCTTAAAGCCGTATTGATTAGCAATGGTTCTGCTCCACGAAGCTGCATCTGACGAGCAACGCTCAGTGAAGGAGCGCGCCTTCTTCCGATGCCCTGCAGCTGCATGCCACAACCGTATACGTCACTTGGTACATATCCATCTTCTACGCTTGCCACCTCGTACTCCAATCTGTCGCAGTTTTGTCAAAATTGGCTGCTGCTAGTTTGCCATCTTCAAGGGGTGAGTACAAGCACAAGCGGCTCGCCCAACAGATTGATTTTGACCCAAATATTCGCTATAGTTGTCTGGTCGTGGGCCCTTAGCTCAGCTGGCTAGAGCGCTTCCTTGACGTGGAAGAGGTCAGAGGTTCGAGTCCTCTAGGGCCCACCATTTACCCACGGATCTGTAGCTCAGCTGGTTAGAGCGCTTGATTCACATTCAAGAGGTCACAGGTTCGAGTCCTGTCAGATCCACCAGCAATTATCATCGAGATTAACTTTTTCTTACCAGATGCGATAAAATTGTCATAGGAATATTTATGGCAACATCAAACCCCAAAATTGATCTAGACACCATGCGCCACTCATTGGCCCATATAACAGCTGCAGCGATAAAACAGTTGTACCCCGAGGCCAAGTTTGGCGTTGGCCCGGTTATTGATAACGGCTTTTATTACGATATCGAATTAAAGCAGCCGTTGACTCCAGATGACCTAAAATCCATTGAGAAACAGATGGCTGCGATTATTAAATCTGATGTTCCATTTATTCGCCAAGATTTGGCGATTGCTGATGCCATAAAATTGTTCAAAGAACTCAAGCAGCCCTACAAAGTGGAGCTGCTCGAAGATCTTAAAATGCACGGCACTACCAATCTACGCGATATGGATCTAGAGCAAGCCGGCGCTAGTAGTGATGCAAAAATTACAACGGTCAGTGTTTATCATACTGGCGACTTTACCGATCTTTGCCGTGGCCCTCATCTGGAATCCACCGCGCAGGCCGGAGTGTTCAAGCTGACAAAACTTGCTGGCGCCTATTGGCGCGGCGACATTAACAATCCGCAATTGCAGCGGGTTTACGGTGTTTCGTTTGCAACTAAAGATGAGTTGAACAAGTATCTACGCCAAGTCGAAGAAGCCGAAAAGCGCGATCATCGCAAGCTGGGCAAGCAGTTGGATTTGTTCAGCTTCTCATCGATGGTTGGCCCTGGATTGCCACTTTGGAGCCCGCGCGGCACAGCTATCCGCCAGGCGTTACAAGACGCACTCATGGAGTTTAGTGCCGAGTTCGACGTTGAGCCGGTAGTAATACCGCATCTTGCTAAGGTAGAGCTTTATCAGGCTTCGGGCCATGCTGAAAAGTTTGGTGACGAGCTTTTTCAGGTTAAGGGTAAGTATCAGGACTTCATACTTAAGCCAGTTAACTGCCCTCATCATACTCAAATTTATGCCTCGCAGCCCCGTAGTTATCGCGATCTACCAATCCGTTACGTAGAGTCTACAATGCAGTACCGCGATGAAAAGCCCGGAGAGTTAAGCGGTTTAACCCGAGTTCGCGCCATCACCTTAGATGATGGCCACACCTTTTGTACGGTTGATCAAATAAAAGATGAAGCCATCGCCATCGCCACCATCATAAAGCGTTTTTATAGTGCGCTGGGTATGTACGGCGACCATTGGGTGTCTTTGTCAGTCCGCGATCCAAACACTCCTGATGCCTACATTGGCGAGGATGAGGGCTGGAACCAAGCCGAAAAGTTGTTACAACGAGTTTCGGATGAACTTAAGCTTGATGCCCGTCGAATGGAAGGAGAGGCCGCTCTTTACGGGCCCAAACTCGATTTTATGTTCCGTGACGCGATTGGCAATGAGCGCCAACTAGCCACTATTCAAGTAGATTTTGCGATGCCTAAGCGCTTTGGCCTGACATATGTCGATAAGGATGGGAGTGACCAGACCCCGGTTATGCTCCATCGCGCCATCTTGGGTTCATTCGAGCGCTTTATGGCTATTTTGATCGAGCACTTTGCCGGTAATTTTCCGGTTTGGCTATCGCCAGAGCAGGTGCGTTTGGCCACCGTAAATGATAGCGAGGCCGTAACAAAGCGTGCCGCCGTTATTAAGCAGCAACTAAAAGCCGCCGGCATAAAAGCCACCCTTGATATGTCGGCCGAATCGGTTGGTAAAAAAATTCGCACCGCCTCAATTGCTAAGGTGCCCTATACCATTGTAGTGGGGGACAAAGAAGTGGCTAGCGAGGAGGTTTCGATTAGAGTTAGAGCCGATTTAAAACCATCGGTAGAGTCGCCTCAGCTGGCTCTAGACCAGTTTATTGCCAAACTTAATCAAGAGATTGCCGATCGTGAACCAGCCAGTAGCCTCTAGCAGACCCACTCTTGCCATCGACATCGATGACACTTTGGTGACTAGCGAGGCCGCCCTACGCGCCAATCACAACCAAAAGTTTCCTCAAGTTTCGGTACTAGGCAGTTTTTATACTCAAGACTTTACGCGTGCTAACGCATCTACTGCCGACATTGAGGCCGAAGTCCAGCGCTTCTTTGATTCGGATGAATTTTATGATTTACACCCGTTTAAAGGGGCAGCTACAGCTATTGATCATCTTGCAGCGCACTACAAATTGGTACTTATAACTGCCAGACCGCAGTACACTCAGGCCCGTACAATGCAGTGGGTTGATCAACATTTTCCTGGTAGCTTTGCTTCGACTCGCTTTGTGGGCACCGACGAGCACCAAAAAACTGATCTGCAACAGGGCAAACAAGAGGCTTTGCGCGAACTGGGTGTGACCATATTAATCGACGATAATTTGCGGCATTGCGAAGAGGCAGCAGCCGAGGGAATTCAAGCGCTGCTGTTTGGTGAGTACGGCTGGAATCGAGCGGCCAGCCTAGCCCCAGGAATTACCCGCGTTCGCGATTGGGCAGAAGTCGAGGCGCAGCTTTTATGAGCGTAACCGCCAACTCGCAAATCATAAAATCGTTGGTTGATCAGTACCAGCTAGAGGCCGATGGCGTAAAGTTCTGGACGCCCTACTTTATCAATAGTGCCAAGTTAAGTCCCGATCCGGATAATTTTAAACCTGGGCCTTATAAGGGAAAGGGGACGCCTAAACAACTGCAAGCTTGGGTGAATTTGTATGCGAAAAGCCACCCAAGCAAGAGAAGCTCAGATGAGTGGCATAAGTTATTAATATCAATGTCGGTTGGTATCGAATGCTCTGGCTTTGTTTACTATATTCTTGATTCATTTTTAGCAGCTACCGGCAACGGTCGACTTTGGGACCAACTGTTTATCCCAAAGCAGGATTTATTAAATGCCTTTAATGTCGGCCGAGCTCCTAGGGGCGTGACTCGTCAACAGATTGAATCTGGGCCTAATCAGTACACTATGCATCAGTTTTGTACCCGGTGGGGCAAAGACCCGCGACGCAACACCAACGTAACCCGACTGGTCGATACCAAGTCTAGTAATTTGGTGGGCTGTGTAGGCAAGGCTCAACCCGGAGACTTGGTGGTTACATCTGGGCCGGCGGGTGATCACATTGGTATCATTACAGAAATTGGTTCAACTTCTGTAACTTATGCCGATTCTATTGGCTTGAATCTAAAGGGTGTGTCAATTTATCAAATTACAATAACCAATCCGAACGCTGGGTTAGAGCAGCAGGATTGGGGTAAAAACCGATGGTATATCAAGCGCTATAAGTTTCATGGGCTCCGCCGATTAAAAGTTCTAGATGCCGACTAAGCGCCAGATCAGCCAGTTTAGCCAAGATGTTTATGATCTAGTAGCTAAAATACCAAAAGGGCGAGTGATGACTTACGGACAGATTGCAGCACTGGTAGGTAGTCCACGTTCAGCTATCATCATCGGTCAAATTGCCCACTGGGGCCCACCAGACTTGCCCTGGCAGCGCGTTGTAAACAAGAGCGGCGGGTTGGCCGCTGGCTATACTAGCGGAGGTCGATTGGCCCATCGTCATGATCTGGAGGCTGAGGGAGTTATTGTTAATGATAACGACACCGTGGATGTTGGGCGGTTGCTTTGGTGGCCACCCGGAGCCAAGACCGAGTGAGTCAGCCGCTAATAGTGATCGTTGGGCCAACAGGGAGTGGTAAGTCGGCCTTGGCTATGCAGATTGCGCGGCAGTACCGGGGTGAAATTATCTGTGCCGACTCACGCACAGTATATAAGGGTATGGATATTGGTACCGCCAAGCCCAGCGCAAACGACCGAGCCGAAGTGCCTCACCATTTGTTGGATTTGGTTGAGCCTGATCAACGCTACTCGGCCGCCGAGTTTCAACGGGCTGCGGGCACCGCAATTACTGAAATTCGAAGTTGCGATCATCTACCCATCATAGTTGGAGGTACCGGATTGTATGTTGATGCGGTTGTTTATGATTATAAATTTCCTATAGATCGGATGAGCGCAGACAGAGCGGCGCTTGAGCAGTTATCTATAGATGAGTTGCAGTCACGCGTTGATGAGTTAGACGCGAGCTTAAACCATAGTGACTACCATAATCGGCGACGGTTGATACGTGCCATTGAAACCGATGGTCTGCCTAAAGCTAGGGGTAAAATAAGCCATAATACGTTTATGGTTGGTTTAGACGTTGTGCCGGATCAACTCGAGTCTCGCTTAACCCAACGTACAGGGCAGATGTTTGCAGATGGCATTGTAGCTGAAATAGAGGGCTTGTTGACGCGATTCGGCCCAGATGCGCAAGATTTGTCTGGGATCGGTTACCATAGCGTAATAAAACAAATAACCGGTGAGTTACCAGAAGTTGAAGCACGCTCTGAAATTATTAAAGAATCAGTAAGTTTCGCCAAGCGACAGCGAACTTGGTTTAAGCGTAATCATGACATCCACTGGTTTAGCGATCCAACGGCTGCCAAAAAGGCCATCGCTGCCTTTATAGCAAAAGCGCTATAATCAGAGTATGCCGATCGTAATCATCATCGCTATTGCTAAATTCATTCTACTATCTAGCCGCTTATTGGGCCGAGGGGGTGGATCAGCACTGCCCGGTTTGGTAGCCGAAAAACTCGACGCCAACCTGGGAGCCAAGCTGGCAGAGCGCATCAGCGGGGGCAGTATTATAGTAACCGGTACCAATGGAAAAACTACTACGGCCAAGATGTTAGGGCAAGTATTAAGTGACGCCGGCGAGCAGCTAGTGGCCAACCGCGCCGGCTCTAACCTTAGTCGTGGTGTGGTTTCGGCTCTAATTGAAAACGTTGGTTGGAATGGCCAGTTTAAGCAAACACTGGGGCTGTTCGAGGTTGATGAGGCCGCCATGCCCGTCGTCTCGCGTATGCTGCAGCCTCGAGTGATTGTGGTATTAAATCTGTTTCGTGATCAGTTGGATCGCTATGGCGAACTAGATTCCACTGCCGCTCTAATTGGCAAAGGCATTGCCGCCACCGAAGCCAAACTATATCTAAATGCAGATGACCCGTTAGTGGCAAGGTTAGGACTCTATGCTCATTCAAGCGACGCCGTGAGCTGGTTTGGGGTTGAGTCTATGGCCACCAACCAATTGCCAAGTGATGCAACCGCCGATTCCACGCTTTGCCAAGTTTGTGGCCGAGCTCTAAAGTTTAGCGTCACATACTATGGCCACATTGGGCATTACCGTTGTCCCAATGGGCACGGGGTCAGACCCACTCCAACCGCCATTATTAACCGTGCTAAGTTAACGCCATCGGGATCGCAGTCTCAGCTACAAATCGGAGAGCTTAAAACCGATTTAACACTGCATTTACCGGGTGCATACAATCTGTACAATGCCTTGGCTGCGGCCGCCGTTGCCAGTGGCTTAGGCATCGAAATCAACAGTCTAGCTGACTCGCTAAGTCGCACAAAAGCCGCCTTTGGCCGAGTAGAAACGGTGACGGTTGAGGGCAAGCAACTGCACTTGCTGTTAGTCAAAAATCCGACCGGCTTTAACCAAATTATTCAAACCTTTTTGTTGAATAAAAAACAACAGAACCTGCTTTTCATCATCAATGATAAGTACGCCGATGGTCGCGATGTGTCCTGGTTGTGGGATGTGGCGCTAGAAGACATTGCCAGCCAAAATCACCGAATAAGTGTTGGTGGTTTGCGCGCCAGCGACATGGCATTGCGGCTGAAATACGCCGACATATCGACAATCGATATTGACCCAACACTTAAATCCAGCCTGAATCAGTTTATTGCTCAATTACCGGCCGGAGGGGAGGGTTTCATAATACCAACCTATACCGCAATGCTGGATGTTCGGCGCCGACTTGGCCGTAAAGCCAAGCTGAAGGGGACTTGGGAATGACCATTAAGAAACAAAAAACTGTAACTATATTGCATCTATACTCTGAAGAATTGAATATTTACGGAGATTTTGGGAATATTGCAACCTTAGTTAAGCGGCTGGAGTGGCGCGGATATAAGGTTGAGGTAAAGCGCTCGGGGATAGGCCAAGTGGCACCAATAGCTACTGCCGATATCATTTTTGGCGGTGGGGGCCAGGACCGCGGTCAGCTGTCGGTAGGCCATGACTTGCAGCGAGACACCAAGGCATTACATTCAGCGGTTAAAGGCGGAGTACCAGCACTTGTAATTTGTGGTACGTACCAGCTCTTTGGCCGCGGGTTTACTACATCAGACGGTGAGGTAATTCCCGGAATCGGATTGTTCCAAGCTAGTACGATAGGTTCTGATAAAAGGATGATCGGTAACGCCATTGTTGAGTCGCCATTTGGACGGTTGGTCGGATTTGAAAATCACAGCGGACGAACTTTACTAGAAGAGGGTCAGTTGCCGTTAGGCAAAGTGCTGCAAGGCTATGGCAACGATGGTCGAAGTGGCCAGGAGGGTGCTATTGTAAACAATTTGATTGGCACCTATTTGCATGGCCCGGTGCTACCAAAAAATCCGGCGTTGGCCGATCACTTGATTAAAATCGCACTCGAACGCAAGTTTGGGATTACCAAGTTGGTCCAGCTAGACGACGACTTGGAACATAGGGCAGCAGCTGTGGCCGCCAAGCGTCCACGCTAGTTAAAGTAACCATCAGTCTCCCAGATATAGACAACCATAAGCATAAGCGCTAAGATGACGCTAAGATGAGTCATCAGTCGCCCAAAGCCAAGCCGAACTTGGAGACCAACTTAGAATCTGAAGCTATTCAGATGGTAGACGCAGTTGGCGATGAGCTACGCCATGAGGCCGACGTCATAAAAACCCGGGTGGTTGAAAACCAATCACGGTTTAATCGTTTTTTACGCATACTTGGCCCAGGCCTAATTACAGGTGCAGCCGATGACGATCCCTCGGGCATTGCAACCTACTCGCAGGCGGGAGCGCAGTTCGGCCTGCAAATGGCCTGGGTGCTCTGGTTTACGCTGCCCATGCAAGTGGCGGTGCAAGAGGCCTGCGCTCGAATTGGTGCTGTTAGTGGTAAAGGCCTGGCCACAATCATTCGCGAGCACTACTCGCGGCCAGTATTGTTCTTTGCGGTTGGTCTAACCGTAGCCGCCAACTTGCTAAACATTGGCGCCGACATTGGCGCCATGGGCGCGGCCGTCCAGTTAGTCTTTCCTCAAATTCCGTTTGTTGCCATCACGCTCGTATTTACAATTTGCGTGCTGATGCTTGAGATATTTACCTCATACCGTACCTACACCAAGTTACTTAAGTGGTTAGCCATTGCGCTGTTGGCTTATCCGGTGACCGCCATTATTGCAAACCTTAACTGGGGTGAGGTCTTACATTACAGTGTTGTGCCGCAGATAAATCTAAGCCCAGAGTTTCTATTTTTGATTGTTGGCGTACTCGGTACTACCATTTCCCCGTATCTGTTCTTTTGGCAAACTTCGGAGTTGGTCGAAGAAGAGATTGCCGAACACCGCCTGGCTCAGCGTGGTGGTATCCCGCGATTGAGCAATGTTTTCTTGCGTAGAATGCGGATCGATAACTTTGTTGGGATGCTGTTTTCGGCTATGGCTGCTTGGTTCATCATCATTACCACTGCAGGCGTTTTAAACTCACATGGCATCACTAACATCCAAACCTCAGCCGATGCCGCTCGAGCATTAGAGCCGCTAGTACAGGGATTTCCAGCTGCCGGGCTGATAGCCAAACTGATCTTTGCAGTTGGCATCATCGGACTGGGCTTGTTGGCCGTACCGGTACTTGCCGGCAGTAGTGCCTATGCTTTTTGCGGAGCCTTTGGTTGGCATGAAGGCTTATATCGCAAACTGCGAAAGGCTCAGACATTTTATGCCATGATTGCCATCGCTACTTTGGCCGGTTTGTTGTTCAACTTTAGTGGGGTCGATCCCATTAAAGCGTTGGTGTACACCGCTGTGTTCAACGGCTTGGCAGCTGTGCCGTTGTTATTTCTCATTTCTAGAATCGCCAAGAATCCCGGAGTGATGGGGCCGCACGTTAGTGGTAAGTTATCAAAGTTTTTCGTGATGTTGGCGTTTTTACTGATGGCGATAGCCGCTACCGCCATGATTATCAGTTTTATTAAGTTTTAATTAGGCCAAACCAGCTAGGGTCAAAAACCGGCTTCTGCTATAATCATTTTCAGCACTAACCGTTGGAATGAGGACGCAAATTGTTCGAACATCTGTTTGGTTCAAAGACCCGAGTAAAGTTATTAAGTCTATTTCTTAATAATCCTAATCGACCGTTTTATGTCCGCGAAATCACCCGAAAGGTAGATGAGCAGATAAACTCAGTACGTCGTGAATTATCAAATTTACTGGCTATCGGAATTGTCCGCTCATCCGGGGCCAACAACAAGCTATATTATGAGGTTAACCAAGAATATCAGTTTTATGCTCCTTTGCGCGCTATCTTTACTAACGTGGTTCGCAACCAGCCAGAGCTCAAAGACACCGGCGAGGACCAAGAATTAATTAAGCAATTAAGGACCGCCGGTAACCTCCAATTAGCTTTTCAAACTGGACGTTTTGTACGCGACGATAATTCTGGTACCGACCTTTTCATTATGGGTGATGTAAACCGTACCAGAGTATCAAAGATAGTGGGGGAAATGGAAAAAGAGCTGGGCCACGAAATCAATTTCACAATCATGACACCGGAAGAGTATGGCTATCGCATGCGCTTAAACGACCGCTTTTTACTAGGTGTACTCGAGTCTAAGAAGATTGTTCTAGTTGATGAGACCAATACTAAAATTAAGCAGGCCCCAGCCATGCTCACCGATGACATCGCCGAAACGGCTGTTCCGGTAGAGGTGCAGGGCGCCACCTCATAAACCCGTTCTCTCGATAAGTTAAGGAAGGAAGATCATGGAAATCTCATTTTTAGGCGAAAATAGCATTCGTATTACTGGCAAAGATCTAGCCATTATTTGTGACCCCGTTAGCACCAAGAGTGGGTTGGCTACTAGTAAGACCACCAACGAGGTTACACTACTTTCAGTTGCTACCGAGTCGAATTCGGGCGAAAAGACCGGCATGGTGATTGATGGGCCAGGGGAGTATGAAGTTAAGGGGGCTGCGATTACCGGTGTGCCAGCCCAACTACATATTGATGAAAATGGTCATCGTAGTACCATTTATGCCATTAGCGTAGATGGTATTCAGGTAGCCTACTTGGGCAATATTGCTCCGGAGTTATCGAATCTACAGGTTGAGGCGTTAGGCGAGGTGGATGTCTTAGTTTTGCCGGTTGGGGGCCATGGCTTTACGCTCGATGCCACTGCTGCAGCAAAAATCATCAGCCAGCTTGAGCCAAAGTATGTTATTCCGACTCACTTCGATGACGGCAAAACCAAGTTTGAGGTACCTCAAGATAAGCTCGAAGTCTTACATAAAGAGATTGGCGCTAGCCCTGAGCCACAGGCCAAACTTCGCCTTACCACCAAAGACCTGCCGCTAGAGACCCAGGTTGTAGAACTTGTGGCCCAGCCGGCCTAGCAAGCATTAAGCAGACTCTTAAATTTACGTATTATGGCAAAAAAGTAGAGTCCCCGAAGGGACTCTGGAAATTATTCTAGGCCGAGCCAATTTATTTTGCAAGCACTTTTTCGGGGGACTTTTCGGCTGGGGTTTTAGTAGTGGACTTTTCGGCTGCAACTGCGGCCTTGGCAGCAGCTTCGCGGTCGTACTTAGCCAATGTACGCATGCACTGAGTACAGATCTTTACCCGCACTTTGGTGCCGTCGACTTCTAGGTGGGTACGCTGAAGATTCGGCTTCCACACCTTGTTCGTCTTCTTTTGTGAGAAGGGAACGTTGTGACCGAACTGTTTGCCTTTACCGCAGATTTCGCAACTATACGCCATGCGTTGATTCCGTAATTAACCCAGGTATCCTATCAAATATCAGGTTGTGGGTCAACCTATTAGCCTGCTATTTGTTATCATCTTAGTAATGAATATCATCTATCTAATCATTGCCCTCATTAGCGCCCTAACATTGCATGAGTTTGCCCATGCCTGGGCGGGCGACCGCCTTGGTGATGATACCGCTCGTAAGCACGGCCGCCTTACCCTAAACCCGGCCTCTCATATCGACCCGTTTACCACCTTAGCGTTGCCGATACTATTAATTCTGCTTCATTCCCCGGTAATTTTTGGCGCTGCCCGCCCGGTGCCATTCAACCCATGGGCTGTGCGCTACCAAAAGTGGGGAGTCGCCCTAGTGGCTGCTGCCGGGCCGTTAATGAATTTAGCGCTGGCCATCTTCTTTGCCATGTGGCTGCGGTTTATACCGGTGTCGGTCAGCATTATCCCGTTATTCATCTCGATCATTTCTGTAAATATTGCCTTTGCGGTATTTAACTTAATCCCGATCCCGCCGCTTGATGGCTCGCGCATCCTTTACGCCGCTGCCCCAGCCGGGCTACGCAACGCTATGGACAACTTAGAGCGCAACGGCATAGTTGTTATATTCGTGCTGTTATTTGTGGCTGCGCCGGTAATTATGCCACTGCTTGGTGATATCATTGGCACCATCATGGGTTGGTTGGTTCCCGGCCTCAGCGGTCTATCGACTTAATCGTCTAGCCCCATTTCATCAGAAAAGCTATACTTACAATAGCTCTGCTGCATTGGTTAGGGCCGGTAATTTTTTCCTGTATGAGTTTTACTTGGGAGCCTTAGATTGGCTGTCGCTTTGGCCTCAGACCTGCGGGCACCCACCTGCGTTATGCGCGGGAAAAGAACTCCAGGCCCAACCATGCAGGCGGAGTAGATCTAATAATAATAATTCCTGGTCGGGGTGACAGGACTTGAACCTGCGACCTCCCGGCCCCCAGCCGGACGCGCTACCAACTGCGCCACACCCCGTCGCTAACTCGACAACATTCATCCTAGCAGATTGAATCACGTGCGAGTAGGGTTCTACTACTAGCTAATCAAGAGGAAATAAAATGCTTAAACCATTCCTAATCTCCCTGGCAGTTTTTATGGCCATCGACTTCACCTGGATTGGTCTGGTCGCCAATAAATTTTATCGTACCCAGATCGGTTTTTTGCTAAAGGATCGGTTCGATATGGTCGCGGCCGTTTCATTTTATCTCATCTTTCTAATTGGCCTGTTGGTGTTTGTGATTAAGCCGGCCATCGACAACAATAGTGTTCAGCAGGCTGTCACAATGGGCGCACTGTTTGGCTTAGTTACATATGCCACCTACGACCTTACTAATTTGGCTACGGTTAAAGACTGGCCACTTACCCTAACTTTTGTTGATTTAGCCTGGGGAACGGTACTTTCGGCAGCCGTTGCTGGCATCACTGTAGCACTTAGCATATGACACTTTTACAACATCTAGCCATTAACGCAGCAGCCATTTTGGCCTATATGAGTATTTGGTTTATTGTTGGCCGCCGGCTCAAACGGTTGGATGTGGCTGATACGGCTTGGGGTGGGGGATTTGTGCTGATTGCCATTGTAGGATTGATATTGAACCCTACCAATCACATGGTTTTAATCACCTGTTTAGTTTTAATTTGGGGTGCTAGACTGGCCAATCATATCTGGAAACGCAATCATGGCAAGACCCAGCAAGATCCTCGATATACGGCATTAAGCGCCCAGTGGAAGACCAACTTTTGGTTGCGCGCATACACTACCGTTTTTTTACTTCAGGGCGCATTAGTACTGCTAGTAGGCATGTCGATTACCACGGCATCAGCTGCACCGGCTACCAGCCTTGGTTTGTTGGCTTTGCTAGGTGTAATCGTTTGGGTAGCTGGCTTTATTACAGAATCTGCAGCCGACCACCAGCTAAAAAAGTTCGTATCAACCGCTACAAACAAAGGTAAGATTCTTGATACCGGGCTGTGGCGCTTTAGCCGCCATCCCAACTATTTTGGCGAGGTGGTGCAATGGTGGGGTATTTGGCTAATTGCCGCCGAACTGCCTAACGCATTATTAGGATTAATCGGCCCGATCACTATCACAGTTTTGATCCTATTTGTCTCAGGTATCCCACTGCTAGAGCGCCGCTATAAAGACGATGCGGCCTACCAGTTATATGCTCGACGCACCAGCATGTTTATCCCACTGCCGCCACGAACTTAAACAATATCTGTTAACCCGAGTATAATGAACCAATCATGGCAGAGTTAATTAACGCACTGACGCCCCAGGCGGAACTCATCATCAATACTGACGGCGGATCGAGGGGTAACCCCGGTCCATCGGCAATTGGTGTGGTGATTTCTGACACCTCTGGAGACCATCTTGAGTCTTTTGGTGAATACATTGGCGAAACCACCAACAACCAAGCCGAATATGGCGCGGTTGTGGCTGCACTAAAATCCGCCAACAAATATCATCCTAAAAAGATTACCTTTTACTTGGATAGTGAGTTGGTGGTAAAGCAGCTAAAGGGGGAGTATAAAGTTAAAAATGCCGATTTGCGTCCCATCTATGAAGATATAATTAAGCGCTGCCAGGGCTTAGATGTCGGCTTTAATCATGTCTTGCGTGCAGATAACCAGTTAGCTGATCTAGAGGTTAACAAGGCCTTAGACGATCACGCCGCCAAGTCATTGTAATTTTAACTTTAAACTGCTAAGCTTAGCGCGCTGAGATAGCTGGATGATCGCCCTTTGGGGAGGAAAGTCCGGACAGCATAGAGCATGACGGTTGTTAACGGCAACCAGGAGTAAGTGGGGCTGTTTCTCTCGAGAAAACAGCGCCGCCCAAGCCTAGGGAAAGTGCCACAGAAACGATACCGCCACTCGGTTTTTGAGTGGTAAGGGTGAAACGAGTGGGGTAAGAGCCCACAGCGCCCGCTGGTGACAGCGGGAGAAGGTAAACCCCGTCTGCTGCAAGGCAGTTTGTCGATGGGTGACTCGCTCCGACAAACCAGAGCCGCATGAGCTTGCTGGCAACAGCAAGCCAAGATAGATGATCATCCATCCGCTTTAAGCGGGGGACAGAATCCGGCTTACAGGCTATCTCGGCCCTAAAAATCCTCCGATTTCTCGGAGGATTTTTAGGTAACATGCTGCTATAATTGGTTTTTAAGCAGCCGCTTATTCAGCGACTCATTTTCAAGAGAGTGGAGCTCGCCCAACATCATGCGCAAAAAAAGCGAATTAATGTTTAGTTTATTGTTACTGCCTGTCGATTTTGCAGTCATTTTGGCTTCTTTTGTGACGGCCTATGCTCTTCGAGTAAAGTTTGACCCCAGACCAGTAGCGAACCCGTTAGGTATTGAGTTTTTCATAAAAATTTTCTTATTGATTGTGCCTATCTGGATTCTGTTCTTTGCCCTTAGCGGCCTATATAATCAGTCGGCTTTGCGTGGTCGTTTGCAAGAGATCGGCAAAATCTTTGTAGCGGTTTCGGCTGGTGTGATGTTTATGATTGTGGTCGATTTTGCGAGTAAGACCCCAATCTTTCCTTCTAAAGCAGTGCCCATATATGCCTACGGCATCAGTTTGGTGGCGGTTATCTTGGGCCGAGAGGTCATGCGGGGGATCCAGCGCAGCCTGTTCCGGCTGGGGATCGGCACCTACCGCACCGTAATTGTTGGCAGCGGACCACTTGCCCAGCAGTTGGTTGACTCACTCCATCTAACTAAGACCTCCGGTTATGACATTATTGGCGCTCTTGATAGCGCCAAAGGTGCTTCTGGCCGAATGAAGCCTATTCGAGTCGATAACAATCTTACCAACCTGATCAATCGCCTTAAAGGTGTTCGTATCGACGAAATCATCCAAGCCGACTCTTCGCTTGATGCCGATGAGGTAATCGAACTGGTTGATTATGCTGCCAACAACCACATAGCCTACCGCTTTGTGCCCAACCAGTTCGGCATTTTCGCAGCTCACTCCGAAATGACTACCCTAGCCGGAATGCCAATCGTGGCAATGAAACGCACGCCGCTGGATGGTTGGGGCCGTATTGTTAAAAGGGGATTCGACGTAGTAGCCTCATTTTTTGGCATCATCGTACTTTCGCCGCTTATGCTGCTAATTGCTATTGTCGTAAAAATTACTGATCGAGGACCGTTGATTTTTCGCCATCCCCGAGTAAGCCGTAGCGGTAAAACCGTCAACATAATGAAGTTTCGCAGCATGTATCCAGCTTATAGCACCGGGACCATGTTTTCTGGTAAGACCGAGATCGAAATATTCACCGAGATGAAACGACCGGATCTAGTGGAAGAGTTCAAGCGTGATCAAAAGGTTAAAAAGGACCCACGCATCACTCCAATTGGAAGCTTACTGCGCCGCACCAGCATGGACGAGCTACCACAGTTACTCAATATCCTGTTGGGTCAGATTAGTCTGGTTGGGCCGCGCCCAGTTATGCGAGATGAGCTAAAAAGGTATGGCAGTGGGCGTTCTACACTGTTGTCGCTCAAACCCGGCTTAACCGGTTTATGGCAAGTTTCAGGTCGTAACGACATTAGTTATGATGAGCGGATTAAATTAGACATCTTTTACATCGAGAATTGGAGTCTTTGGCTGGATATAAAAATCATTCTTCGTACCGTCCTGATCGTGCTGCGCGGTCGAGGCTCATATTAATGAAGGTAGCTATCGTTCATGACTGGCTAACGGTACAGGGTGGGGCCGAGCGGGTGGTATTAGCTTTGCATAAGGCTTATCCCGACGCACCAATCTATACCTCGGTGTATAACCAAGCAGTCTTGCCTCAATTTAAAGACGCCGACGTTCGAAGCTCGTTCTTACAGCGCTGGCCACTAGCCAAGCGCAAACATCAGCTTTTTCCGACCCTGCGCACCTACGCCTTTGAATCGTTCGATTTTAGCGATTTCAATGTGGTGATTAGTAGCTGCTCGGCCGAAGCCAAGGGGATTATTACCAGACCAGAAACGCTTCACATCTGTTATTGCTACACTCCCACCCGTTACTATTGGAGTAACTACAATGAGTATTTGAATGACACCGGCTTTGGTTTACTTAGCCCGTTGGTTAAGCTTGTGATGCCACGGATTGTTACAAAAATGCGCGAATGGGATTTTGCCGCATCGGCTCGAGTTGATCAATATGTCACCCAATCGCATTACATCGCCGATCGTATTAAAAAGTATTATCGCCGGGCCGATACGCCGGTTATCAACCCTCCCATCGAAGCCGATCGTTTTAAGATCACCGAGGGCGCCAAAAAAGGCTTTTTGGTAGTGTCGCGGTTAATCCCGTATAAGCGAGTAGACTTGGCGGTTCAGGCTTGCACCGAGCTTAATCTGCCCTTAACCGTTATTGGCAGCGGCAGTGAGCTGGCCAAACTCAAAGCCATGGCCGGCCCAACCATTACCTTTACCGGTCGCTTGAGTGACGAGCAGATCGCGGAGGCCTATAGTGAGGTCGAGGCATTTATCTTCACTTCCGAAGAGGACTTTGGTCTTACCCCGTTAGAGTCGATGGCCGCCGGGCGCCCGGTGATAGCTTACGCTGCCGGGGGAGCGCTCGAAACCGTAACCGAAGGCAAAACCGGTACCTTTTTTAAGCAGCAAACCGTTGAGTCGCTTAAAAAGGTACTAAAAAGTTTTGACGCCAGTAAGTACAATCCTGAAACTTTGCGTACCCACGCCCTAAAGTATGACGAGGCCGAGTTTATAAAAAATATCAAAAAATTTGTCGATCTAAAGCTGAAAGAGTACCAAAAAAGCGCTTAAAAGCGCTTATTATTGCTTTGTTTTACGTGGGGTCTTAAGCTATTTGGCAGTTTTGGCGGTTTCTACCACGGCCGTAAAGGCAGCTGGTTGGCGAACGGCCAGGTCGGCTAGAATCTTACGATCTAGCTCAACACCAGCTTTGCTTAGCATGTTAATGAACTTGCTGTAGCTCAAACCATGCTCAACCGCCGCAGCATTTATGCGCACTATCCATAAACCGCGAAGATCGCGCTTTTTGTTGCGACGGTCACGGTAAGCATAGGAAAGCGCTTTTAAGATCGCCTGGCGAGCTTGTCGCACGCTGGCTTGGCGCATGTGGCTCATGCCCTTAGTTTGGGCGCGCAGCTTTTTGTGACGGGCGTGAGTTGTGGTTCCGCGTTTTACTCTCATTTATAGGTTCCTAGCATCTTCTTAATGTTGGCGGCATCGCCCTTAGACACCTCAAACTCCTGCACGTAGGTGCGTTTGGTTTTGGCCTGCTTGTGTTCAAGCAAATGGCTACGATGTGCCTTACGGCGAAGCATCTTGCCACCGGCGCTCAACTTAATGCGCTTGGCTATTCCTTTATGAGTCTTGAGTTTTGGCATCGTTCTTTACTTCTTTCTTAACTGCCAGCAGCATGGTTAGTTCGCGACCGGCCAGCTGGGCTTCTTGTTCAATTATGGCAACATCCTCTATCATCGCAAAAAAGCGCATGAGCACCTCTCTGCCTAGATCGGGATGGGTGACCTCACGACCACGAAAGCGCAGGCTAGCCTTTACTTTGTGACCATCCACCAGAAACTGGTGAGCTTTGCGGGCCTTAACCTCAACGTCGTGTGTACCAATTTTGAGACTTAACCGAACCTGCTTCAACTCTTGGTTTCGCTGATTCTTGCGGCTCTTTTGAACCTGCTTGGTTTGCTCGTATCGGTACTTACCCCAATCGAGGATCTTGGCTACAGGAGGAGTGGCGCCAGGCGCAATCTCTACCAAGTCGTAGCCGGCCTTAGCCGCCCGCTCTAAGGCTTCTGCGATACTCACAACGCCCGCTTGTTCGCCGTCATGATCGATTAGCCGTACTTGGGGTGCGGAAATCTCATGATTGACACGGGTTTTTTGAGCGATCGTTGTTCTCCTTAAAGCTTCCGGATAATTTTAACAGGTTGAGTCTCGAAGGTCAACGCCTAGTTTGGCTTAAAGGTCGAGAACTGTTTTTCGGTAATAAATTTGATTTGCTTGGTAGTTAAACGAATGGCAATCGGTGTTCGCCCACTGAGTTTGCCATCAATCATGATGCCAGTTGCCGGTTCGGTCTCAATTATTACGCGCTTAGCGCTAAAGTGGCTGACTCCATCTTCAACTTGATGTTTTTTTAACATCGACCACAGCGCAGCTCCGAGTTGGCGGCTATTGGGCTTATCCATTAAGGTGATTAAAAGCTTGTTGTCGGCCAGCGGATTATCGAACTTTTGATTGGTGATACTTAAACTAAACAGGGGAGCTTCGAGTATTAAATCGTCGTCTATGGCGATGCGGCATTTCATCGGTTGATACTTTTGGGCATGGCCCCAGCCTTCGGCGAACTGCCCCAAGCGTGAGCGCAGCCCGCTGTTCGGCTTGGTTTCGACCTGCTTTTCTAGGTCGGTTTCAAAGCCCAGTGTCAGCGTAGATAAAAAGTACTTTTGTCCGGCCGCAATTAATCCGTAACTGGTTAAACGACGAGCCGCGAGCACCTCGCAGGCCTGTTCCCAGCTGTTAATTCCCAGCCGGTGGGCTAAAACGTTACTGGCGCCGATTGGCACTATTCCAACTGCAACATTTTCTTTGGTGATGCCATTTACCACCTCATTTACAGTGCCGTCGCCACCAACCACCACAATGGTGGTGTGGCCGCGCTCAATGGCGGCTTTGGCCATTTTGGTGGCGTCGCCCGGGCCGGTGGTTTTAGCAAATTCGCCATCAATGCCAAGTAGTCTCAACCGCTCCCGCAACTTATCTTGTAGGCCGCTAACGGTACCTTTTCCGGCAGCAGGATTAAGAATGTAGTAATACATACTTAGGCTTTAGGTTCCTTAATCTCGGTGCGGTCGGCAACCTCTATGGCTTTTACCGGCTTCATTTTTGTGGTGCCGATATATACCGCACCCAACCCAATTTCGATTTGAGTGCAGTCAATATCCCCATAAACTTGACCGCCAGAGGCTAGGCTGGCGAGATCGGCAACTTTAATATTGCCTTCAAGGCGGCCGGCTACAGTGGCGCTGTTGGCATTAATATTTCCAGCTATCTGGGCGTTGGGTCCAATGGTTACATGACCACCACTGGTGATGTTGCCCGCCATCCGACCATCTACACTAATGTCACCTTCGCTACTTAAGTTGCCCTTTAACTTAACGCTTGAGCCGATAACGGTATCGCTACCAGCGGCGCTAAAAAGGTCGTTTCGTTTGGCCATCTTGTCTCCTTTACTTTGGTATCCGCTTGGCGGCTTGCTTTAGGGCCTGTTTTTCTTCATCGGAAAGAGGGTACTTGCTCTTGCCATAGTCTACCGGTTTTACGTAAACCCGGGTACCCTCGCGGCCGTGAATGCTGGTGATTACGTATCCGGAGTTGTTGGCATCTAATACCGCTAGCACAAAGCTTTGGTCACCTCCGGTATCCCCAAAAGGGTTAAAACGCACAATCGAGATCTTCTGGGAGGCAAGGCTGCCAGTTGCAGCCAGTTTACGGTAGGCGTCATCAAGTTTTTCTAAGTGTACCTCGGTAGCTTTTACTCGGTTAAGATAGTCACCAAGTACCCGTTCTAAGCTGTCGCCCTCTGTAGAAGACAGGGCGGCCGTAAACCGGCGTTGCAGCCAAAGTACTCTCCACAAACAAACAGCGGCCACCAGACCACTAACAATCGATATGGCGATGATGATGCCATTCATGGTGCACTCGACTCCTTATACCGTCTTAGTATAGAGCGCAAAGGGTGGCCCTGCAACCGAGAGAATGTGGTAGCATGGTTGCATGAGCAAGCATAAATCCAAGAAAAAGCGCAATCTTGCCAGTAAGGGTAGTCGCAAGGCAGCAGCTAGCACAGCGGTTGCTGCCGATGCCTCAGTGGAGTCTGCACCGGCTGCAAAGCCCACATCTCCAAGTCAATCAAATATAACTACACCTGCAAAAACCACCAACCGGCCCGTAATCGATCAGAGCCGATGGGGCTATGTAGGTCGAGATGTTCGCCGTATCGTTTTGCTAGCCGGCGCCTGCATCGCCTTGCTAGTTGTGATCTGGTACTTATTTGGCCACAGCGGTTTAGGCGACTCGGTTTACTCCTTATTTAAGGTTTAAGTATTGCTTACATTCCGAGGCTACCAAACTTCGGGCCGTGGTCGGTAACTGATCGCCTCACTAAGGTGGTGTTCAGCTATGTCTTTAGTATTTTCTAAATCGGCGATGGTGCGAGCCACTTTTAACACCCGCGCATAAGCCCGTGCCGAAAGGCCAAGATTTATCGATGCATCAAGTCCAATCTTGGCGGTCTTGGCGTTAAGTCGGCAGTAGCGTTCAAGCTCAGCCGGGCTCATGTTGGCATTATGGCGACCAGACCCCAGCCTTCTTAGCTGAATTTTAGTCGCCGCTTTTATGATTGCTCTTAGCTCGGCGCTGGTTGATCCCTGCGGTGGCCGCCCTAAAGTTGCTTCATCGACCCGTTTTACAGTAATTACTAGATCAATTCGATCAATAAGCGGGCCGGATACCTGAGTATGGTAGCGGTTAAATTTGACTAAACTGCAGCGACAGCGCTTGGTAGGGTCGCCCCAGTAACCACAGGGGCAGGGGTTTTGGGCTGCCACCAGCATAAACGCAGCCGGATAGGTGACCGTGCCTGCTGCTCGAGCAATGGTAACGCTGCCGTCTTCTAGTGGTTGACGAAGCGCCTCTAAAGCTTCGCGCCGAAACTCTGGCAGTTCATCTAAAAATAACAATCCACGGTGACTCAGGCTGATTTCGCCGGGTCTAGGATTGGCCCCTCCACCGACTATCGCCGGAAGGCTGGCCGAATGGTGGGGACGCCTAAACGGCACCGACTTAGGGGAGGGAAGGCCGGCTAGAGCATAAAGTTGATTAATCTCTAGCTGCTGCCCAGCGGTTGGGGGCGAAAGTATTCCCGCCACCGCTCGGGCTAGCAGCGTCTTTCCGGCGCCCGGAGGTCCGCTTAGAAGTATGTTGTGACGCCCAGCAGCAGCAATCAGCATGACACGCTTTGGGATGTCCTGCCCTTTTATTGCGGCAAAGTCTGGCAGCCCCTCGGTATGCTTGGCCGTCCGCCGCTTTACCGGTTCGAATGGCATAATCATTTGCTCTTGGTTAAGATGACATACCACCTCTAAAAGGTTAGCGGCCGGGAACACCGGAGTTGTTGGCTTAATCGTAATCTGATTTGCGCTGTCGATTGGTATGTACAGAGGCAAGCCTAGCCTTTGTGCCAGGTTTAAGCCGGTTAAAACACCCGGTACCGTTCTTAGGCTTCCATCAAGCGCCAGTTCGCCTACAAACAGCCCCTGTGGCTCTACAGCCAATTGTTCGCTTGATCTAAGCAGAGCTATAGCCATGCCTAAGTCGTAGCCGGTGCCTTGCTTTGGAAGGTCGGCTGGCGCCAGGTTTAAGGTAATGCGCTTTGGGGGCAGCATTAGACCACTGTTCTTAATGGCTCCACGGATTCGATCACGTGACTCACCAACCGATTTACTACCAACGCCCACAATTACAATGCCAGGAAGGCTGCTCGACATATCGCACTCAATTTCGACTAAACGCCCTTCAATCCCAATATTTGCCACCGTTTTGGATCGCGCTAGCATTAGCCCTCCAACTTATGACTTGATACTACATTCCAGATAGGGGAGCGGTCAAAATTTTAATGATGACTTCATTAAGTGAGCCCCAAATGCCTTATAAATTGTGTTGTCACTCGTTATTTACAAAACCTAATATATCTGCTATAATCGAATTAATGGATGATCGATTAATCAGTCAAATTGAGGAACTGGGTCTCAGTAATAAAGAGGCCCGAGTTTATGTTGCAAACCTAACTTTAGGACCGGCAGGCGTGCAACAGATAGCCGACACCAGCGGTATTAAGCGGGTAACTACCTATGTCATTCTGGAATCCTTAGTCAGTCTTGGATTGGCTAGTCAAACCACCAAAGCCAAAAAGACCTTATTCAATGCTGAATCACCCGAGAACCTTCAGCGCCTACTCGATAAGAAAGAGCAATCGGTACGGGAGCAAAAGCAGCAGCTTAAAGAACTTTTACCAGATTTAGCCAAGCTAACTCGGTCGCATGCTGAAGCTCCAGTGGTCAAGTTTTACGATGGGGCCGACAGCATCCAAACCATCACCCGCGAGTTTGCCGAAAAAATTAAAGGCTCAGAGATTCAACAGATTTACGGAATCAGCAATCTTGATCGTTTGAATAAATACTTTCCCGATATTGTTACAAATCAAGCCAACCCTGAAAGAATCAGCGCTGGTGTTCGCAGTCTATTTTTATATACTTGCTCGGAAGGACCAGTTTTGAAGCTGAGTGATGAAGTTAAAAATAGGCTGTCAATGTTTGTCCCCACCAAAGACTTCAACTTTACTTCTGATATTAGTATTGCCGGTGACTACGTTGCACTTTTAGCACTTGAGGGTAGTAAGCCTAGCGGAATTACCATACGGAGCCAAAGTATCGCCGATGGTATGCGAGCGGTTTTTGATCTGGCATGGAAATCGGCGTCACAATACCCCGAGAATAAATCCCAGAATTAGTGAGTTATTATATTGACATTTGGGCGGGTAATAAGTAGAATCTTTGTGTCTTGATGCCCGTCTGGGGCTGAGAGAAGCCCCATCTGGGGGCAGATGTTTGCAGTTCATCTCAACAAGCAAAACGAGAAAGGAGTGTCATGCGATGTCCGGCCTGTAGCCATCATCGCGTTGCCTCCTAGAACGAGCTGACCTCTCGCCCTGCGGGAGTTGTCTCCGTAATAGGAGGCGACGGCAAAAAACAAGACTTCCTCTGACCAACGGATGGCCCAACGACTTGCCGTCGCCACCATCCAGGTCAGGCAGTAGGAAGAGGCTAGGATGATCGCTGGGGCACCGCCCAGTTTGCTCATCGACAAACGTCCCTGGCCAAGGGATGTCGCCAGCAGTAACGGATACGGCCGGGCCTGGGGGGCCCCTAAAGCCTTTTGGCCCGGCCGATGTCTTCTAGGCGTCTTACACGCCAATCGGACGATCGCTCCTGCGATCGCTCCAGCGCCTCTTCTGGCGCATCGGGCTAGCCGCCCGGAGTCGAGATTGTGAATCTTCTGCCTTGTGCCTTCGTCGGGCACCGACAGCGAGTTTTCACTGGATCAACACCAAACGCCTTCGGGCGGATCTGACTCCGGGCGGCAGCTCAAAAACAACCCCTAGCTCCCAGAGCTGGGGGCTTTTCTTTTGCACTCATTAATATTTAAGAACATTGTTATGAAATCAGGATTTGGCTTTAGGCTTGCGACCTAAACTTAAGCCACGTCGCTTGGGGAGTATAGTGGCGCGTTTACGGGCATCGATGGCATTCTGGTACAGCTTGGCTAGCTGTATGGTTTGATGGTGTTCGGAGTAGCTGGCTGCTAGCTCAACGCTACGGACTCCCATTTTGGCGCGCAACTCATCATTTACCAGTATTTTTATTATCTTGGCCGCTAAATCTTTGGCGGTATTTTTGGCAAAGTAGCCGTTCTCGCCATCACGCAACATATCGGTAACCTCGCGATCTATCAATACCAAGGGTAATCCAGCGCAGGCGGCTTCATTGGTAGCCAAACCTTGTGTGTCGGTTCGTGATGGAAAAGCGAACACATCTGAACTACCGTACGCAGCACCAAGCTTGGAATGATCAACATAGCCGGTAAAGATCACCTTTTCGGCTACCTCAAGTTTGGCAGCCAACAGCTCTAGCTTAATGCGATGCTCATGTTGGCCAATTAGCAAAAGTTTGGTTTTAGGCTGCTTTTTTAACAGTATTTGAAATGCCAACAATAGTAGTTCAACGTTCTTTTCGCTACCTAAGCGACCAACAAAAATGATGATTTTTTCATCAGCCTCAATGCCGTATCTAGTCTTAAATAAAGCAACCGCTCGAGTAGTAGTTGTAATTTTGTCTACACCAGTTGGCAATATGCGGATTGGTGCGGTAGTTTTCCAGCTACGCAATTGTGCTTCAATTTTACGCGATGGAGCAATCACATAATCGCAGCTGTTATGAATTTGAGTCACGCCTCTGACCACAATTTTTTGATTCCATTTATCAATGTCGCGTTCGGGTTTGATACTGCTAATAGCCGTTCGAAAGTCGGCTAAACTGCCCCGAGTAATTAATGGCCCCATTAGTGAAAGCGCAATTGTGCCGGGTAGTACCGAGGGATAATGGGACACGTACTCAAATAAATCGGTGTGATAAGTGGCAATTAGGGGTATCTTGTTGCGCAAAGCAAAGTACGCTCCCAAAAGCCCCACTTGGCTCGGTGTATGAAAATGTATAATGTCTAGCTTGTACTTTTTGATCCGTTGCATGGCCTCTGGAGGAAAGAAAAAGCTTGTAAGATAGTCATCATAAAATAGCCCTTTAATGGCAGGGAAGCGAATGATATTTGGTGAACGCTCCTTGTAGCGCATATTAGGAGCCGGGGCAAAAACGTAGACGTTATGGCCTTGCTTTTCAAGTTGCACCCTAAAGCTCTCGATAGAAAAGGCAATACCATCAACGCTAGGCAAGTAGGTGTCGCTAAAGAGTCCGATATTCATGATTACTCCTTAAAGTAGGGAACGGTAGAGTTTAATAAAATGATTTGCCGCCACCTTGTTATCAAAGCGGGCCGCCACCTTCTTAGAGCCAGCAATGGCTGTAGCGCGGAAATTAGAGTCGGTCTGCAGGCGCTCAAGTAGCTTGGAAAAAGTACTATCATCTCCGCGAATCAAGTCGTCGCCGAATGAGGAGTCGTACTCATGAATATCACGGATGATGATTGGCAGGCCGGCCGCCGCCGCCTCTATCACCGCCAAGGGGTGATTTTCTTGGTTTGATGGCAGAATAAAGGCGTCGGCTGCCTGGTAATAGGGCTTGACCGCCTCTAGCTCAATTACTCCGGTGACAGTTAGGTTGGAGGGCGCAGATTTCATCAGTGCTTCCATTTTATGATGTTCGGCACCAAGGCCCTTAAAGGGGATGCCACCCACCCATATAAACTGCATTTTGGGGTGAGCCTTGGCCAAATCAACGAACACGTCGAAGCGCTTACGAGGTTGCACTTGGCCGGAACAAACCACCACAAATTTAGCTTCTTCTATGCCGATCTTGGCTCGAGCTGCCTGGTGATCAGCCGAGGTAGTGGCGTACTCCTTCGAATCGACCGTATTAAAGATGATCTCAACCGGCTTTTTGATCCTGAGTTGAGTCACTAGCGTGTCGCGGACCTCGCCACTAACCGCTACTAAGGCGTCTGCCCGGTTATAAAAGAAGCGTAAGTACCATTTGGCTAGGCCGTACCAATACTTTGCGCCTACCAGTGATCCTATAAAGGAGTCAGGAACTATGTGTACTGAGATGATTTTACGGCTACGACCCCAAAGCAGCGCCGCCAAGCTGTACAGGCCGACCGTATGCACATGGGTAATATCGGCCTTGCGAAAGTTATTAACTTTTACATCGGTGTCGCTTCGGGCGCTTAGGCCATCTACCATCTCTTTAAAGGCGGTGTGTACACCATGACCCCGGACGGTAAAGGTAGTCTCCGAAATTATGTTGATGATTAGTTTTGGTGTTGTTGCCATTGCCACGCGTCCTCAACGATATCTTTAAGTGATTTTTGGGGCTGCCAATTTAGCAGTTCATTTGCCAAGTCGATACTGGCCAGTAGTCTAGCCGGATCGCCAGAACGACGTGGTGCCACTTGGCGTTTAAGCTTGCGTCCACTGGCGTTATCAATCGCATCAAGCACCTCTTTAACCGAAGCGCCATGGCTGGTGCCAAGGTTTATCGCGCGATTAACTGGCCGCTTGATTAGTTCGGTCGCTGCCAGTATATGCGCCCGGGCCAGATCATCAACATGCACATAGTCGCGAATACAGCTGCCATCGGGTGTCGGGTAGTCGTCGCCAAACAGCTTCACCGGCTTTGCCGCTTTAAGTGCTGCAAATGCGGCTGGAATGATGTGGTCTGGCGTATGATCACCAATCTTGTCATGGGCACCGGCAGCGTTGAAGTAGCGTAGCGCTATCCAGCGAAGCCCATGAGTGGCCTGGTAGCTGGCTAACAACTGCTCGACCATTAGCTTTGTCCATCCATAGGGGCTGGTGGGGTGAGTGGCCGCCGATTCTTTTATTGGTATGGCATCGGGCTCGCCATACACCGCCGCTGATGACGAAAAGATAATCGGTAGCTTATGCGATGCTGATGCTTCGATGACATTAAGGCTACCCAGCACGTTAACCCGGTAGTACACGTGCGGCTGCTTGGTTGATTCGCCAACTAATAGCTTGCCGGCAAAGTGCATCACGGCGTCGTATCCTTGCCCCAAAGCGGCCTCAACTGCCGCGTTGTCGCAGATGTCGCCCTTTATAAGTTTTAAGTCACCAACATTTTTATGAGTGCTGGTAGACAGGTTATCAAAAACTGTCACTTCATGGCCGGCGGCTGCAAGCAGCTGGGCCGTGGTACCGCCAATAAATCCGGCTCCACCAAAAACAAGTAGTTTCATTAAGCATAAGTATAGCAACAATCTCGGTAGGCTATAATAGTCGAGATGGAGTATCTCGCAACCGTTCGCCAAATTAACTTTGCCCGTTTGTGGGGTGCGCAGGTGTTGTCGCAGGTGGCAGCCAACCTATTAAACTTTGCTCTTATCATCTTGGTCTATAACCTAACTTTAGGGTCGCGTTATGCTAGTTTCTCGGTTAGTTTATTGGTATTATCGTTTGCGATTCCATCGATTTTTGCTGCCCCGGTGGCCGGGACTTACGTTGATTATTGGGATCGAAAAAAGGTATTAATCATCGCCAACCTGTTGCGAGGAGTACTGGTGCTGCTATACGTACCGGCTCGGGGTAACATCATCGCAATCTTGGCTTTAACTTTTGTGATTGCCACTATTACCCAGTTTTTTCTGCCGGCTGAAGCCGCTACTATTCCTAAAGTCGTTCCCAAGGACTATTTGGTGCAGGCCAATTCGTTGTTTGTCTTTACCATGTATGCGGCCTTTCTAGTAGGCTACTCGGCTTCGGGGCCGGTAGTGCAGCAGTTTGGCAAGGAGGGTCCATACTACTTAACTGCCGCCATGTTCTTAATCTCGGCTCTGCTCGTTGTAATGTTGCCACCCCAGGAACAGCCACGTAAAAAAGGCGATAAACTACCTAAACTGCACCTTATTAACCACATAAAAGATAATTGGGCGATCGTTAGTGGCCACCCCGGTCGCTTTTTTGCATTAATCCATCTGGCAATTATTCAGGGCATTATCTTTATTTTAATCACTTTAGCGCCTGCGCTGTCTGAATCGTTGTTAAAAACGCCTTTGCAGCAGGCCAGCCACGTACTAATAATCCCAGTTGGTATCGGTATGGTGCTGGGCGTATTACTGGTAGGTAATCTCACTCGGCGCTACTCCAAACGCCAAATTATTGAAACCTGCCTGGTAATTGCTGGTGCCGCGTTAATGGCACTGGGCATTAGCAGCTGGTTTTACAGCATTAGTTCTGGTCACACCGCACTTGCCAACATTGGCCTAATTACCGGCACAATCATGATGCTGCTAGGAATAATTAATGCACTTGTTAGTACTGCCGCCCAAACCATGCTTCAAGAAACTACTGATAACTCGCAACAAGGTAAGGTGTTTAGCTCACTTCAAATGCTGATTAACATTGCTTCAACCATCCCAGTGTTGTTTACCGGCATCTTGGCCGACCTACTTAACGTCAACACCGTTATCGCTATCATTGGCTTTACGCTGCTTGGGTATGGCATATACATGCTGTGGCGATCGGCCGCCCCCAAGCACATCGCTTAGAGCTTTATGTTTGGTAGTCCAACGGGTATAATACCGTGCTATGGGGCTGACTAGCTTCGACGAAAGATCCTTCACAGTCTACTTTGCAAGTCGCAGGTATGCGTTAAATCCAACCTATAACAATTGGCAACTCCATTGTTTCGCGTTTAAAGGCCGCTTTTAGCGTTCCTTCATTCGCACCAGCTTACGCTTAATTGTGTTCGCCATCGGTTCCTGACTCCAGATAGGGGATAATCGGTGTCAAATCTCTGGCCGCCCATTTGCGTGGTGCCTAACGCGCAGATGTTAAGACTACCTGGTTGCGGTAGCGGCTACTTCAGTCCGCTTTAAGGCAGCTGCCTAAGATTTTAAGTGGTCTAAGCTTGTAGACGAGTAGACAGTGAACTTTCGGACCGGGGTGCAAATCCCCGCAGCTCCACCAAAAGTGCGCCAGCCAAAGCTGGTGCTTTTTTTGTGATATTATTTTTGCTAACGGCGGAGGTGACTTCGCCATCCTTGTACCTCAAAACCGAAAGATTTCTTATGACATCGATGGAGGAGAGATAATGGCTGAAGCAACCAGAGGCATTACTTACGTTCAGGCCTGTCTGCTAAATGACATCAAGAAGCTTGAGGGGCCTACGGTTCAGCAGCTTCGCGATTTCATGGAACAAGGAGCTGCCTACGAGAGCTTCAAGGCCACTATCGGGTCCTACAAACAGCGCGTCAAGCGCATGAAGGACTATGGTTACGTCGTAGAGGGTGAGGGTGGCGGGCTGTGGCTGACCAACGCGGGCGAGAAAGCACTTGATCACGCCAATAGTCGCCGCCGCTAGCTACGTGTGGGGCGGGTCAGTGAAGACCTCGCCCCAAAGCTGAGTTACGTTATGTAGCTCAGCTTATTTTTTGGTTTAAAAAATAAGCGCACATTACTGTTGAAATCTGAGGAAACAAAAACCCTAAGTTTAATTCACATCTCGACTTACAGGTTGAAATATGTCATAATCTGCCCCAAGCCGCATTCTGTTTTTCGATGAAAGGCACGAAATGAGTTCATTACATGCTGAAACTGCACCCGCGTTGTATGTTCGCGGACCAGCCCTGGCATCTGTCGTAAGGGCGATCCTGCCTGCGTCCCTGGATGCTGGCGTAGGGACCTGGCGACCCGACACCGCTGGCAGTACGCTGGCCTTCATGGTTGGCCGCGATGTACGCCAAATGTTGCCATGGTCGCTGATGAGGGGCGTTTACGATCAGTGCGAACTGACTGTTAACGGTTGGCGAGCCGATGATAGCAGCGATGGAGTCAGATTGTGTACACGTGTGTTGAAGTCAACTGGCTCCTGCATCGAGGGCCCGTCAACTTGGCTCGATAGCTTTGAAGCCATCAGACTGCCCCATGACGCCGATGAAGTTTGGCGGCGTTCTTTTGAGTTCGATGAGCTCATTGGTGCTGTTAACAGGGTCCCGGAGGTAAATAAACTTCGGGCAAGATTGCGCGGGGGTAGGCCAAAGTTCGGCTTTGATCCACTCGGAATCGAGCGCAACCCAGGCAGAGCCGAAGTGCGGATTTTGGCTCGCGCCGATGACGGCAAGTTCGCTCTGCTCATGATGCTGTTTTCAAACTCACTCATTCGGGTGCATTGGCTTAACCCGATCGATACAAAGACGCGATGATGCTTGTCATCAGTTGAGCTCGTTCCACTGGCGTCGACCTTCTTACCGGGGTCGGCGCCTTTTCATTTATTATCATCAGAGCGCTATAATTACAGCTATAACCGCGGAGCAAAAAGTGAAAATACAGGACACATGGCTCGAAGCCCAACGATCGCTCAATGCCGTAATTAATCAGATTAAAGCTGATCAATGGAGTATGTCGGTCCCTAAAGATATGGTACGAAGCGATACATCTACTCTGCGTGAGCTCATAAACTACCATAGCTTTGATGACGCTTGGGTCCCGGATATTCTTGCAGGCAAAACTAAGGATGAGGTAGGTACAATCTACGACGGTGACTTGCTAAAGGACAACCCGATTCTAAATTACAACAAATACTGCGACCTTGCGGCTACGGCGGTAAGCAATTTTGTAGATCTAAAGCAATTAGTGCATCTGTCATATGGTGACTGGCCGGCCGATGACTACCTACAACATACAGCTTCGTTTAGGGGCTTTCGTAGCTGGGACATAGCCCGGTTGATTGGCGCCGACACCACAATGTCGCCAAAACTGATTGACGGCTTAAAAGAGTTTATTATTCCCAATGTTGAGGCTTGGCGCAAAATGGGAGTGTTCGGACCAGAGATTGAAGTGCCCAATGATGTAGATGAGCAAACCAAGTTTCTGGCCCTAATCGGGCGAAAAGTTTAAGGCGTAACCGTTAGAGTCTGAGTACTTGTGGCCACAGTTTGGCCGTATGCACTTAACGTAGCTTTAATTTGCCAACTACCCGGAATTAGCCCAAGGGTGGCAGCGTTCCAGTTAAACTCAGCACCCCCATAGCTGTCAAAAGCCTTGGTTCCTAGATCGATTACTTGGTTATTGGGTCCGATTATACTGATATTACAACTGCCACCATTAAAAGCCGAGCAGGTGGTATCCATCAGAGGGCCACCAGCTAAGCCGGTTGATGACAGGCTGAGGCTTTGTCTGCTAAGTAGTTGCCCGTATGGCTGACTATAAGTAACCGCTAACATCGCCGAGTTTGCCGTAATCCGGCCAAAACCAGCAGTTAAGGTACTGCTTTGACCATTCATTGAGGCAATTTTGGCAGCGCTATTTTTAAGCACTGCTTCAACTGAACTCTGATTTAACCCAGAATTTTGTTGTAAAATAAGCGCCACCAATCCGGCCGCTATCGGAGCCGAAAACGAGGTACCGGAGTAGCTACAGCTGTAAGCATTGGTTGAGTTAGTGGGAGTGTAAAAACTGCTGCAGACATCACCAGCAGTTCCGGGTGCCAAGAAGTCTAAATTGCTACCGTAGCTAGAAAAGCTAGCAATTGCATCAGTTGCGGTACTGGCACCCACCGCAATTACTTCGGGGTAAGCAGCTGGATAAGACAAGCAGTCGCAGCCATCATTACCAGCGGCCGCAACCACCACCGAACCATGGCTAATGGCATAATTAATTTGTTGATGTAGATATGGATCATCCTGGCTGCTGCCCAGGCTAAGGCTGATTACCTTTGCGCCTGAATCTGCGGCATAACGTACGGCTGCTGCAACGGCGTCGGTAAAACCAGTGCCGTTGTCATCTAGTGCTTGGATTGGCAGCAGTGTTGAGTTGGGATTGATGGCTCCGGCCAACCCAGCTGTCATGGTGCCATGGTACGCGCCGGAGCCATTAGGGTTACTTGTGCCGGTGCTAGGGTCGGAGTCATTGTTTACAAAGTCATAACCTAGCCATCCAACTCCACCGGGTGTAGCCTGCCAGCGGTTAATTAAGGCTTCGTGATGCAAGGCAAAGCCGCTATCGATAACTGCGATTAATGGCCCAGTGTTGCTGCTAGTCAGCTTGGTTAGGCCGGATCCGGCCGTAATTCGCTGTAAGAATGGCTGGTTTTGGCTTAATCCAGCCACGCTTGGGGTAGTTAAGGCATGGTACTCAATTTGGGGGTGAGGATAGATCGGTAGGGTTGTTTTTACCGGATTTCCAGCCGGAAGGCTTGGACTATCTGTCGAAACCACAGTATTAGCTTGATCTAAACCGTCCGCCTTTACAACCTGTGATGGGGTAGGCGATGGGGAAGGCAACATAGCGGTACTGCCAAAATACGATTTAATCATCGACCCAAAAATAATAATGGCCGCAAGCAAGATAGCTTGGGCGAACAACAGTGGATAATTGAGTTTTAGGGTCATATTTGGACCATTTTTGGTTTTTGCTTATGTTTAATTTTAGTGTTCAGTCATCAAAAAAGCAATCCTAAACCAAGCTGTTACAATATTAAGCATGAGTGGAAAGAAAAAGGCCAATTCTCGATTTCCTAGCTGGTTAAAACTACCAGTTGCAATTATTGCTATAGCCATCATGATTTCGGTTGGTATAATCGGATACTCCAGATATCATCAGTTTAAGCCGGAGAAAATCACCGATAACACTAGCTGCTTAAATCCGGCTAGTACCGACTATCAGTGCTTTCAGCAGCATTATAAGTTCCTAACTACAAAAAAGAGTACCGATGTGGCATTTGTAGATTTAAAGGCCGAGTACAAAACTAACAATTTTGTACGCTCGCAATGCCATCAGTTGACCCACGTTATTGGTCGATCAGCTGCACAGGTGTATCCCGACGTGGCTGATGCCTATATACACGGTGACAACTTCTGTTCGTCTGGCTACTACCATGGAGTTATGGAAACGATTATTGCCCAAATTGGTCGCGATAAAGTTGTGCCGCAAGCTGATAATATTTGTAAAACGTTGCGAGAAAAACAACGATACTCTTTATTTCACTATAACTGCGTACATGGTATTGGCCATGGATTTATGGAAGTGGAGCAGGATGAGTTGTATAACTCATTGTCTGATTGTGATCATCTAACCGATTACTGGGAGCGGACCTCATGCTACGGCGGCGTCTTTATGGAAAACGTCATGGCCTCACAAACCCCAGACAAATCTACCAAATATTTTAAAGCCGACGATGCGGTTTATCCCTGCGACGCCGTTAGTGACGCCTATAAAGAGCAATGCTATTTAATGCAAACCTCGCATATTTTACAAACAAATAAATACAATTTTGAGGCCACCTTTGCTGCTTGTGCAACGGTGGCTGAACCGTTTGATGCCACCTGCTACCAAAGCTTAGGGCGCGATGCCTCTGGCCAAGCCATTAGTGACGGCCCCCAAACTAAGGCCATTTGTCTAAAGGGCGCCAGCCTATTGGCCCAGAGTAACTGTGTTGCTGGAGCGGTTAAAGATTTTGTATATTACTTTCATAGTGATAAACAAGGCCATCAGTTCTGTGATTCACTTCCAGCCGATCTTCGACAAAGCTGCCACGATACCACCACCGCTTACTACAAGTCGTTTTAAAACCGGAGCCCCATAATGAAAAAGACCATTATTACCATTATCAGTTGCCTACTAGGAATTGCCTTAATTGGGGGTTCTCTATTTGTGGCGGGGGTTCTTCCATTCAACAAAGAGGCCGCTAGCAATAGCGCGGACCCCGGCACGCCCATCAGCCTGACCAATTTAGCCAAGCATGATGGTTTGGGTAATCGTGACTGCTATGTAGCGGTTGATGGTACTGTTTATCTCATTAAGGGCTTTGCTCTCTGGGAAATGGGCCAGCACACCCCATCAAATGGTAAAGCTAAGTGTGGCCAGGATTTGTCGCAAGTAATCCTCGAGTCACCCCATGGCAAAAGTAAACTTCAGCTACTTAAGATTGTTGGTAAGCTCCAGCGATAAGAGTTAGGCTTCGCTTAAGCGCATTATCTCGGCGATGGTGGTTTGACCATCAAGCACTTTATGCAGGCCGTCTTCCATAAGAGTAGACATGCCATTCTTAACAGCCGCCGCTTCAACGTCGTGGCTGGTGGTTTGGGTGGGGGTGGTCATCAGCTGCTCGATGTCCGGTGTGATTGCCATCATCTCGATAATCGCAATCCGACCCATGTAACCCAAGCCGTGGCACTCCGGACACCCTTTGCCGTGCTTTAGGCGTAGGTCGGCCGGTAGCACCGGTTGGCGCTCTTTCGGTATGGTTGTCATGATCGATTTAATAAACTCGAGCTCGTCGTCGGTTGGGGCATACCTTTCTTGACAGTGCGGGCAGATTTGGCGGGCGAGCCGCTGAGCAATAATCATACGGATGGCCGAAGCAAACAGCGGGTTTTGGCCGATCATATCAAGCAATCGGCTTACCGCCGCTGCGGCATTGGTAGCGTGAAAGGTTGATAGCACAAGGTGGCCGGTTAAAGCGGCTTGAAGGGCTGTTTTGGCGGTATCAACGTCGCGTATCTCACCGATCATCACAATATTTGGATCCTCACGCATTACCGCTCGCAATTTTTCGGCAAAAGACTCCTTATCTTCGGTTTTAACCGGAATTTGGCTAATGCCAGCCAGATCGTACTCGACAGGATCTTCTAGCGTCACAATCTTGGTTTCGGGGTTATTCAGGCGGTTAATAATGGCATACAGCGTAGAAGTTTTGCCGGAGCCAGTGGGGCCAACCGTTAGTACCAATCCGTTAGGGTGGGTGGTGATGCGATCGATGCGCTGGACTTGCTCGGGTGAAAAGCCCATGGTTGAAAGATCAAAACTGCGTGACTCATCATTAAACAACCTGACTACGATCTCTTCGCCATGAAAGGTTGGCAGCGTTTCGATGCGCATATTTACAGAGCGAAAGGTAGAGCCACTGTCCAATAACATAAAGCTAATCCGGCCACTTTGGGGTTTATCCGAACCCCAGGTTACCTCGGCCCGTGTTTGTAGGTCGCTTAAAAAGATCTTGTAGGCAGCGGTAGCCACAGTAGTAATAGGATGCAAGATGCCATCAAGTCGAAAGCGAATCCTGGCTCCATCGGCTTGGGGCTCAATATGGATGTCGCTAGCACCCAGCCAGTAGGCTAACTGGGCGATTAACCCAAAAGCATCTTTTGGAGCTGCTGTTTCTAACTGCTTGCCAAAAGAAGCAAAGTCTCCATCGCGGACACTTTTAAATGAGCGGTAGTAGATGTTGTTGTTGATGTGTTCAAGGCCCGCAGCTGAAATGGTTTTAAACACCAGCTTAATTTTGGGCACTAGTTGCTGTAGCGCAGGTAGCTTAGTTCGATCAGTACTCGCCGTTAGCCCCAGCTCAATACTGTCATCGCCAAACCGCTCTAGCGGCGCCACAATATACTGTTTCAGTGTAGATAAGGGCAGTTCTGGAACGTGCGGCGGTACCGTGATTTCGCGGCTATCAAAGTAGGGAATGCCACTAGTTATAGCGGCTTCAGCCGCCTTTTTTTCCTCCAGATCGCGACCGCTTGGGGTCGGGTGAGTGCTCATAAATTAACTCTACCATATCTGCTACAATACACCCCAGGTCATTATGAACGAAGAAATCATTATTCATCAGGAGGAGCTTGATCGTCAGCCGTCGCCCAGGCGTCCACGCAACTGGCGTTGGCTAAAATGGGTGCTAGGTTTGCTGTTTGCACTTGGTATTGGTGCGGTGGTGTTTGTGCTGCTCAACTTGTTTAAGGTGTCTACCAACCCCTTTGGCTTTGGTCATTTAAAGGGGGAGTCAGACGGCCGCGTCAACATAATGATGCTGGGTGTTGGTGACCCAGGCCATGATGGTGAAAATCTTAGTGACACTAATCTAATTCTTAGCGTTGATACTGTAAATCATAAAGTCGCCGTTATCAGTATCCCGCGTGATTTACGCGTTCGAATACCCAGTTATGGCCAGAGTAAAATTAACAACGCTAATGCCCAGCTAGGGGTAAAAGGTGCCAAATCCGTTTTTGAAGACAACTTTGGGGTACCGATTCATTACTATGTTAAAGCCAACTTTACCGGTCTTAAGCAAGTAGTTGATGCGGTTGGGGGAGTTGATGTTAAGAACGATTACGCCTTAATCGACACCGAGTACCCCTGTGACAAGAACCAGTACAAAAGCTGTGGCTTTAAGCTTGCGGCCGGTCAGCATCATTTAGATGGCGCCACCGCCTTAAAATACGTGCGCTGTCGCAAGGGTACTTGTGGCGATGACTTTGGGCGGGCCGAGCGCCAGCAAGAGGTTATGCAGTCAATTAGGGCCCGCGCCACCTCTGCCGGTACGCTGGCTAATCCAGTGGCTCTGGCAAAGCTAATAGCTGCAGCTGGCAGCAACGTACAAACCGATCTGAGCGTAAACAACTTACTGCGCTTAAACGATCTGACAAAACCCAAAGACGGCGGCCAAATTAATCCAATTAATATTGTGTTTAATTTAAACCCTGATGGATTTTTGGTAGCATCAAATGATTCAAGTGATCTTTTACCTGCCAGTGGTAGTTTTACCAAGATCCAAGACTTCGTTAAAGATATCTTTAAGTTCGGTCCAATCTGGGCTGAACACCCAACGGTATTAATCGAAAATGGCACTACCACTCCCGGAACAGCCGGAAAGCTTCAAAAACAACTACGTGATGACGGCTACAACCTGAATGTAATAGGTGTCATAAATGCCACAACTAGCGACCACGCCACTACTCTGATAATCGACCACACCTCAGGCCAGAGATCGAACACCATTAACTACTTGCAGGGCTTATTAAAGGTTCAAGCGACACCGCCGGCGTCTCCAGTTAAAGTACCACCAGCCGATATCGTCATCATTATTGGTAACGACTTCGTAAACGCAACTGCTAAGCCCACAACTCAGCGATAGGGGGTCGTGGCGTCACCAGGTTGGTGCTAGAATATGCTTATGCTAGCGATTGAGTTGTTAGGGTGGTGGTACGGAGTTGGGTGGCGTGAGCTGGCCCGGCGGGTGCTTGGCCGGCTAGAGGCTACCACCGAGACCTTTTCGCTACCGATTCTGTTGCGAACTTTGTTTGCTCCCTGGCGCCGGATTGTAACTTATGCCGATCGCTCGGTCATTGGTGGTATGCGCGCGGCTCTTGATAACTCGATCTCGCGAATGGTGGGTTTTGGTGTCCGCAGCATCGTTATTATCACCGCCTCAATTTTCTTATTAGTGCAAATAGTATTTGGTCTAGTAGCAATTGTGATCTGGCCAATACTGCCGTTAGCCAGTATTGGGCTGTTGTTAAGGGGTCTGCTACCGTGAGTGCCGTCCCAACCCCTGCAGCGGTGACTTTTAACGCTCGAAGTTCGCGTTCAAAGCAAGCCCGCTTGCGTCGTCAACTTAGCACCCGCGTAGCAGGGTTGATCGTGGTTTTTGGGCTGGCGCTATTAATTAGCGGGCTCGTCGTCGTTAAAACCGGCAACCAGCTTGGCTACAGTGCTCTTGGACTTTTTGGACTGACACTAATGGTGTTTTTATGGCAACGTTGGCAGCTGGAGTCATTATCTGTTAAACCTGGATCGATCGTTGTTAGGGGGGTCGCTCTTGATCAAGTACTAGAAGCCGACCTACTTGGATCAATCCAATGGCCGGCTAGCCCTGCGGCACTGTGGCAGGCTTCAACCAGTCAGTGGGAAGGGCGCTTCGTAGCCAGCCGCCTTGGAGTACCAATCGATCTGGCGGGTCAGTTGCTAAGCAGTGCTGGGCCAGAGTCGGGCAGTTCCGAGGTACTGCTAGCCGACGCCATAGCAATCGCCCAATCAGGCCACCATCAAGAGCTAGATGGAGGTTTGATCGTGGCGGCTACCCTTATAAATACCCCAGCCTTTCAGCCGGTGCTTACAGAGCTTAAAATCGACCGAGTAGACATTATCTCGGTACTCGAGTGGCAACAACGCTTAAAAGCCGCTATGGCAAGCTTAAGGCAACGCCAAAGTTACGGCGGCATAGGCCGCGACTGGGCCACCGGCTTTACCCCCACGCTTAGCCGTTACGCCACGAATATCAGCCATGAGGTGGAATCGGGATATTATCGTCATTTGCCCCAGGTTCATGAAGCCGTGGTGGATCAGTTAATCATCCAGCTGGCAAAGAATCGTGGTAATGCAGCTCTGGTGGGTGATTTAGGCAGCGGCAAGACCGCTATCGTTTATTCACTAGCGGAACGCCTGATTAAGGGGCAGAACACCCAGGGGTTGGATTACTACTACATTATGGAGCTTAACGCCTCGTTATTAATTGCATCTGGTAATCGGGTAGAAGAGACTGTATTGCAAGTGTTGGGGGAGGCAGTTCAAGCCCGTAATATCATAATCTTTCTAGACGAAGCCCAGCTCTTTTTTGGTAGCGGAACTGGGTCGGTAGATCTGTCAAAAGTACTGTTGCCAATATTACAACAATCATCAATTAAGCTAATTTTAGCCTTCTCGCCGCACGACTGGCAGGCTCTTAGTGCCCATAATGGGGCCTTGGCCGGGTTATTGCAGAGACTGGTGGTTACCCAGCCAACACCACCTGATACGGTTAAGATATTAGAAGATGCTGCGATCGGGATCGAACATAACTCAAAAACCGCCATAAGTTATGCCGCTATTAAAGAGAGCTATCGTTTAGCCGAACGCTATTTAACAGAGTCTGCCTTCCCAGGTAAGGGCATTACGCTGCTTGAAGCCGCGGCCAACCATGCCGAAAATCGGGTAGTGGGTCCAAAATCGGTGCAGTTGGCCATTGAATCGATGGTTGGAGCGAAGGTTGTTGGAACTTCACAAGCCGAAAAAACCCAGCTGCTGAAGCTAGAAGACCAAATTCATGAACGTATGGTTAACCAGTCGCACGCCGTTAAGGTGGTGGCCGACGCCCTGCGTCGGGCCCGAGCCGGTGTTCGCAGCCCTAACCGCCCGGTTGGAAGCTTTTTATTCCTGGGCCCAACCGGTGTCGGCAAGACCGAACTGGCTCGAGCGTTGGCCGATATCTACTTTGGCGGTCAAGATCAAATTATTCGACTTGATATGAGTGAGTACCAGCAGCCCAAAGACGTCGACCGCTTACTTGCAGCTGGATCGAGTAGTGCCGCCGGTAGTAATCTGGTAGCTTCGATTCGCAAACAGCCCTTTTCGGTGGTTTTACTTGATGAGATAGAAAAATCCCACCCTGACATATTAAATCTTTTGCTCCAGTTGCTTGATGAAGGCCGCTTAACCGACACCGACGGTCGTCTAGTGTCATTTAAAGATGCCATCATTATCTGCACCTCTAATGCGGCGGCTAACCTAATCCGCGAGAAGGTGGGTGCCGGCCAACAGTTAGATCAGTTCGAGGAAGAGATAACCGAGAGCGTAATCGGTAGTGGGCAGTTTCGTCCGGAACTGATTAACCGTTTTGATGAGCTGGTATTGTTTCGTCCTCTCGATAAGGCCGAGCTGGCACAGGTAGTTGGGCATCTATTAACGGAGGTTAACCAGCATTTAAAAGATCAGCGCATTAGTGTAGAGCTAACAACGGCGGCCACTGCCTGGCTAGTGGATGCCGGTTATGACCCCAGACTGGGTGCTCGTCCAATGCGACGAATGGTTCAGCGGGTAGTAGAGAACGAAGTGGCCAAACGCATTTTGAATGGCTCAGCGGCCGCTGGCAGTATAGTTAAGCTAGACACACCAGACTTAATTAAAGCGGCCGGTAGCGAACGCTAGAGCAGCCCTACGTGGCCACGGCGAGGCGTAGTGTGTAGGCCGCGTCTACACAAAGCCCATCGCCATGGTTGTGCGTTGCTGAGAATAGACTTGTTAGTTTCAATAACCGTCACGACAGTCATCAATGATTAATTATTTTAAATCAAAATAATACACACAAATTTGGGCGAATAAATTCGAATAATTAATAATTTAAAACCAAAATAAATACTTAATATAATTTTAATCAAAGAGTGGAGTAGGCGCTAGTCGTCTGTAACCAAAATCTGGGAAATAAAAATAACGGCTTCGTAAAGCCGTTATTTAGTTGTGTTTGGATTGGTTTTTGTTTTGAGTACTGATTTTGTTCAAGTACCTATTTACAGATTAACGCAGTATCAAAAAGACTGTCAATAGATTTTTATGACTTTTTTAGAAAATGTTTTAAGTGGAACTGTCTACGTATAATAAATTGCTTGGCAAGTTACTACCAAAGAGCTACTTACGCCACGCTTAGGCATTTAAAATACTTTGTGCCATATCGCCAGTTAATTAAGATATTTTGTCCTCAACTTTTGGTAATGTTTTGTGCCACAGTTTTGTATCGCGTGGGGGGGATAACTTAGTTGGCACTTTGCCCAGCGAACTGTGAGTAGCTAGTTAACTAGGCAATAAAACAGTATATCCAACTACCGTCAGAAAGTTACGGTAATACCGCCTTATCGTAAGTAACTTACGATAACTCAACTATCAATGTTGGAAAACGCTAACCGGCAGACGAGCAAGTCATTTAAGCCTCAGGCAAGACAGGCCAGGACGAGAGAGGGTAGCTGTATGCAGCGGTTATAGCTAAGCTCGACGCTAGCTAGCCCTTGCTTCTGATTGCCCGGTCGGCCTCGCGCAGCTGATCGCGCCGCTTCATGGTTTCTCGCTTATCATAACGTTTTTTACCCTTACCTAGGCCAATTTCTACCTTAACAAAGCCTCGTTCCTGGAACATCGACAGGGGTACCACTGAGTTGCCCTCTTGTTTAGCGCCAATTACCACCTGTAGCTCCTTGCGGTGAAGTAGTAGCTTGCGGGGGCGGGCGGGGTCTAGCCCAGCCTGGTTTCCAGCCTGGTTATAGGGAGTAAAGTGGGCGCCATTTAACCAGGCTTCACCATCTTTGGTAGTTACAAAGCTTCCCTTAAGGCTGACATTGCCCAGCTTGGCACTCTTAACCTCTGCACCAGATAACACCAATCCCGCCATCAGCTTATCCTGGATGGCGTAATCAAAGGTTGCGCGGCGGTTTTTAGCGAGTATCTTCATGCAGCCATTATACATCTGTCTACAGGTTGCTATAATGGCTTTATGTCGCTATCTGCAGCCCTAATCCCTCAAATTCGTGCCATTATTGCCGCTGCCATCGAGCAGCAGTATCAAGTTAGTGAATTTGAGACAGTAATTAGCTATCCCGAACCCAACTTTGGGGACTACTCAACCAATGCCGCCTTTGGGTTATCAAAAACTCTGAAAATGGCTCCCATCCAGATAGCAGAGGCCTTGGCTGCCAGAATCAGCCACCCCGACATCGAACAGGTTACTGCCATCAACGGCTTTATTAACCTGCGCATGAAGCAGTCCTATTGGATCAAGCAGTTGGCAGCAATAAATCGCCAATTTGGTAGCCTTGATCTGGGCGGTGGAGCAAAAGTACAGGTTGAGTTCATCTCGGCTAATCCTACCGGCCCATTAACTCTCGGTAACGCACGAGGTGGCTATGTTGGTGATGTCTTGGCAAGTGTTTTACAGCGGGCGGGCTACATGGTTACCCGAGAGTACTACTTTAATAACGCCGGCACCCAGATTCGTAATCTGGTGGGCTCGGTAAAGGCCGCCGCGGGCCTAATTCCATTAACCGACGATCATTACCCCGGTGCATATATCGCTGATTTAGCTAAGGAGTACGCCACCGATCTAACCACTAAATCTGATACTGAGCTGGCTGAGCAGTTAACCAACGCTATTTTTGAACGCTATATCCGCCCAGCCATCGACAAGATGGGCATCGATTACGACCACTGGTTTAACGAGAGCGATCTCATTTCATCTGGTGCCATTATTGAAACTCTAGCAGCCCTCGACACTAAGCAGTTAACCGAGGAACACGATGATGCTCTATGGCTTAAAAGCGGCCAATTAGGGGATAGCCGTGACCAGCGGGTGTTGCGTAAAGGTAGTGGTGATTACACCTATCTGGCTACCGATTTGGCCTATCATCAGAATATTTTTGAGGTTAGACAAATGGATACCTCGATCAAAATTTGGGGCTCAGACCATGTTGGCCAGGTCGATTCACTACGTCTGGCGGTTAAGGCACTTTTACCCGAGGCCAAGCTGGAGTTTTTAATCTTGCAGTGGGTGCGTCTGATTAAGGACGGCCAAGAGATCAAAATGAGCAAGCGGGCCGGAAACTTCGTGACGGTCGAAGAGCTGGTTGATGAGGTTGGAACAGATGTCGCTCGCTATCTGTTTTTAATGCGCTCTACCGATACTGCCATGGACTTTGATCTGGAGTTGGCTAAAGAGCAGTCGCAGAAAAACCCCTTATATTACGTGATGTACTCATATGCACGAGCCAACTCTCTTCTCGAGCAGGCGGCTCTGCGCAAGCTGTCACCCTTAAGCACTATTGAAACCCTTAGCGCCCCCGAGGTCGCCCTAATTCGCCATCTTAGCCGTTTTCCAGATCTGATTGCAGAGATTGCCACCACCTACGAAGTGCACAAGTTAACCTTTTTTGGGCAGATGGCCGCCCAGTTGTTCCATGATCTCTACGAGAGCGAGCGCATTATCGACCTAGATAAGGCAGAAGCTTGTAAGCGACTATACGTAATTGATCGCTACCACTGCTTTATGCTGGCTTTCTTTGATACCCTGGGCATTAAACCTGTCGAGCGGATGCATTCAACCGAGAATATAGCCCCGGCCAAGTAACCACCACCAACTGTATAATGGGGAATATGGATTTAGAGTCACTCAATCCGGTACAGCGCCAGGCCGTAAAACATGTCGATGGCCCCGTTTTGGTGTTAGCCGGTGCCGGAACTGGTAAAACCCATCTGATAACATCGCGTATCGGCTATCTAATACTTGAAAAAAAAGTTCCAGCTGAACGCATTGTGGCGCTGACCTTTACCGATAAGGCGGCTCGCGAGATGGAAGAACGGGTTGATTCCATGCTCCCGTATGGTATGACCGATACCCGTATCACCACCTTTCACTCATTTGGTGAGCGGATTTTAGGACAGTATGCTCATGACATTGGACTGCCTCTCAATCTGAAACTGTTGACAAAATCTCAACAGTTAGTGTGGTTAAGGCAGCATATCGACCAGCTTGGCCTTGATTACTATGCACCAACTGGTGATCCCGGTAGCTATTTGGGCAGTTTAAGTAGTTACTTTTCGCGCCTTGCTGATGAGTTGGTAGATGAAAAGCGGTATCGGGAATACCTGTCAGCTCTAAAATTGGCCGCCAAAGATGATGCCTCGAAGTTAGAACTAACCCGCCATAACGAGCTGCTAGAGTCTTATCTGTTGTACCAGCAGCTTAAGCGTGAGCAAGGACTGATCGACTACGATGATCAGGTTGGCTTGGTTGTACAACTGTTCGAAACCCGTCCAAATGCACTTAAAGCTGTCCAGTCAGAGATAGATTATTTGATGGTTGATGAGTTTCAAGACACTAACCGGGTCCAAAACCGCTTGCTTGAACTACTAGCCGGCTCAACTGGCAATCTGATGGTTGTAGGCGATGATGACCAAAGTATCTACCGCTTTCGAGGTGCTGCTATCAGTAACATTATGGAGTTTGGCCAGCATTTTAAAAGCCCAGAGAGCCTAGTTTTAACCGAGAACTACCGCTCAACTCAAGAGGTGCTTGATACGGCTTATCGGCTTATTCAGCACAACAACCCCGATCGTCTCGAAGCCAAGCAAGGCTTAAGCAAGTACCTGACGGCACAAAGTAGTGGGCCAATGCCAGTGGTACTGGTTTTGCCAACTTTTAGTCTAGAGGCCGATGCCATCGCCAGCGATATTAAGCGTCGCATTGAACTGGGGCAATCGCCAGATAGTATCGCCATTCTCTTGCGTAAAAAGAATCAGGCAGACAGCATAAGCTACGCTTTACGCCGCCATGGTGTTGATTATCACTTTAGCGACAGCCAAAGCTTGTATGATCAGCCCGAAATCGCTTCTATATTACACTTCTTGCAAGTATTAACCGACCCAACCGATTCTAAAGCTCTTTATCATCTGTTGGCGAGTGATGTTGTAAAAATAAATCTGGCGTTATTAATGCAACAATCGGCTTTGGCGCGACGCCAAAACCATACTTTAGAACAACATTTAAGACTAGCCAGCGCCGACGATTTGGGCGATGAATCGACGGCAATCGGCCACTTTTTAAGCCAGCTTGATATCTGGCGCCAGCAGACTAAGCGACTCTCGGCCGGAGAACTGCTGTTCCAGTTTTGTGATGATACCGGCTTAATTAAAAAACTTGTTCAGGAGGCCAACGAAAATCCCGCGGCTGCCAATCAGGTTAAGAACGTTGGGCGCCTGTTTGCTATTGCCAGCGAGTTTGAACAGGTTACCACCGACCGTTCACCAATTGCCTTTGCCCAAGCCGTGGCCGATTTGCGCTCGGCGGGGGAGGAGCCTGAAGCCACCGACCCCGAAGCGGTTGCCGACCAGGTAAGAATTATGACCATCCATAAGTCTAAGGGCCTCGAATTTGATGTTGTATATATCTTTGATTTAACCAAGGGCAGCTTTCCAGGAGCGAATCGCAGGCCGGCGATCGACCTTCCTCCCGAACTCGCCAGCAGTCATCAAGACCCGGCCACCGCACACCTGCAAGAGGAGCGGCGCTTAATGTACGTAGCTATGACCCGTGCTAAAACCGATCTGATTATGACCTATTCGCCAGATCACGGCGGTAAACTGGCCAAAAAACCATCGCCATTTATTGCTGAGGCACTAGGGGTAGAGCCACCCACTTTGGATCCTTCGTCAAACCAGACCGCCTCGATTCAACAGGAGTTGGAGCTGTTTCGGCCCACCCCAATGGCCCATCTGTCGGATCGTTGGTCACCAGATTCAACCATCACTCTTACCCCTCACCAAATTGACGACTACCTAAGTTGCCCAGCCAACTTTCATTACCGACACGTTTTGATGGTGCCTGAGCCACCAGTACCGGCCTTAATGTATGGAAACCTCATCCACGCCGCTATAGGCCGCTTCTACGCCTTAGAACGAGCCAAAACGCTTATGCTAGAGCCGCTGATAGGGATGGTCGACAGTCTGTGGCGTAGCGATGGCTTTATTTCGGAGGGGCAAGAGGCAAAGCGGCGCAAGCAGGCTAGCCAAACTATCGAGCAGTTTTATAACCGAGAAGGCGATACCAAGCGCCGCCCGCGACACATCGAGCGCTCATTCGAGATTAAGCTCGATGATATTGATGTAGTAGTCCGAGGTCGCATTGATGCGGTTTACGTTGAGGGCGACCAGATTGAGATCCGCGATTACAAAACCAGTGCCGTAACTGATCAAAAGAAGGCCGATGCTAAAGCCAAGTCTAGCGTTCAGCTGCTAATTTACGCCCTGGCTTGGAATCAGCTTACCGGTCAACTTCCAACCAAGCTGACGCTAGATTTTGTCGATACCGGGCTAATGGGTAGTTTTGTGCCGACTCTAGCCGATCTTGATAAAACTCGTCAACAAATTGCCATAGTGGCAAAAGGCATACGCAACGGCGAATTTAGTGCAAGCGGCAACTGTTTTTACTGCTCGCATCCTAAAACACCTATTGGAACTGAGGCTTCAAAGTGAGCGATATAAATACAGTTCGATTAGCGTCATCTGATCAGCCGGAACTACGTGACGATATCTGGCTGCAAGAGTTGCTCGATGCCACTTGGGATAAGCACTTTAGTGAGGTTCCGCAAGCCAATATAGTGCGGATCGTTTTTGGCAAACGGGCTAAGCGTCAGCTGGGGTCAATCCGCCTCGATCGTAAAGATCCCAGCGTTACTATCATCACGATGAATGGGCTATTCCGTCATATCGAGATTCCAAGTGAGATCGTGCAGGCCACTTTGGTGCACGAGTTGATTCACTACGCCCACGGTTTTAATTCGCCTCTAGAGCAGCAACATAAGCACCCCCACGCCGGTGGCGTCATCCGTCAAGAGTACGCCGAGCGTGGACTAGAGCAAATGTATCTTGATCAAAAAAAGTGGCTCAAGGCCAACTGGCCAGGTGTAGTTAATCGCCATTTAGGTTCATACCACCCCAAACCAAGGCGTCGAGGGAGCGTTATTCGCAAGCCATTCTGGCTGTAAAATTGGCAGCCGTATCTTAAGCAGCTATAATCTATTCCCAATGACTACGCCAAGGTACCAGCCATAAAAATCATTCAACTCAACTTGTGGGGTGGTCGGTTATTTCACTCGATTGATCACTTTCTTAAAAACCATGTTGCCGATATTGTTTGTGTTCAAGAAGCTTTAAGCTATAAAGACGGTAAAGATTTTGCCTTTTTGGGTAGCATCGAGCGGTTTGCTCGTATTGGTGGCTATAAGTACATTGCTTTCGCACCAGTCTATGACTTTTCTTATCTCAATGGACGGGCCCAATTTGGCAACGCTATTTTAAGTCGTCACCCCCTTACCGACATCAAGACCATTTTTACTCGAGGTGAGCTACTACCTAATATGAATTTTGATATTGCAGATCACAACGTACGCAACTTTATCTCCGCGAAAGTTAAAGTTAACGGTAAAAGCTACAACATCATCAACCACCATGGACACGTTGTGCACGAACATAAGAATGGCACTGCAGAAACCACCCGACAGATGAAGATGATTGCCGACTACTTAGATTCACTCACAGGCAAAATCGTTTTTTGCGGAGATCTAAATATTATTCCTAATAGTCCGTCTCTTGAGCCGCTAAATCAGCGATTACGTAATTTAACAGCCGAGTATAAGCTGGAGACTACTCGTACTGAATTAACTGTTCTCGATGAGCCTTGCGATTATATTTTTGTAAGTAAGGATATTGAAGTCGCAACATTTAGGGCGCTTCCAGATTTAGTATCTGATCATATGCCATTATTGGCAGAGCTGGACTCTTAAATAATTCCTGGTCGGGGTGAGAGGACTCGAACCTCCGACCTCAGCAACCCGAATGCTGCACGCTAGCCAACTGCGCCACACCCCGACAACAGGTGTAATCATAGCTTAAAGACCACTTTAAGCCTAGTCCGTAAACGTCGAAACGCCCCGACCCGGTAAGGGTCAGGGCGTCAGGTGGCCTAGCCAAGATGTACAATCGGGCGTTGGTTTGTCAGTCGAAATTGCGAGGGTTAGTGCCGGGCGGAAGCCTGGAATCACCATCGCCCCGATCGCTGCGTCTACCTGGTGAAATCTTCGCGCGACCGGATTCGGTCTTACTGGATTTGCGACCGATTGGGCGAGACTTTAGCTCAAACTCCTTCAATACAACCGTTGTCATCTCGCCACATCCTGGGCAGGGCTGTCCTCTGCGTAGGTTACGTGCTGGTTCGTTGCACTTTACACAGACATGCCGTTTTACGATCATGCTTACTCCAAGAGTAGTAGGTGCCTTGTCTGCTTAGTATTATAACATATGTGACATTGTAAATCCAACAACGAGTTGCATATACTACAGATCGCAAATAATATTTTAGAAAGTATATATATGCGTTAGCGCAATAATATATTTGAGACTATAGTAAAAACCGAACGAATACCGTACAATTTCTGATATGGAAATCATCACAGCTGCCGTGATTCTTGCTGCTGCAATCCTGATTGCGGTTGGTGCATTGGTGTTGGTTCGCCGCCGCCCAGCTACCAGCAGCGATGGGCACTTGTTGCTCCAGGAGCAATTAGCCAAGTTGACCGAGAGGGTAGATGATCGATTAGATAAATCTAATGCCCATATGCAAGAAACTATGCGCCAACAGTTTAGGGAGTCTTCTAAGCTGATCACCGAAGTCACAGAGGGACTGGTTAAGCTGCAAAAGGGGAATGAACAGGTTGTTGATGTGGCAGAACGGTTACAGACCTTGCAAAATGTACTTCAGAACCCAAAGCAACGAGGAGTTCTCGGTGAGTATTATTTACAACAAGTGCTTGAAAACACCTTAGCCCCGGCTCAGTTTGCTCTGCAACACAAGTTTAACAATGGCGATACCGTTGATGCGGTGATTTTTTTGGATAAGAATAAGCTCTTACCCGTTGATTCCAAGTTCTCGCTAGAAAACTACAACCGCTTAGTTGATGAAAAAAACGCAGCTAACCGAGAAGCCTTAATTAAATCCTTTAAGACCGATCTAAAGACGCGAATTGATGAAACCTCAAAATATATTCGCCCAGATGAGGGAACTATGGACTTTGCCTTTATGTTCATTCCGTCTGAAGCAATCTATTATGATCTGTTAATTAACAAGGTTGGAACGGTTCAAACCAACTCTCGCGATCTGATCGAGTACGCCTTTCGTGATAAGCATGTGGTAATTGTGTCGCCAACTTCGTTTATGGCTTACTTGCAAACCGTGTTACAGGGATTGCGCTCACTTCAAATCGAAGAGCAAGCCAAGGAGATTCAAGTACGAGTAGGTCAGTTAGGGCGACATTTGCAAAGTTACGATCAGTTCATGCAAAAGCTCGGCAATTCACTCGGCACTACTGTTGGTCATTTTAACAACGCCCATAAAGAGCTAAAAAAGGTTGATAAAGACATTGTTAAAATCGCCGATAGCTCACCCGTAGTCGAAGCGCTACTAGTCGACAAGCCGACCGTAGACGAGTAGGATTATGCCTATGAAGCGCGTTTTATCTGGCATTAAATCTAGCGGCGACGTTACCTTGGGTAACTACCTGGGGGCCATCAAGCGCTGGGTAGAGCAGCAACCCCAAATCGGCAGCAAAGTTGAGGAGCACTTTTACTTTGTGCCCAACCTACATGCCTTAACCACGCGGCCAAGCCCTAGCGTGTTGCATCATGACACGCTATCTAGCGTCGCCTGGCTACTGGCTGCCGGCATCGACCCAGCTAAGGTCACACTGTTCGTGCAGTCACAGGTAAAGGCTCACAGCGAGCTGTCGTGGATTTTTAGTAACTATGTCACTATGGGCGAGCTAAACCGTATGACCCAGTTTAAGGATAAATCTAAGAAGAGCAGTTCTGAGGGCCAGTTGGTAGGTATGTACACCTACCCAGTGCTGATGGCGGCCGATATTTTGCTATATGACACCGATGAAGTACCGGTGGGAGATGATCAGAAACAGCATGTTGAGCTGACTCGTGATATCGCCGAACGGTTTAATAATCTGTACGGCACTATTTTTAAGGTTCCGCAACCGGTAGTGCCAGAGGTTGGCGCGAGGGTAATGAACTTGCAAGACCCAACCAGTAAAATGAGCAAAAGCGATGAAGATAGTTCAGGTAATATTCTCCTGACTGATAGTAGTGAGGTGATCCGCCAAAAAATTCAACGGGCGGTTACCGACTCTGGTAACGAGGTAAAGTTGGGTAAAGATAAACCAGCCCTAAACAACCTCATCGAGATCTTTGCGGTTACTACTAACCAATCAACTGCCGCAATTGAGCACCAGTTTGCAGGTGGGGGATACGGCGACTTTAAGAAAGCCTTGGCGGATGCCGTTGTTGAGCACTTGGAACCAATCCAGCACCGCCACCAGAAACTAATGAATGACAACCCTAAGCTATTGGCTATTTTAGACGATGGGCGAGCCAGGGCTACGGCAATAGCCGAAGCCAAACTCTCCCAGGTTAAGCATACGCTTGGCCTGTTGTAATTATCTGATATAAAACCCCAAAAATATCACTTAGATATGCACTAAAGCACTATTTACAACACATAATTACAGAGTACTGTTGACTTTTTTATATTGCTTATGCTAATATGTGAGCATATTCAAAGGGTGCTTTGAATTCGAACCACTTCACAACCGAAATTATCCAGCTTTCACACCGACCAGTAAATGGTAGGACCGGCCCGGACTTAGAGGTATCCCCCTTACTTTCTAAATCCGGACCTGTCCTACTGTTTTAGAGACACTCTTGCAACCAAATGTCTCGCTGGCTCTCGGAAAGATCCTGGCCGTGACCTTACGGTCGTGGTCAGTTACTTTCCGAGATACCTCACGATGGTAGTGATTGCACCTGTCTGCAACTTGCAGACTCCCAACCGAACCTCTTTGCTTCCTCCGGATGTAAGGACGTTCCTCGGGGCGACGGGCGCCAACTAAGTAATACAAGTCGGGCGGATCCTTGTCGCCCCGTTTACTTTTTCATTATCCCTCCCGCTGCCAGTCAGCGGGTTTTTTGATTGAACCAGATGGGCTTTTTTGCCATAATGAGCACAAGTGAAAGAGGTTTATGTGGCAAGCGGCTACACTCGAACAGTTACATCAATCGGGCTAGTTGCCACAATTATCGTGGCGCTATTACTGTTAGTGACTAACCCAGCCATGGTCGGACCGCTAGGTGTTACAGCTTGGTTTCTAGCTTTACTAGTGGCTTTAAGCAGTTGGTTTGCCTTGGTAGCCTACTGGCTGGGGCAGCATCTACCATTTATGCGCTCATCCGAACATGACCAAGGTGATAGTCGTCGCCGAGGCCTTTTTTTGGGTGGTTTTGTGGTGATTATGCTCGGCCTAAGTAGCCTTCATCAGCTTGGAGTACGAGATGCATTACTATTAGGGTTACTCTTGTTGTTGGTCGAGTTCTACGTGGTGGCGCGACGATGAGTAAAACTGACAACGACGGGTTGCTAACCAGTCTGGGTGAGCAGCTTGAGCAGGCCAACGGTACTCAGCAACTCGATAAGTTAAGGGTTGAGTATTTGGGGCGACAGGGCAGCATCACCAAGTTATTACGCGAGCTAGGAACGCTACCAGCCAATCAGAGAGCCGCAGAGGGGGCCAAGTTGAACGCTATACGGGTAGAAGCCGAGAAACTATTTAACAAGCACCTGGTACGACTTGAGGGCGCAAACTTAGCGCAATCCGCTTCCGATATAACTTTAGACGTCACTGCGCCGGTTGAACTGCCCCTAGCCCGAGGTCACGCCCACCCGGTATTAAGCATTATTGATGACGCCGTGCGCACTTATTGGCAGCTGGGATTTACCGTAATTGATGGCCCCGAGATCGAAAACGAATGGTACAACTTTGAGGCACTTAACATTCCGGTAGGCCACCCGGCGCGAGATCTGCAGGACACTTTTTACCTCGATGGTGGCAATTTGCCTCGCACTCACACCTCTAATCTGCAAATTCGCTACATGGAAGAACACAAACCACCGATACGGATCGTTTCACCGGGAAAGGCCTATCGCAATGAAGATGAAGATGCTCGCCACGTATGGATGTTTCATCAGATAGAGGGCTTGGTTGTAGATGAGGGTGTGACCTTGGCCGACCTTAAGGGCACGCTACTTGCAATGATGCAGGGCTTACTTGGTGAAGGCACTCAAGTGCGCCTACGGCCCAATTACTTTCCGTATGTAGAGCCGGGAGTAGAGCTCGATGCCACTTGTGTAATCTGTAGAGGCAAAGGTTGTAAGACTTGCTCGGGTACCGGTTGGCTAGAGCTGGGAGGGGCCGGCATGGTACATCCCCAAGTTTTACTCAACGTTGGCATTGATCCCACCAAGTACAGTGGTTTTGCCTTTGGGTTTGGGCTAGAGCGAATCGCCGCAATAAAACACAACGTCGCCGATATACGAGAGTTTTGGCGGCCTAACCTTAACTTTTTGGAGCACTTTTAATGAAGATTTCAGTAGAGTGGCTCAATCAGTATCTAGAAAAGCCCCTAACAGCTCGAGCTATGGCCGATGCCATGGAGCTGGCTGGAATCGAGGTCGAAGAGGTTGTCGGTTCTATTAATTTAGATTCGAAAATCATCACTGGCAAGGTGTTGACAGTTAAACCACACCCCAATGCCGACAGATTAAGATTAGCTGAAGTTGATGTAAATAAATCAACTTTAGTTATTGTTTGTGGCGCATCAAATCTAGAGGTAGGCCAAGCAGTAGTTGTAGCCCAAATCGGCGCCGAGCTACCGGATGGCACTGTCATAAAAGCCACCGAAATCCGCGACCAGCTTTCTTACGGCATGTTATGTTCACCCAGCGAACTAGGTTTGAGTGACGATCACAGTGGCATTATGGTGTTGCCGGCAGAAACAGGACTGGGCCAGTCAGTTTCAGAGGTGATTGGTAGCGATGAGTTAATTGACATTAGCACCGCTGCCAACCGTTGGGATTTAAACTCATATGCCGGAATCGCAACTGAGGTGGCGGCGCATAGCCACCAAAACACCTTCATTCCGATGCCAGCATCTTTAAGTACCGATGTACCGCTCATCATTGCGTCAGTTAGCGATGCCAAGCTGTCGCCTCGCTATATGCTGGCTAAGCTGAGCGTTAATATCTCGCAGCCAACACCAGTTGAAATTAAGCAACGCTTAATTGCGGTTGGGATGCGCTCAATCAGTCCGGTGGTTGATATTACTAACTACGTCATGTTGGAGTATGGACAGCCATTGCATGCCTTTGATGCCGATAAGGTTAAGGGTGGGGTACAGGTTCGTGCAGCCGACAAGAATGAGGTTTTAATTACTCTTGATAATCAAAAACGTACTCTCACGCCAGATGACATCGTAATTGCTGATGATTCAGGTGCAATCGGTTTAGCTGGGGTAATGGGCGGTGCAGAAACCGAGATAACACCCGGAACCACCACCGTTTTACTCGAGGCCGCAAGTTTTCCTGGCATTACATTGCGTCAAACCGCTCAGCGCTTTGGCTTACGCTCCGACGCCTCCTCTCGATTTGAGCGGGGCATACCTACGGCACTACCACCTGTAGCGCTAGCGCGAACCATCGAATTGCTTACTAAGCATGCCGGTGCCAAATTAATTGCCGGACCAGCCGAAATTGGAAAGCCGCCTAAGCCGCAAACGGCCATTGCCGTAAGTGCTAAACGTATGTCTGCCTTTTTAGGTATTAAACTATCGGCCATACAGATAACCACCGAACTGACTCGACTAAATTTCGCTACAAATTCAGATAGCAAAGACCAAGATTTACTTAAAGTTACACCTCCAAAATGGCGCAATGATGTTTCTACCGACGCCGATGTGGCTGAAGAGGTGATTAAACTGATTGGCTATAATCAGTTACCGGCAACAATCCCATCCTGGAAGCCAACCAGAGTAGAGTTTGATGATCATTGGGCTCCCATATGGAAAGCCAAGGCTGCTCTACAAGCCAGCGGGCTGTTTGAGTTAACCAACTACTCCTTCATCAGTGAGGATCAGATAACCGATTTGGGTTGGGAGCCAAACGATTTCTTAAAACTCAAAAATCCGCTTTCTCGAGAACAGGCCTACCTGCGACGCGAGCTTTTACCTAGCTTAATAGCCGTAGCCGAGCGTAACCGAAATTACTCCAAGAGCTTCGGCCTTTATGAGCTATCCAAGGTTTACCAGCCTAGTCGACGCGGTGAGTTGCCTCATGAGCCCCAGCGCCTGATTGTTATGACCGTTGGGTTAGAAAGCTACCGCTGGGCAAAGGCGGTGCTTGATCGTTTGATAGCCAGTTTACAGGCCGATGCCAAGCTAACAGTTAAGCCGGCCACCATCGACAAAGAGGTAGTTTGGCCAGGACGCTCGGCCGAGATTGTGGCCGGCAAGTCACGCATTGGAGTGATTGCCCAACTACATCCGACCCTAGCAAAGCGCCACAAGCTCACAGAAGCCGCCTACTTTGATATTGATTGGTTATCCCTAACTAAAGCCTCCGGCATTACTAATGCGCCCTTACAGCAGCGTTTTCCGGCTGTCAGTCGAGACATTGCATTTATTATTGATCGTGTAATCACCTGGCAACAAGTTAAGACTTCACTCGCTAATTATCAGGTTGAGTTTGTCAGTGATTACTATGGTAATGAATTACCGGCCGGCAAAAAGGTTTTAGCGCTTAGGGCAACCTTTCGATCTAGCGACCGTACTTTAACCGACTCCGAGGCGGACCTTACGGCCAGGGCTATTCTTAAAAAAGTTGTTCAAAACTTTAAAGCCCAGCCTAGATAAGACTAGCCAACAATCAAGCATAAGCGCTATAATGGTTCCATAAGTGGAGAGGGGATCTGCAGCCGCAATCACCGTTGGTTGATGTAAATAATCCATCTCAGCCGGAGCCAATGGCATCGACTGAGTTAACTCATGCTCAAATTTCACCTACTCATATCGATTTAAAGCCCATTGTAACTGCACCAAGCCAACCGATTGTAAAACCTTTGCCGGCCCAGACCCCCGGCTGGCAGCGTTCGTTGTGGGCCACCGGTGCCGCCGCATTTTTTGTATTAATGGCTGCACAGATTGCCCTTGGATCTTGGTATAACGGCCGGGTGTTGCCTGGCGTTAAGGTGGCCGATGTTGATCTAAGTAATCTTAACCGGATACAGGCTCGGGACTTACTTATAGCTCGAGTCCAAAATCATAAAATTAAACTCAATATAGCCGAAAAGGCACTGGAGTTAGATCCAAACGAGGTAGGTGCTAAATATGATATAAACACCACCATAGACCAAGCCTTTTTACAGGGCCGCAATCAGTGGTTTATGCCGCTTGCAATCTGGCAGACCATTCATCAGTCTCGCTTAAACTATGCCTTTACGGTAGATGGATCAATCCAGAACCCACTGGTTACCAAATTGGTAGAGTCTAGTGGTCAGGCTCCGGTAGACGCCTCTATCACCGTGGTTAATGGCAATCCTCTGGTTAAGGCCGATAGCAATGGCGTGGCCATTTCGGCTGTCGATATCGCAGCTGCCATTGCTCAACAAGTATCGGATATTGTGCAACCACCAGCCAGCTTACAGCCTAAAGTGCAACCGGCACGGATACAGGCCAAAGATGTCACCGCAGCGATCGATCAAACAAAGTCTTTTCTAAAAGTGCCGGTAACGATTACCTTCCAGGGGCGAAACTTTAACCCATCGGCTGCTCAAATGAGTGACTGGTTTACATATGAAAAGTCTCCGCCAGATCAGCCTGCTGGCCTAGTAACCAAGATTAGCTCCGACGGCATCAAGCATTATTTACAGTCGGTTGCTCTACAAATAAATATCAACCCAACCAATAAAAAGATCCGAGTCGAAAATGGGGTAATGAGCGAGGTTCAAGCCGGCAAGGATGGTCAACAACTGGATCAAGATTCATTAGCCACCCAAATTGTTAAGGCCGTAAGTAGTAAGCAATCTTTTAGCGGCGAAGCCCAAGTAATACCAGTGCCGTTTCAAACTGAGTACAATCGCGTTGTTACTTTAGATTACGGAAAGTACATAGAAGTGAATTTAAAATTACAACATATGTGGGTATACCAAGATCATCAAGTAATTTTTGAATCACCAATCACAAGTGGTGCTACCGGTGCCGGCTTCCCAACCGTTACTGGGTTGTTTTCGGTGCTTGCCAAGCAGACAAACCGTAACTTAAATGGATATGCCATAGGATATAATTACAACGTATTTGTTAAGTACTGGATGCCATTTTATGGCAACTACGGCTTGCATGATGCTAGCTGGAGGGCAGCCTTCGGCGGACCGGATTATTATTACGGTGGATCGCATGGTTGCGTCAATATGCCCGAAGCCAGCGCCGCATTTTTATTCGGCTGGACTGATGTCGGCACTCCGGTTTGGGTGCACAACTAAGGTACTCGGCTTCGTGAGATGTTAATACTTACGGCTTAAGACTGATATGCAAAATATCAATTTTACCCTTATACACATCAACCATAACTGGTATAATTTAGATCAAGAGATAGGGGAAAGAGATGGAGCCAACACCTAATCCAAATAGTAGTCCTGTGCCAGCACAGCCGGTGCCGGAGTCTCAACTTGTAACAGAAAAGCCGATCATACCAGCCGCTGGTTCACCGGAGCTGCAACCGAGCCAAAATCAAGGCGCGCCCGCCCAAACGCCACAGCAATCGGTTCAGGCACCTGCGGGCTCACCAATTAGTCAACAGCCAATTGCTCCCGGTGCGCCCGTTCAAGTACCACCACCTGCCCACCCACCCGTGGCCTCTGACGACGTTGATGTGATCGAAAAGGAGTGGGTTGATCAGGCCGAAAAGGTGATCGAGCAAACCAAGAACGATCCACACGCCGAGGAAGAGGCGGTGGAGTCGCTGCAGATCGATTATCTGAAAAAGCGTTATGGCCATGATGTTTCAAAACCCAAAGATAGCTAAATGCCCGCAAGTGAGATGAAATGAACAGCGTTATCGGCCTAGTTTTTGGTTTTATACTTTTTGCATCGGTATTGGCGGCGGTAGCCTTTTTGGCTTACCGTCGGATATTACGCCGTGCTAAGGGTATTGAGCGTGGGCTTAAAATGGTGCCGTTGCTTATCCACTTGCCTCCACCAGGTGATAGCGAGGCCGGTACTAATCGCGATGCCCGCGAAATTATGCGCGAGCGAATTTCGCAGGCCGAGGTACTTTATGATCTGGTGGCTGGCACGGCTCAGCAGGGATTCCGTAGCCGATTTTATGGTCAACGACATCTGGCCTTCGAAATTGTAGCCTCAAATGGACTAATACACTTTTTTGTGGCTGTTCCGATCGCACTAGTATCTACCATCGAACAAGCTATCCTGACCGCATACCCAGGAACACGGATCGAGGAGGTTGAGGATCACAACATCTTTAATCCCCAAGGCAAATTAACCGGCACGGTTGGTGGCGAGCTGACCTTAAAACACAGCTACGTATACCCAATTGCAACCGCCGAGCAAATGGAGCGCGATCCTATGGAGGCGCTATTAAATGCGTTGTCTAAGCTGCAGCTGGGCGATGGCGCTGGCGTGCAGATTATGCTTCGGCCAGCATCGAGTGGATGGATTAAGCAGGCTAAAAAACTGGTTGCCAAAAAGCGTCACCAGCGTGGTGGAACTGGCCTGTCTTTTACAGCTAAGGATCTGGCTAAAGCAGCAGTTAAAGCTCCCGATCAACAGCACGCCGATGCCCAAAAGTACCAACCTAGCAAGCTCGAAGAATCGACCATGCAAATGGTGGAGGATAAAATACGTCACCCTGGTTATGAGGTATTAATTAGAGTGCTTGCCTCATCAAGCAGCTACGATCGTTCGCAGATGCTAATGCGTACCATTACTAATTCGTTTGCCCTATATGAAGCACCGGGTTCAAATGGTTTTCAGTTTATTGAAGGCCGCGACATGCAGGGGTTGGTAACCGCCTTCATCTTTCGTTTCTTTCCGCCCGAAGTTAAAAGTAACGTCTTAAACACCGTTGAACTATCGGCTCTGTTTCACTTACCCGACTCGCAATTTACGGCAACTTCTCAGGTAGAGCGCCAAAAATCGAAGCAGGTTGATGGGCCGGTTCAGATGTCGCCAAACGGGTTGTTATTCGGCTATAACTTTTATCGGGGAGTTAAAAAAGAGGTACGGCTGAGCAATGAGGACCGTCGCCGCCATACCTACATTATTGGCCAGACCGGAACCGGTAAAAGCACCTTACTCGAAAACTTAGCCGTGCAGGACATGCTTAGCGGTGGTGGCTTTGCCTTTATTGACCCCCACGGCGATGTAGCGGAGCGACTTATAAGCAAGGTGCCCAAAGAACGGGCCGAAGACGTTATTTACTTTAACCCTGCTGATACTGAAAGTCCTTTAGGGCTAAACCTGTTTGAGGCGAAGTTACCCGAACAAAAAGACTTCTTAATCCAAGAGTCGCTTAACATGCTTTACAAGTTATATGATCCGGGCAAGACAGGCATTATTGGCCCCCGGTTTGAGCACTGGTATCGCAACGCCGCCCTAACTCTTATGGCCGATCCTGATGGCGCCAGCTTTATTGAGCTACCCAAGGTATTTACCGACACCGAATACTTAAAGCATAAATTTAAGTATTTAAGCGATCCAACCGTAACCGACTTTTGGACCAAAGAAATGGGGCAGACCAGCGACTATCACAAAAGTGAGATGTTGGGCTGGTTTGTGAGTAAGTTTGGCGCATTTCAAACCAACGAGATGATGCGTAACATCATTGGCCAAACCAAATCGGCTTTTGATCTGCGCGAAATTATGGATCAAAAAAAGATATTAATTGTAAACCTAAGCAAGGGCCAAACTGGCGAGCTGAACTCTCAGCTCTTGGGCATGTTGATAGTGATCAAGATACAAGCTGCGGCAATGAGTCGAGCTAGTGTGCCCGAAGACCAGCGACCTGACTTCTCATTATATGTTGATGAGTTCCAGAACTTTTCGACTGACTCGTTTGCCAGCATTTTAAGCGAGGCTCGAAAATATCACCTTAATCTTATAGTGGCCAACCAGTTCATTGGCCAGCTTACAGACGAAATTCGCGAGGCAGTATTTGGAAACATTGGCACAATGGTTAGCTACCGAGTGGGGCCAGAGGACGCCGAGTTTTTGGTTAAACAGTTCCAACCGATTTTTGACCAACGCGATTTGGTTAATTTACCCAACTTTAACTCGGTGATTAAGTTGTTGATAGGAGGGCTGCCATCACAACCATTTAGCATGACATCTCTGCCGCCACTTGGGCATGTCAGCCCCGAGATGGGGCTTGCGGTTAAGCAGCTAAGTGCGGCCAAGTTTGGTTTGCATAAAGCCGAGGTAGAGGCAGACATATTTGCGCGATTGCAAAATAAACCCCGGCCTCAATTAGCCCCGCCATTAGCACCAGTTCCGGTAGCCACACCTGCTCCAGCTGAACCGCAGCTAATGCCACAGCCTCGTCAAGCACCCCCACCAATTCCTGTATCACAACAAACCCCAGCCCAACCTGTCGCGCCCCAAATTTTACCTGTCGCTGCAATACCAATTGTTGCTCCAACGGTTGCTTTGCCAGCTGCTGCTCCGGAAGCGATTACGCCACTCGGGCCATCTCAACAAATCGCAAATATTGTGCAATCAACCGTCCCGGTTGCCGCAAGTGCAGCGCCCCCAGCTCCTGCCAGTTCTTCGATTATGGATGTTGTTGGGGTGATAAAGTCGACGCCAGCGGTTCAGACTAATGTAGCCATTCCGGCTCCGGCTGCGCAGGCACTAACCCCAGTTGTTATCGAGAGCGTAGATCAGCTAGCCGGCGAAGCTCAGCACGAAATTCAGGATGCTTTAGCGGCGGTTAAGCCGAGCGATATCGCTGAAGACACCACAAATTCTGACGATGAAGAGCCGATCGATGTGCCTGTTTTGCAGCCGGCTACGTTGCCTCCGCCTCATACGGCGCCTATTGATGCTGTAATCCGTAACCAACCAGTGGAAACCAACCCGCTGCCTGTTGTGAACCAGCCAGCGCCAGTACCAACTCCAGTCCCGATAAACCCCATTTCTATTACACCTTTAGTGGTTCAGCCACCAGAAGTTGCAATTCCAGCACCAGCTCCTCAACCGATACCGGTAGCCATTGATATACCCGTTTCGATTACTCCTGCGGTTCCTCCTCCGCCAACGCCAACCCCAAACCCAGTACAAACACCAGCTCCAGCCCAGGTATCAACTCCATCCCAATCAATTCAACCTACTGCCTCAGCCAACGACGTCGCCGCCGCCAAGACCATGATCGCAACACATAAAACCAAGCAGATTAATCCAATCAATCCAGTTCCGGTGGCTCCTTCTTATGCTGCTATTGCAGCACCAAAGGCTTCGAGTATGCAACCAAACACCACCCTAGAGCCCTCAACTAACCCGGTAGTAGCGCTGCCCACACCAGCACCAAAACCCCATGCCGTACCCGATCCTATCGATGCCAAGCCCACGTTACGCCCAGGAGAGATCTTTGTAGATGATGATGGTAACGTCGTTCAGGGCTAGGCTAGTAACGGCGCGAACGAAACAGGGTTTTATAGAGAGCTTCTAAAAGCAGGCCAATAATTCCACCAACTACTAGACTCAGCAGGATCTCTGAGCCGCGCAAGGGGTAGCCGTAATTGCGCGCAAACAAATAAAGTGTCCCGCCCACCAGCAGGGCGCAGGTCGTCGCACCTAGGCTAACTGAAGGCCTTAGCACAGTCTTACCAACAACCTCACTGGCGGCCTCGATAGCGGGGGAGTGAATAATCTGGCTAAAACGCCGCTGTGCCGGTTTCATTCGGTGACGCAAGCCAATCATAGTGTGCTTAAAGCTTAGCTCTCTAGTAAGTACTGGGCGCTGGGGTGCACCCTCAGATTTTGAGCCAGTCTCATGAGGTGATGCTTGATGTTCAGCATGGGCCAGTTTTTCGCGGGCTGCTATTACCTCGGATTTACGATCAGGTGACTTTTCGGCCCCTCGCTCACCGCTTTGGCGCAAGCGCTCGGCGGCCATCCGTTCTAGCTCGCCATGGTTCGGCCGCTGATGTTCGGGTGAGTGGGTTGGCATACGCTCAGACATTATCACCCCCACTGCCATGATGATCGCCGCGCAGAATAGAGACTTCCATCAAGAGTTGTCGATTACGCAGGTAGAAGTACACGATTAAGCCGAACAGTAGCATCACTACCACAGAACCAAGGCCGGGACCGGTTTGAGGCAGTGCCTCTGTGGCTACCTCAACCTGTTTGGCCGCCGGAACAACGAGGTTTGTGCTAACCAGATTGCCATAGATATTATCCATTTTTAGATCAAAGGATTCTGGGTCGGATGATGATCGTGGTGTCACCGGAATTGGGTTTTTTACTTTCAGTTGATAGGTCACGGTATAGCTGCTAAGAGCTTTAATGTTAACCTTACCCCAGCTAAGTTCACCATCTTTAAGCACACCGCCGCGGCCGTCTAACAAACTAGCATATTCAAGGTCGTCGTTTAAGTTTTCGGTTACGACATAGTTATTAGAACCACCCAGGCCAGAATTCTTCGTTACCAGGGTGTACTCGATGATATCGCCAGCTTGGGCGGTCCCGCCATTAGCGTCTTCGGTACTGCCGCTAGAGTGCTGAATAATGCCGGTTTTAGACTGGCTGAGGCTGGGGTTTTCTGGCACCACAACTGGGACAACAGGAGGCGGCGTTGGGGTTGGCGTTGGAGTAGGTTGGGTAGTTGGCGTTGGTGTGGGAGTTGGGGCAGTTTTGGGCTTGGCTGGCGGTGGTGGGGGCGGAGGAGTCGGATTTGGGGCCGGAGTCACCGGTTTGGCTGGTTTTTCGGGGGTAGTATCGGTTACAACCAAATTGCCACAGTCATACATTATGGCAAAGTACTTGTTGTCGCTATGGCGTCGGCCCTCAAGCACCTTATAGGTAATGCCGTCGCCCCAAGTGTAAAGTGGGCGTATGTAGTAAGTGTGGCTACCAATTGTGACCTTTTGATCGAGTACGCTGTGAGTGTTTCGACCCAAAGACTTAAAATTGTGATTACTTGAGTTTAGGGTGCCATGTGTGGTCTTTTCGATATCTACCTTGTAAACACCGTAGTGGTTAAATAGCGCTCTAATTTCGGAGTTGCTGTCATATATATTTAGCAGGGTTTTTTGAGGATGCGAGGTGTCGATGCCATTTGAAATAATATTGTTGGTCGACCCAGCATTGGCTGCGTCCGCAGGGGCAATAACTGTCGCCAGCTGTAGAACTACCAAGCCTCCCGCCATCACCAGTGATAGTTTACGGGTTAACTGCTCCTTGCCTAGTCGGCGCCAGTAATAGGTTAATTGGCTGTTGGCTGATGGGCTGAAGCTTAAATTTGAGACTAACTTAGAAAATGTCGACATATATAATAGACCTTAAGCTTAATTAAACCATTTTGGTTATGCTTTGAGCAAGGGGCAATCAGCTTAGACCAAGGCGTTGCCACCTGTCAGCAAAACCGCTATAATTTAGTTATTGTGAGGTGACGCATCACCTTTTTCTTTTTGAGGTTTACTACAGGAAATATGGCAGAAACAAAGCAGCAAAAGTATGGTGCCGAGCAGATTCAAGTGCTCGAAGGATTGGATCCGGTTCGCAAGCGACCCGGTATGTACATTGGCGGCACCGGTAAAGAGGGTTTGCACCATCTGATTTGGGAGTTGGTTAACAACTCGATCGATGAGGCTATGGCCGGTCATGGCAGTGGCGTAGAAGTAATTTTGCATCAAGACGGCAGCATCACAGTTAATGATGACGGCCGTGGTATTCCGGTTGAAAAACATAAAACTACCGGCAAGAGCTCACTAGAAACCGTGATGACCGTTCTGCATGCCGGCGGTAAGTTTAACGCCGTAGACTCCGGTTATAAGGTATCCGGTGGTCTGCATGGCGTTGGTTCAAGTGTTGTTAACGCACTGTCTTCGAGGATGATTGCCGAAGTTCGCCGTGACGGTAAGCTGTATAGCCAAGAGTATGCCCTGGGCAAGCCTAAGGCCGATGTTAAGGCGGTTGGTACGGCCGAGGGCACTGGAACCAAGATTACGTTTTGGCCCGATGCTAGCATTTTTGAATCGACCGAGTTTGACTATGCCTTAATTCTAGATTATCTCCGTCACCAAGCTTATCTAACCAAGGGCGTTAGGGTTAAAGCCACCAACGAAGCCACCGGCGAGCGGTACGGGTACTATTTTGAAGGTGGTATCCGAAGTTACGTTGAACACCTTAATAAGGGTAAGGCCGCCATTAACTATCCGCCCTTTTACGTTGAAAAGCAGGTAGGTGAAGTGTCTGTCGAAATCGCCATTCAGTACGCCGACAGCTTTAGCGAAAATGTTCGTACCTTCGCCAATAACATTCATAACCCCGAGGGTGGCACGCACCTAACCGGTTTTCGCTCGGCCTTAACCCGCGTCATCAACGACTACGCCCGTAAAAACTCGTTGATTAAAGAGAAAGAAGAAAGCCTTACCGGTGAAGATTCGCGTGAAGGACTAACTGCCGTAATTTCGGTAAAATTGCCAGAGCCCCAGTTTGAGGGTCAAACTAAAGCCAAGCTAGGCAATCCAGAGGTGCGCGGTATTGTTGAGCAGGTCATGAACGAATGGTTTAGTTATTATCTCGAAGAAAATCCCAACGAAGGCCGCAAAATTGTAGGCAAGGCCGCCCTTAGTGCTCGCGCTCGGTTGGCCGCCCGCGCCGCCCGCGATACCGTGATTCGAAAGGGTGCACTCGACGGCATGACCCTTGCCAGTAAGCTAGCCGACTGCCGAACCAAAGATGTCAATCGTAGCGAGCTCTACATTGTCGAAGGTGATTCGGCCGGTGGGTCTGCCAAGATGGGTCGCGACTCAGAGTTCCAGGCCATACTGCCATTGCGTGGTAAAATTCTCAACGTTGAGCGCGCAAGGCTAGACAGAATGCTTGGCAATAATGAGATCAAAAATCTGATAATTGCCATGGGCACCGGCATTGGAGACCAGTTTGAAGTTAACCGACTTCGCTATGGCCACATCGTAATTATGACCGATGCCGACGTCGATGGCGCCCATATTCGCACCTTGCTGCTAACCTTCTTTTTCCGCCATATGGCCGAAGTTATTGAAAATGGCCATCTGTACATCGCCCAGCCGCCGCTATATTTACTGAGTGCCGGTCGTAAAAAGAAGCTCTATGTTTATGATGATGACGAACTAGACTCCACTCTTGATCGTCTGATTGAAGAGCGTAAGGGCAAGAGCGATGCTGCATTAGCCAAGCTTGAAGCCGAACAGGCAGCTGCCAAGGCCGAAGCCGGCGATGACGATGTTGATGAAGAGCCGATAGAGGCCGATGTTGCCGATGCAACACCTGCCGACGATGAGGTAGAGGTTGTTGATACCGAAATGAAGACACGCTTAAGAGCCGCCGGATTTAGCGACATTCAACGCTACAAAGGATTGGGCGAAATGAACGCCGAGCAGTTGTGGGAGACCACCATGGATCCCACCAAACGAATTTTGTTACAAGTTAAAATTGAGGACGCCGAACGTGCCGACAGTATTTTTAACAAGCTGATGGGCGAAGAGGTGGCTCCGCGTAAAACATTTATTCAAACCCACGCCAAATCGGTAACTAACTTGGATATATAAGATGAACCCCGAAGACGTAAACCCCGAAGAGCAGAACCAAGAGCCGGTTGAACCGGTAGAGCCATCTTTGCCAGCAGATTCAATTGAACCAGAAGAACCAGCTGTAGCGCCGGCTACGGCTCGCGATGGTAGTATTGCCGCCACCGCTCTTGATCGCCATGTTGGTAGCGGTAATATCACCAGCCGAACTATCGAGAGCGAGATGGAGGGGCGCTATTTAGAGTACGCCATGTCGGTAATTGTTTCGCGGGCCTTACCCGATGTTCGTGATGGCCTTAAGCCGGTTCATCGCCGCATTCTGCATTCTATGAACAACATGGGTTTACGTTATAACTCCAAGTTTCGTAAAAGCGCCTTGGTGGTTGGCGACGTGCTGGGTAAGTTTCACCCTCATGGAGACACCGCGGTTTACGATGCCATGGTGCGGATGGCCCAAGACTTTTCCTATCGCTATCCACTGGTAGATGGCCAGGGTAACTTTGGTTCAATCGATGGCGACCCAGCCGCCGCCATGCGCTATACCGAAGCCCGTATGACTCGGATAGCCAGCGAGCTATTATATGACATCGAAAAAGAGACCGTAGACTTTAGGCCCAACTACGATGGTAGTGAGCGCGAACCGGTAGTACTTCCAGCCAAGCTGCCCAACCTCTTGCTAAACGGCCAAACCGGCATCGCTGTGGGTATGGCCACCAACATTCCACCCCATAACCTCGGTGAGCTAGTTGATGGTACAGTTCACTTAATCGACAATCCCGAAGCCGCAACCGAAGATTTAATGAAGTTAATTAAAGGGCCAGATTTTCCAACCGGGGGAGCTATATACGGCACCGCTGCCATTCGCCAAGCCTATGGTACCGGTAAGGGTTCAATCGTGGTTCGTGCCAAGGCCGAGATCGAAGAAGACAAAAAAGGTAATGAAAAGATTGTTGTCACCGAGATTCCATATCAGGTAAACAAATCGACACTGGTCGATAAAATTGCTGAGCTGGTTAAGGACAAACGCATAGTTGGAATTAGTGATCTACGTGATGAGTCTAATCGCAAAGGTATGCGTATTGTTGTGGAGCTTAAAAAGGATAGTTACCCGCAAAAGGTACTCAACCAGCTGTATAAGCTTACTCAAATGCAGAGCGCCTTCCACGTAAACATGCTGGCCTTGGTTGATGGGATACAACCGCGGGTGATGACGCTCGAAATGATGCTGCGCGAGTTCATTAAGCATCGCCGCAACGTAGTCCGCCGCCGCACCGAGTTTGAGTTACGTAAGGCCAAAGACCGAGCCCACATTTTGGAAGGACTCAAAATTGCCCTCGACCACATTGATGAAGTCATCAAAATCATTCGGGCTTCGCAAACCACTACCGATGCCCAGCAAAATTTAATTAAAGCCTTTAAGCTGACGGTCATCCAGGCCGATGCCATTTTAGCGATGCAGTTACGCCGGCTAACCGGCCTTAACCGCAAAGAAATCGAAGACGAACTAGCAGAGATGCTAAAGCTGATTGCCGCACTCGAAAAGATTCTGGCTGATGAATCAGAGATCTCTCGGATCATAAAAGAGGAGCTAACCGATCTTAAAGAAAAGTTCGGTGATAAGCGGCGCACCAAGATCATCGACCAAGAGTTAGGCAAGTTTAGCGAAGAAGAGCTGGTGCCGAACGAGCAGGTGATTGTAACTATAACTCAGGGTAATTACATAAAACGTATTCCAGCTAACACCTATAAGTCACAGGGTCGCGGCGGTAAGGGCATTATGGGTATGACTACCAAAGAAGAGGACGTGGTTGAGCACTTGGTGCTAACCAATAATCACGATTTTATTCTGTTCTTCACCAATAAAGGCCGAGTCTTTCGCCAGAAAGTTTACGAAATCCCAGCCGCTAGCCGCACAGCCAAGGGGCAAGCGATAATTAACCTGATGCAGCTTGGTCCAGATGAAAAGGTGACCTCGGTTAACACCTATCACACCGACAACGCCGCTAAATATCTGTTTATGACCACCCTCATGGGGACTGTAAAGAAAACCGCCCTGCTTGATTATGCCAATGTGCGAACTAGTGGCTTAATTGCCATCAAGCTCGATTCGGGCGATGAGCTACGTTGGGTAAAGCAAACTAGTGGAAATGACGAAATAATTATTTCTACCGCGCTAGCCCAGGCCATTCGCTTTAAAGAATCGGATGCTCGTCCAATGGGTCGCAACACACGCGGCGTTAGAGGAGTGCGCTTGCGTCCCGGTGATAAGGTTGTTGGCATGGATGTGGTACAACCGGGTATGCAGCTGCTGGTTGTAATGGAAAACGGCTACGGCAAACGCACCAAGGTTGACCAGTTTGCCACCCATGCTCGCGGAGGCGTTGGAATTAAAGCCGGCGTGGTTAGCGACAAAACTGGCAAAGCACTCGATGTTCGTGCCGTTGATAGTGTGGATGACGATCTGGTAATCGTTTCGAACCAAGGCCAAGTCATTCGGCTGCCTCTCCGCGACATCTCGCTAATTGGTCGCGCCACCCAAGGCGTACGTATCATGAGACTGAAGGATGGAGATAGAGTTGCTTCTGTTGCAATGTTGGCCGAATCAAAAATTGTTGAAGAAATTGATGGCGGTCAGGCTGATAACGAAAGCAATGATCAAGAATAGATCGCTGTAAAATAAACAACATACAAGTTAAAATTATTAATTCGGGTAGCATAACAACAAACCATCTGTTACGGCTTTTTAAGCCATAAACGGTATTAAAGATTTGTAATGCATAGTGACAGATAGGGCACAGTTTGCTAGCATAAACTCAATCAAAGGAGTTTTGGCTTGTATAACCCATACCTTACCGTACCAATTGTGGTTTGGGCCATCGCCCAGTTTACCAAGTTTGTTGTAGCTGCCGCCCGCGGCCAACTGGATTACAATAAGCTGTTTGCATCTGGTGGAATGCCCAGCGTTCATACCGCAGTAGTAGTATCGATGATGACCACAGTTTACTTGCTTGATGGTCCGCAATCGGCCCTGTTTGGAGTAGTGGCCGCCTTTTCTGGTATCGTCATCTACGATTCCTTGGGAGTACGTCGTTCTAATGGCGAGCAAGCCGTAGCCTTAAATGTGGTTATCGATAGCCTTGAGTCAAATCGCATACCACTATCCAAGCCCCAAGCAAATGTTCGAGAAATATTAGGCCATAAGCCAGCTGAAGTTGCAGTTGGGGGCATTATTGGACTAGTGGCTGGGCTGCTGCTTAATCCCTCAAAGCTAGGGCCATTAATAAACGTTTTAACCCACCCGATTGGGCGTACTACTACCGTAGTCCTAACCGGCATAGCGGCCGTCTTGATCATACTAGGCTTCATTGCCCGGGCAATCTACTTGCGCCGCTACCACGACATTGCACCACTGCAGCGAGTCATTAAGCGCAGCTACATTCTGGCTGCAAGCTTAGGATTTGTTGGGCTAATATTGGCCTTCCTGGCCTGGCAAAAAGTAGCATTTGCTTTGTGGATTATTTGGCCGGTAGCCCTAGCTGTAGCCCTTGTCGCCATTATTATTACCAAGCTGCTTATATATAAGGACAAGATCCCAGTCTGGCTAGAAAATCGCCGCGAACAAGCTGAAAAGGATCGGTGGCTCGAAGGTCCAAACAAAAAACGCCGAGCGGCCAAGGCTCGATCTCGAAAGCGCCGCTAGGGTGACAGTTAAAGAGGTGAAGCGATTAATACTGCCGGATGCAGTGCAGGTAGTTGTTTGCACCATACTGACTCTGCTTATTCTAGTCGCGGTTTATCACCAGACCATTTTTGCGCAGTTGGCCAGTGTTACCGGTGCTGCACCTAATTACGCCCAAAGCAGTTTTCAGTCGCAGCTGCAGCAACTTAATCAGTATGTATGGTTAAAGAACCTCATGATCGGCGGCTTCTCGGCTGCCGTTGGTATCGTTGCTTACATTGGGTACTTGATGTTTACCAACTTGTTTATTGAGGCTCGCAATGAGGTTTTAATCGATACCCAATATATAAATAAAGGCAGCCTGCTTGGCCGCCTTGGTTTAATAATTCAACGGCTTCTTATGATTGCCATCCTTATTATCCTTCTATATCTAAGCTGGAATCAGTTCTTGCCTTACTCGCTTAGTTTGATAGAGGATACACTTTTGGGTGGCAATAACTGGCTCGCTTCTTTAGGTGGGTTAGCCGCCGTATGGTTGAATTTGTATCTAATCTGGACCTGGATTCAATTTATGCTTGCTAACCGCTAAAACCATTGCGCTATTAACCGGCATTGTGACAGAATAGATTAAACGTAAGTACTATAAGATTGTGGCCAATAAACAACACCAACATCACAGTTCTGGAGGCGGTTTAATATCATCGCGACCACGCGGGTCGGTATTTACTATATTGCTAATCGCCCTGGCCGCTGCCGCTGTTGGTATTTATTTTGTGATTCGCTCATTTGCCGCCGCTCCTACAACCGGCACAGTAGGTATTAAGTTTGAGTATGTAAACGGTACCACCCATACTCCAGTAGCGGGTGGGGTTATGGCACTAAAGGATGATAGCAGTCCGTATGGGGATACTCGATGTTATATTCCGGCCGGCCACAGCGGCAGCGGCACTAACACTATGGCTGGCGGAGCGGCTTTATTCGTTGCAACCACGGGTGGTGATGGCTTTGCCACACCTGATTGTGTGGTTTCCTACACCGGTGGCACGGCGGCCAGCAACCAGTACTCAATCAACTACTACCTTCCACCAAGTGGATATGATATTGATACAAGTAGAAGTAGCTCGAGCGGACTGTTCTCGGTTTGCCCTCAACTGTATAATTGTGGCACTAACACACCAATGATTGTTTACGTCAAGCCAACGCCACCACCTCCACCACCTCCACCTCCACCACCTCCACCGCCACCACCCCCACCACCAACAGGATGCCCAACCGGCACAGTTGGGACATACCCAAGTTGTGGATACCCAGTTACAATCACGGGTTATGGGGCCAATCCATCAACCGTCACTAAGGGTGGCAGTTCAACAATAAAATACAGTATTGGTGGAACACCGGCTTCGTGCAATATTAACGGTACAGGGTTGTCGTCGGCTCAGATAACGGAGGGATCCTGGCCAACTGGTGCACTTAACTCCTCAACCACCTTTATACTTACCTGTATCGATTATGCTGGGAACGGCGTACAAGCTCAGACTTCGGTATCTGTAACTACCCCAGGCATACCACCACCCCCTCCACCTCCACCCGGCACACAGGGCGGTGGAAGTACTACCGTTACAACCGGTGCTAAGCCAACTGTAAAGCAATCCGGTGGTAACCCCGCAGACACTCAAGCTCCATCGACCCCTGGAAATCTTAAGGCGCGCCAAGCTGACTCTGCCTCGGTTGCAATCAGCTGGGACCCATCAACTGATAATAATGGCGTCGCTGGTTACGTGGTGGAGCGCTCAACCGATAAGAAGATCTGGTCTAAGCTGACGGAGAGTATAAAAGACACAAGTTATTCCGATGCCACCATAAGCTTTGGTACTAAGTACAGCTACCGCGTTAGTGCCTTTGACTCATCTGGCAATGTATCTACGCCTGCAGTAACCGACCTACAAACCGACGCCTTTAGTGCCAACGCCTTTGCCAAATCTGAAAACAAGATAACCAGTGATGATGGCCGTATAACCGTTACCATCCCCGAAGGTGCATTAAGTGAAGACGCTGCCTGCACGATCGTTAGCCGCGACGATCTTGATGTTGCACCTCCAAAGGGTCATAGCCTAGCAACCGGTCCATACGAACTAGTTTGCAAAAAGAAAGATGGCAGCACGTTCTCTAAATATGATAAGCCGGTGACCTTCGAAGTGAATCTTGAAAACCCCAAGAGCAGTCTAAAGTATGGTGTTTACACCTACGACGGCAGTGGCTGGGTAGACGCTAAACTTAAGTACCAAAGCCAGGCACCCAACTTTAGTTACAGCACCGATACGCCAGCCGTCTTTGCGGTGATGAGCTCAAAGGCTTCAAGCTGGATGATCTGGGTATACGTTATACTGCTAATTCTAATAATCGGTGGAGCCATCTTTTGGTTCATTCGGCGGCGCTCGGGCGGCGAAGGTAGCGGCTACGACAGTTACGTGCAGTCTAACTATATGACCGAAACCATGGCTAGCGGCCCTACCGACCAGTCGGCCACGGCTGCTCCGATAGCTCCAGCCCACCAGGCGGGCGCCAGGGCCGGCATTGACGACTACCAGGCGCCAGCAGCGGCTCAGCCCGGCGAAACTGCCGCACCGGCCGCCAACGTGCCCGGCAGTGCCGCCCCCAATCCGCTCAATGCGCCTGACGTTAACCAGATCGTGGCACCCGGCGATCCCAACCAACCGCCGCAGTAACCGCGCCCGGCGGTTTGCACTCATTAGCCAAAACTAACCTGTTGACAGCACCATAGCTGATAGGTACAATACTCCTACGTCTTGAAATTGTGAGGCACTTACAAATAGCGACCCCAGGGTCGGCTATTTTTTGTCTGGAGTCATGCGATTGAGCCGGCTAAAGCCCCACGAAGCTTAAGCCATCGCTCTCTCAAGCCGTCGTGTAGAGCCGAGCTCTATGAACGTTGAAATCTTTAATAGTGCAGTGTAACCATCAGTTCACTTTGAGAACTATGAATTTAGCTTGCTAAATTCAGTACACACAACCAAACATCAATACGTTGATGTCCAGTTCAAACACACCTGATACGACTGTTTACAGCCGTATCCATTTGGAGAGTTTGATCCTGGCTCAGGATGAACGCTGGCGGCGTGCCTAATACATGCAAGTCGAACGGACTCTTAATTTCAAGAATCTCTGTACCATCAGGGCTTCCTGTAATTAAGAGTTAGTGGCGGACGGGTGAGTAACACGTTAGTACCTGCCCCAAAGTGGGGGATAACTGCCCGAAAGGGTAGCTAATACCGCATGTGATCACTTGTGATCAAAGCAGCAATGCGCTTTGGGAGGGGCTTGCGTTAGATTAGCTAGTTGGTGGGGTAATGGCCCACCAAGGCGACGATCTATAGCTGGTTCGAGAGGATGACCAGCCACACTGGGACTGAGATACGGCCCAGACTCCTACGGGAGGCAGCAGTAAGGAATCTTCCGCAATGGACGAAAGTCTGACGGAGCAACGCCGCGTGCAGGATGACGGCCTTCGGGTTGTAAACTGCTTTTATATGGGAAGATTATGACGGTACCATATGAATAAGGACCGGCTAACTACGTGCCAGCAGCCGCGGTAATACGTAGGGTCCAAGCGTTATCCGGAATCACTGGGCGTAAAGCGTGCGTAGGCGGGTGCTTAAGTGCAATGCGAAATCTTGTGGCTCAACCATAAGACGGTATTGCATACTGGGTACCTAGAGGAATGCAGAGGCAAGTGGAATTACCGGTGTAGCAGTGAAATGCGTAGATATCGGTAGGAACACCAATGGCGAAGGCAGCTTGCTGGGCATTATCTGACGCTAAGGCACGAAAGCGTGGGGAGCGAACAGGATTAGATACCCTGGTAGTCCACGCCGTAAACGATGCACACTATTAGTATGGAGTATCGACCCTCTGTGCTGAGAAGCTAACGCGATAAGTGTGCCGCCTGGGGAGTACGAGCGCAAGCTTAAAACTCAAAGGAATTGACGGGGCTCCGCACAAGCAGTGGATCATGTGGTTTAATTCGAGGCTACGCGAAGAACCTTACCAGGGCTTGACATCCCTATCGTACCCCTAAGAAACTAGGGGGTCAGTTCGGCTGGATAGGTGACAGATGCTGCATGGCCGTCGTCAGCTCGTGTCGTGAGATGTTGGGTTAAGTCCCGCAACGAGCGCAACCCTTGTCGTGTGTTGTATTTTTCACGCGAGACCGCCCGGGCCAACCGGGAGGAAGGTGGGGATGACGTCAGGTCAGCATGGCTCTTACGCCCTGGGCTACACACGTGATACAATGGCCGGTACAACGGGTTGCAAACCCGCGAGGGGGAGCTAATCCCATCAAAACCGGTCCCAGTTCGGATTGCAGGCTGCAACTCGCCTGCATGAAGTTGGAATTGCTAGTAACCGTGGGTCAGCACACCACGGTGAATACGTTCCCGGAGCTTGTACACACCGCCCGTCACACCACGAAAGTTGGGGGTGCCCGACGTGCCTACATTACGCTAGGTCCTAAGGCAAACTCAGTGATTGGGGTGAAGTCGTAACAAGGTATCCGTACCGGAAGGTGCGGATGGATCACCTCCTTTCTAGGGAGAACGACGTCGTAAGACGTTCCGTAGGCAAAGACCTACGGCCAGACCTTACTTGTTGAGCTGTCGCAAGATGTGCTCCAAGGTAAGGATGCGGTACTTCTAGGTCGATCCTCTAACCGAGGAACCGCCGACAATAGTCGGCAAAACAAGGAACTATGGTTTACACTGCACTATCAAGGATTTCAACACCAACAGCCGCCCGCGAGGGCGGTTTGATGTTCCCACGCTTCTAAAATTATGTTTTAATACCTAGCATTCGTTCGATCGATAACCAAGTCGGAGGAGGAAGTACATGATCAAAAGAGTATTGGTCACGCTGTCACTTGCTGGAATCTGTCGCTGGCTGCTGATTGCTAAGCAGCTACGCGACGCCGAGGCCGCCGAGTACGAGGTCTACTATGGCGGCTACAGAATTCATCATGACAGAGGAGCCGCATGGTCTCCTCATTCCAGGGGGGCGTGTTAATGAGTAAGATCAAGTGGGTGGCGGTTGCGGTCGCTGCATGCATCGCTCTTGATCGACACGCCAGTAACACCCAGGAGTACATCACCGGTGACCCTGATTTGCCCAAGTGGCCAATGTTCATAAGGCTGCGCGGGTGGCTTGATGGCATGATCAAAGGCGACTACGCCTCGAACCCGCTGAGTACTCGCGAAACGGGCCGGTAAGGCCCAAGGAGGAGTGATGACAACCAAGAAGTGGTTGTTGCTCGGCGTTGCGGTGCTTTGGACTACCCTCGTCGCCTTCATGAAGGCTGTCGATGAAGTCGAGACCGCCCGCCACGGTGTGGGCCTACGGGCTACCTAGGGATGCCCACCATCATCGGGCGTCTCATCTGCAGAGCCCACCGCGCTAAGCCAACCGACAGTCGGGTCTTCCTGGTGGATGATCCGGACAGTCGGCACGATGGCATGGTGCTGATGTACGCAGCGTGCACGTACTGCAAGGGGCACCACCCGGTCAGCTCCGTTTTCAGAGGCGCTGATGGTGAACTGCGGATCGAGGGGACAACCGCAATCAGCGGCCTCAGATCAAGAGGATACGTCTTGGTTCGCCCACCGTAGCCCGACACAGGACCCTTAAACGCCCAGCGGCGCCCCGATACTCTTGGGGCGCCGTTTAGCTATTTAAACCTGTAATAATAACCTAATTTTGGCCTCAACATCCTTCATTACTAGGCCGCTAGCTTTGCCCGTTACGCCCTTAACTCGGTGCTGCCAGGATATTGTTCGCAACTGGTCTACTAGAACCACCGAGTCTTTACCTTCAAGTTTTAGCGTTACCTCAAAGGGCAAGCGTTTGCGCTTAGATGTCAGAGGCACCACCACGCACAGACCCGAAGCCTGGTTGTACTCGATGGGGGATAGTATCAGTACCGGACGTAAACCAGCCTGCTCATGGCCCACCGTTGGGCTCAGACCGGCCCATACTATGTCGCCGCGCTTAGGCGCCATTTGTAGCGCTTTCATCTGGTTTTGGCCCTGTCCATGCCTCCAAACCCTCAGCCCCGACATCCTGGCCCCAGTCGACCTCGCCATAATACTGATCTGGCGTGATCCCAACCATCAACCTTGCTAGTTCCTCACCAGATGACAGTCGCCGTTCAACCACTAGTTGATGCCCCTCTATACTCAGCTCAACCTCCGATTTATCCTCAATGCCAATCTGTGCGGCCAGCTCAACCGGAATTCTAATACCCAAACTGTTGCCCCATTTACTTACCGCTGCTTTCATAATAACTACCCGAAATTAAATTATCTTACGTATATCCATAGTATATACGTAAGTTGTAGTGGTCAATGTCTAAGACTTAAAATTGGGGAAGAAGCCTACAATTGGGGCCAGTAGCCAGCGCAGGACTGGATCGCCCAATCCGGTAGCGTACGTCAGGCCACCGATAACCAAGGTGATCGAGAGCAGCTTATAAAATCCGTAGGTTCCGCCTCCACCCAGGTAGCGTTGGGCAAAATCGACGTTGCCGGTAAAGTTAACCAGTTGGTAGTTGTATTTAAGAGTCACTACCCCAAGTGCGGTCACAATAATTCCGATGACAATCTGTTGAAACAGCATAAGCGCATTATACGCCAATAATTCCATGGTGGAGCATATCGGATTCGAACCGATGACCCCCTGCTTGCAAAGCAGGTGCTCTAGCCAGCTGAGCTAATGCCCCATGTGTTGAGGAATGAATCCAATGGTGGGCTTGGCAGGACTCGAACCTGCGACCTCGTCATTATCAGTGACGCGCTCTAACCAGCTGAGCTACAAGCCCACAACGGATATATTTAAGCAGAATTAAGCCGATCTTACAACAAAACCAGGGTAGAATAAAAACCGGTACGTCAAGACTTGTATTGGTGGCAGGCAGCATGAAATAATATAAGCGTACCAAACTAAAAGAGAAAGAAAGGAGACAGTATGGATCACCAAGACAATACTACTCCAGTAGTGGATCCAGCGGCTCCCGTTGATCCCGTAGTAGATGCCCCAGTTGTTGATGCCCCTGAGGCCCCAGCAGAAGAGGGCGCCGAGGCTCCTGCCGAAGCACCTGCCGAGGCCCACGAAGCCGACGCCGCACCCGTAGAAGGTGACGCTCCTGAGGCTCCGGCCGCAGAAGAGGGTGAGCACCACGACAGCGACGACGTCGCCGCCGTTTAGTTCACACTAAGCCCAAACTACATCACCGCCTTCGGGCGGTTTTGTGTTGTATGGATTACATCAACAATCGTAAATATTTAACCATAATTTACGGGAGTAATGGGGGTTTACAGGCCGGCTTGGTTTTGGTATTGTTGTCACAGACTATTTGGAGCTCATATATGAGTAGACAATCTACCAGCGTTAACGGAGGCACTGCCTAAGACTTCGCCGATTGATTGTCTTGCTGTGAGCTCCGCGCGAATTTCACGCGGAGTTGTTTTTTGAAAATTGAATTTTAGACGATTTCATCACATTACCCAATGTGGTGAATGAAAAAGGGTAAAATGCAATTTACCAATTTAGCGATGGACTGTTTAACAGATCATAAAAGCCTTTGTTAACCACAAATCGCTAGTCAAACATCTCGTAAAAAAGTTACTCAAGAGCGCATGATGGATGCCTTGACGTAAGGAGCCGAAGAAGGGCGTAGAAGGCTGCGATAAGCCTCGGTGAGCTGCCAATCAAGCTTTGACCCGGGGATTTCCGAATGGGGCAACCCAGCCGTGTTTATGCGCGGTTACCCATATCTGAATCTATAGGATATGAGGAGGGCACCACCCGAACTGAAACATCTTAGTAGGGTGAGGAATAGAGAGAAACCTCAATTCCGTAAGTAGCGGCGAGCGAAAGCGGAAGAGCCAAAACCTTTTTAATTTTCGTGTGCTTGCACACGAATAAGCCGGCAGGCGAATATTAAAAAGGGGTTGTGAGATACAAACGACCATTACAGTGTGCTGTCAGTTTCGACTGAAAGCCTACTGTAATGCGACCAGCCTCTGCCGAAGGACTGGGTAAGGTTAGAAAACGGAGAATTAACGGAATGGTCTGGAAAGGCCAACCATAGAGGGTGAAAGTCCCGTAGGTGAAAATTCTTTGTCCTTATGTTTGTAGACTCGAGTAGGTCGGGACACGTGAAACCCTGATCGAATCCGGGAGGACCACCTCCCAAGGCTAAATACTCCTTACGATCGATAGCGAACTAGTACCGTGAGGGAAAGGCGAAAAGAACCCCGGAAGGGGAGTGAAATAGAACCTGAAATCATGCGCTTACAATGAGTCAGAGCCATAGCTTGCTATGGTGATGGCGTGCTTTTTGTAGAACGATCCAGCGAGTTAATTCGTACAGCGTTAGGTTAAGTCATTTGACGGAGCCGTAGTGAAAGCGAGGGTTAATAGCCCGAATTAGTTGTGCGGATTAGACCCGAAACCGGGTGATCTAACCATGGGCAGGTTGAAGCGTGGGTAACACCACGTGGAGGACCGAACCACCGCATGTTGCAAAATGCTTGGATGACCTGTGGTTAGCGGAGAAATTCCAATCGAACTCGGAGATAGCTGGTTCTCCGCGAAATAGCTTTAGGGCTAGCGTCACGAACTACCTTTCGGGGGTAGAGCTCTGATTAGGTCTGGGGTCCTCACGGATACCCATCCTTGTCAAACTGCGAATACCGAAAGAGATTACCGTGGCAGTCAGTACGGCGGGGCTAAGCTCGTCGCACGAAAGGGAAACAGCCCAGATCGCCATCTAAGGTCCCTAAATTTACACTCAGTGGGAAACGATGTGGAGACGCATAAACAACCAGGATGTTGGCTTAGAAGCAGCCATGCATTTAAAGAGTGCGTAACAGCTCACTGGTCAATGGTGACTCTGCGCGGAAAATATAACGGGGCTAAGTGTAATACCGAAGATGCGAACTTTGTAGCAATACAGAGTGGTAGCGGAGCGTTCCTCGGGCGCCGAAGCTGAACCGGAAGGTTTGGTGGAGCGCGGGGAAGTGAGAATGCTGGAATGAGTAACCATAAGGCAGGTGAGAATCCTGCCCACCGTAAGAACGAGGTTTCCTGGGCAACGATCATCGTCCCAGGGTTAGTCGGGCCTAAGCCGAGGCGAGTAGCGTAGGCGATGGACAACAGGTTAATATTCCTGTACCGGCAATAGTGTTGCGTGTCAGTGCGCGGCATGGTAGTTCGAGCAGACTATGGATATGTCTGTCTAAGTGCGTAGTCTTCGGATGAAACACGAATGAAAGCTCCGTAAAAAGAGTGATTCGAGTGAGCCAAGCCGACCAGAAAAGCTGATACGTGCCAAGCTATAGCCGCCCGTACCGCAAACCGACTCAGGTGTTCGGGTCGAGTAGACCAAGGTGTACGAGAGAACCCTCTTTAAGGAACTCGGCAATATAGCGACCGTAACTTCGGGATAAGGTCTGCCGGCAGCAATGTCGGCCGCAGCGAAAGAGCCCAAGCGACTGTTTATCAAAAACACAGGTCTGTGCTAACACGAAAGTGGATGTATACGGACTGACGCCTGCCCGGTGCTGGAAGGTTAAGTGGAGCGGTGCAAGCTGCGAAATGAAGCCCCAGTAAACGGCGGCAGTAACTATAACTGTCCTAAGGTAGCGAAATTCCTTGTCGGGTAAGTTCCGACCCGCACGAATGGCGTAACGATTTGGGCACTGTCTCAAAGAGGGACTCGGTGAAATTGCAATAGCGGTAAAGATGCCGTTTACCCGCACCAAGACGGAAAGACCCCGTGGAGCTTTACTACAACTTGGCATTGGGCCGAGGCATAGTATGTGTAGCATAGGTGGGAGACTTTGAAGCTCAGGCGCTAGCCTGGGTGGAGTCACCAGTGAAATACCACCCTTATTGTGTCTTTGTCCTAACCTGGACCGCAACAAGCGGACAAAATGACAAAGCAAAGTAGAAAGCATACACATCTTTAACCGATCTTTAAGTCGTAGACCTATAAACCGCTGTGAGGTAAATAGGTGACTTTAGATCGAAAAGTCGTGGTTAGTTTTTCTCTATATGTCTTTCGCAAGACAATGCAAAATGCTTTGTTAAATTGTTTGCCCGTTTGTTCCGGTTCAGGAACAGTGTCTGGTGGGTAGTTTAACTGGGGCGGTTGCCTCCTAAAGAGTAACGGAGGCGTTCAAAGGTTGGCTAGATACGGATGGAAATCGTATCGATAGTGCAAGCGCATAAGCCAGCTTGACTGCGAGGCCTACAAGCCGAGCAGGTGCGAAAGCAGGAGCTAGTGATCCGCTGTCACACTGAGAACTTGTTCTCTAGAGTGTGGAATCGGCAGCGCTCAACGGACAAAAGCTACCCCGGGGATAACAGGCTTATAGCGCCCAAGCGTTCACAGCGACGGCGCTGTTTGGCACCTCGATGTCGGCTCGTCTCATCCTGGGGGTGAAGCAGCTCCCAAGGGTATGGCTGTTCGCCATTTAAAGAGGTACGCGAGCTGGGTTCAGAACGTCGTGAGACAGTTCGGTCCCTATCTGGTGTGGGCGTAGGAAATTTGAGGATGTTTGTCTCTAGTACGAGAGGACCGAGATGAACGAACCTCTGGTGTACCGGTTGTCAACCAATGGCATCGCCGGGTAGCTAAGTTCGGTTGTGATAAGTGCTGAATGCATATAAGCACGAAGCCATATCCAAGATAAGATTTCCCCATTAGACCCCAGAAAGACTATCTGGTTGATAGGCACTAGGTGTAAGCGCAGCAATGCGTTGAGCCGAGGTGTACTAATAGGTCGATTGACTTTTTTACATTTTTTCGTCAGCCCCAATCAGTTGGAGTTGTCGAAAAACGAATGTTTGACTAGCGTTTTGTGGCTACCAAAAAGCCATTGTACCCTTTTTCAAGTTACAATCCGACTCTCTTTTAATTAAGAGCTTCGGGCGGTGCGTACCGCTAGCTTGCTAGTTTTGCGCACCGCCCGGTGCTTTTAGCGAGGAGGCTACACCGGTTCCCATCCCGAACACCGAAGTTAAGCTCCTCTGCGGCGATGATACTGCTCTGCGGGAAAGTAGCACGGTGCCGGATTATCAAAAAGACGTCCTCATGTAGGGCGTCTTTTTGTGTTTAAATTACGGTTTAATGAAAGATTAATTTACTCGAGAGGCATTTTAGGGTAACCTGGTGTGAAGGTGAGTGTACGTTTCCAATTCCCAGGGAGGTGGGCCGAGTGCCCGACGAAACTGACGTAACGGCCGCAACCTCCTTCAGCATCTGCGATCTGGAGGAAGGTGATGTGATCGAGGTCGAGACTCGAAACTCGATCTACAAGCTCAAGATCAAGTCCTGGCCAGCTCACTTCAACTACCCGCACCAGCGGCCTACCGAACTGATCGAGTCGGTCCGCGGTCTCAGGGTTGGTGAGAAGATCACCGTCTACGGCTCTACCAACGGAGCCCAAGACCGAGATAGGGGCGAGCTGATCCGGGGTCGCTTGCTCGAGCTGTTCCTGTCGGATCGTAGTACGGACCACATCACATCGACCATCATGCACGTCACCGTCAACGACGAGCTGATCTTCTAGCCACCATCGACCCCTAGGGGGTGAGGCAATTGCCCGACAAGACGGGAGTGGTACTGTTCCAGTTCAGCGAACTGAAGGTCGGGGATACCGTCAGACTGGTCACTGAGCATTGTGGCTACACCCTGCGAATCGTCGATTCTCAGGTCCTCAGCGGCGTCATCCAGTACGACGTCGAAGAGGATGACCGCAGGTCATCGATGTTGGTGCAGGGCCAGCAGGTCATTCTGGTTGGCTCCAGGCAACATCGGGAGTTGGGCCACCAGCTTCAGCAACAGTTCACTGAGGGGTGGAGACTGGTTCTGGTCATCGATCCGGATACTGGTGCTCAGTGGAGTATCCGGGTCCAGCACCTCAGTATCAACGGTGAGCAAATCTTCTAGGGGGCGCGTTGCTAGTACAGCGACGCGCCTCAGAAAGTCTTTATTAAAAGTTGGTAGGCGGCGATGCCGGTGGCTACGGCCACGTTTAATGATTCCTTTTGCCCGCGTTGGGGGATATTTAGCACGGCGTCACAAGCTATTAAAGTGTCAGCATTTAGGCCATTAACCTCGCTACCAACCACTAAAGCGGCCGGTAGGCTGGGCCGAAAAGTCAGTACACTAAGAGCCTTGGGCGTAATTTCGAGTCCATAAACTGCGCGACCTTCTGCCCGGCATGCGGCAATGGCGACGGCCGAGTTAGCGTAGTGTTCGGTCTGAACCGTAAGTTCTGCGCCCAGCGCGGTCTTGGCAATCGAGCGATGATTACTACCGCTCACCAACGGATCACGGGAGTCGTTATTGGCCCGTGGGTATGGTGTGATGCCGCAGCATAGCACCCGCCCAATACCGGCCGCATCGGCAGTGCGCAGTATCGAACCAACGTTGCTGGCACTGCGCAAATTATCCAAAATGAGAACTAGCTGAGTCATATCTGTGCTCAATTATAGAGCAATGAAATGCTCATTAAAAACCGGATACAAAATATGTGCAAAACCTTGTTGACAGCATAAGCATATTGTGCTAGTATATTAATTATCGAAATCGCTTACGGTAAATGTCCCAAAACATTGTAAGTGGTCCTCAAGGGCCTTTGGCGATATAGCTAAAGCGGTTCGGTGTCAAAGGGTGACACAATATAAAGCATTAACGGAGAATTAATTATGCCAGGAACTCGCTTAGGTGGTATGAAAGCCGCCTCAACCAACAAACAGCGTTACGGCATTGGTTTTTACGTTTCGATCGGTAAGATGGGTGGCAAAGTCAGCCGCGGTGGTGGCTTCGCTAAGAACCCAGAACTTGCTCGTATCGCGGGTAAAAAGGGCGGGCAGGCTTCACGCCGCCGCAAAGCCAGTGACAGCGTTAGCTAAGCTTTGCTTAGCAATCTAAAAAACCACCTGAAAGGGCGGTTTTTTAGTGTGAAATAATCATTGCTACTAATTGGAAGCGGGCGTTGTATTTGGAGCCTTTTCAAGATCGTCTGCCCGCTCGGCAAACTGGGCCATTACAAACACCGGATGCTCGTAGCGGTGGGTGATACGTCGTGTAACTCGACGGTCTTTGCGCCAGTTAACCTGCCAAACCGCGCCACAGCCAAAGCAAGAGTATTCGTCGCGGGCGCGCTGCAAGCTAAAGTTGGTGCAATCTGGGCAGGTTGCTCGCTTGGTCATCCAGTGATCGTAACTATCGATGCATTCGGCAATATAGTTTTCATCAACCGCAATGCCGTAGCTAGCCGCTAGTTTGCGGGTCATTTCCCAGGCGTCCATCTCCATTTTGACTAGCTCGGCATCAAACTGATAAATCCGGTGCTCGAGTAATGCGTGGCCGATTTCATGAACCAAAGCCAGGCGACCGTCATTACTACCATTACGGTCGACGTCGTAGGTTATTGAGGTTGTGTTGGGCGACCACATAAAAAATCTTCCTGCGATAAACTCAAATTGCGGAAAATCTTTGATGATGTCTTCCAAGCAGCCCTCCACCCTTATTGAATCAAACTATACGCCCGCAATTACGCCGCCACAAGCATAAGTACTATACCAAGAGGGGCATTTAATGTTTAAGGCGGCTGGCCAATATCAGGGTGCCGTATGCAACGGCGGTTTCCATGTTTTTGGCGGGCACAATCGGCGGTGTGGGGTAGTAGGGTTTCAGCTCACTGATATGCTTGTTTAGCGCAGTATGGAAGCGTTTATAGTGAACTCCAACGCCGCCACCAATCACCACAATCTCGGGTGAAAACACGCTGATTAAGTCGTATAGACCGACTGCCAAATCCTTGGCGTACTTATCCCAAGTTGCGGCATCTTTTATTTGATAGCCAAACCTATGAAAACGGCGTTTTAAGGCGCGGCCACTAGCTGCGTGTTCGAACTCTTCGTTGCGGCCCTCTGCCGAAATGTAGATATGGCCGCCCTCTGGATCGTGAGCTCCATGATAGATTTGGCCGTCGATTACCATGCCGGTGCCAACCCCAGTGGAAACCGTAACGTACAGAACATAGCGTTTGCCCTTGGCCGAGCCGACCACCGCTTCGGAAAGCGCCGCAGCATCGGCATCCTTTTCTAGCCCGACCGGAACTCTAAAATGATTTTTTAATTTCAGCACAATATTCACCGGCATCCAAGTCATATTGGGGGTTTTTAAAATACGCCCACCCTCACGATCGATCGGTCCTGGCGAGGCTACGAAAATCGCCTTTATCTTATCTTCACCTGCAAGCTGCTCTATTAAGTGAATGATTTCGATGATTGCTTGATTGGAGGTTTCGGGAGTTTTAATTTTAAGACTACGCAAAATTTGGTAGCGATCGTTGCCGGCCACCACTAGAATTTTCGATCCACCAATATCGACACCAATATACATTGAGTTCATTATATCGTGATCTAGCTTAAGCTTAAAACTAAATAATTGTTAAGGTTTAACGCGTTGACAATTAGTACTGGTTATGTTACTATCTCGAATCATCCCTCTAGTAGGTTCGGATGGGGTCCCAGTGTTAGTGATATATGAGTGCTCACCTCCTTGTATTTCACGACACATCTGGGGCCCCATCTGAATTTGTTAGGGGTTTTTAGTGCATAAACACCGCTAACACTTAAACAGAGGTTTTGGGCTTGCCACAGCCAGCAAACTACGGCATACTGTCGCCAACGAGGTGCATACAAGTAATTATAAGTGGGGTAGGTATGCGTAGAGATTTAGTTACAACTATTGGTGGTTTTATCCTGATCGGTTTGATCGTGGTAGCCACCTTTTTATATGGTAATCAGCAGCGCCAGGATCAGTTGCGGCAAGATCAAGAAGCCAAGCGCAAAACCGAGCAAACTCAACCCGGCAGTCAGTCTGCCAATTCCTCACCAACTTCCACCAGTCCACAAGCCTCAACCAGCGATAGCGTTGGTCAATCTAGTGCCAAGGGAACTCAACCCGTGAAACCTCCGGCCGCGGCACCATCGTTGCAGGATAGTCAAACAGCTACGGCCAAACCCGGTGCAACCAATGCAAACATCAGTCCCAAAACTACTCCCGTTACCGGACCAGCTGCACTTCCTGCCGAGACTCCCAAAACTGGAGGTGAAATTGGCTATCTATTCGCAGTCTTACTAATGGGCTGGTTGGTGCGCGAGCAGATCCGTTCGCGTTCGCAGCTGCTTAACGCACGCCGCGCAGTTTAGCTGGGCTCGGCCCATCTGCCAAAACCTTTACGCCAGATTAGAAATCAGATACAATTGTAGTTAATCACTCACTAGAACCCGGCTTAGACCGGCAAGGCGAGTGAAATCTTTTTTGAGGAGGCTTAAGTTGCCAACTAAAACTAAATTAACTATGGAAGAGTTACTGGCCGACAACCAAGTATCCGGCATGAATGCCGGCGATGTGGTAGAAGGTACGGTAATTGCTGCCGACAAGCATGAAATTTGGCTAGACCTGGGTGCCAGAGGTACTGGTTTGGTTATTGGTCGCGAGATTGAACACGCCCAGGATATTAATCCGGGAGACACTATTAGCGCCGGAGTGCTAGAAGCCGAAAGCGATGACGGCCACGCCATTTTGAGCTTAAAGAAAGTGGCTAAAGAAAAGGGCTGGGAGGCCCTGCAAGAGCGCCACACTAGTGGGGAGGTCTTTAGTTTGACCGCCTATGATGCCAACAAGGGTGGTCTGCTGATAGAAGTAGATGGCATCCGTGGATTCTTACCGGTATCGCAACTTAGCGCCGAAAACTATCCCCGCGTATCGGGTGCCGATAAGGATGAGATATTGCATCGTCTGACCTCGCTGATTGGCAAGCCGCTAAATGTTCGCGTTCTCGACATCGACCGACGCGATAACAAGCTGATCGTATCCGAAAAGGCCGCCCGCCGCGAAGACACCGAAAGCAAGGTGGCTCAACTTAAAGTTGGCCAGACAGTTAAGGGTGTAGCTACCGGTGTTGTCGACTTCGGTATCTTTGTAAACGTCGATGGTATCGAAGGCTTGGTCCACATTTCGGAAATCGCCTGGGATCGCGTAGACAGCCCCAGTAAGTATGTAAAGGTTGGCCAAGAGGTGGAAGCTAAGATTATCGCCATTGACCGCGACAAGCTTAGTTTAAGCATCAAGCAGCTGTTATCGGACCCCTGGCAGGGCGAGGTCAAGGGTCTTAAAGTCGGCTCCGAAGTCGAAGGAACAATAACTCGTATTACACCATTTGGTGCCTTTGTACAGGTTACTCCGGTAGTAGAGGCGCTAGTGCACATTTCTGAGCTCAGTAACGATCACGTTGATGACCCTACCAAGCTGGTTAAGTTAGGTGAAAAGAAGAAGTTTCGCATCATCGCTATTGATGCCGATGCTCACAAACTCAGCCTGAGCCTAAAGCCTGAAGGCAAGGGCGACCAGCCAGCCAAGGCTGCCAAAGCCGAAAAGTCAGAGGCCGTCAAAGAAACCGAAAAGCCCGCTAAAGCCGATAAGCCGGCAGCTAAAGCCAAGCCGGCCAAAGCCGCCAAGGCTGATGCAGCTGCAGAACTCGATGAAGCAACAGCTGAGCCTTCGGAATCCTAAGACGCCACATTAAAACTTAACCGAGGTATTCATGGCTGAAGAAACAGCTACTGCTCCCGCCAAGATTGAAGTTGCTCCAGTTGTTGGAGTGGGGGAGCTTGCCGGCAAATTAGAGCTTCCGGTTACCAAAGTTATTGGCGAGTTAATGAAAAATGGTGTCATGGCAACCATAAATGAGCAGATCGATTTCGATACTGCCGCTATTATTGCAACTGATTTAGGGTTTGAGTTGATCCCCGAGGTCGCACCAGTCACAACCGGGCCTATTAAAGCTGCGCCACTGGCTAAGGGCGAGGGCGAGGCCAGGCCTCCAATCGTCGCCGTCATGGGACATGTTGATCATGGCAAAACCTCACTACTAGATGCTATCCGAAAAACTAATGTGGTCGCCGGCGAGTCCGGTGGTATCACCCAACATATTGGCGCCTACCAACTTAAGCATGGTGAACGCTGGATCACATTCTTAGACACACCAGGCCACGAGGCCTTTTCGACCATTCGAGCTCATGGTGCTCGCTTAACCGATGTTGCCATTATCGTGGTGGCGGCCGATGACGGTGTAAAGCCTCAAACCAAAGAAGCCATCCGCCATGCTCGCGAAGCTGGAGTGCAGATGGTGATCGCAATCAACAAAGTCGATAAGGAGGGCGCCGATTCTAACCGAGTGCGCCAAGAACTCAGCGAATTAGAGCTGGTGCCAGAAGAGTGGGGCGGTAAAACCGTCATGGTCGATGTATCGGCAAAGTCTGGTCAGAATATCGAAAAACTGCTCGACATGGTACTGCTGGTTGCCGACATCGAAGAGTTACGCGCCCGCCCGGCCGGACCGGCTGAGGGCGTGGTGGTGGAATCTCACATGGAGACCGGTAAGGGCCCGGTTGGTACCGTTTTGGTGCAGCACGGCGTTTTGCGTAGTGGCGACTACATTGTGGCCGGCAGTACTTACGCCAAAGTGCGCAGCTTAGATGACTTTCGCGGTAAGCGGCTTAAAGAAGCTCACCCTGGTATGCCGGCAGTTGCTAGTGGCTTTAAAAATGTGCCAGATTTTGGCGATGTATTTTACGCCGTGGCCGATGAAAAAACTGCCCGCGAACGCTCGGTTGGTGCCCAACGCCAAACTTCGATTAAAAGCATGGTAAAAGTTAAAAAAATCGATGCTAGTGATCTTGCCGATGCTATTACCGCCGGTAAAGTCAGTGAACTTAATCTGGTGGTTAAGGCCGATGTACAGGGTTCGTTAGAATCGCTGCAATCAAGCCTTGATGATTTACGTAACGAAGAGGTAGCGGTAAGGGTAGTCTCTAGCGGAATCGGTGACATTAGTGAAACCGACGTTAACTTTGCTAAAACTGCTGGCGCGTTGCTTATCGGTTTCAACGTTTCATTAAGTTCAGCGGTAAAACAGCTATCAAATCGTGAACGCGTGCAAATACGTCTTTATAAAGTAATTTACGAGTTGCTTGACGACATGCGTCAGGCTCTAAGCCAAATGTTGGCTCCCGAAATTATAGAGGTACCGGTTGGTGAGTTAAAAATCTTGGGCGTTTTTAAAACCACCAAAACCAAGGTAATCTGCGGCGGTGAGGTACTCGATGGTAAGGTTGAGCCCGGTGTTGAAATGCGAGTACTGCGCGACAAAGTTGGTATCGGCGGCGGTAAGGTTGAGCGAGTCCAAAAAGATCAAAACCAGGTTAAAGAAGCCGTCGCCGGTGAGCAGTGTGGCCTAGAAGTGACTTTTAATAGCGCTATAGAAATTGGTGATCGATTAGAGTTTTTCCGCACCGAAAGTCGCGAACGGACGCTGTAATTAACCCAACGGTTTAAGCATTATGTCGACACAACGCACCAAAAAAGTCGCCAGCCTGATTCATCAAACCATTGCCATTGAGTTAGCCAGCTTAATGAACACCCCTAAAGTTACTATTAATGCCGTTGACGTATCGCCCGACCTTCGCAATGCCACCGCTTGGCTCGGTATAATTTCTAAAGACGCTGCCGAAAAGGCTAAGTTACTGGCCACTGCTCAATATCATCGCGACGCGATGCAGCGTGCGATCGCCTCGCGCTTGGCCACCAAGTTTATCCCACGCTTGCAACTAAAACTAGACGCCGGCGCCGACCATGCCGACCGCATCAACCATATCCTTCACAATAGCTAGAAAACCATTGACGAAAGCCTAGTATTATGATATAAATATTAATTCTCATGTTTTTCGTGAGATTTGTTTTTTCACATCATCATATACGTTCAGGGGTGTTAGAAATCTTTCCCCCTAACCACTACTACCGAAAGGCAACGTCATGAGTGACGACGCAACCGATGAGGCGGCAAAGGCCGCAGCTGGCGCACCCGAGCGCGCTCCCGGCGATGCCCCCGAGGCACCGCCGGAAGTCGTTCTCCCCGAGCAGAAGGCTGAGGTAATCGATCCCGATGACGCTGCTGAGCTCGAGAGGAAGATGTCCGCGAAGCTGCTGAAGGCTGAGGCGAAGCGCGTCCAGAAGGCCAGGCAGGCCAAGTTCGACAAGATGTGTCGTGCTGCCTACCTGGCAGCGGTCGGCAAGGCCTTCCCGGCGAAGCTCAAGGACGCAGGTCTGCTGGAGCTTCGTGAGTTCAACCGCATCGCGGCGGAACTTCGCGCGGCCGAGAAGGCTGCTCCCGATCGGGTCGTGATCGACGTTCCGGTGCTCGATGAGCCCCCCGCGGATGTGCCGCCGACGGACGAAAAGCCCGCCGACGAACCGACCACCCCTGCGCCGGCGCGCGATGACGACGAGTTCGAGATCCCCGCCGATCAGGAGCCGACCACTCGGATCCCGACGGTTCCTGCGATTGGGTCTCCTTCCGGGGAAGACCTCGCAGCGACTGTGTCTGCCCTGGTCGAGCACGCCGTGTCTCGCCGAGTGGGCGGTCTGAAGACCACTCACTTCGGGCACGTGCCTGAAGGCAAGACCGCGCAGCAGCTCATCGACGAGGCTCGCGCGGGCTGGAAGTAGTGGCTGTGAGGTCTCGGCATTGATTTGCCGGGACCTCCATCCCTGAATCTATATGATGGTTTACAAATCAGGCACAAATCAGTTAACCTTAAGCATAAGAACTAAAGGTTATTTTTACTTATGGGCCAGGAATCCGGACGTTATCAAGGCGCAGAAGGTTTCGGTCCTTCAATACTTGATGGGCTTGAGTTAGATGAGTCTAGCGCTGAAAAACCATCAACTCAGGAAGATCCAAAGCCTCCAGATTTTGCTTCAAATCCTGCAGAACAGCCAAAGTCGGATCCAGCCGATAATGAGCGTTCAGAGGCTCAACCTAAAGAAGAAAAAGAGCGCATAAAACAGCAGAAAGCTCGTGATACCTATAAGGCCATAGTAAGTCCACTCGCAGAAAATCGCAATGATCCAGATGCAATTTTAAACTTTATCCGAAATATTGATTCAGTAATCAATAAATTAAATGCAACCAAACAGCCAGAATGGGCCGAGGAAGCCAAGAGCATGAGAGATATATGGGTGAGCCATCTAACTGAAAAACTTAAGGGCGGTGAAACTTCACCGGAATTACCCCCTGATCTTGAACCTAACCCCGACCCAGAACCAGATAAAACTGGCGAATTAGATCCTGCTGATAATACAGATAGGGTTGAAGAGCCTAAGAATGATGACGAACCCAAAGAAGACGGAACTAGCAAAAATACTGAATCTACAGATGATGACAAATCGGTAATTGACCAAATTACCGAAGATAGTCCTGGGGTAGCTGACGCGGGAAAAGATCTCATTCAAGAGCGCTTTAAGCAGAGAGCCAAGTACGCCAGATTTAGTTCGGAAAGACGAGATGTTGACGAGGCCAAGCTTGACGAGCTCAACTCTACCTATGCTGAGCAAGTAACTAAGCAAGCCAGAAGCATGATGCTCGAACTAAAACATGATGAGAGTAAGAGCCCCGAAGAAATCGCCGAAATTATGGCTAACTTCTTGGCTATGCAAGAGCTAAGGCGTTCACAACAGGAAATTAAACTGGTTGAAGAAAAAAGCCCTAAGCGCGTTACACAGTTCATGGAAAAAATTCGCCACAGTAAGAAGGCACGATTAGCCGTCAATCTGGCGCTGGCTGCTTCTGTTGTGGCCGCTGCAGCAACTGGCGTGGGCGGGGTTGTTGTTGGCGCAGCTGCTGCTAAAAAGGGGTGGAGCGCACTCGGCGGTTTTTGGGCCGGCGAGGGAGCGCATTCGGTTGTTTCTGGCAGAAAGCACCGTAGTGAGATTAGAGATGGTGTGGGTGGGGCGGATGGGTTAAGCCAAGATGACTTTGATCAGCTCACAGCGCGCGTTAACTCATCGCGAGAATCGAGATTGTTTGATAGTAATGCTGAAAAAGAAAAGAATATTGAGCAAGTTTTCGCTCAAAGATCGGAGCAGCTACGAGTCCAGATTGCGGAGATTTTGAATTCCGGCAATGGTGACAGTATTGCGCTTGCGACCGGTAGAATATCAGAAATTTTAGGTAAGCAGCTTGATGCCGAAACCAAACGGCTGGGTGCCGATAGGCGTTCGGTAAGGGCCCGTAGATTATCTGGTCTTGCAGGCGCAGCGGTCGCAACGGTGGTATTGCCAGAGCTTATTCATAAAGTTAGCGGTTTAATTAATCATAGCGGAGGTTCAAGCGGTGGTCATGGCAGCGGCGGAGTCGAAAATGCCAGCGGTCACAATCCACCAACTCATAACGAAACAGGAGCCAGTTTTAATAGCCAAGAGATAAATAGTCCCGTTGATTCAGTTAATTACGGTGATCACGGCGTAGCCATCGACCACGTTAATATTGGTGAAAGTCCAGAAGATTTCGCTCGTAAGCATCTAAGTCGCTTTAAGGGTTGGCATGAATTCAGCCATTCTGAACAGGCCAGTAAAATCCATCACTTTGCCAACCAGCTAAGAACCCAAGACTTTCATGACGGCGCTCGAATTCGCTGGAATTACGATATGGCCGCCGGTAGCTTTAACTTTAAATCATAGGAGAAATCATGTTTAACGATCAATTTTTTGCCGACCTCGGCCTAGCCAGTGCCAGCCCGGAGACCAAGACCAAGCTCACTCAGCAGTTGGGTGATTTAACTCAGCAGCGTCTAAGTCTGCGTTTGGCCGATGAGCTAAGCGATGAACAGCTAGATAAGTATGAAGAGATTTCATCAAGCCAGGGCGATAACGCTGCCCACGACTACGTGCGTAGCCAGCTTCCGCACTTTGACCAAATTGTTAACGAAGTTGCAGCAGAGGTTAAGACTGAGTTTGTGGCCAACTTAAGCGAGTTACTAGCTACTAATGAGGACGAAAGTGATCAACCACCAGCCTCTGACGTGCCACCACCACCTGCCCAATAATATAGATTTCTTGGCCTTAATTCTTCGATCTGAAGACTAGTTCGTCCTACCGCGCATAAAGTCGGCGGCTGGCATTTCGTTTTTACCGGCCGGCTTTAATCGATTAATTATAAGATTTGTTGATGCGGTCCCTACAGCTAGCACATTATCTTTAATCGAGATCTCTCCCGGTTTTAATGAGGTGGATACAACATCAAGGTGGGCAGACGTAATCGTTACTTCTCGGTCAAGAAGGCGTGTTTGGCTACCGGGCCATCCACGATAAGCGCGGACTTGGCGTTCAATTGCTTCGGCCGGTTGTGACCAATCAATCTGTCCATCCGATTTTTTGATAATTGAAACTTCGGTAGCGGCAGAATCATCTTGTGGTACTGCAATAAGCGATCCGTCGATAATTTGGGGGAGTGAATTAATTAAAGTGTTAGCACCAAGCTTTGCGAGCGACTGATATAGTTCTGGTTTGGTTTCATTGCCTTTTAAGGCTAGTTTGGCTTGAACGAACACCGGACCGCTGTCTAGCCCTGCATTAATCTGCATAATACTAATACCGGTTACATCATCAGCATTTAAAATGGCGGCCTCAATTGGAGAGGCTCCGCGGTACTTTGGCAGCAAAGAGGCATGAATGTTAATTAAGCCATTTGGGAAAAGGTCGATTATCGACTGTGGAATTATGCGGCCATAAGAAACTACCACAGCAGCCACGGCATTAAATTCTTTCAGCAGTTTAATTACATCATCATTAAAACTGCTCGGCTGGAGCACCATAATCTGATTTTGTTCGGCCAAATGTTTTACAGGAGGGTGGCTGGCGGACCGTCCGCGACCACTGACGCTACTAGGTTTGGTAACAACCGCAGCGACCTCAAACTCAGAGTCCAAAAGTGCCCGTAGGGTTGGAACGCTGAACTCATCGGTACCAAAAAATAGTAGCCGCTGTGCCATTTAGGCCTCGCTAGTCTCGGGATTAAAACGGCTAAACTCACCATCTTCACCAAGTTGGTATAACTTATCGGGATCCTCAATGTGGTCTACAAAAAGCACGCCCTCGGTATGGTCGATTTCATGTTGAAAGACTCTCGCCAAAAAGCCGGTTGCGGTCATTCGCACTGTCTGCCCAAGCAGATTTAATGCCTTTACCTTAACCTTGGGGTAACGTGCCACCTTGCCGTAAATGTTAGGTACGCTCAAGCAACCCTCCATGGCTTCTTGCGGTATGCCCTCGCGCCTAACGATTTCAGGGTTAATAAACACGCCAAAACTCTTTTCGGCCTTGTCTTCAAAATCGTTCCGGATAACTATGACTCGTTCCATCGCCCCAAGTTGTACGGCTGCCAGCGCCGCCCCAAACTCGTGTTCTCGAGACTGCTCCCAGTCGAGTGTAGAGGCGATCATATTGCGTGCCAGATTCTCGGTTTCATGAGTAATATGGCCAATCCGTCGGCTTTTTTGATGCAGTCGCTCATCAGGCAGGCTGATGATATTGTCGCGCGGTCCGGGGCCAGCCGGAGTCGATTTAGGCTTTTTAGAATGTGGTGCTGATTTATCCATCTATAAAAGATTAACCGGATCGAGGTCGGTGCGCCAGCGCTTTGGGGCATTTTTAGCAATTTCAATTAGTAATTCACGCCGCGCTGCCTTAACCGTAATCTGCCAGTTATAGTTTCCGCCGGCTCGTTCATGAAAGGCTGGGGCCGGGCCGAGCACCTTGATATCGGGCCGTGAGCGTAGTTCATTAAACAGCTCGTCGGCCTCGGTTTGCACGGCCATTAACTGCTGTCCGGATAAAGTCAGCTTTAACAAGTAGCGAAAAGGCGGGTAGCCAAATTGCCGGCGTTGCTTAAGTTCGGCCAGCGCAAAGCCATCAAAGTCGCTGGTAGCCGCGTACTTAATGGCGGGATGATCGGGCGTACGAGTCTGGATGAACACCCGGCCTGGCACGCTGGTACGCCCAGCTCGGCCAGATACTTGAAGTAACAGTTGCAGCGTACGCTCGGCTGCCCCAAAGTCCGGTAGATGCAACATGGTGTCGGCGTTAATGACACCAACGGTATCTAGTAGCGGTAGATCCAAGCCCTTAGCAATCATTTGGGTGCCCACCAAAATATCAATTTCACCAGCGTGCAGTTGCTTGTATAACTGCGGCAGTTCGGCAGCGTTGGCGCTATCGCGGTCCAAACGTAAAACCCTAGCGTCGGGAAGCAAGCGCTCAATCTCGGATTCGATGCGCTTGGTGCCGCCACCCACAAAGCTGCGTTCGCTCGATCCGCAGTCGGGGCAGACTGCTGGTGGAGCCACGTGGTAGTTGCATACGTGGCAGACTAGCTGCAACTTGTCGGCGTGAAAGGTTAAAGGTAAATGACAGGTTGGGCAGGTTGATACGTGCCCACAATGATCGCACAAATGGCTGCTAGCACTGCCGCGCCGGTTTAAAAACAGCAGTGACTGGCGTTTTTGCCCAAGCGTTTCTTTAAGCGCAGCGTAAAGCTCACTAGATATAAACTTGCTTGGATCACCGCCAGCTCGCTGGCGCATATCGACCACCGTTATGGATGGCAGTGGCCGGTTATCAATGCGCTGGGTCAAATGAATGTAGGGGATACGACCAACATTGGCTAAATATACTTCGTTTAATCCGGGCGTAGCGCTACCCATCACCAGTTTGGCGCCGGCTAGATGCGCTAACTTTGCGGCCACTGCCACAGCGTGGTAACGGGGGTTTTGTTCCTGTTTGTAGCTAGTTTCGTGGCACTCATCAATTGCAATAAGGCCCAGTGCTGGTAGTGGTAAGAACAGGCTAGATCGCGGCCCAACCACAACTAAGGGCGATGTTGCATCGAGTGCCCGCTGCCAGGCCAAATGCTTTTGAGCCTCGGTTAAGCCCGAGTGATAGGCTATTACCCGGGCAGGAAAACTAGCTTCAAACAGGCCTATTAGCTGGGGCGTTAAAGCAATTTCTGGCACCAGGATTATGGCTGATTTTCCAGCTGCCAGGCTGGCACGAGCCAGCTCAATATATATGCGAGTTTTGCCAGAACCGGTCACACCCTGTAGTAAATAACTGGTTTCTTTTCCCGACATGATGCGGCTAAAAGCAGTTGTTTGCTCGGCGGTCAGTTTGTGATCTGGTGCCGGCAGTTCAATGAACTCTACGGCTTTGGTATTGGCCCGCCGCTTTTTTGTGATTCCAGCTGGTAGTATAGTCTGCCAAACTGCCTTGGCGCTGGCGAAATAGTAGTTTTTCATCCATTCTGCCAGCTGCACCAGGTGGGAGGGTAACGGCTTAAGCTCTAGAGAATCGGCCACGGGTTTGGTTTTAAATTCCGGTATCGCTACATTGACCGCCGTTACCACCCCGATAGCCGTCCGACTGCCTAATGGTATCCTTACAATTTGTCCGATATCCAAATTGTTCTCGGTTGAATAAGTGAACCCTGCGCTGTTGGCGCCGGTATAAGTAAGTGGCTCCACCACTACAAAGTGTTGTTTACTCATATCTATATTGTAACCGAGCGACGCACTGTGCGATTGTCCCCACCCAGCTGAATGCGTTACACTATCAACCATTGTGAGTTTACGTTGGAAGTTTTGGTTAATCATATTGCTGACGCTGGTGTGCGTCGGCTTGGCCTACCCGCGCGAAGATCAGATTTTTAAAGCTCTCGGCCTAAAAAATACCAAACTACAAGTTAAGCAAGGGCTGGATTTACAGGGCGGCGCATATCTGTCGTTCCAGGCTGATCTGGCAAAAACTGCTAGCGGTGATCGCGACAAAGCCATGAATGCCCTTATAGAAGTGATTCAAAAACGAGCCAACCCCAGCGGTACCGCCGAAGTGTCGGTTCAACGGCAGGGAAGCGACAGAGTAGTGGTTCAGCTGCCCGGAGTAAAAGACGTTAATGATGCCATCGACCGCATTGGTCGAACCGCCAATCTTACCTTTCTAGAGATTCCTGGTGGTGCTGGAGGTGCAACTGCTGGCACCAATCCCGCCCAAGATACCGGTATTAGTGGTAAGGATGTCGATCGGGCCGATGTCGATTTTGATACCACCAGAAATCAGCCAATCGTTACTTTAACGCTTAAAAGTGAGTCCACCCAGAAGTTTGGCGACTTAACCACACGCATAAATAAAGAGGGCGGTCAGTTGGTAACCTTGCTTGATGAGCAGGTGATATTTGGACCGGCCACAGTATCGTCGCCAATCACCGATGGCCGCGCCCAACTAGAAGGTAACTTTAAGAGTGTCGCCGAAGCCCGTAAAGTGGCTGATCAAATTACGGCCGGCGCTCTACCAGTGCCGGTGACTCTAGTTGAAGAGCGCAGCGTAGGGCCAACGCTGGGCCAGGAATCGATCCAGCACAGCCTGGTGGCTGGCATCATTGGCCTAGCCGTTGTGGCCCTGTTTATGGTGGCCTATTACCGCATTGCTGGATTACTGGCGGTGGCCGCTCTAGCCATCTACACCTTGGTAACGCTGGCGATTTATAAGCTTAGTGGCATCACGCCGTATGCGATTGTGCTGACCCTAGCAGGCACAGCTGGTTTTATTCTAAGTATAGGAATGGCCGTTGATGCCAACATTCTAATTTTTGAGCGGTTAAAAGAAGAACTGCGAGCTGGAAAATCCTACCAGGCGGCTTTAGAAGCTGGCTTTGACCGCGCCTGGACATCAATCCGCGACTCTAACGCCTCCACCTTAATCACTTGCTTTATTCTTTACCTATTCGGAGCGCCGATCATCAAAGGTTTTGCCGTTACGCTTGGTTTGGGAGTACTCATCAGTTTGTTTAGTTCAATTGTGGTTACTCGCACATTTATGCGCTTAGCGGTACAGCGCGGTTGGGGTCGTAAGCCCGGTACGTACGGCTTGAAAGCAGACGAGGTCAGCCCATGAATATAATTGCCCGTCGCCGTTGGTGGTATGCCATCTCGCTTTTGATTATTGTTCCCGGTACCATCGCCCTGTTTACGCATGGCCTAAAGCTTGGAATCGACTTTAAGGGTGGGCAACTGCTCGAAGTAGAGGGGCGGGTGGTTCAGGCTGATGTTAGCGGAGTGGCCGGTCAACTGAAAATTAAAGATTTATCGGTTACGCCAGCCGGAGGCAACACTTTGATCCGTTATCGCGATGAGGCCGAGCCAAAAACTCAGCAAAGCAACCGTCAACAGCTTAGTCAAACCTTGGGCACATCTGGCCACAAAGAGGTTCGCTTTGAAACCGTGGGCCCATCTGTAAGTCAGGATATTACTCGAAATGCCTTAATTGCGGTCGGGCTGGCGGCCCTAGCCATTGTGCTCTACATAGCCTTTGCATTCCGAAATGTGCCACCACCAATGAAATCGTGGAATTTTGGCGTAGCCGCTATCATCGCTATGCTTCATGATGCGGTATTGTTACTGGGAGTTTTCTCGCTGCTCGGAATTTTCTTTAATGTTGAAGTCGACGCGCTGTTTGTAACCGCCATCCTTACTGTTATCGGTTTCTCTGTTCATGACACGATCGTTGTATTCGACCGTATCCGCGAAAATCTGCGACGCGAAAGAGGAGAGTTTAGCGATATTGTAAATAACAGTATCCTTGAAACCTTCGCCCGTTCGCTTAACACCTCGTTAACCGTATTATTAACACTTTTGGCGCTGTATTTGTTTGGTGGTGAGTCGATCAAGCTGTTCGTTTTAGCTTTGTTGATCGGTGTAGCATCGGGCACCTATTCATCAATCTTTAACGCCTCCCCAATTCTAGTTAGTTGGCACAATTGGAGGCTTAATCGCGAAGCCAAAGCAGCTGCCCGAAAAGCCTAAACTAGGTCAAGCTCACTATTGCCGAACAAGTTTTGTATACTCGCAACTTAAGCGGTAGCGGTTTGCAATGAACCGGCGCTTTTAGTAATATAAGTACAACACCAAGTGGGGTGCCAGTAACTCAAGTGAGGTTGTAGTTGTCACAATGTTAGAGGTTTTTATTACATCTAAGACTCGCCGCAAGATCATCACGGTCTATACCAAGTATCCCGATCACAAGGCCCATGTGCGAGCTTTAGCCCAGATGATTCGTGAAGATCCCGGTAACGTACAGCGCGAACTTAAACGCCTGGCCGAAATCGGATTTGTAAAAGCCAGTAAGGAAGGCAACACCAACGTTTACTCGGCCAACCCCAAATTTTCGTTGTACAAAGAGCTGCAAAGCATGGTGCTAAAGTCACAAGCCTCCAAGCGCCGCCTGGTTCAATAAGCCTAAAATTTGCCCTAATAAGATTGACGTACCCGGTATCAGCGGGTATTCTTTTGGCCAAGCTCCGGGTGGAGGAGAGTACCTTTTAGAGAGGAATTTAGATGCGCACGATTGGGCATTTCTCACGATTTGTGCTCGAGTCGCTCCGGCGGGGCTGGAATGGCCTGCGCCCCAAGACGATGAATCAAGTCATGATTGCCTTTAGGGGCATGAGAGACGAGATGACAGAGTCGGGCAGTTTGACCCCATACCTCGAGCGCTGGGGCCTGACCAGCTTTGAATATGAGGCCGCCTTATATTACGTACAAAGCGGGTATCGCCTGGATGCTGCTCTAGAGCTGGCAGAAGACGACGCTCTGCATGATCCTTATAACACCTGCCGAAAGGTCCAGGAAATCTTGCTGCGCTGGGGGGCGGTTTACAAATTGGAGCCGCAACATGGAAACAATACAAAGGTGGTGATGTAATCATGGGTATTGCAGCATTGCTTAGGGCGCCATTCGTATTGATCTCAGACCTGTTCGAGATCATTACGAGCGGTGAGGCCACGCTAGAGGACGCACTTGCCGAGGTCCGTCGAGTTAGATCGGATGGAAACGGTGATTTCTTTAAGTCCAGGGGGCTGACAATCACCGAGTTCGAGGCTGCAATTCGAGTGCTAGAGGCCGGCGGCCCAAGAAATGCACTCAGTCATTACGGTCGCGAGTCTCGGCTCAAAGATAAGCGCCGCTTTGATGCAACCGAGGCAGTCCTTTGTCGATGGGCGCTAGATCAACCATCTTGTCATTAATCAACCCGGCGGGGGCCATAGCGCCCCCGCCGTGGTAGTAAATTTCACATCAAACTTAATAAACTAAAAGCAATAATATCTTAATAATTACTTGTTATACTTAGGGCACTATGAAGGCCCAAGATACGGTTTTAGCAACTGGCGAGGCCGAGCATAAACTGCCCGGCGTGGTTAAGGCTGTGTTGCGTCAGCGCGGTATCATCGAACCCAACGAAATTGATGAATTTCTTTATCCCGATTATGAACGCGATATCGCCGACCCATATTTGATGACCGATATGGATAAAGCTATCAAACGTTTGCTCGTTGCAATCGACAAGTGTGAAAAGGTGGCGGTATACGGTGACTACGATATCGATGGTATTGCCTCTACCGCCCTGATGCTGGAAGTATTAAAGTTGCATGGGCTTGATCCGCTGGCGTATATCCCAGACCGTTACGATGAGGGATACGGCATTAATCAGTCGGCCCTTGAATCCTTGCAAAAACAGGGTGTAACGCTAGTTATATCGGTCGATTGCGGTATCACCTCGGCCAATGAGGCTAAGTGGGCGGCTACGGCCGGCTTGGATCTTATTATCACTGATCATCATGATGTGCCAGATGAACTACCCGCTGCGGCTTTGGCGATAGTTAACCCCCGTCAAGATGGAGACAGCTACCCGTTTAAAGATCTGGCTGGCGTTGGTGTAGCTTTTGCGGTGGTGCGAGCGCTGCAGCAGCGCACTAAAATACCCGAGGCCGGCCAAGAAAAATGGCTTCTCGATTTAGTGGCGCTAGGCACCGTGTGCGATGTTATGCCACTAATTGGCGAAAACCGCATGCTTGTTCATTATGGGCTGATTGTACTAAGACGCACACGCCGCGTAGGTCTGGTTGCACTTAGCCAGAGTGCCGGTACCGAGCTAGCCAGTGTCAGCGCTTACCACTTGGGTTACGTGTTTGGTCCGCGGCTAAACGCCGCTGGGCGTCTAAAGCATGCCAGTCATAGTCTAGACCTTGTTACAACGACCGACCCTATAGCCGCTCAACAAATGGCTTTCGAGCTAGAAGAAATGAACCATCAGCGCAGGTTAGAGCAAGATCGGATTACCAAGGAGGCCGAAGAACAGGCCGAAAATTACAGCGCCGACCCAGTATTGGTGCTTGCAGACTCCAGCTGGCCGCATGGTGTTGTAGGAATAGTCGCCTCAAAAATTGCCGAAAAGTATTTAAAGCCCACGTTGGTATTGCAGATATTGGATGATAAGGCCAAGGGATCCGGACGTAGTTCAGGGGGCTATAACTTAATTGATGGTTTGCGTAGTCAGGTGGGGTTGTTTGATAAACTGGGCGGCCATCACTTTGCGGCTGGCTTTACTTTAGATGTCGCTAAACTTGATGACCTGCGCCAAGGCTTAATTGGCCATTACCTAATTGCTGCCGATGACCTGCCAGCAAAGACGGTTCGCGAGGCTGATGTTGTAATTGATGATTCGGCCGACATTAACTGGGATACCTATGGCTTCTTAGAGCAGCTAGAACCTTTTGGTAATGGCAACCCTCAACCGGCCTTCGGTTTAAACAACGTTAAGCTGGTTGATATCGATACCGTAGGCAAGGACAAACAACATCTAAAGCTGCGACTGTCTAGTGAGACTGGGACTATTTTTGAGGCGATAGGCTTTGGAATGATGGAGCGCTACCCAAACTTAAAAGCCGGCCAGACTGCTAACGTGCAGTTTTACCTACAAAAAAATACGTTTAATGATCGCTCAACATTGCAGTTGGTATTGGTTTCGGTGCAATAATTTGCATTAAGGCAGTGCATCAAAATATCTGAGCACTTAATTTATTCAAAAACCGACAATTGAGAGCCTTGTCAGCGGGCCATAAACATGGTAATCTTAAGGTCAGTTTTGTGATGGTCTAATCGACGGAAAGCAAGAGGAAGTAGTGGCCAAACGGTTTCAGCATGTTCGGGGAATGCCCGATATACTACCAGCAGAGGAACAGGGTTATAGATACGCAATAGATAGCTTTTCATCGCTAGCCGATGCGGCTGGCTATGAGCGCTTACAGATTCCCGTACTAGAAGATAAGGGTGTGTTCGAACGCGGAGTTGGTGACGATACCGATGTGGTGTCTAAAGAGATGTACGTATTAACCGACCGATCGGGAAATGAGTTGGCTCTACGCCCTGAGCCCACTGCCGGTATTGTGCGGGCTTATTTAGAGCATGGTATGTCTAGTTTGCCTCAGCCGGTGCGTGTGCAGGTGGCCGGTGCCATGTTTCGCTATGATCGCCCGCAGGCCGGACGCCAGCGTCAGTTTACGCAGGTCGGCGTAGAGGTTATTGGTGAGGGTGCCTCGAGCGTTGATGCTCAGTTGGTTACCTTGGCCCTACGTTACTATCGTATGCTGGGTTTGCGTAATATTACTCTCCAAATCAACAGCCTTGGTGATACAGCCGATCGCGCTGCTTACCTTAAGGCCTTGGTGGCATATCTTAAAGAGCACAAATCTAAGTTAGCCGATGTTGATCAGAAGCGGCTTTCTGGTAATCCGTTGAGAGTGCTTGATTCCAAAGAAAAAGCTAGTCAAAAGATTATTCAAGGGGCACCTCAGATTCTTAATTATCTTTCAGAAACCAGTAAGGCCCACTTTACCGGTGTGTTGGAATATCTAGACGCTCTGGGAATCGCCTACGAATTGAATCCTCAGCTAGTGCGAGGCTTAGATTATTACACCCACACCGTATTCGAGTTTTATGGCGGCCGCGATGGCTCACAAAGCAGTCTTGGTGGTGGCGGTCGCTATAATCATCTGGTAGAGCAGCTAGGTGGCCAGCCAACTCCGGCTGCCGGTTTTGGCATTGGTATAGAGCGTGTACTACTGGAAATGCGCGAAGAGGGTATCGACATTCCGCACTCTAAACCGGTCAGCGTTTACGTTGCCAGTTTGGGTGAGCCAGCTCGCGTTAGCGCCTTTGCTTTGATCGAAAAGCTGCTGGATGCCGGAGTTGGAACAGTTGGTGCTGTCGACAAAGATGGGATTGGTCCACAACTTGAACGTGCCAACAAGCTGGGAATGCCATTTGCGGTTATCATCGGCCAAAAAGAGGTACAAGAAGAGACGGTTATTTTGCGCGATATGAAATCGGGTGCTCAGGAGATGATGCCGCTTGCCACCATTGTTAAGGAACTGCAGACACGATTTAAACCGGTCAAGCCAGTTAAAGTGGCTAAGTAAGTGAACGCTTACGACTTTCTGGTCAACACTTATAACAGTTTCCTGGCAATATTCCCTCCGTCAACCCAGTGGCTGGTAACTTTGTTTGTACTGCTGGGCGTGATTGGCGCGGCCGTTAGTATGGTGCGCAGCAACTGGCTGGCGCTGATCGTTATCGTGCTTTTACTGCCATTTTTGTTGCCCGTACTGCAGCATTTTATAAGTGATATCTTGCACTTCTTTAGTTATCTACTGCAAGCTTTGCGGTTACAGGCCCCGCCAAATTAATAAGTTCGGACCCTAAACCCAAACAACCGCCCACAAGGGGCGGTTGTTTGATAGCGGTCTCTACTGCTTAGCTGCCAGAGATCATACGACCACAGGCAGGCCATGGCGACCAGCCGCGAACGGCAAAGTCGGCCTGAGCCTTAGCATCCTGAACCTCGGCCGGAGCCTGGTCGGGACGGGCAAAACCACCATAGCCATTCCAAGTACCCAATGAGTACTGGTAGGCGCCGTAGTAGCCGTTACCACTGTTGCGAGTGTAGGTGTTACCCGACTCACATAGACGTAAGCGGTACCAGGTATCGGCGGTGGCTGGAGCGTTGGCAACGGTTACAATCCGGACTCGCGCCTTAGCAGCCTTTTGGGCAGCCTTAGCGGCTTGAGCCTGACGCAATGGAGTCAAAACATCGGTATCGAAGTTGGGCTCCGTTGGTTTAGTCACCGCCAGTGCGGTAGCCGAGCTAGTATCTAGAGTTAGCTTGTAAGGTACGGTTTGGGCTACAGCTGCATGAGCTGTATTAGCCTGAAGCATGATCGGCAGAGCCGTCACAATTTGGGCTGGACTGGCCAACAGTAACAGTAAAGTGGCCAGAGTGTGTAAGCGGTACATGGGGGATTAGAGGACTCCTTTCTCCCGTGCGAGGCGCTTGCAGCCTCAGAGCATCATCTCTATCTGTGAAATTCCTCACACAAACGTTTAAAAGGTGCTCTGATAACTAAAAAAGCCTGTCGCAACTGGACAGACTTTCGAGTCATCGGGAAGTACTATACCAACATAAGCGGTATTTGTCAAGTAGTTTAATGTCTGGTATGATCAAAAATAGCTAAATTAACCCATCTGTACAACAGATGTGAGCAAAAACTGCTAAAAAAGGTTGACGTTATTAACAATAAGCGGTAAAAATAGGGGGTCTTGAGTCGATATGTGATTCGAGTTTTTTTGAAAGTAGCACCTTTTTAGACCCCCAGCACGAGGAGCGTGTTCGAGTATGTGCAGCATCGCCATCCAGAGCATGATCGATGAATTCATCGCCAAGCATGAGCTCAAGTACCAAAAGATCGTCGGCAGTAAGGGGGGTTTCGATCATGCCATGTCGTTGCTCGCTCGATCGGGCATCAGCGGCACAGATCGGCGTCTGATGAAGAAGGAGCTGCACCAGGTGCTCGTGTCGAATCTCGAGAGCCAGGCCCGCAAGCGTCGTAGGGATGCAAGCCAACCCTCCGTTGCCGTACCGGCCTGAGCGGCCAGATGGCTCGCCCTAAGAGATTAACTACTGGCGCGAAGGGGCAACAAGGTTCTGTGAAACAGATGCCCCGGCCGTCGCCGGTCTGGCCTCCACCTGTTAGGACCGATAGTCGACAGCGCTACCTGAATGGACGCCCCGGCCGTCGTCGTCCTCGTGCCCGGACCTGAAGTCCGGATAGCACTTGCCAAACTACGGTACCGGTTTGGCACCCCGACCCCCGAGCCACGAATGGCATAGGGGTCGGGTCTTCCGCACTACTTTGTTCAAAATTCTAAATCAGATCTTGCAATACGCTTATGCTTATGATAGGTTAAAAGCATAAGCCCAGATACGATTCATCCAAGGAGGATGATTCACATGCCGGGAAGCACCTCAAATGGACTGCTCGTCTGCGAAGACAGAGCCTTGGATCATGTCGGGAAGGCTCTCCCCAAGAGGATGGCTGCGGATACGCACCGCGACCGCCTCATCCCGCACCCGCTGCACCCTCGCGAGCGCGTTCGGGTGAGCGTTGCCTGCCTCGACCTCGTCACGTGCCTCCATGAGAGGAACATTCGTCATCGACGCGGTCAGGCTCCTCGCTGTGAGGTTGATGCTCTGATCGCCATCGGAGCAGATCGCCTTCTCATCGAGGCGGTTCTCGAAGTCGCGGCCTAGCACCATCTTCGCGTTTAACGCGGAAACCACACGAGTATTCCTCCTCCTCGTGGCGTCGGAACCTGACGGGGGCGTCAGGCGGTAAACGGGCCCGGTCCTTCATTGGACCGGGCCCGGAAGTATTTTTAGGCACTTATATCTGCTACATTATGGACATGAAGCCAAATTGTTTGTTTTGCAAAATTATCGCCGACAACAGCTCATTGGTTTGGCAAAACGAGGAGTTTGCAGCCTTTAAGGACATCCACCCGAAGGCTAACCTTCATCTGTTAATAGTGCCCAAACTGCATATAGATAGTCTTGATCATCTGCCACCGGCTGAGTCACCCGGATTAATCGCTGCCATTCACCAAGTGGCTGAATCGCAGGGGGTTAAGGGAGCTTATTGGGTTCAGGTCAACGTTGGTAGAGCCGGAGGCCAAGAAATCGATCATTTGCACGTCCATTTGCTAGCTAGTTGATATTGCCCCAAGCGGTATTATCAGGTAAGATGATCTGGTGACTCAACCGAGTCGGAAAGGCAGGTGATTAAACTTTGCTTCAAGTAACTCGCAAAGACGACAAGGAATCATTAGAAAACCTGATTAGGCGCTTTAACAAGAAAGTGCAGCAATCGGGTGTATTAGGTGTCGCTCGACGCAAACGTACTTTTGAGCGCCCCTTAACTAAGCGGGCCCAGCGTGAAATCGCCATCCGCAAAACCGCTCGCAAGGCTGCCAAAGCCAAGCAGGCAATGTACCGCTAATATCGGATAGTTTAGGTATTACCAGATGTCACTGATGCAACAGCTAGATCAAGATCTTACTACCGCTATGAAAGGTGGAGATGCAGCGCGCACAGGCGTCATTCGCTTAATTAAAAACGGTTTTAAGAATGAGCAGATCAAGCTTGGCCACGATCTAAGTGAAGATGAAGCTCTTAAAGTGGTTGCGAGAGAAGCCAAACAGCGTCGCGATTCAATCGAACAGTATTTAAAGGCTAATCGTAAAGACTTGGCCGACGCGGAGCAGGCAGAGTTAGAAATTATTAATTCTTATCTGCCTAAACAGATGGACGAAAAAGAGTTAGGAATAATTGTCGATTCGGTGATTGCCGAAACTGGCGCTAGTGGGCCGGCCCAGATGGGGCAGGTTATTGGCGCCGTAATGCAAAAAGTGGCTGGTGCGGCCGATGGTGCTGCGGTATCTAATTTGGTACGAGCCCGCCTGAAATGACCATAAACCTGGTTGGTGACTGGCCGGCCAACCTGGCCAAAGCCGCTCAATCGGTGAACGCAGTACTAATTAGTCAACCCGATATCAAGGCACCGATCGGCGTAGTTAACCTGAAATTGGTTGACGCGAGCGAAAGCCAGGCGTTAAATAAACGTTATAGCGGTAACGCTTACGCCACCGATGTACTGACCTTTAATTACCATGAAAGTGAGCCCTTATCCCTTACGGCTGCCGATATTGCTATCTGTTTACCGGTTGCCGAAAAGCAGGCAAGGGCGGCCGGCAGCAGGCTAGAAGATGAGTTGGCTCTGCTTACGGCTCACGGCCTATTGCACGTTTGTGGTCACGACCACGCCGATAGTCGTGGACGAGTCAGTATGGAGTCTAGGCAGCAGCAGATTATTAAGCTGGCCGGGTATGAATACCGGGAGTATAAATGGGAGCAGTAATGAAGTTTACTAAAAGTCTTAGAGCCGCTTTTGATGGGTTGGTCTACGTTGTAAAAAGCGAGCAAAACGCCCGTATTCATCTGTTAACGGCAATTATTGCCCTAGCCGCCGGCGTGCTCTTGGGAGTGTCAAACGCCGAGCTGGCGGCCATCTTTTTTGCCATCATTATTGTTTTTATTGCAGAAATTGTTAACACTGCTGTTGAAGAGATTTTAGATTTAGTAGAGCCGGCCAAAAATGAGCAGGTGAAAATGGTTAAAGATATTGCCGCCGCCGCCGTATTGGTAGCCTCAATCGGTGCTGCTGCGATTGGCTTGGCAATCTATGCACCATACGTAACAGAGCTGTTATGGCACCGCTAATTACCATTATGGGGCCAATTGGATCCGGTAAAACCGATCAGGCGCAGCGTTTAGCCGCCGATTTAGGGTGGCTAACCTTTTCAACCGGCCAATTAGTGCGCGAGGATGGCGATGTCGCTGCTATGGCAGCCGCCCAGATAGGCAAGCTTGCCCCCACAGCATACGTCCAAGAGTTGGTACTTGCCAAAATCAAATCGATCCCCAAAACTACCGGCATTATTTTAGATGGTTCACCGCGAATGTTGGCCGAGGTTGAGCGAATGGAGCGCGACCTGCCCAAATTAGGGCGCAAACTTAATTTGGCCATTTTTTTGCAGATTAAAGAGTCGGTAGTCGAGCAACGTCTGGCCAAGCGCGGCCGTAGCGATGATCAACCCGAGATTATTAGAGTGCGCTGGGATGAGTACCAGCGAGATACCGTTCCAGTGGTGGCTTATTTACGCTCAAAGGAAGCGGTTTGTGAAGTTGAGGCCGATGCCAGCCTGGATGAAGTTGCCATTTCGATCAAAAAATGTTTGGAACAACGTGGTCTCATCTAGCCAGATTAAAACAGCCGGCGAAATCGCCACAATGCGGCGTGGCGGTAGGATGCTGGCGCAAGTGCTAGAGGTTGTTGGAATGGCGGCCAAACCTGGCATAACGCCGGCCGAGCTAAGCGCCTTGGCCGGTCGCGAGGTACAGCGACTTGGAGGTGAACCGGCCTTTTTAGGCCATCAGGGCTTTTCGGCACCCATCTGCATATCGGTCAACGATGCGGTGGTACATGGTATACCGGGCAAAATCCCACTGCGCGATGGTGATATCGTTGGGCTAGATTTTGGCGTGCGGCTAAATGGTATGCTAACCGATGGCGCGGTTACAGTTGCTGTCGGATCAATCGATTCTGAAGCCCAGCGGTTACTAGATGTAACTAAAGCGGCGCTTGCGGCTGGCATTAAGGCGTCTCGCGGTGGCAATCGGGTGGGCGATATATCGGCGGCCGTCGAGCGGGTGCTAAGGGCCGGCGGCCTCGGTGTGATTGAGGATTTGGTTGGTCATGGCGTTGGCCACAGCCTGTGGGAGGAGCCTCAGGTTCCCAACTACGGCCCGGCCGGCAAGGGCCCCAAGCTGGTTCCGGGTATGACCATTGCGATTGAGCCGATGGCGACCCTGGGCAGCCACCAAATCAAGACCGACAGCGACCACTGGACCATCCGCACTATCGATGGCAGCCTGGCCGCCCAGTTCGAACACACAATTGCCATTACCCCCGGTGCTCCCCAAATTCTGACCGCCCTTTAGATTGCATCAGCTTGCCTTCGGGTGAGCGTAACCACTATAATGGGGGTTAGCGATAAGGAGCGGACACAGCAAGTGGCAGCCCGCGGGCAAGAAGAAATTTTCATCGGTTTAGATATTGGCAGCACCAAAGTGTGCTGTATTGTTGGTCTGCACGAAGAAACCGCCGCCCAGCCTAGTATTATTGGAGTTGGTGTCGCGCCGGTTTCGGGACTACGCAAAGGCGAGGTCATAGATATTGAAGAGACGGTTTCATCAATCACCGCGGCGGTTGATGAGGCTGAACGAATTTCTGGCGTCCCGATTGACCGAGCCACTATCAACCTAGACGGTGCTCACGTAGAGAGCCTAAACTCTAGCGGCGTGATCGCAGTGGGTCGCGCTGATCAAGAGATCTCTGTAGAGGATGTTCGCCGCGCTGAGGAAGCCGCCGCCGCCGTCCAGCTACCGCCAAACCGCGAGATCATCCAAATGTTCCCGCGCTCGTTTAGCGTTGATGGTCAGCATAATATTAAAGACCCAGTAGGAATGAACGGTGTGCGGCTAGAGGTCCAGACCCATGTTGTCACTGGCTCTATCCCTGTAATAAAGAACTTACATCGCAGCATTTATCAGGCTGGTATTGATATTGAAGGTCAGGTACTGGTACCCTTGGCCGCCGCCCGTGCGGTTTTAACCAAAAAGCAGATGGAGCTAGGTGTAGCGGTTGTTGATATAGGTGGAGGCACTACCGGCGTTGCGATTTATGAGGAAGGGGAGATTCTTTATTCAAGCGTGTTGCCCGTTGGGGCTACCCACATTACAAACGATATTGCGATTGGGCTACGTACAGATGTAGAAGTGGCTGAAAAAATTAAGCTTGAACATGTCAAAGCTTACGTTGGCCGGCCAATTGCCGCCAGCGAAAAAGTAAGGATAGATGAGTTGGGGAGTGAAGCCGGGCTAGTATCAAAGCGGGATCTATTTGGGATCGCCGAAGCTCGCTTAGAAGAGATTTTTGGTATGGTACACGATGAGTTCAAAAAGGTGCATAAGGCTGGGATGTTACCCGGCGGGGTTGTACTAACCGGCGGAGGTGCCAAAATGCCAGGTATTGAACAGCTTGCAAAGCAGTTATTAAAGCTACCGGTAGTGATTGGTAAGCCCGAGGGTTTAAGCGGTTTAAGTGATAAAGTTAATGATCCGGCCTTTGCAGTACCGGTAGGTCTGATGCTAGAGAATATGAACTACGCCGGTGGCAGCGGCAGTGGTCGAACAAGCGATAGATTAGGCGATACCGTAGATAGGATTCGCAAAACACTTCGTAATTTACTGCCTTAATAAATTCTCAAACACCCAAATATTTGTAGCGCATTGCTTCATTATGAAACATTTCTATATTTTCATATACTAATATTTAAGTACTTATTACACTCATAAAGCTGTGTAGAAGCTATTAGTTGGTTGTAGTTATAACAACTGTATATAAAGCTATTTCAAAATATATTATCGAATCAGTACGACCAAACTCATCTGGATAAGCGCTTATGCTAGGCATAATCAAGATATTACTAATCTAACTTGTCCCCAGTAATTTGCCGCCCAATTTAAACCTGTTAACAAGCTATACCTATCAGTGCTGACATCGGGCACTTTTATTACCAGTATGACTGTATAAATAATGTGAACAATAATTATACTCAAATAATCTTGAACAATTAATTTGCATTGCGTGAACACATTAACTAAACTCTGTTTATACCGCTTATTTAAGAAAAACTTAATCTGTCGTCCATCTGGATGAATGGCTAAAAGCGGTCATGTGGTAAGGAGAATTTATAGTTATGGCAGAGGTATTGCCCGATATTCAGACTTTTGCGCGCATTAAAGTGTGTGGAGTCGGCGGCGGCGGCGCATCCGCGGTCGAGAGAATGATTAAATCTAAGGTTCAGGGTATTGAGTTTGTAACCATCAATACTGATGCTCAGTCACTGCATCATTCACATGCTCAAACCAAGATCCATATTGGTCAGAGCTTAACCCGAGGCCTGGGAGCAGGAGCAGATCCGCAAATCGGACGCAAGGCGGCCGAAGAAAACGAACAAGAAATTCGTGATGCGCTTAAGGGAACCGAGATGGTCTTTATTACGGCCGGCGAAGGTGGCGGCACCGGTACTGGTGCCGCTCCATTGATTGCTCAGATTGCTCGCGAATCGGGGGCGCTTGTCGTGGGTATTGTTACTAAGCCCTTCACCTTCGAAGGTGAACGTCGTTCCGCACAAGCTGACAAGGGGATTGAAGAGCTAAAAGACCACGTTGATACCCTTATCACCATACCAAACGACCGCCTTCTAGATATGATCGACCGCAAAACTTCACTCCTTGATGCCTTTAAGGTGGTGGACGATGTATTGCAACAGGGTGTCCAGGGCATCTCAGATTTAATCACGGTACATGGTTTAATTAACCTCGACTTTGCCGATATTAAGTCGATCATGCAAGACGCCGGCTCGGCCCTTATGGGCATTGGCCAGGCCAAGGGCGAAAACCGCGCTCTAGAAGCCGCTAAGCAAGCTATCGACTCACCTTTACTCGAGGTTAATATTGAGGGTGCAAAGGGTGTGTTGTTTAATATCACCGGTGGGCGGAATATGAGCATGCATGAAATTGATGAAGCCGCCAAACTGATCACAGAAGCAGTTGATCCTAATGCAAATATTATATTTGGTGCGGTGCTAGATGAGGAGATGGAAGACAATATCAAGATCACCGTGGTTGCAACCGGTTTTGAAGGTGGTCGCCAGGTTTCGCGCCCTGCTATGGGTCGCACACCCGAAGTTGCGACCGAATCCATTCGTCCAACATTTCTAGACCTGGAGCCTTTACCAGACCCAGACCCAGAGCCGGTTGCCAGCCGGTTTTCTAAAGGCCCATTTATTGATGAAAAGCTTGATGACAAGCCGGCAAACCTAAGTGAACACAGTGATCTGTTCTTTGATGAGCCGTCGAAGCCCAGTGTTAACTCAATTGAACCAGAAGTATTAGAGGATGACGTCCGCAAGCCCGAGATGCATCATGACTCAAGCCATGAAGATAAAGAGGATGCTAAAGGCGAGCCAGCCAAGAGTAAAAGCGGGGCACGCTCTTTGTTTGACCGCGCCAGCAAGGCCGTTACCGGTCGCGGAGGTGATGACGATTTAGACGTCCCCGCCTTCATTCGCCGCCGCAAAAACAAGTAAAGCCTTGGCCAGGCATAACCGGCTTGACACCACAACCATTAGCGTTATGATTGTTATACATAACACTAAATGTGGGGTTTACCGTTCAAATGCGCTGTCCGGATTGTGCTTATATCGACTCTCGAGTTATCGAATCACGTGATCTCGAAGAGGGTGGGTCAATTAGACGGCGCCGTCAGTGCTTAAAGTGTAACTTTCGATTTACTACATATGAACGAGTTGAGGCCTCGCGCTTGGCTGTCATTAAAAAGGATGGCCGCCGCGAGCCATTTAATCGTGCAAAGCTGGCCAGCGGCCTGCACCGAGCAGTTGAAAAGCGGCCGGTAGCTACCGCCAAAGTCGAGGAGGTTATCGACCTTATAGAGCGTCAATTACGCAGTAGCGGCGACTCAGAGATTGAGGCTTCAAGAATTGGTGAGTTGGTCATGGCCGCTCTGTTGGAACTCGACGAAGTAGCTTATGTGCGTTTTGCCAGTGTTTACCGCTCATTTACCGATGTGGCGGCCTTTGAAACCGAACTGGCGCGTATAAAATCACGCGGCCGGCCATGAAGTTCTAATAATTGCGGTTTAACACCGGTTCGGGGGCATTAAAACAAACATCAAAATAATGCTTTCCGAATCGGCGCTCAACCGCCGAGATGGCCTTTGACAACCAGCAGTTAGACACAAAATGCTGCATCAACCGATGGGCTTTCCGAGACGACTTTAGATAATAAAGTTGTGTCGGAAAGTCGCTAAAAGGCGATGTGGTAACCAAACACTACCGCCGCTAAAGCGGCAGGAGAACCATGACCGACACTCTGGCTGCCGCATCTGTGGCAGCAACACCTGAACCCAAGGGCATGACAGTGAAGCGTCGCTTCACCACGCCTGGGGTGCACCCGTTCGACACCGTCGAGTGGGAGTTGCGTGACGCTCGCATTGGACACGGCGACAAGGTCGCGTTCGAGCAGAAGGGCGTCGAGTTCCCGACTACCTGGAGCCAGAACTCAACCAACATCGTGGCCCAGAAGTACTTCCGCGGTCAACTGGACTCGCCAGCGCGAGAGCGTTCGGTGAAGCAGATGATCTCGCGAGTGGCCAACACCATTACCGAATGGGGCCATGAGCACGGATACTTCGCCACTCAGGAAGACGGCGATGCGTTCCAGGACGAGCTGACCTACTTCCTGTTGCACCAGATGGCGGCCTTTAACAGCCCGGTCTGGTTCAATGTCGGGTTTGAAGATCAGCCGCAGTGCAGCGCCTGCTTCATCCTCAGCGTCGACGACACCCTGGATTCGATTCTGGACTGGAACACCAAGGAAGGTAAGATCTTCCGTGGTGGCTCTGGATCGGGCATCAACCTGTCGAACATCCGCGGCTCGGTAGAGCCGTTGAGCAAGGGCGGCACGGCCTCTGGGCCGGTGTCGTTCATGCGCGGGACCGATTCTTGGGCTGGCACCATCAAGTCCGGCGGCAAGACGCGTCGGGCGGCTAAGATGGTCATCCTCGACATCGATCACCCGGATGTGGGTGAGTTCATCTGGTGCAAGGCCAAGGAAGAGGACAAGGCCGAGGCCTTGCGCGACGCCGGCTTCGACATGTCGATTGACGGCGAAGGGTTCAAGAGCATCCAGTATCAGAACGCCAACAACTCGGTGCGTGTGAGCGATGAGTTCATGCGTGCCGTTGAGGCAGATGAGACATGGGTGCTGAAGGCGCGGGCCGATGGTTTGCCGGTAGGCGAGCCGATTCCGGCTCGTGAGCTGATGCGTGACATCGCCAAAGCCGCCTGGCGCTGCGCTGATCCTGGTGTACAGTATGACACCGTGATCAACCAGTGGCACACCTGCCCGAAGTCTGGGCGCATCAACGCCTCGAACCCCTGCAGCGAGTACATGCATGTCGATAACTCGGCCTGCAACCTCGCCAGCCTCAACCTGATGAAGTTCCGTCAGCCGGACGGCACGCTGGACGTGGCAGCTTACGAGCATGCCATCGACATCGTGTTCATGGCTCAGGAAATTCTGGTGGGACCGTCGAGCTACCCGACCGATGAGATCGGGATCAATGCTCGGGCGTTTCGTCAGCTTGGTATGGGGTACACCAACCTCGGCGCCTACCTGATGGCAGACGGCACTCCGTACGACTCGGATGCCGCTCGTGGAACGGCAGCGGCCCTTGCGGCGCTGATGACCGGTCGGGCCTATCGCCAGTCAGCCATGATGGCTGATGCAGTCGGCCCGTACGAGCGCTACCAGCTCAACCACGAGGGTCACATGGGTGTGATGCAGATGCATCGTGATGCGGCCCACGAGCTGCCGGATTCAGGGGTTGCGGATACGGCGTTGCATATGGCCGCCCGTAATGCGTGGGACGATGTGGTCGAACTTGGCAACGAGTACGGCTTCCGTAACGCCCAGGCCACGGTGCTCGCGCCGACGGGGACGATTTCGTTCCTGATGGACTGCGACACCACAGGTGTTGAGCCGGACTTCTCCTTGGTGAAGTTCAAGGAGCTGGTGGGCGGCGGTCAGATGACCATCGTTAACCAGACGATCCCAAGTGCCCTTGCCAATCTTGGGTACACGCCCGAGCAGGTAGAGGCAATCAAGGACTACATCGAGGAGCCGATTCCGGTTGGCGAACCCGTAGATGGGGTGCAGCTGATGCAGGCTCGTGGCACCATCGTTGGTGCCCCGGGGATCAGCAAAGAGGATCTGCCGGTGTTCGATGTGGCGGTGGGTGAGCGGGCGATCGCTCCGATGGGTCACATCAAGATGATGGGCGCTGTTCAGCCCTTCATCAGTGGTGCGATCTCGAAGACGGTCAACATGCCGGCTAGCTCGACGGTCGAAGACATCTACGATGCCTACATGGATTCGTGGAAGCTCGGCGTGAAGGCACTGGCCATCTACCGCGATGGGTCTAAGACGGCCCAGGCGCTGCGCACCGATGCGCAGTTGGGCCAGGATGGTGCGGCAGATGAGCCGTTGTTCACACAGGCTCAGGTGGATGAGTTGATCACCAAGGCCAATGGCTCAATCGGCCCGTTGCGTCGCAAGATGCCTCGGGAGCGACAGTCATTGACCCACAAGTTCACGATCGGTGGACACGAGGGTTACATCACTGCCGGCAAGTACGAGGACGGCACGCTGGGTGAGATCTTCCTGACCGACATCGGGAAGGAAGGTTCAACCATGCGAGGGATGATGAACTCCTTCGCCACGATGGTTTCGATCGCGCTCCAGTACGGTGTGCCGCTCGAGACTCTGGCAAGGAAGTTCAGCTACGTTCGCTTTGAGCCGGAGGGGATCACACAGAACATCGAGATCCCGTTCGCAAAGAGCATGCCCGACTACATCATGCGTTGGTTGGCTTCGCGCTTCCTCGATCCTAGCATTCAGCTGGAATTGGGGATCAGAACGCCGGCCGCCGAAGCATTGAAGGCGGATCAAGAGGCTGCCACCAGTGTGCTGGAAACAGCTGCACCGGTGGTGAAAACTCCTGCAAAGCCGCCTGGTGCAGAGCTGGGTCCTCAGGGTTCCATTACCCACACCGCCGCAGCTGAGGGCAATGGCAACGGAGTTCATCAGCCGGTCATGACACAACACAACGTGCAGTTGGACGCTGGCCCTCCATGCAAAATCTGTGGAGGCATGACACAGCGTTCGGGAGTCTGCTACGTTTGCTCCCAGTGCGGTGCAACAACCGGTTGCAGTTGATCAATTAACAATCGTGGCCGCAGCGGGTCACGGGTATTCGTCCCATGGAACCAGGGCGATCCAAGTAAAGAAGAGGTTCCACATGTTTGGCGAGGGTGTGAAACCTATCACACCTCCGTCTGCTAGCGGGCCGGATGCTAACCATGCATCCGGCCCGTAAAGCTTTCTAGGGCTAAAAATCTTCCCTTTTGCTATAATTGAATCAGATGAAAGTTCATGTTTTATTTACCTCAAACACTCCGCTCGACCGCGAGCTTGATCATCTGGACCAGCGCTTAAGTGAGCTGCAAGTTGATCACACTATGGTTGATGCTGATAGCCGAGAAGGCTCGGCACTTGTTGAGTTGTATGACGCTATGCAGCGCCCGAGCGTTCTCTTAACCACCGACGACGGACAGTTAGCCGAAATGTGGGCAGGTTCGCTGCCAACACCCGAAGAGCTTTCAGGCCGCTACCACTCAGGATCATGATTACTGGCGTATTCGTTAGCTTTATAAATCTGTTCGTATTCTTTTTTAATATCGTTTTGTTGGCGCGGGTTGTTTGGAGTTGGTTTGACCCCGTGCCCAGCGGCGGAATTGGCCGCATTCTTATCGACCTAACCGAGCCGGTTTTACAACCGATCAGGCGTTTGCTGCCACCAACCCAAATGCTTGATTTTGCACCGTTATTGGCATTCATTATGCTGCAGTTACTCGCTATGCTTGTAAACGCCAACTTTCCCCAGTAGGATTATCAGATGAAGAAAGCCCAAGCAGCAAATCTACCACAGTTCGAAATCGAGCTGTTAAAAACGTGGGAAAATGAGCAAACTTTTGCCGCAAGTTTACGTCAGCGTGAGGGCAAACAGCGCTTTAGTTTTTATGACGGGCCGCCGTTTGCCAATGGCTTGCCTCATTACGGGCACGTGGTTCCGGTTACCTTAAAGGATTCGGTTACGCGTTATAAAACCATGCGCGGGTATTATGTACCTCGCCGTAATGGCTGGGACACACATGGCTTGCCGGTTGAAACCGAGGTTGAAAAACAGTTAGGTATCAAAAACAAGCGCCAGATACTTGAAATGGGCGTTGATAAGTTCATTAAGGCTTCACGCGACTCGGTATTTAAGTACCGCGGTGAGTGGGAGCAGTTTTTCGACCGCATTGGACGCTGGGCCGATAAAGATAACGCTTACGCAACGCTAGATGATGATTACATCGAAAGCGTTTGGTGGGCCATTTCAGAGCTCAACAAAAAAGGCCTGTTATATGAAAGCTTTCGCAGTATGCCATACTGCCCGCGTTGCGCCACCCCGTTAAGCAACTTTGAAGTCAACCAGAATTATAAAGATGACACACCCGACCCCAGTGTTTATGTAAAGTTTGCTCTGCTCGATGATCCCACTACCGATTTGTTGGCCTGGACAACCACACCATGGACCTTGGCCGCTAACGCCGCCCTAGCCGTTGATGCCAAAGCCGACTACGTCACTATCGAGCTCAAGGCCGATGGTGATGGCTGGGCAATGGGCGAAAAGTTGGTGTTGGCCAAAAAGCGCCTTGATCTACTGGATTTAAAATCCGCCGAATACAAAGTGGTTGAAACCCGCAAGGGCAGCGCTCTGGTTGGGATCAAATACACACCGCTATATAAGGTTGAAACAACTCCCGAAGAGGGTGCTAAAGCTTACCGAGTTTACGCCGACGATTCGGTTAGCCTAGAAGACGGCACCGGTATTTTGCATGTAGCACCTCGCTATGGAGAAACAGACCTCGACCTTGGCCAGCGCGAGGGTCTTCCATTGATCGAAAGCGTCGATAGTGATGGCATGATCAAGGCCGATGGTCCCGTAGCGGCCGGCCAGTGGTTTAAAGACGCCGATACCCACATTATTGCCGACCTTACCACCAAGGGTCGAGTGTTTGCTGCCGAAACCTTTACTCATACTTATCCGTTTTGCTGGCGCTGCGACAGCCCGCTGATGTACTTTGCCACGCCATCTTGGAACGTAGCCGTTACTAAAATTGTAAAACAGCTTGTTTTAAACAATCAGCAAATCACTTGGGTGCCTGATCACGTTAAGGCCGGCCGCTTTGGCAACTGGCTGGCCGACGCACGTGACTGGGGGATTAGCCGCAATCGTTTTTGGGGCAATCCGCTACCAATCTGGCGTAATGTAGACGAACCCAGCGATATCATCGTGGTTGGCAGTCTGGATGAGCTTAAGGAGCTGGCCGGTAAGTTGCCTAAAGATCTACACCGACCCGAAATCGACAAGATCGTTATTAAGCGCGACTCTAAAACCTACCATCGCGTTGAAGAAGTACTTGACTGCTGGTTCGAATCTGGAGCCATGCCCTTTGCGAGCAACCATTATCCATTTAATAAGAACAATGATTTTAATCAGACCTTTCCGGCTGATTTTATCGCCGAAGGAATTGATCAAACCCGCGGCTGGTTTTACACCTTACACGTTTTAGCCACAGCGCTGTTTGGCCAGCCGGCCTTTAAAAACGTAGCCGTTAACGGTCACGTTCTAGCGGCCGATGGTTTAAAGCTTAGTAAACGCTTACGTAATTATCCGCCGCTTGAGGAGGTTTTTGATACCGTTGGTGTTGATGTTTTACGTTTCTTTATGATGAGTAGCCCAGTGGTAACCGGTGAAAACGTGCGTTTTTCGCGCGATGCCCTTGCCGACGTTCAACGTAACGTCTTTTTACGTCTGTGGAACGTGCACAGCTTTTTTACCACCTATGCAGAGGTAGATAATTGGCAGCCTAGTGCTGACGCGCTAACCAAAGCACCAGAATCTTTAAACGTGCTCGACCGCTGGATGCTGGCCCGGCTCGACCAAGCAACAGGCGAAGTTACCAAGCAGGCCGATAGCTACCAGCTGGCACGAGCTACCAGGCCAATCATCGAACTAATCGACGACCTTTCTAACTGGTATGTGCGCCGCAGCCGCCGTCGGTTTTGGAAAAGTGATGCCGATGCCGATAAGCAGTCGGCTTACTCCACGCTTCATTTTGTATTAATTCGTACCGCTCAGCTGCTAGCACCATGGAGCCCATTTATGGCCGATAAATTATGGCGCGAGCTAACGGTTGATATGGGAGATAGCGTGCCAAAGTCGGTCCACTTAAGTGACTGGCCAGAAGCAGGGGAGGCTGACGATAAAATAATAAAGCAAATGGCCGACGCACGAGAAGTAATCACAAAAAGTTTGTCTGATCGGGCTGAGCACGGTATTAAAGTTCGTCAACCTTTGGCCGCCAAGCTTAGTGCGCCAACAGAGTTGGTTGAAGTCATAGTTGAAGAGCTTAACATTAAGGTCGAAGACAAAGTCACCGCATCCGATAAAGTCAGCGTCGAAATCGACTTTAAGCCAACACCCGAATTACTGCGCGAGGGAATGGCCCGGGATATAATTCGTCAGGTTCAGCAGTTGCGCAAGGCCGCCGACCTCCGGGTAGATCAACGTATTAAGCTATCGGCTAGTGCCGACGACAAGGAGCTATTTGCGACCCTGACCGACCACAAACAGCTGATTGCCGATGAGACACTGGCGACCAAAATAGAGATCGTAGACGAAATCAAAGCGGAGCATCAGGCAACCGCAAAGATCTCTGGAGTCGAGTTGACCATCGGTCTACAGCCGACCGACTAGTCTGAAAACTCCAAATCTAGTTAACGTATAATAAGTCTTAATGTTTAAGTCGCGGTTTTGGAAAAACTTTGATTGGGTGCTTTTTGGTCTGGCGATAATTCTGACGACCATTGGCTTGCTGGTGATTTACTCCACCTCGTTTAAGGCCGCCAACTTAATTTCACCGGTTGATGCTAAGAACCAGTTAATTTTTGCGGCCATCGGCCTGGTCGGGTTAATTTTGGCCGCCCGGATGGACTACCGTGGCTGGGCCAAACTAACACCAATAGTTTACGTTTTAATGATCATTAGCCTAATTGCAGTGCTAGTTTTGGGTAAAACCGCCTTGGGAGCCACGCGCTGGATCAACCTAGGCTTTTTTCAGTTTCAGCCGTCAGAGTTTGCCAAACTAGCCATGATTTTGGTGCTGGCGAAGTACTTTACTAGCAATTACGACTTTATGGAAAACCCCCGCCACTTAGTTGTTTCGCTGATTTATGTCTTGGTTCCAACAGGGTTGGTTCTGGCACAGCCCGATTTGGGCACCGCCCTTGTACTACTAGTAATCTGGTTGGTTATGGCCATAGTAGCGCGGGTGCGGTGGGGCTATTTGGTGGCTCTGGCTGCGGTAGGACTAGCAGCTATCCCAATGCTGGTCCCATTACTTAAACCATACCAACGCTCTCGGCTTGAGGTGTTTTTAAACCCAACCGCCGATCCACTTCATACCGGCTACAACGTTGTTCAGTCAACAATTGCTGTTGGAAGTGGGCAGGTATATGGTCGCGGCTTAGCCTCGGGCAGCCAGTCACAACTAAACTTTTTACCATCTCAGCACACCGACTTTATTTTTGCGGTATTGGGGGAAAAGCTAGGCTTCATTGGTGGCATGTTAGTAATCGTACTGTTTGTCGCCCTACTACTGCGCGGCCTATCGATCGCTGCCAGCGCCGAGGACCGATTTGGGGTGTTTGTGGCCTCCGGTATAGTTACAATGTTGCTGTTTCATCTGTTCATTAACATTGGCATGAACGTTGGTTTACTGCCAGTTACCGGCATTCCGCTACCGTTTGTTAGCTATGGTGGTACCAGTCTGTTAGTTTCGCTGGTTGCAATTGGTCTGCTAGAGTCAATTGCCGTACGTCGCAAAAAACTACAGTTTTCGGCTTGAGTCTGCCATCTTTACAAACCGAGACATTTTAGCTATAGTACCTAGGTTAATTAAGCAAGAATTTGATGCAAGCAGTCATTAAAAGTGGTGGAAAGCAGTACCTAGTTGAACTCAACCAAACGATTGAGGTTGACCTGCTTGACGCCGAAACCAAAAAGATTGAGTTTGAACCATTGATGGTCATCGATGGTGATAAGATCAGCGTCGGCACCCCAGTGGTGAAGGGCGTGATTGTGGCTGCCGAGGTAGTCGGACAATCTAAAGGTGAAAAGCTCAAAGTGCTCAAATTCAAAGCTAAAAAGCGGGTGACTAAGCTAACCGGCCATCGCCAGCATTACACCAGCATCAAAATCGCTTCTATTGGAGCCGCTAAAATCGCTAGTAAGCCGACCGCAGCTAAAGCTCCTGTCAAAACCGCAGCCAAATAGTCGGAAGCGGTTTTAGTGCCAGTCACCATCTGGCATGCTAAAATACTTATGATAATAACGAGGGTTTGTGGCACACGTAATTGCGATTGCCAATCAAAAGGGCGGGGTTGGTAAAACTACCACCACTATAAACTTGGCTACCTATCTGGCTAAGCGCAAGCAGCGAGTTTTAGTGGTCGATTTAGACCCTCAGGGTAACACCACCAGCGGCTTTGGTATTGATAAGAACGCTCTTGAGATTACTCTATATGATGTATTAATGAACGGGCGCCATGCTCATGAGGCGGCCCTAAAAACCAGCTTTCACGATGTTGTTGTGGTTCCCGCAGCACCGGTATTGGCTGCCGCCGAGGTTGAGCTGGTTGGCGCCGATCGTCGCGAGTTCCGCTTGCGCGAGGTGCTGGCTGATCTACCTTACGATTTTGTTCTAATCGACTGTCCGCCATCACTGGGGCTATTAACCATTAATGGTCTGACTGCCGCTGACTCGCTGTTAATACCGGTCCAGGCCGAGTTCTACGCGCTTGAAGGATTGGGCCAACTGCTTAGTACTGTCGACTTGGTGCGTCAGGCGCTAAACCCCAGCCTCGATTTACTTGGCGTAGTCTTGACAATGCACAATGGCCGCACGACGTTGAGCCACCAGGTTCATGCCGAAGTACGTAAACATTTTCCAGACAAGGTGTTCGACACTATTATTCCCCGCAATGTTCGCTTAGCCGAGGCCCCAAGCTATGGACAGCCCATAAGCCATTACGACCGCTGGAGTAAGGGCGCTCGTAGTTATCACAGCTTGGCTAAAGAGGTGATGCAGCGGGTTAAAGTTAAGGTGGTGACATGAGCGGTCCGCAGCGTGGTTTGGGCCGCGGTTTAGATTCGCTTATTCCCACCCAATTGCCTGGGTCAAATCCTGCCCAGCCTGGTACAACAAATGACGTAGCCAGGCCGGTTGCAAGACCATCAGACAATCAAAATCTCAATCCTAAAGGAGAGGTCAAGGTTGATGCTGTCATTCAAGTGGCGCCTAACGACATTCAGCCCAACCCCCACCAACCTCGGACCGAGTTTGAGCCCGAGGCACTTACCGACCTTGCTGATTCGCTTAAGACCCACGGAATTCTACAGCCGCTTGTCGCGACAAAGAGTGCCGATGGTTACCAGCTGATTGCCGGTGAACGCCGGTTGCGCGCCGCTAAGCAAGCTGGGCTTAAGACCGTGCCAGTGATTGTCCGCAGTTTTGACAGCCAACAAAAACTAGAGCTGGCTTTGATTGAAAACATTCAACGCTCACAACTAAACGCCATCGAAACCGCCAAGGCTTATCGCAAACTTATGGACGAGTTCCATTTGGATCTTGATGCCGTTTCAAGGCGCGTAGGTAAAGCTAAATCGACCGTTTCGAACCAACTGCGCTTGCTCAGTTTGCCCCCGGCGGTACAAGCTGCCATAGCTAACGGCCAAATTGCCGAAGCCCACGGTCGTGCATTATTATCCATTGATAGCCCCCAGCGGCAAGACGAACTGCTTAAACAGATTATCGATCAAAGCTTAAGTGTCCGTCAGATTGAAGAACTAGCTCGTGCCCATAAAGCCGCACCAACGCCCGCTGCATCCCAACCACCGGCTCGCCCAGACATTCCGTCCGCTTCAAGCCTAGTTGCTGGCGAACTGTCGACTGCACTGCATACCAAGGTCATCATCCAAGCTAAGGCCAAGGGCGGGCGTTTGATTATTAGCTACCGTGACACCGCCGAGCTCCAGCGCATAAGCAGTAGCATTACCAAGAAAGTTTAATCTTTTATTAGAACGAGCGTACTTGGTCAAAGGGGAACAGGCGCAACACTACGTTGCCAACAATATCTTTGGTGGGCAAAAAGCCCCATTCGCGAGAGTCACTTGAGCCATTAGGTGTACGATTATCACCAAGCACAAACACATTGCCATCTGGCACCACTAAGTCAACTGGGTTGTCGCTGCTGTCACCCTGAGTGTAGCTACCATTAGTTTGAATATTGGCATCAGGGTTGTAGCCGCCGGGGTTGCTTGAGCTGTAAACCCGCACCTGGCCGTCCTTAATGGTGATCCGATCTCCAGGCAACCCAACCACACGTTTTACAAAGTCGATGGTGGGGTTTTTGGGATAATGAAACACAATAATTTGCCCATGCTTTGGATAGTAGTTGCCTCCAGTTACCAAAGCTTGGCTGCTAGAAACTCGCGAAATAATTAGGTAGTCAGAGTTTTGTAATGTTGATGTCATGCTACTGCCCTCAACGTGATAAGCGCTAAAGATATAAAAGTGCAAAAAGTAGATCAAAGCTGCCGGGATCAGGATCCAGCTAATCAGCCAGTGAGACAGTATTTTGGTGATAACTCCGGGTCCCGAGGGTGGCTTTTGGCCAGGCTCAGACGTCGTGGTATAGGGTGTTTGTGATTCCAAGATGGCTCTAAATTACCAGTAGCATTATAGGGGTAGACCGCCTAAGCGACAACCTTTACGGCCGTGCCTACAAGCCGCTATACTGGGGCTAATGGATAACCCAAAACCGGCAGCGCGCCGGCTAGACGGACCGGCGCGAGGCCGTCGTCATGGCCGTAAACCTGCACAACCCTTACCAACCTCAAAGCCCAAAGCCGATGCTTTAACTACCATTGAGCAGGTGGATGCCGATGGCAACTTGGTGGGCACTGATGCACCCAAGGAAGCCTTGGGTATACTGCTAGCTCAACCATTGGCACCAACTAGCGGCTCAAAGCCAACCGCCCTAAAGCCTAAAGCCGGCTGGCGTCGGCACTTTAGCCGCAAGCGTGTGGTTATAGCGGTAGCCGTGCTTTTGCTTGCTCTGCTTGGGACACTTGGGGTCAAGGCGGTACTAGCTAGCCAACGCATCATTACCAAAAACTCCGGCGGCGGTGCACCGGTGCTGGCCGGCGCGGTTGACCCTACTAAATTGAAGGGTGAGGGCGATGGCCGAATTAATATTTTGCTGCTCGGGATTGGTGGATCGGGCCATGATGGCGGTCAGCTGAGCGATACCATGATGGTAGCAAGCATAGATCCGGTTAATAAAACCGTGGCCATGCTCAGTATCCCTCGTGATCTCTATGTAAAGGTTCCAGGTTATGGTGCCACCAAAATTAATGCTGCTAACGCATATGGTGGTCCAGATTTAGCCAAGACGGTTGTCGGCCGTATTCTTGATTTGCCGATACATTACTATGTGCAGCTCGACTTTAGTGGATTCAAGCAAGCCGTGGATAGTGTTGGCGGTGTCGATATCAAGAATACCGAAAAACTGTATGATCCAGATTATCCTTGTGACAATGATCGCGGCTACTGCAGCTTTAATTTGCCAGTTGGCCAGTACCATATGGATGGTAAAATGGCCCTAAAGTTTGCGCGATGTCGCCACGGCTCGTGTGGTAATGATTTTGGTCGCGCCGCCCGCCAGCAGCAGCTATTAATTGCTTTGCGCCAAAAATCGCTACAGGCCTCAACACTATCCAATCCTGTTAAGCTGGCCGGTTTAATCGATAGTATCGGTAACCACGTGCGCACCGATATGCAACTTAATGAAACCGAAAAGATGGCCAGTATTATCAAAGACCTAGATGCTACCAAGGCCACTTCCAAGGTGCTCGATAATACTGCCGAGGGTTTACTGGTTGACGGAAGCGGCCAGTTCCCTGGCGCCGGCTCAATTTTGATTCCCAAAGCTGGCCCGTTTGACTACAGCGATATTCAAGAACTGGCCCATAGCATTTTTGCCGATGCCTATTTAAAACAAGAAAATGCCGGCGTAGCAATTCAGAATGGTACATTACGCGGGGGTCTGGGTGCGGCGGTAGCAAAGCAGCTCAAAGCTTACGGCTATAATATTTCGAGTGTTGGCACAGCCGATACCCAAAATCATGCCACAAGCACCATCATCGACTACAGTGGCGGCAAAAAGCCTTATACCGTTAAGTATTTGCAGAACCGTTTTAAGGCTAACGTGCTGGTAGAAACACGGCCATCCAATTCTTCAGCCACACCTCAGCCAGATATTGTTATAATAGTGGGTAATAATTACAAACCAACCACCCAGTAGGTAAATGAATCCACAGCTTTTAATTTTTGCCTTTGTCCAGATTGCGCTCGCCAGCGCGGTGCTATTTTTGGGGCACTATGGTTACGGGTGGATTGCCGCCGTGCTTACGCTGCTGCCAATTGTGGCCTGGTGGCTTAATGGAGGCAGAGGTGCGGCCGGTTTGCGCGAGCAAATACCCAGTGCCATCATCGGCCTATCGGTGGCCGGACTAATCAGCTTAAATCAACCACCAGTTGGATCGCCGGTTCTGCCACCAGCTGCTCAAGTTGGGCTGGCGATATTATACGCTGCATGGTTAATGTTGATGCCTCGTTATGGTGACAAGCAGAGCTGGCAGCTTGGCTTGGCCGCTGTTGCTCAGTTTTTGGGGGTAGCCACCGTTTTTCTGGCCACCGCATTTTGGCACTGGCCCGAAATTGTGGTTGTGGCTGCAACATGGGCGATTAGCTTTGGATTGGCCTGGTGGTTCTTAGAGCTTAAAGGAGAACGCTCCAGCCAGATCTTAGCTGCAACCTGGGGATTAATAACGGCTGAAATTAGTTGGGTACTTTTTAACTGGCAGGTTAACTACACTCTGTTCGGTGGATATATTATTATTCCACAAGCCGCCATTATCATGGCCGGCCTAGGTTACTGTATTGGCAGCATTTACGTTATCCACGCAAGTAAACGCCTGAGTCGCCGTCGGCTAATCGAGTATGTCACCATCGCCGGAGTGTTACTTGCAATCGTTATTGCCGGAACCCGCTGGAACGGCATCGTTTAATTAATAAGTAGAGGTAACTATGTCAGAAACCACCACAACTAAACTCGATCAACGCACATTAATTACCATCGCTTTAATCGGTTTATTTATGGGTTTTCTGGGCGGATTTTTATATATTCGATTTGCCCCTAGTTTGATTCCAACCTCTAAGCAGTCGATTTTACTGCAACAAACTTCGGCTACTATCGATGTTGCCAAAAAGGTTTCGCCCAGTGTGGTATCGATCACTTCGCAGTCAACCGGTTTCAGCTTTTTTGGCACCTCACAGACAAGCCAAGGGGCAGGTACCGGCATCATTGTCGAGAGCGACGGTCTAATACTAACCAACAGCCATGTAGTACCCTCTACCGCTTCTACGTTTAGTGTCTTTACGTCTGATGGAAAAGAGTACAAGAATGCCAAGGTAATTGCTCGCGACGCCTCGAACGATATTGCGTTCTTGCGTATTGATGCCAAAGGGTTAAAGGCTGCCGAGTTAGGAGATTCGTCGGGCGTGCCAGTTGGTAGCGCAGTACTGGCAATTGGCAACGCTTTAGGACAGTACCAGAACACGGTTACTCAGGGGATTATTTCGGGTATTGGTCGCCCAGTATCGGCCGGCGATCAGCAGGGGCAAGACGTTGAGCAATTGCAAAATCTGTTCCAAACCGACGCTGCCATTAACCCCGGTAACTCTGGCGGTCCGCTTGTAGATCTTACCGGCAAGGTTATTGGCATCAACACTGCCGTAGCCGGTAACGCCCAAAACATTGGCTTTGCCATTCCGATTAACCAGGCCAAGAACGAACTTGCGACGGTTAAGACTCAGGGTAAGATCATTAAGCCATACTTGGGAGTTCGGTATATTCCCGTCACCAAAGAGTTCGCTAGTAGCAACAATCTAGCAGTGACTAAAGGCGCCTATATTAGTGGCAATCAGGGCGCACCGGGAATTGTAGCGGGTAGTCCGGCCGATCGCGCTGGTTTAAAAGAGGGCGACATCATCACCAAAATTGGCAACAAAGAGATTAATGAAACATCAAGTTTAAGCTCAATTATCGGCGAGTACAAAGTAGGGGATAAGGTTAAACTGACGTTAGTGCGCGATGGAAAGGAACAAACGACCGAGATTGAGCTAGCCGAGGCGCCGGCACAACAGTAGTTAGGCTGAGTGACGAAACTCTAAAATGAAATAATCGCTGCGTTTTAGCACCAGTCCATACTTAGAAGCTTCTACGATCAGGCCGTCGTGCTGCCAGGGATCACACTCGGTTAAAAGCAGCCCGCCGTCTGATAAATGCTTTGGTAGCTGTGTCAGAAACTGACGATATAAATTCAGTCCATCCGGTCCGCCAAACAAGGCTACGGCGGGCTCTTTTTTAACTTCGGGCATGAGCTCAGCATCGTCGTTTAGGTAGGGTAGATTGGTCACGATAGTCTCAAATTTACCACCGATCGACTTCCATAAATCCGATTCCACAAACTCAATTTCAACGTTATGAGTTTTGGCGTTGCGCTTGGCCACGGCTAAGGCCTCGACCGATACATCGGTCGCGGTAACATTCAAATCTGGCCGGTGTTTCGCGATCGCCACAGCCAATGCACCGCTACCGGTGCCAATATCGATCAAACGTGAGCCCTGGGGTGCATCCGCCACTGCCCACTCAACCATTTTTTCGGTTTCGACGCGCGGTGTCAGCACGTGTTTATCGATGTAAAAATCTAACCCATAAAACTCGCGTTTATTGGTTAAATGAACCAGAGGGGTATGGTCTCGACGTTCTTTTATTAGATCAAAATATTTGCTGGCCATACCTAGGCTTAATTCATACTCTGGATGGGCCATCAGCCATGATTTAGGCTTACCGCTAACGTGTTCTAGTAAAAGGGTAGAATCGATACCGCTAGATGTAATTTTTGACGAAAGCAGCATCGACTTTGCGAGTCTAAGAGCTTCTTCAACTTTCATATCCGTAAATTCACTAGTTAAGCGCCGGCCTCAGCCAGCTTGAGCTTAAGATCCTCGGTTTTCAGCGCCTCTATCATCGGACCAATTTCTCCAGCCATATACTGTGGTAAACCATGTTGAGTGCGGCCAATACGATGGTCGGTAATGCGATCTTGGGGAAAGTTATAGGTGCGGATTTTTTCGCTGCGGTCGCCGGTGCCTATTTGGGCTAGGCGGGCTTCACGGCCAGCCTGTTGCTCGGCTTCTTGCTTCTGGGCGAGTAGGCGCGAGCGCAGTACGCCCATGGCTTTCTCTTTGTTTTTAAGTTGGCTCTTTTCATCCTGGCAGGTCACTACCGTACCGGTTGGAATATGGGTTATTCTAACGGCACTGTCGGTAGTGTTCACGCTTTGTCCGCCGTGGCCGCCACTACGAAATACATCAATTCGCAAATCATTCGGGTCGATGGTTAAATCGGCTTCCTCGGCTTCTGGTAGTACCGCCACAGTTACGGTACTAGTATGCACACGACCTTGGCTTTCGGTGGCCGGTACGCGCTGCACCCGGTGTACTCCAGATTCGTACTTCATCTCTTCGTAAACGTTCTGGCCATGTATCTCAAAAATCATTTCTTTGTAGCCGCCAACGTCACTGGCATTTTCACTATCGATATCAACCTTCCACCGCTTGGCTTCGGCGTAACGAGCATACATCCGGTAAAGCTCACCTACGAACAATGTGGCCTCATCGCCGCCGGCTCCAGCTCGAATTTCAACAATCACATTTTTGCTGTCATGCGGGTCTTTTGGCACCAGTGCCAACCGCAGCTTATCTTGATTAAGCTGTAGTGCCTCCTCGTGAGACGGGCGCTCTATAGCCGCCAGATCGGCTAGTTCAGGATCATTAAGAGCTTCTAAATCTTTGGTTAAGCGGGCTCGCTCGTCATACAAGTCAATTAACGGCTGCAGTTCGGCTTGGCGCTTGCTAGCCTGCACAAATGCCGGCGTGCCGAACAAGCTGCTATCGGTTAACTTAGATTGCAGTTGGGCAAACTCGGCTCGTAGATTATTTTCACTGGTGTCCATAACTCTCCCCATCATAACAAAACGACGCCCCTAATCTGGTGCATCGCTTGGTTAGTCTCTGTATTTAAGAGTCGCTAGAATCAGTATCAGTAGCCGTTTTGGTTGCAGTTTCAGCTTTGTCGGGCAGATCAACGGTTTCGGCTTTAATCTCTTTGGCAATTTCTTTTAACTCTGGATCACCCTTTTGAGCCTCCTTTGCCTCATCGGCATCGGCTTTAGCCACTTTTTTGGCACCAGCGGCCTTGGCGGCAGCAGCAGCCTTGCGGCGAGCCTCAAACTTCTCAACACGACCGGCCGTATCTACCAGCTTTTGCTTGCCGGTGTAGAAGGGGTGACAGTTAGAGCATATTTCGACGGTGATCGATGGAACGGTTGAGCGCGTCACAAAATCGATGCCACAGCCGTTGCAGTGCACCTTAGTTTCCATAATTTCGGGATGAATTTGGGCTTTCATAACCACACGATTGTATCTGAAAAGGCCCAACGGGTCAACCCTCGAAGCGCTTACATTGATCATTAAACACACAGATGCCCCCAAGGGAACATCTGTTCACCCTGAGGGCTTGGGTTTATAGCCGGTACAAATTTGACGATTAGCCACCCGTTGACCTGATTCGGTTGCATGCTGAAGGCGAACGTGCCCAAGGGCCGGCATATTCGCTGAGCAAAAGCGGTCACTGAAGCAGACAAGAGTTGTAAATATTCGAGTTGGGATAGTTGGTTCAAAGCGACGGTTGTCCCAACGCACCATTACCTCGTTGGCCATTACCTTCGACCATTCCTCGAACAGTTCCGGATCGATGCAACATTTATGAGCTGTGATGGCAATGGCAACAAGATAGCGGTTACCGCCGTCTGCCAAGCATTCAATTGGGCTTTTGCCAAGGTACTCACACTCGCTTAGAAACCACTTAACGGCCTCGCCAATTGAGGTTTCAAAAGTTGTCATGATTTTCATCATGTCGACTAGATCAGCGGGTCTACAGATGACATCTACGGCGTCGAAGCCATAAGTAACCAGCCTTGCCATTTCTTTATCGTAACTGCCGTCTGCGTACACATTCACCTACTTTCGACGTGCTCGGCGTTGTCGGCGCTCAAACTCGCTTGATGGGAAGGGGATCACAGTGCCAGTCGGTTGGCGCGATGCCCGAATGGCTTTAATCGCCTTGCCGCCGATTTCAGTTTGGCTTGCAATGAGCTTCTTAAATGCAGATGCCGGCTCTGCTTCACAGTAAGCATCGGCTGCCATCATCACCTCTTCGAACATGCCATCAGCCAAGCAGCCGAGCGGTATATCTTCGAGGTGATTCGAGAAGCTGCGAAACCAAGACACAATCATTGCATCATCTAGCCCGTAGTCGGACATGAACTTGGCTACACGTGCAAATTCCGATGGTTTACAAGTAATTTCATCATCGCGGAATCCTAAGACGTTCAACCAAAGAACGGCAAGATCCTCTTCTTCGTACGTACTCATTTTGTCAAACTCCCTGAACTCGATGGTTCAAATCTGGTGTGACTTTAACACAGTCTAACCCTTGCGCCAACAGGTTAAATTTGATACATTGGCTTGGTCCGAACTAATTAATGAAGCAGCTCGTTACTAAAATCCTCCGTATTCAACGGCCGGCGAGCGAAGCACAAGGAGTCATATGGCAGAGACAAACGTAAAAGAACTATTAGAAGCTGGTGCCCATTTCGGCCACCAAACTCACCGCTGGAACCCCCGTATGGGCCAGTATATTTTTGGTGTTCGTGGCGGCGTCCACATCATCGACTTAACTAAGACGGCCGAGCTACTAGACGAGGCGTTGAGCTTTGTTGAAACTACTGCTGAAAACGGTGGCAAGGTGCTGTTAGTTGGCACAAAGCGACAGGCTCGCCAAATTATTCGTGAAGAGGCCGAGGCTGCTCACCAGCCTTTTGTTACCGAGCGATGGTTGGGGGGAATGTTAACCAACTTTCGCACTATCCAAACGCGAATAAAGCGACTTAAATCTATTGATGCAGGCTTAGAGTCGGGTGAATATACCAGCAAATACAACAAAAAAGAGGTACTGGATCTAACCAATGAGGGCATTGCCTTGCAGCGCATTTTTGGAGGCATTAAGGATATGGGTGAGTTGCCAAAGGCCATTTTTGTTGTTGACATGGTTCGAGACTCGATTGCAATCGCCGAGGCACGTAACTTAAATATTCCCGTTATCGCCATTGTTGATACCAATGCCAACCCAGAGTTAGCAGATTACCCGGTGCCAGCCAATGATGACGCTATAAAGTCGCTACGGATGATAACCCACGCCGTGGCTGATGCCGCCAACCGCGGTGCTCAGGCGCATGCCAAAAAAGCCGCCGATCAGCCAACTGAAGCCATTGCCGACAGCGACCAGCCAAAAGCTAAGTAGAGGAGACAAAAGTGAGCGTATCAATCGAAGCAATTAAAAAACTCCGAGCCAGTACCGGTGCCGGCATGATGGACGCTAAAGCTGCCTTGGTTGAAGCCAACGGCGATGTTGAAAAAGCCTCTGATATTTTGCGAAAGAAAGGGGCCGCCAGCGCCGCTAAGCGTTCCGACCGTGAAACCAAAGCCGGTGTTATTGATAGCTATGTTCATAGTGGCAAGATAGGTGTAGTGGTTGAGGTAAACTGTGAGACAGATTTTGTTGCCCGAACCGATGACTTTAAAGCTTTTGCCCACGACATCGCCCTGCACATTGCGGCTGCCGACCCGGAATACTTAAGCCCCGAAAATATTCCAGAAAAGATAGTGGCAAAGGAGCGCGAATTTTACATGGGCGAAGTAGAGGGAAAGCCAGCCGATATCGTTGCCAAAATTGTCGAGGGCAAGTTGGCAAAATTCTATGAAACCGTTTGCTTAACCAAGCAGCCATTTATTAAAGATCCCGAGCAGTCAATCGAACAATTAAGCACCGCGATAAGCGCCAAAACCGGTGAAAAGATTGTTATTCGCCAGTTCAGTCGGATTGAACTTGGAGGACAACTTTAGCCATGGTTACGGGTATTGTTAAAACCGCCGACCCCCGCATGGTTAAAGCCATTGAGCATTTTGAGGCCGACTTGCAAAGTTTGCGAACCGGTCGAGCCCAAACCAGCTTGGTTGAAAACCTCACGGTTGAACAGTTCGGCAGTCAGCAGCCGCTTAAGGCGGTGGCGAGCATTAACACGCCGGATGCTCAAACTATTGCGATTAGCCCGTGGGATAAAACCTTGGTAGCACCAATCGAAAAAATGATCCGTGAACAGCAGTCGCTAGGCTTAAATCCCTCAAGTGACGGTAACATCATCCGTCTAAACGTTCCCCAGATGACCGAAGAACGCCGCCGCGATATTGTAAAAGATCTTGGGTCCAAAAGCGAACAGTGTAATATTGCTCTTCGAAACATTCGCCACGACATATTGGGCGAGGTGAAGCGGCTAGAAAAGGATGGCCAGGCCACTAAAGACGACGTCCATTTTGCCGAACAGGAGCTAAATAAAAAGATTGATCACTATAAGCAAAAACTCGAAGCGCTAGCCAAGGCCAAAGAGGTTGAGGTGATGACGGTTTAGCCCTTGGGGCCATCGCCAACCTCGCCTATAATGACTGTCATGACTGCCGACCAGCCGAACCTACTGCCCAAACATATCGCGATTATCCCCGACGGTAACCGCCGTTGGGCCAAAGCTCGCGGGCTGACTACCAAAGAGGGCCATCAAGCTGGTTACGAGAACTTTAAAACTATCGGCCGAGCCGCTTTTGACCGGGGGGTTGAAGTCGTAACCTACTTTGCATTTTCAACTGAAAACTGGAATCGAACTAAGGACGAAGTTGGCTACTTAATGAAGTTGGCCACCTGGGTGATGGAAGAGGAAGCCGAAGAGTATAACAACCAGGGCATACGCTTAAAAATTGCCGGCTCTGCCGATGGGCTCGATCTTAAACTGGCTAAAAGCTTGCGCGCGGTAGAAGAGCTAACCAAAGACAACACTAAAGGTACTATCTGCCTGTGTTTCAATTATGGTGGTCGTGGCGATATTGTGCAGGCGGTGAATCGAGCCATTGCGGCTGGGGAAAATGAAATTACCGAGGATAGTTTAGCTACTAATTTAACGACGGCTGATTTGCCCGATCCAGAATTAGTTATTCGTACTTCTGGTGAGCAGCGTTTAAGCAATTTTATGTTATGGGAAACCGCTTACAGTGAGCTATATTTTAGCCCCAAGCTGTGGCCGGCCTTCGAGGAATCAGACCTCGATACCGCTCTAGAAGACTTCGCCCACCGACAACGCAACTTTGGCGCCTGATATTCGTAGTAATATATAGTCATGTCGATCGCCATAATCTTAATTGTCATCTTGATTTTTGGTCTGTTAGTGTTCGTTCACGAGCTGGGCCACTTTGTAGCCGCACGCCGCAGTGGAGTAGAGGTAGAGGAGTTTGGTTTTGGTTTTCCACCCAAAGCCTACGGCCGAAAAGTTGGCCGCACCCTTTATAGCTTAAACTGGCTACCGTTGGGCGGTTTCGTCAAACTAAAAGGCGAGGATCATGCTGACACCAGCCCGGGTAGTTTTGGTGGGGCCGGTTTTTGGGCCAAAACCCGCATACTATTTGCAGGCGTGTTAATGAACTGGCTGCTAGCCTTTGCAATACTGTTCTATCTTTGCTTAACCGGTTTACCGCCATTGGTTTCGGGCCAGTACAGTTACGGTAGCCCGGTTCAGGCCCAGTCCAGTCATTTATTAGTGGTTGAGATTGGCAAAAACTCTCCGGCCGCCGCCGCCGGGATCAAGCGTGGCGATACAATTGCCACTGCCGGTGGCCGCACCCTGCAAACCGAACAGGAGCTGCTTGATTACACCAAGGCTAACGCCGGCCAGAGCGTGGAGTTAACGGTTAAGAGTGGGGGCCAAATTTCCTCCAAAACCGTTACATTACGACCGCCAGATAGCAAAGAGGGGTATTTGGGCGTAACGCCGTTTGCTACTTCTCAGCAGCGCTACGGTTTTTTTGAAGCATTAATCACCGCTGTTGGCTTAACCTTGCAAATTTCATGGTTAACTTTGGCTGCATTCGGCAACATGATCATTGGTTTGTTTGCTCATGGGCAGGTTAGCAACCAGGTAGCCGGACCAATTGGCATCGTGGTTCTACTTTCGAATATCGTCCACTTGGGAATTGCTTACGTGCTGATATTCGTCGCCTCAATCTCTATTTCGTTGGCAGTCATTAATGCTCTGCCGTTGCCGGCACTGGATGGTGGTCGATGGTTACTGATTGCAGCCCAAAAAGTGACCAAACGTCAGCTTTCGCCAACCTTTGAGGCAAGAGTTCACGCCGCTGGATTCGTGGCATTATTGCTACTTATGGTGGTGGTGACATTCTTCGATATTAAGCGATTGGGCTAGGGTGAGCTCCGCCCAAATCAAGGCCGTAGCCTGGAAGCCGCTCGATGCCATGGCGGTTTTTTTATTGCCTTGGGTGATATTGCCGTTAATAATTTGGTTTAGTTTAGAGTTTGCGGCTGGTTTTGCGCCGGCTCTTAAGTCGCTTCTAACAGATCAATCTATTTCTTCGCCACAAGGCGGGCTAATTTTTTCACTGGTAGATGCCCTGTTGTCCTTTACTGTTATTGGTTTTTATTTACGCCGCCGTGGTGCTAAATGGGTCGATCTAGGTTACCGCCGCTTTAACGTCATTAAGGCAATCCTGCTTGTAACTACATTATTTATCAGCTTTTTTGTGATGATTGGGTTAGTTTATTGGCTCATACAAGTTCTGCTGCCCGGTTTTGACCCTAACCAGGCCCAAGCCAATGAGTTTACTAATACTCCTAACAATTTGCGCTTTATCAGTCTGATCGGGTTAGTGATTTTGCCACCGTTGGTGGAGGAGCCAATTTTCCGGGGGTTTATTTTTCCGGCTTTTGCAAAGCGCTGGGGATTGCCGATTGGGGCTGTGCTTTCTAGCCTACTGTTTGGTTTAGCTCATTTGCAGGGCAACATCAGCGTGTACACCTTTGTGATTGGTCTGCTACTATGTTTTATGTACACGCGACTTGGCTCGATTGTGCCCGGCATTTTGCTGCACATGGTTAATAACTACTTGGCCTATACCGCGCTACAATAAACAATATTTTATGCGCTTATCTAAAAACTTCGGCACAACTCTTAAAACTAACAGCGGCGATGGTGACTCATTCAACTACCGCTTGCTTGTTCGTGGTGGATTTATTCAGCAAGTTTCGGCTGGAGTATATTCCTATTTGCCACTTGGGCTCAAAGTTATCAATCGCATCTCGCAAGTCGTCCGCGAAGAAATGAACGCTCTTGGTGCTAGCGAGCTTTCATTGCCATCATTACAACCTAAGGCTCCTTGGCAGCAGACTGGTCGTTGGACCAGCTTTGATGTGCTTTATCGATTACAAGATAGCGCCAAACGTGAGCATGCTTTGGGACCGTCTCACGAAGAGGTGATAACTCCATTGGCCCAGAGCTTTATAAATTCTTATAAAGATCTACCAGCCGCTGCCTACCAAATACAAACCAAGTTTCGCGATGAACTGCGGCCAAAGAGTGGGCTAATGCGGGGCCGTGAGTTTTTAATGAAAGATCTTTACAGCTTTCATGCCGATGCCGGCGATCTTGATAAGTATTACGAAACGGTAAAAACCGCCTACGCCAAGGTTTATCACCGCTTGGGCCTGGCCGCCAAGCTGACCGAGGCCTCCGGCGGGGCCTTTACCAAGTACTCGCATGAGTACCAGGTGTTTACCGAGGCCGGCGAGGATACCGTTTATTACTGCGACCATTGTGACTTCGCTCAAAACGATGAGATTGCCACAGTTAAAGCTGGCGACGCTTGCCCAAGCTGTAAAAAGGGAGAGATAAAATCGGCAAAAGCTGCCGAAGTCGGCAACATTTTTAAGCTCGGGGATCGCTTTTCTAAGGCTTTTGAATTTAACTACACCGCTGCCGATGGCAAATCCCACCACCCAGTAATGGGCTGCTACGGCATTGGCATCAGCCGCATTATGGGTGTGCTGGTTGAGGTGCATCATGATGAAAATGGGATTGTTTGGCCGGCCGAGGCCGCACCGGCAGACGTTCACATTGTTAGCATTGGCGCAGATCGGGACGACTCTGTCGCCAATGCCGCCGACAAGCTTTACGACGACTTAATTAAAAACGGCTACGAGGTCATTTATGACGACCGCGATGCCACCGCCGGCGCCAAGTTTGCCGATGCCGACTTAATTGGATGCCCGATCCGTCTAACCGTTAGTCCCAAAACTCTGTCCGAGGGTTCGGCCGAGTTGAAGTACCGCCATTCCGAAAAAGCTGAGCTGATCACCTTGGCCAAAGCCGCCGACCCCGATAAGCTGTAAGTTTAGTGAATATTGAAGTTGTCCAAGATACCGACCCATTACGTTGCGGTTGAACGCAAGTTCACTGGGCAAGGGCTAGTAAAGGTATTGATCGACTATGCAGCAAAACTTGCGAAGCAAACGGGTACGCCGGTTCTGCGTCTGGACACCAATGCAGATGAACCGAGGCTGATGCAGGCCTACGAAAAGACTGGGTTCAAATTATTAAAAATTGTCGAAGAGGATGGCGGCCATCGGGCTGCTTTATATCAGAAGTCAGTCAGCTAAGTTTGATGTAGCCAATACTTACCTAGCAGGGCATATGAATAGATTTATCAACAATTAGTTACTTTAATCGCGCCTTATCGTAACTTTTTTACGATAAGCGGATTTATCACATTTGGAAGCATGGGTATCGGGGCTTAACTACGCGCTATAAATAAATAGCGACCAAATCTCGGACTTAACCACTTCATTATCTGTAAATGCCCTGGTAAACTAGGGTATATATTAACGCCAGCGAGTAATTTTGTTCGATCGAATTTTGGGGCAATTTTCCCACGACATCGGGATAGATTTAGGTACGGCTAACACCCTGGTATACGTTCGCGGACAAGGGATCGTAATTAACGAGCCTAGCGTGGTGGCTATAAACACTAAGACCAACCAGGTTCTGGCTATTGGAGACGAGGCCAAGCGCATGGTTGGCCGCACACCGGCCAGTATTGTGGCCACTCGACCGTTGGTTGATGGTGTGGTTAGTGATTTCGAAGTTACTGAGCAGATGTTACGTTACTTTATCGATAAAGTGCACAAACAGCGATTTAGTCTGCTGGCTCGACCAAGAGTGGTAATCGGAATACCATCAGGCGTTACCGAAGTTGAAAAGAGAGCCGTTGAGGATGCTGCTACAAATGCCGGCGCACGACGCACATTCTTAATTGAAGAGCCAATGGCCGCCGCGATAGGAAGCCGACTGCCCATACATGAAGCGGCTGGTTCGATGATTGTTGATATAGGCGGCGGTACCACCGAAGTAGCTGTTATAAGTCTGGGTGGAATTGTGGCGGCTCGAAGTATAAGAATCGCTGGTGATGAGCTAAGCGATGACATCATCCAGTTTGCTCGCGACGAGTTTAATATGACCATCGGTGAGCGTACCGCCGAGACAATCAAGATAAAAATCGGTTCTGCCTACCCGTTAGAGCAGCTAAAAACTACACCAATGCGCGGACGTGATTTGGTAACCGGCTTGCCTAAGGAGGTCGAGGTCAACAGCGAACAAATCAGAAAAGCTTTGCAAAAAAGTGTACGTCAAATCGTTGATGCGGTTAAAATCACGATTGAGGAAACTCCACCCGAACTGGTGGCCGACATTTTAGAAACCGGAATCGTAATGGCTGGCGGAGGTGCGCTTTTAAAAGGACTAGACTTACTCCTGCATCAACAAACCAAAATGCCGGTTCACTTGGCTGACGATCCGCTAACGGCGGTGGCTAGAGGTACGGGGTTGGTGCTTGAAGACCTAGACACCCTTAAAGATATTTTGGTGCCAACTCAGTACGGCTCACGGGGCTAGGGCACGATGAAAAGACGCAGTATTAACCGGCGCCTGATAGGCTTGCTATCGGCCGCCGCTCTAATTGGAGTTATTGGCGCTGCTGGCTGGCTGCGACCGTTACAAGGTGCAGCCAGCTGGTTAACGCGTCCACTAACCGGTGTGGTTAGTTCGGCTTCATCTGCCATCGGCAGCTGGTGGACGGTGGCAAACTCTGTCGGCAGTTTAGCTAGTGATAATCAGCGCTTGCAAGGTAAGGTGGCCTCGCTTCAAGCTCAGCTCAGCCAACAAACCGAACTACGAGCTCAAAACGACGAGCTACGCAAACAATTAGGTGTTGGAGCGGTTCGACCAGAAAAGCTTATCGCCGCCGAAGTGATTGGGTATCAACCCGATAACTTTCGTCAGTTCTTAACAATTGGGCGGGGCAGTAATGATGGTCTTAGCGCCGGCATGGCGGTAGTGTCGCAGGGAACCCTGGTGGGCACTTTGCAAGAAGTCACCGCTACAAGCTCAAAGGTTTTTCTGCTGATCGATCCAACTTTTAGGGTTACGGCGTTAGATCAAGATTCGCCCAATCGGCCTACCGGTACAATTCACGGGCAGATCGGTAGTGGCTTGATAATGGACAAAATCGCCCAAAATGAAAGTCTTAAGCCGGGGGATACCATTGTAACTACAGGTACCGGTGCCGAAATTCCAAAGGGGTTGATTATCGGCCGTATCCAAACCGTTGATAAAAAGGATAACGGCGTGTTTCAGATCGCCCAAGTTACTAGCGACATTGTCTTTAACCGCCTCGAAATTGTTTACGTTGTGGCAAGGCAGTAGGTGCCGCAATGTTGATTCCTATTATCGCCAGCCTGTTCGCCGTGCTACTAGAAGTAGCGTGGTTTGGCCATATCCGGCCGTTTGGTATCATTCCTAATTTAGCCGTCATCATCGTGGCGCTTACTGCACTGTGGTCGCAAGCCACACCTACTCTGGTGGCAGCTATCACCGCCGGCTTACTTCTAGATAGCGCTAGCGGCACCGATTTTGGTTTGCGCACAGCCTTTTTGGCGGCTTTAGCAGTTTGTACCATCGCTGCTCGTCAATTAGGCTTACACGCCGACTCGCTGGTGGCAGCACTGGGTATTGTAGCCATAGCTACGATTTTGTTTGATCTAGCGGTAGTAACCAGCGTGCACAGTGCGGCCATCGACTGGCATCTGGTAGCCAGCCGCATCGGTATCGAGCTACTACTAAATTTGCCTATAACCGCAACAGCTTGGGTTTTTGGTAGCGCCTGGCGCAATCGTCAGCCGGTGCTTCCAGACGCGGATCGCGGAAGCTGGTTGTGACCAAAAAAACTACCGGCCAGTTTGGCTACGGCGGTGAAGAGCGGCCGCAAAAGAATCGTGCCACCATTAAGCGCGACCAGGGAGGCCACGAGCGTTGGGCCGAGGCCATATTGCCGGCAGACGCCGAGGCCGGTACCATCGAGACTCCTACCAGCCGCCGCCCTTTGGTAATTTTGGCTTCGTTAGTGATTGTAGCCGCAACAGTATTGGCCGCACAGTTATTCCATTTACAGGTGGTCGATGGCCAACGCAATTTGGGTCTGGCTGATGGCAATCGATTACGCCAAAAAATTACTCGAGCACCGAGGGGAGTAATTTATGATCGTCATAAACAGGTTCTAGCCGAAAATCTGGCCAGTTTTGATTTAACGGTTACAGCTAGCTTGCTGCCCAAAGCCGCTGACCAGCGGGATGCCTTATATAGCCGTGTTGCAACCCTAACCGGTCTTAGCCCGACTGAAATTAAATCTAAAGTAGAAGGCGACTGCGCAGCTGCTCAAATTGCCTCAAAGGCAAATGGAAATAAATCGACGTCCATCTGCCTTGATCAACCCCAAGCCAAGCTAGTCGCCAGTAATCTGCCGAGGCAGCAGGCTCTCGACTTTGACCAACAGTCTGCCAGCGTTCCTGGATTTAGTCTTGATGTTAACCCTATCCGTCAGTATGACGACGCCGGCTTGCTGTCCTCTATCTTGGGTTATACCGGGCGGGTTAGCGAAGACGACCTGCTGCGGAATCCAACTTATGGCTCCACCGATTTTATTGGTAAACTCGGTATCGAAAAGCAGTACGAGGCACAGTTAAAAGGGCAGAATGGTAGCGAGCAGACCGAGGTTGATGCCAGCGGCCGGCCAATTAAACTGCTTAGTGCTCGGCCGTCGGTGGCCGGCCAAAATTTGGTTTTGTCACTGGATATGGATTTGCAGCGCAAGCTAGCAGAGGCTCTCCAGAATCAGCTTATAGCCAGCGGCTCTACCAAGGCCTCTGGGGTCGCCCTTAATCCTAAAACCGGAGAAGTTCTGGCCACTGTTAGCCTGCCCGGTTACGATAACAACCTGTTTGCCAAGGGCATATCGCAAAATGATTACAATAAGCTGCTTAAAAACCCGGCTCAGCCCCTATTTAATAAAGCTATCGCCGGCGCCTACCCAACTGGATCAATTATAAAGCCGTTGATTGGTTCGGCCGCGCTGCAAGAAAAAACTATCAATACCGGCACAACTGTAAACGACACCGGACAGCTAGAGGTGCCCAACCGTTATGATCCCAAGGTTAAGTATACTTTTCGTTCATATGAGCCAGGCGGGTTGGGGGTAGTAAATATCACCAAGGCAATCGCGGTTAGTTCAAACGTCTTCTTCTTTAGCATTGGGGGTGGTTTTGGAGATGTATCTGGCCTAGGGGTTGATCGGTTGGTCAGCTACTACCAAAAGTTTGGTCTAGGTAAAAAAACCGGGATCGATATTGGCGAAGAGACAGCCGGATCGGTACCAACGCCTGCAAGTAAAAAAAAGGCAACCGGCGAGGGCTGGTTTTTGGGTGACACCTTTAATATATCCGTAGGCCAGGGTGATCTTAGAGCCTCTCCGCTACAGATGGCGGTGGCGATTGCGGCGGTTGCAAATGGTGGCAACGTTATTAAGCCGCATTTTTTGAAAGAAGTCCAGGATGCTAGTGGGCGCACCGTTGATACCACCAAAACTCAAATTACCCAATCGGCATTTATTTCACCAGAGAATCAACAGATTATCAAAAACGCGATGCGGCTGGTTGTATCTGCGCCCTATGGAACCGCTTGCTGCAAAATAGAGCAAACCGTTCCAGTAGCGGTGGCGGCCAAAACCGGAACCGCTGAAACTGATCCCGACGGCAAACGTAAACCCCACGCTTGGTTTGAGGCTTATGCTCCCTATGAAGATCCCCAAATTGTGATCGTGGCTTTAGTCGAAAATTCTGGAGAGGGCGCCCAGTTTGCGGCACCAGCGGTGCGAGAAACTTTGCAATGGTGTTTTTCTAGGCCGGGTGGTTGTGTGCAGTAGCCAAAGTCATATCAAGTCACAAAATTATATTTGGAATTAACAAAAGTAACTCTTGACCAGATTAGCAGACTAAGACAAAATGGTGACATCACAAACGAACCATAAGCGTGATTCACCATAGCTCGTTCGCACTCGAGGTCAATCCCTCGGGCATTTTTTTCGCCCAAGTCTATGCGCTCCTTCGAACAGCAGAAAGGTAATAACTATGACCAACACAACCGCTAAACGCGAATTTTATGTAACAAAAGACGGCCTAGCTAAACTGCAGGCCGAGCTTGAAGACCTAACTAAAAACCAACGACCACAAGTTGCTAAAGAACTTAAAGAGGCCAAAGAGTATGGCGACCTCAGTGAAAATGCTTCGTGGGACTCCGCTAAAGATCATCAAGCGTTTGTAGAGGGCCGGATAGCCGAGGTAGAGCAAATTATCCGCCATGCTGTGATCATCAAGGCACCACGTTCAAGCGAAAAGGTCGCTATTGGTTCTAAGGTTCATCTTGAGCTCGAAGAAGGCAAGCAAATCTACACTATTGTCGGCTCGCAAGAGGCTAACCCGGTAGAGGGTAGAATTTCAAACGAATCACCTATTGGCCAAGCCTTAATGGGCCGTTCCAAGGGAGAAGAGATCGAAATCAATGTCCCTTCGGGCACAATGACCTACAAAATTACTCACATCGAATAATTTAAGTATTCAAGCTTTACAGCAGAAGGCGCCCTCCTGGGCGCACTTTTGTTACAATAGAGGATAATGAACGACAAAATACCATCCAAATACTGGCTCGATCAAGTGGCCGAGACTATCATTCAACAGTTTCCTGAAGGCGAGATTGTGGTCTCAAGCGGGCATTCACCATCCGGTACCTACCACGTTGGCACTATGCGCGAGATTATTACGGCTTCGGCCATAACTTGGGCCCTCCAGCAGCGCCAACGTCAGGCTCAGCATTTAGATTTTGTCGATGATTTCGATATCCTGCGAAAACTGCCTGCCGACATGCCCGCAAAACTACGAGCCGAACTGGGCAAGCCGCTATATTTGGCCAACGGTCCAGATAAAGGCGTTACCTACGCCGACAATCGCTTGGCCGACCTATTTGCGGCCGAGAAGCAGATTGGTTTTGAGCCCGATCAGACGCTGCGGGCATCTACAACCTATGTGAAAGAACATCGTTATACCGACGCAATCACTAAGGCCTTAGATAAACTAACTGATGTCCGCGAGATTATTGAGCGGGTTAGCCAACGTCAACTCCCAGTCGACTGGGCGCCGGTGCAAATTTTAAGCGATGACGGACTGCTTAACCAGTGGTCTTATAGTGGCCATGATACCGCCAATCAATCGATTAGCTATCGCGACAAAGCCGGCAAAACCGGCGAGATTAGCTACGCCGAAGGTCGAGTAAAGTTGGATTGGCGGCTAGACTGGCCGGCGCGCTGGTGGATGTGGCAGGTTCGTGTAGAGCCATTTGGGCGAGATCATGCAAGCAAGGGGGGCTCCTACGATACCGGCAAAGCGCTGGTAGAAGAGATTTTTGGCGGCCAGGCTCCTTTCCCGGTGCCGTATGAGTTCATTAATAGCCCCGGCGCCACCAAGAAGATGAGTAAGTCATCTGGAGGGGTGTTAACTCCGTTAGATGCAATCGAGGTGATGCCGGCCGAGGTACTGCGCTATTTTATGGTGCGATCGCGACCAACTAAACAGCTGATTTTTGATCCCGGTATTGGTCTATATAATTTGGTAGACGAGTTTGCGGCGGCTGAATCGGCCGTGACTTCTGACCAGTTGCACGAGTTTGCCGATGCCTACCGCTTTGCCATTGCTGCTGGGGGGAATGCCAAACAGTCCATGCGGACAATCTCTAGTGTGCCCTTTAAGCACCTAGTCTCGGTTTATCAGGCGGCCCAAAATGATGTTGCAGAAACTCTTGCGATTCTAAGTCGCACTGGGTATGAAGGGGCTGTAAACGGCCAGCGAGAAGTTATCTTGTCTGAGCTGAAGTTTGTTAAGACTTGGCTGGCCAATTACGCACCAGATGAGGTCAAATTTGAGGTTCAAGCTAAGCTGCCGAAGGTGGAGCTAAGTCAGAATCAGCAGCATTTTTTAGGCGATTTAGCAGCAACCATAACCAAGCAATCCGGCGAAATTGATGGCCAAGCCATGCATGTGTTGATTTACGCCGCCAAGGATGCGACTGAATTAACACCCATCCAGGCATTTCAAGCAATTTATCGGGTTATTTTGGGCCAAGATAGCGGCCCCAAGGCCGGCTGGTTTCTTGCCAACTTGGATCGCGACTGGTTGGTAGCTCGCTTGCTGCGCACCGCCTAACAAAGTTCGCTATAATGAAATCATAATGATTGATCTAAGGCAGCTACGAGCTAACCCCGAACCATACCAGACCTCAGCCAAACTACGAGGCATAAAGGTTGATATCGAAAAACTACTCAAACTTGATGCCGAGCGCCCAAACCTGCTTGCAACTGTTGAGGCTCTGCGGGCTAAATTAAACGTTAAGGGTAAGCCGTCTGTCGCCGAACTTAAGGATCTACAGGCAGCCAAGGCCGAGTTAGCGCCTCTTGAAGTTAAGTTGCAAAAACTTGAAGCTGAATTGGCCGACTTGGCTAGCCAGTTGCCGAATTTGATGGCCGATGGTACTCCCGAAGGTGGCGAGGAGCATAATCACCAAGAGCGCCGCTGGGGTAAGGCCGAAATTAACCCACAGGCCAAAGATCACTTAACACTGGCCGAAACCAACGACTGGGTCGATTTTGAGCGTGGCGCCAAGGTGGCCGGTTCTAAGTTTTACTTCACCAAAGGTGCGGCTGTCCGATTAGAAATGAGCGTGGTTAGGATGGGGATGGATTTGCTCGAAAAGTCTGGGTTTACCTTAATGGGGGTGCCTCACCTGGCAAATGCCGTCACCATGAACGGCACAGGGTTTAACCCACGTGGAGAGGAAAAGCAGATTTATGAGATTAAGGATCAAGATCTTAATTTGATAGCTACAGCCGAAATCCCACTGACCGGCTATCATGCCGGCGAAATAATCGATCCAGCTAAATTGCCCTTACTATACGTTGGCTATAGCCCCAGCTACCGACTAGAGGCCGGTGCCTATGGCAAATACAGTAAGGGTCTATACCGGGTGCATCAGTTTAACAAGTTAGAAATGTACGTTTACTGCCAGCCGGCAGACAGCGAAAAGTGGCATCAAAAGTTGGTCGAGATCGAAGAAGATATCTGTAAACAGCTTGAGATCCCATATCGGGTGGTTAGGATCGCATCAGGAGACCTGGGCGGCCCCGCTTACAAAAAGTACGATATCGAGTACTGGAGTCCAGTTGAGGGCGAGTATCGTGAGCTGATGAGCTGCTCTAATGTTACCGACTACCAAGCCCGCCGTCTTAGCATTCGTACTCGTGCAAAAGATGGCTCCACCGAGTTTTTACATACCCTAAATGGAACCGCTATGGCCACCAGTAGGATATTTATCGCCTTACTCGAAAATCACCAAACTGTAGACGGAAAAGTTAAGCTACCTAAGGCTTTGCAAACTTATTATGGAGGAGAGCATCTATGATTTCACTACAAGTCACCGGTCGACATTTTGAGGTTGATGACAAAATTGCTGAGTATCTTGATAAGAAGATCGGTAATTTAGATAAGTATTTGCCAAAAAAAGTTTTACCGACGTATTGCGGAGTGATGCTGGCTGTTGATGGATCAAACAAAGAAGGTAACGCTAACACTTGCGAAGTAATAATTGATATTCCCGGTGAGCGCTTTCAAGCTACCGAGGCTACTGGCAACATGTACGCAGCCATTGATATCTGCGAAGAAAAGTTGAAACATCAGATAAGCCGGTACAAAGATAAGCATGACCCAGCGCGTAATCGTGGACGACGCATAATTGGGAAGCTGTTCCAGCCCTCCGAAGAAGAATAGGCCTGTCGTTATCTCGATCTGTAAATATGCTAAAATAATCAGGTTATGAATCTGAAAAAAAGCCTAGATAAACTGTTTGGCGACATCAGCAAGCGCGAGGTCACTAAGGCTCGCCGACTGGTAGAGCAGGCTAACGCGCTCGAAGCCAGCATTAAAAAGCTAACCGATGCCAAGCTAAAGGCGCGTACGGTTGAGCTAAAGCAGCGGGTAGAGCAGGGAGAAGAGCTCGACAACCTGTTGCCCGAGGCATTCGCAACTGTGCGCGAAGCGGCTCAGCGAGTAATTGGCCAACGTCACTACGACGTCCAGTTGGTTGGTGGGATAGTTTTACACGATGGCAACATCGCTGAAATGCGCACCGGAGAGGGTAAAACCCTAGTGGCTACCGCCCCAACTTACCTAAACGCATTGACTGGTAAAGGCGTTCACGTGGTAACAGTAAACGATTATTTAGCGCGGCGTGATGCCGGCTGGATGGCACAGATTTACCACGCCCTGGGATTAACCACTGGAGTGATCGTGCCCGAAGCCACTTTTGGTGTATCTGCCTATCTGTTCGATCCCGAATTTAATGACGAGTCGGCCGATGACGATCGTCTGCGTCATCTTCGCCCTGTGCCTCGAGCCGAGGCATATGCTGCCGATATCACTTATGGCACCAACAACGAGTTTGGTTTTGATTATCTACGCGACAACATGGTTTCGGATGCCGGCCAGATGGTGCAGCGTCCGTTGAATTATGCGATTGTTGATGAGGTTGACTCGATTTTGATTGATGAGGCCCGCACTCCCTTAATTATTAGTGCACCAGCCGAGGAAAGTACCGATAAGTACAACCAGTTTGCCAAGCTTGCCCACGCTCTTACGCCGGAGGCCGATTATACGGTAGATGAAAAAGACCGAGCCGTAAGTTTAACCGAGGAAGGTATCGCTAAGCTCGAAAAAGCCTTAGGCGTCGAAAACATCTACGAATCGGGAGGCATAGAGGATATTCACCATGTCGAGCAGAGCTTAAAGGCCGAGGCGGTTTACAAACGCGACCGCGACTACGTGGTTCGTGATGGTGAGGTCTTGATTGTTGATGAGTTCACTGGCCGGTTGCTGCAGGGTAGACGCTATAGCGATGGGCTGCATCAGGCTATCGAAGCCAAAGAAGGTGTACACATTCGCCAGGAATCACTAACCCTTGCTACCATCACCTTTCAGAACTACTTTCGGTTATACGCAAAGCTGGCTGGTATGACCGGTACAGCCGAAACCGAAAAAGAAGAGTTCTTTAAGATTTACCAGCTAGAAGTCGTAATTGTACCAACCCATATGCCGATGATCAGAGAAGACCATGCCGATCGTATTTATCGCAGCGAGATGGGGAAGTTTCAGGCAGTCGCAAACGAGATTGCCAACCGGAATAAAACCGGCCAACCGGTACTGGTAGGGAGTGCTTCGATCGAAAAAAACGAGCTGCTTAGCCAGATATTGGGCCAAATGCGCGTAAAGCATGAGATTTTAAACGCTAAGAACAACCAGCAGGAGGCGGCAATTGTGGCTCGGGCTGGTCAAAAAAGCGCCATTACGCTGGCCACCAACATTGCCGGCCGCGGCACCGATATTGTTTTGGGCGAAGGCGTTACTAATTTGGGGGGCCTGCACGTGATTGGTACTGAGCGTAACGAATCGCGCCGCATTGATAACCAGTTGCGCGGCCGTGCCGGACGTCAGGGCGACCCCGGCTCCAGCCAGTTTTTTGTTTCACTCGAAGACGATCTGATGCGTATCTTTGGAGGGGACCGCGTTACTGGTTTGCTGGCCGCTTTGGGGCTTAACGACGACGCACCCCTAGAAAACCCTACTGTTAGCCGCTCACTCGAAAATGCCCAGAAAAAGGTGGAGGGCCACAACTTTGATATCCGCAAACAGGTGGTGGATTTCGATGACGTCATGAACCGGCACCGTGAGGCAGTTTACGGTCGACGTCGCCGAGCCATGGAAAATGCCAATTTGCGTTCAGATGTGGAAAAGATGCTCGATACGGAGTTCGATAACCTGGTAGTAACCCATACCGATACCCGAACAGGGGTTACCGAGATCGATCAGATCATTGAATCTGCCAGTGCCATTATGCCTGTAGAGCCGGCTTTAGTAGATAAACTTAAGCAAACTGACCCCCGCGATCTGTCAGACACACTCAAAGAGTATGCGCGCGATCTATATAGCGCACGGGAACAGCAGTTTAGCCCAGATGCAACCAGGGTAATGGAGCGATTGGTTTATTTACAGATTCTTGATCGACTATGGATTGAGCACCTAGAGGCTATGGAGCGGTTGCGCGAGGGGATTGGTTTGCGCTCAATTGGTCAGCGCGATCCGTTGGTTGAGTACAAGAGTGAGGGTTTCAAGCTATTTAAACGCTTACTACAACTACTAGATGCCGAGATTGCCGGCACCATCTTTAGAGTTTCAATAACTCAAGAGCCTACACCTGCACCGGTAGAGACGGCCGTTACCAAAGCTGCCGCCCATGCCAATGTGTTAGCAGATACCAGTCAGGCAGGGAGTGATGGAGCTGTAGGTGTAAACCGAGCTGATCGTAGAGCCTCCAAAAAGGCCCGTAAGCGACGGCGCTGATCCAATTATTCTATAATCATTAGAACTTTATACAATTATCAACTGTCAGATTAACCAATCTGAGTGTAAACGTTAGAATTATCACCTATAAACTATTGACAAATAACACAATTAATGCTATATTAGCTCATTCACTCTGAATGGGTGTTGAGGCGGATTCAGAAAGTCTGCTTGGACACACTTCACCGAGAGGATCGTTGACAAGCTGGATAGTCATGGGTCGCTTAAGATCCATGCGACTACTTTAAATATTGAGAGTTACAGCTTAGGGTTTTGACCTTATGGGCAACACTCTGCAAATGTACCCGTGCCGCCCACGGTACATTTGCAGGTTGTTGTTTGTAAGCGTTGAAACACAAAGGCCACGTGCTTTCAACTTAACCCCGTTCATCCAGAAAGGATGATGCCTCGTGGCAACTGACAGCAGGATGGTCGGGGGAAACTTCCTGGCCACAACGACCACCAAGGAGAAGTGACGATGCGCTCCATGCTCATCAAGCTGTTCCTGGTCGCGCTCGTCGCGGCCATCTTCACCATCCCGGCAGTGGCCTCGGCCGCTTCCACGGCACCGGTCGCTCACGCGGCTTCGTCGTACTGCGGCCCCCCGGCCATGAACAAGACCCAGTGGGTTTCGTTCTGGAGAGACCATCCGAACTCGTCGCTCACCAAGAGCTTCGAACGGCTGGTCCGAGCGGACGCCAAGCACACCCACATCAAGAAGGATCAGACCTTCTTGTCGTGGGCTCAGTCCCCGAACATCAAGATCGTCAGGACACCGCCTGGCTACAGGCTGGATTCCAACACCTATTGCCCTGGTGGGCAGTACCAGCCGTATCCAGATCTCCTGGGCTACGGCAACCAACTCACGCCTTCATGGTGTGAGGGTGGCGCGAAGCCGTCCACGACGGTGACGAAGGTGCAAAAGCGTGGCAAGTGGTACTACAAGTACACCACCACTGTCACTGAGTCCTGCGCGCCTCTCGCCAAGGGATACTGCCGCAACCGGGCGACTGGGAAGTCGTTCAAGGTCGTCAAGCGCAAGGTGACGTATAAGCGCATCAAGCACAAGACGCCCAAGTGCGGCTGCAAGCCCAAGCCCAAGCCGCCGCCTGCACAGGTCAACTACTGCCCCAACGGTTCGCCGGTGGTCAGCGGTGTTGCCTGTGTCAATCAGTCTCAAGCCCAGGAGGTCAAGCAGGACTGCAAGGGTCCGAACGTTGACAGCACTCAGTGCATCAGCATTCAGATCCAGCAGCAGATCGTGTGCGGCAACGGCACGATCATCATCGGGAGCAGTACCACGACGTCGACCACTGGTGACCAGTGCAACACGGTCATCGTGGTGCCACCCCCGCCGCCGCCGGTCTGCATCCCGCCGACCACCGGTACGTACCCGAACTGTCAGGTTCCCACCTGTCCGGCGGGCACAACCGGTACCTACCCGGTCTGCAATGCTCCGGCGGTTTGCCCCGCTGGTGACCTGCAGGCAACCGACACCACCTTGAGTGGCTTCGGTTACCGTACTGGTGACTTTCTCGGCATTGCCGGGGGGTATTTCCAGTACTACGTTCGGGCTGATGGTTCGGGCAAGCTGTTCTTTGCGAAGGATTACACCTCGGTGCAGTCCAGTTACACGAACGGCAGCCCGATCTGTGGCAAGGCCAACCCGGCCGGCCCCGGAGGCACACCGCCTCCGCCGTCGCCGTAGGGCAGAAGCAGAAGTAGTCGCGCTCCGAAAGGAGTAACGGTTGGGGGTCGAGCTTTTAGCTCGACCCCCGCCGTACCACTTGTTACTCATGACTATCCAGTTTGCTGATCCCTCACATGAGGTGGTTCTTTAACAATTTAAGCTACTGATTAACAAATTTACGAACCCAACCTGTGAATTAAATTAACAAACTCATACTTGTCGGCGCTAATGTCGACTTGAGAGGAGAGTAAACCATGAAACTTACCAAGACTCGAATAGCTGCTGCTGTTGCCACTAGTGCAATTGCAGTTGCGCTTCCAATCGCTGCTTTAGCGGCTTTTGGTCCCGATCGTCAAACCTATGTCTGTGGCCAGGCTGGCATCTGCCAGGGTGCTGACCACGTTCAGTTTGACTCTTTTACCAATAACCCAAGCTACGATCAGCATGATGAGCGTAACTTCTTAACCATTCGTCCGGCTGCCGGAGGTGCTTACACCGATGTGCAGACCCTAACGGTTGGTCAAGAGTATGTCGTTCGTGCTTACGTACACAACAATGCCGATCCAGCGTTAACCAACACACCCAGCGATTACACCGCCGAAAACACCGCCTTTAAGGTGGCAATTCCTAGCGAAGTAAACGGTGACGCGTTGGTTACCGGTACCATTTCAGCTTCAAACGCTCAGCCAGGTAGTGTTTATGACACTGTTAGCCTAAAGAGTGGTGAAAAGCTAAAGCTAAACTACGTGGCCGGTTCGGCCAAGTGGACCAGCAATGGTGCTTCTAACGGTGCTGCTTTAAGCGACAACGTTTTAACTAGTGGCGCTTTACTTGGTTACGATAGCCTAAACGGTGAACTACCAGGATGCTTCGGCTTTTCCGGTTATGTCAGCCTAAAGGTTAAGGCCGAGAAAATCGAAACTCCAGTAACCCCACCCGTTACTACCACCCCAACTGCCTTACCGCAGACAGGTGCTGAAGCCGCCGGCCTAGCCGGTGTCGCCGGAACCGGTGTTGTTGGTTACGCTGCTATGGCTTATCGCCGCAGCAAGCGTGCCCTCGCTACCGCCATCCGCAACAAGTAAGTTTGATTTCAGTAGCTTTTAGTTAACCGACTAGAGTCGCGGGCCATTGCGGCCCGTAACTCTTAGTTGGCGCCTGTCGCTAAAACTTCAGGCCGCAAGCAGCCCCGCCTCTATGCATTCGTGCGCAGAAGCCAGGGGCTTTTTGCGTTTAAAAATGGTATTTTCAGGTATAATTGAGCCCAATGCAAACGCTACAAAAACAGTTAAATGAACTAAAAACACGGGTCGAAGACGCAATGTCACGGCTTAAATTGAGCGATACTCAAGCCGAGCTCGAACAGCTTGATGTCAAAATGGCTCAACCCGATTTTTGGGATGACCCAAATAAGGCCGCTGCCGAAAGTAAGCAAGCTTCTGCGTTGCGCAACCACATTGATAGTTGGGTGCAGTTGCACAAAGACGTAGCGGTGGCTGGTGAGCTGGCCGATTTGGGAGATGAGTCGATGCAAGCCGACATCGAGGTTAACTTTCAGCGCTTAAAAACCCAGTACGAATCCAAAGAGTTTGAGCTAAAACTTTCGGGTGAGTACGACCGTGGCAGTGCTATTTTGTCGATTTATGCCGGTACCGGCGGTACTGACGCTCAAGACTGGGCCGAAATGCTCTTGCGAATGTACTTACGTTTTACAGAGGCTAATGGCTGGCAAGCTGAGGTTGTCGACCGCTCAGATGGCGAAGAGGCCGGAATTAAAAGCGTAACGGTCGAAATTGTTGGTGCTTACGTCTATGGCAAACTAAAAAGTGAAAAGGGGGTGCACCGGCTGGTACGCCTGAGCCCGTTTAACTCCGACAACTTACGCCAAACTAGCTTTGCGATGGTCGACATTATGCCGCAACTGGATCATCCCGAGGAGTTTGAGATAGATGAAAGCGATTTGCGCATAGATGTATACCGCGCCGGCGGCCATGGTGGACAGAGCGTTAATACCACCGACAGCGCAGTACGCATTACTCACATCCCAACCAATACCGTGGTGGCAATTCAGAATGAGCGTTCGCAACTACAAAACAAAGAAAAGGCACTAGCAATCTTAAAAGCTAGACTTAACGTTTTAATGATTGAACAACAAAAGGCTGAGCTCAGCGAGTTACGCGGCGCACCGCAGTCGGCCGATTGGGGCAGTCAAATCCGCAGTTATGTTCTGCACCCTTACGCAAAAGTAAAAGATCATCGCACCGGGCATGAAACCAACGCCGCCCAAGCTGTACTTGATGGCGAAATTGAGCCTTTTATAGATGCCTATCTACAGGATCAAATCGGTAAATCCTAGATTGATCAAACTTATGCTTAGGCTTTCGGGTCGTTGCGATGGATGCTAAAATAGCCAGGTGATTTTATTCGATCGCGTAACTAAGATGTACCCCAATAAGTCGATAGCGCTTAGCGGGTTAAATCTGCATATTCAGCCCAAAGAGTTTGTAACGATTGTTGGTGCCAGTGGCGCCGGTAAGTCAACCTTAATCAAACTGCTAACTCGTGAAGAGGTACAGTCTTCGGGCAAGATCATTGTGGGCGGCTTAGATTACGACACCATTATTTATAAGAACATCCCACATTTGCGTCGGCGCATTGGGGTGGTCTTTCAAGATTTTAAATTGCTGCAAAACCGCAACGTATATGAAAACGTATCATTTGCCTTAGAAGTGGCCGGCGCTCCAAACCGCGAAATTAAACGGGCCGTACCTAGGGTACTTCAGATGGTTGGATTGACCGGCAAAGAAAAGAATTTCCCCGCCGAGCTTTCGGGTGGTGAGCGCCAGCGCGTTGCCATCGCCCGGGCATTGGTGCGTCAGCCCAAAATATTAATTGCCGATGAGCCTACTGGCAACCTGGATCCTAAAAATGCCTGGGAGATCATTGACCTGCTTCTTAAGATTAATCGCTTTGGGACGACTGTTCTCTTAACTACTCACAATAAAGAAATCGTTAACGCCTTAAAGCGTCGCGTAGTAACGATTCAACGCGGACGGATTATTAAGGATGAAGAGCAGGGGAGGTACGCCCTGTAATGTTGGTAACAACTGCCCGGATAACTAAAACCGGCCTGCGTAACTTTGTACGAAACGCCTGGCTGAGCACCGCTGCAACGGCAGTGATGACGGTTACCCTGTCGCTCGTTGCAATCTCATATATCGCCAATGTGGCACTGACGTCGACAATTAAAAGTGTGGTTCAAAAGATTGATGTATCGATTTATCTAAAAGACGCCGATACCCCAGATCAGATCAACGCCCTTAAGGCAAAGCTGGAACAGCTGCCGAACGTACAAGAGGTCAAGCTGGTAAGCAAAACCGACGCCTTAGCCGAGTTTCGCCGTCAAAATGCTGATAATCCTAAATTACTATCTGGTATCTCTGAAACCGACAACCCTTTGCCAGCCAGCTTGCAAGTAAAAGCTAAAGACCCCAATAAGCTAACACCGATAACCGACCTAGCAGCGCAATCAGACGTAAAGCCGCTGCTAACCGAACGTGATGCAGTCAGCTATACCGGTGATCGTAAGGCAACAATTGATAAGATCATCCAGACATCCAACTTTTTTAAAGCTACCGGTGTCGTGGCTTCACTGATATTTGTAGTCATCTCCACCTTAATTATTTTCAACACCATTCGGATGGCCATTTTTACCCGCCGCGAAGAAATTGAAATTATGAAGCTGGTAGGGGCAACCAGCTGGTATATCCGAGGACCTTTCATTTTTGAAGCCAGCCTCTACGGCTTCATTGCGGCGATTGTAGCCATGGTTTTCATCTATACAATAGTGCTTAGTGGTGCACCAAAGCTGAATAACTATATTGATACCAACACCATAGTAAACCTGTTGCGAGATCACATATGGCTGGTCGGGTTTGCGATGTTCTTAGTTGGAATCTCGATCGGAGCCATTAGCAGTCTGGTGGCGCTAAAGCGGTATTTAAAGTTATAAGATCTTGATAGTCGGCCATTGACTTACAGGTGACGTAAGCGGTATAGTTAGAACAAATGAAAGGGCGAACCATTAGTAGGTTTTCATTCAAAAACAAAAACAGCGCAGTCGCTAAAACGGTATTATCGTTTATAGCAGTTGCGCTGTTTTTAATTGCGACTCCACAGATTGCTAAGGCAAACACGATTGATGATCAGATCCGTATTTTGACCCAGCAGGCAAGCAGCCAGCAGGCTCAAGCCGATGCCTTGCGCGCAAAGGGCGACACCCTATCTAATAAACTGGCGTCAATAAATAATCAGGTAAGCGCCTTGGCTACCCAGATTAGCTTGAACCGGGCTAAGCAGGAGCGTTTAACCGCTCAGATCGAACAAGCCAAGAAGGATTTAGTCCAAAAAAAGCAGATTCTAGACGAAAACGTACGTCAAATTTACCAGCAATCGCAGATCTCTCCCCTCGAAATGCTAGCATCGAGCCACAGTTTTAGTGAGTATGTCGATCGCCAGCAGTATCTGGATCGAATTAAAGATCACGTTCAAGAAGCCGCCGCCGCAATTACCACTCTTAAGGCTGAGCTAGAGAAGCAACAGGTTGATGTTGCTAACTTGATTAAGCAGCAAGGCGATTTACAGCAGTCGCTGGCTATTCAACAAAATGAGGCCGCCAGTATTTTAAACCAAACCCGTGGCGAAGAGTCTCGCTACGCATCGCTGGCCGCTGCCAATAATGCTCAAGCAAACGCTCTGCGGGCTCAGCAGGCTGCCGCTCTGGCCGCAATCTATGGCAATGCATCCGGTGGTGTCGCATGTGGTGGTGGATACCCTAGCCGTTGGTGTAATGCCGGGCAGGATACCCTTATCGATACCTGGGGCATGTTTAACCGGGAGTGTGTCAGCTACACCGCATTTAAGGTAGCCGCATCCGGCCGCTACATGCCTTACTGGGGTGGTCACGGCAATGCCAAGCAATGGCCCGGAAATGCCTCCGCAGCAGGAATACCAGTTGATGGTTCGCCGCGTGCTGGTGATATAGCTATCTCGCTGGCCGGTCCCTACGGACACGCCATGTATGTTGAATCTGTCAGCGGCAGCAATATCAGTGTTAGCCAGTATAATTACGCAAATAACGGTGAGTACAGCACCATGACGATTCCTTCGTCGGGCTTGTCCTTCATCCACTTTTAAGCCCTATGCAAGAGCCAACATCAGAGCGGTCGAACCGCCGATCGCCCAAACTACTATTATCTGTAGCAGCATTACTGCTATTTGGTTTTTTGGTTGGGCAGATGGCTCCTACACTGGTACCAGCCAACTGGAAGGCGGCTAACAATCGCCTAGAATCATCGGATCTTAATGATCTTTACAGCTTACTGCAGCGTAAGTTTGATGGTGGTGTCGACCATCAGAAAGCTGTCGATGGCGCAAAATCTGGTTTGGTTTCGGGCGCTGGAGATCCATACACCGTCTTTTTGGATGCCAAATCAGCCAAAGCCCTTACCGACCAGTTGAGTGGAACTTTATCTGGCATCGGTGCTGAAGTGGGGATAAAGAATAACCACTTAACCGTGATTTCGCCAATAAGTGGTTCACCAGCAGAGCGAGCGGGCTTAAAGGCGGGGGATATTATCGCCAAAATTGACGGTAACGATACTAGCAATTTGCTGTTGGATGAGGCGGTTAGTAAAATTCGTGGCCAAAAGGGCACCGAAGTGACACTAAAAGTTGTGCGTGGAAACACCGACGCCATCGACATTAAGGTAACTCGCGACGTCATTACAGTACCGAGCGTTAAATCGAGCCTTAAGACCGGCAATATTGGCTATATCCAGATATCTCAGTTTGGAAACGATACTTCAGAAAAGGTGGCTGCTGCTGCCGCTGGGCTTAAAAATCAGGGCGCTGAAAAGATTATTTTAGACCTGCGCAACAACCCGGGAGGGTTCTTAGATAGCGCCGTTATGGTTTCTAGCCAGTTTATGCGCGAAGGCAAAGTAGTGGTAGAAGAGCGTCGTAATGGTAAAACAACCGAGAAGCTACAAACTCGATCCGGGGGTAGCTTGATTGGACTGCCGATGGTCGTGTTGATAAACAGCGGCAGTGCTTCGGCCAGCGAGATTGTAGCCGGTGCACTAAAAGATAACGGCGCAGCCAAACTGATTGGCGAAAAAAGTTTTGGAAAGGGTAGCGTTCAAGAAGTTATTAACTTAGGCGGTGGCGCACAGCTTAAGGTTACAGTGGCCCACTGGTTTACGCCTAGCGGTAGGGGAATCGATAAGATTGGTATAACACCGGATATTGAAGTTAAGCAGGATCAGGCCGATTATAACGCCGACCGTGATCCACAGCTGGATCGTGCGATCCAAGAACTTTCTAAGTAACGCTCACTAGCTGTGAGCATTTCTGGCAAACTCCGGTGACTAAAATTTGTGAGGATGTGTGTCGGTAACCTCGCCGGACCGTCAATCTATTAACTGCTGAAATAATAGACTTATCTTGGAAATTACGGACCGACCCGCAATTTTTACAACCGATCACTTGTTCATTTATCTTAAAAACTTGATTAAGCGATGTATGGACTCTGTCGTTAACTACCATCGATGAAGTGATCCCGGCTTTTTCTAGCGCCTTCAGGTTGGAGTATGTGGTTTTTTGAGGTATCCCATGGGACAGATGCAACTCCTTGGCTAACTTGGCGCGGTTTTTTTGAACATGTTGGCTCAGCAGCTTAAGAAGCCTTGCTTTAGCGACAGTTAATCTTAAGCCCCTTGAGTTCAGTACTAGACGTAGAATATCATCCGTTTCATTATGGGCTAGTTGGTTGATGTCTTTTAGCATACTATTTGTTTATTAACAGAAACTTACGTTAATTGGTCCTTACCGTAATAAACTTACGATAAGCGATAACATCAAGATTTAGCACGTACCAATATAGGCGATATAAAAAATGCGCCTGTATTTTGGGAGAAATTAATTCAGAGCGGGAGGGAAAATTTCTACTTAACGTTTACGTGGGTTCGTTTAACCTTGGAACCTGTAAACTTGGTGATTTTTTTTTCGGTGAACTCTACCACCCCAGAAACTACCGAGTAGATTGTGTGATCTTTGCCCACGCGAGTGCCAATACCTGGCTCCATGCGCGTACCACGCTGGCGCACGATAATTGCACCTGGCTGCACTAACTCGCCGCCAAACAGCTTAACACCAAGCCGCTGACCTGCTGAATCGTGAACGTTTTTAGTTGTACCGCCGGCTTTTGTCTTCGACATTTATGATTACTTCTTCTTAAGCACTAGGATTTGGCGACCCACAAACTGGTTGGGCCTTCTGTATACTAACGCACGACTTTCGACGTGCGTAAACCGTTTTAAACTATACCCCAGATCTGATAATTGGTCAATAAGACCTAGCTCAGCCCAACCCTTAGGAGTCCTCCAAACCGGGGCGGTAATGGTAACCTCAGAGTTGGTTTTAAGCTGCCAGGCAAAATTAACTAAACAGTCCGAATAAAGCTTAAGTAACACAGGTTGGAACTTAGAAATATCTGCTGGTGTGGCCAGCCGGCTAAAATTTTGCCCCAAGTAGCCTTCACTGACGACCGCTAACTCATCTGTTGGAAGTTTAACGTTGCGAGCATCGGCCCGGTTAACGCTCCACGGCTTTAGGCCCGGCCGTTTTGCCGCTAACCACGCCATGTTTTCTTTACTGGCCGCCACCATTTCGGGAGATAAATCACTTCCGCAAGAGCTGCGATGTAACAGTAAGGCTTCTTGCAATAACACTCCGGTGCCGCAAAATGGGTCAAATATCACTGGGGAGGATGTAGTGTTAATCATGATTTGAGCCAATTTGGGTGGTAGCATCCCAACTTTTGGGTTACGGGCAGGTCGTTGGTAGTCACGAATGGCGTACCAGTCTATATCTTGTACCTGTTCGGTAATGCCAACTACCATTTCAGTATTATTTTGAGCTAACACAAGCTCGAATCCGCGGTTTCCAACCAACCCATTAAACTTTACTTGGGCAGCGCCCAAATTTGTGCCGGTTTGAGGTGAAACTAAGCGAATTCCACCACGAACCTTTAAGCGCTTCTTTAATGTTAAGCCAACTGATTGCACAAAGCGGTTGGTAGCCCGCACGCCATAAAAACTCAGGCCAATATTAGTTTTACCGGATTCCCGCAACGGTAGTTCAGCAAGATCGATTGGGGCATGATTTAGATCCTGCGCCGGGCCTCGATAAATAACTCGTGCTAGTTTTTGCGCGCCACCCAGCGATCCAAGGTCAATCAATTCTGAACTCACCAAAGCAGTATCGCGTCCCCAAGGCATAACAGCCTCAGCGCCAAAACGCGATTCTAGCTCTAGCAGCCCCAGTTCGGGTTGCCGCCCCAATATTAATATATAATTCATGGCATAATTGTAGCTTAAACAGTTGATCGATATTTAATCATCAAAATAGTAATAAGTCAATGATATTACTTCGAGTAGCTTTGATCATCAGCTATACTAATACTCATGGAACCAATCCCCGAAATCGCAATTGGTGTTAAGGCCTTTTTAAACATCCTCAATGAAACAATGGGGTTTGCTTTCCCGTCGGTGACGATCGAAGGCGAGGTATCGAGCTACAAAGTTAATCAAGGCAAGTGGGTATTTTTTGATCTAAAAGATGAAGACGCAACTCTACCATGCTTCATGCCGATTTTTCATCTAAAAGTGCCTTTAGAAGATGGTATGAAAGTTAAGGTTACCGGTGTCCCCAAAGTTACCAACTGGGGCAAGTTTAGTCTAACTGTTAAAACTGTACAGCTAGCCGGGGAGGGTGAGCTGCGACGAGCTTTTGAGTTGCTTAAAGCCAAGCTTGAGGCCGAAGGACTGTTTGCCGAAGAGCGTAAACGCCAACTGCCACGCTTTCCGCGCACGATTGGGCTGATAACTTCTGGCGCCTCTGACGCCTATGCCGATTTCATTAAAATTCTTGCTACCCGCTGGGGAGGTTTGACGGTACGGCTCGCCGACATCCAGGTACAAGGTGCACCTGCGCCGGGGCAAGTAGTAAATGCCATCAACTACTTTAACCAACTAGCAACGCCACCGGATGTGCTAGTGATTACGAGAGGTGGGGGAAGCCTAGAAGATCTACAAGCATTTAGTACCGAGGATGTGGCCCGGGCGGTGGCATCGAGCCGAACCCCCACGATAGTGGGGGTTGGCCACGAACGCGACATCAGTTTGGCCGACTTAGCTGCCGATCGACGTGCCGCCACCCCAACCGATGCCGCCCGCTTAGTAGTCCCAGAGCGCCTCGAGGTACTGCAGCAAGTTGACGTCCTAGCTCGTCGTAGTGAGCAGTTGCTACGTGGCCGGCTGCAGTCCGCCGATATCCGTATTGATCGCCAAGTGGCATTGCTGGAACGCTTTGTACGCCTGCCCGCCACTCAGCTACAACAGTTAAACGCGCGACTGCTAACTGCCCAAAAACGCAGCGCTGAACGGGCAGGTGAGCGGCTGCGTTCCCTTGAGCGCTTACTGGCCAGCTTTAACCCGCAGGCCACCTTAAAGCGCGGCTATGCTATCGTGCGAAGTGGTGATCGGGTGGTGACAAGGCCCGAACAGGTTTCGAGCGGAGACGGCCTCGTGATACAATTGGCGGCAGGAAAACTAAGCGCAAAGGTGGAAAATGGCAGAGATTAATGATTTTGGAGCGAAGTTAGCCGAGCTCGAGGCCATCACCGAATGGTTTGAATCAGAAGATGTCGATTTAAATCAGGCTCTAACTAAGTTCGAGCGGGGAATGAAGCTAGCCGGTGAGCTAAAGGGGGAATTAGGTCAACTTGAAAACCGAGTAGAAAAGATCAAACAAAAGTTTGACGCTCCTTCGGCCGCCAACGCACCAACTCTGGCAGAACCCAATCCAACTGACGCCGACCCCGAAGATGGTCCAACCCTGTTTTGATCCTATTCTTGCTAGCGGTCTTGTTTCTGGCGGTCGCAGTAGGTGCGTTAGTAGGTGCTCCTTATTTGCCGGCCCGCTACCCCGACATTGAGGCCGCTTTGGATTTGGCCGAACTTAAAGCCGGCGAAACTTTAATTGATCTGGGCTCGGGCGATGGGCGCGTACTACTTGCGGCTGCAAAGCGTGGCGCTACTGCCATTGGCTACGAAGTTAGCCCCGTGCTATTTGTATGGTCATGGTTACGCTGCCTACGCCATGGCCCAAAAATTAAGATCTATTTGCGTGATTATTGGTTAGTAAAGCTGCCCCAAGCCGATGTTGTTTACACCTTTTTGGCACGTCAGTATGTTAAGCGGCTCAACAAAAAACTAACGGCAGAGATTAAAACTCCAACTAAATTGGTTAGCTATGTGTTTGAGCTGCCGCGCGAGATTATCTCTAAAAATCGCAACTGCTTTTTATATCGCTATCCCTGATGCTCATCTGATCGTAGCGCTTGCTGCCAGCCATTAAAACTGCTATAAACATAAGCATAATGCCGCCAACAAACCCCCAGCCATCAAATTTGCCACCCTTGCCTACGCCTAACATGCAATCGCAAGTCCCTTCAACGCCGCCTCGCCGCCCCAGGGCCAACTTTCATCTAATTTTAACCGTATTCCTTGCAATCGGCATGATACTGTTTGGCGTTATGGCGGTACTGGCGTATCGCAGCAGCAGTAGTGCCACCGAAAACCTTGATTCGCAGGTTGCTACAGCCCGCCAAGACTCCGCTGCCAAGCAAAAAAAGCTCGATGACGAAGCCAATGTTAAGGCTAACGAGTCGCCCTACCGCACCTATACTGCCGAGGCGGTAGATGGTGGTTTTCAGTTGCAAATACCCAAAAGCTGGAGTCTGTACGCTGGTCATAATTCTGGCAGTACCATACAGCTTGATATCGCGGCTAACCCCAGTATTGTTAATTACAACTTAGCCTCGGGGGGTATTAGTACTCAGGCTTTCAAGCTGCAACTTGTCCGTAAATCGGCCCAAGATGTGGTTAAAGGTTTTGATGAGAAGATTAAGAAAAAAGAGGTAACGAGCAGCAGCCTAAAAGTTTCTGGTATCACGGCAACTAAACTAGATGGTGCCATAGACGATCAGCGACATAACGGGTCGGTTATTATTCTAACCGTTCGCGACAAAACCATGATTATTACAAATGAAGATAAAAACTACACCAGCGAGTTCCAGCAAATTCTTTCTAGCGCAAAAATCAACCCGTAGATAATCTGCGTCCTGCTTATGCTTGAGCCGTCATCTGATGGCATGGTACTGTGGACTGAGTAAGGATGGGCGACGCGATTGAGTGAGGATCCACAGTTTCATCAAGCTCAACCGGCCGTTGCTCGGCTAAGTAAACGTCGCTCTACCAAAGCGCGATCTAGTGCTAAACCTACTCCCGATCCAAAAGTAGCGCCGCTAAAAGCTGACACTCCAACCGTTGGGTCGGAATTTAGCGGAACAGATGCTGTCACAATGTTACGTATCATCCAAGAAAATCATGGCATCGGTATCACGGTGATTGATGCAAGCAATGTTGTAACTTCAATTAACTCACGCTTTGAGCTGCTTAATCGGGTGCTGTTGGGCAAAGATTTTAATCAAGGCCTAAAAGATCCAGAAGTGGCCGGAAGATTAGTCTTTGACTTACAGACAGACGAAGTTCTGGCGTTGGCTCGGGCTGGCCGCGAAGTGACATTTTACGCCGAAGCCAACTTTGGACAAAAGATACAGCACCTGCAACTGGTGGCTAGCCCAGTACAGCGAGACGGCGAGTATGCCGGCGTAATATTGACCACCCGTGATGTAACGCCGCTAGTTGAAAAAGCGGTTGAGGCTAACGAAATGGCGCGGTTAGCCGGCAACCACTCCCGGGAACTTAGTAGTTTGGCCGAGCTTGGTACTTTTGTCGGCTTTCGTTTTGATCAAATCTACCAAAAATATCTTCATACCATGAGTAGCCTGCTGCAATCTAGTAATGCCAGCATTTATTTGTATCAGCCGGCCAAGCAGGTGCTTAAGCGCGTGGCTACTACCACCACCTTTAACGAACACCCGGTTGAGTGGCAGCTCGATGGCGACCATCCGGTTGTGGAGTGTTATCTACGTCGTAAACCTCAAGTATATGCTGACGGTATCGAACCTGGGGCGGTTTTCGGGGGACACTTGCTGGCCGTACCGGTTATTTATCATTCTAAAGTTTTAGGAGTGGTGGTGGTGAGCCATCGCCAAGCTAAGTACGACTCACACGACGTTAAGTTGATGCGGTTGGTATCCACACGGCTGGCTGTAATCATTGAAAATGGTGAGCTGTATACCGAGGTTAACGCTCGTCGCGAGCGCTGGGAGGCAGTTTTTAAGTTTGCCGATGAGGGCATTGCTATTTTTAATCGTCAGGGCAAGATTGTCGGCTTTAATCCAGCTGCCGGGAAGCTTACTGGCCAAAACCCTAGCGAGGTAGTTGGCCGCAACTTCACTGACGTCGTAAAAGCTATTTCGCCCGAGGGAGTCAATTTAACCTCACTTTCACCAATCAAACACGTGCTGGGTGAAGGTGAAGTAGTAGCTAAGCGGGAGCAGTTGCTGCAGATACGGGGCGGTAATACGCTGTGGACTGAAATTAGCTATTCGCCAATTTTTGACGACGACGGCAATGTAACTAGTGGCATCGCTATTATCAGTAATATCCAAAAAGAGCGTGAGGTGGAGGCGGTTAAAAGTGATTTTATCTCGATAGTTTCGCATGAGTTACGCACCCCGCTTACGGCAATTAAGGGCTTCATGAGTATGCTTTTGCAAAAAGATTTTGGCCCACTAACCGAGCGCCAATTTCACTTTTTAAACCGGGTGTACCAAACTAATCAACGGATGATACACCTGGTTGAGGATTTGCTTGATGCTAGTTATATCGAAAGCGGCAAAATTCAACTAAAAGTTACCCCGCTTTCAATTGAGCCAGTAATTAGTGACGTAGTTACCGAGCTAGCAGCAAAGGGCTTTGAGCGACAGATAATGCTTAAGGTCGGCCGTAAACAACGCCTACCATTGGTACTAGCCGATGAGGTGCGCCTCCGCCAAATACTGGTGAACTTGGTCGATAATGCCATCAAATACTCCCTGCCCCATAGTGAAGTGGTAGTGGAGTTTAGGGTTCACGGTAGCGAGTTAGTTACAACCGTACGAGATCAGGGTGTTGGGATCTCGCCGTCTGATATTGAGCGGCTTTTTCAAAAGTTTGGGCGCATCTACAACCCAATGAGCTTGCAGGCCGGCGGCAGTGGCATAGGACTATATATTGTTAAAAACTTAGTTGAGTCTCATGGGGGTCGTATCTGGGTAACCAGCCGGCCAAACAAGGGTAGCCGCTTCAATTTTAGTTTGCCAATTGCCAAGCAAATGCCACTTTTGCCCTAGTGGTATAATTGGTAACAGTTTCGCGCCTAATATACAGGCAGGCGCCAGTGGATAGCAAACAAGGAGAATTGAACATGGCAAACATTATGTTGGTAGAAGATGATCTAATGTTGGTCGAAATGTATGAGGCCAAATTTGATATGGAAGGCCACCAGATTGTGGTGGCAAGTAACGGCCAAGAGTGCCTGAACTTATTGGAGGGTTACACACCAGATATTATTTTGCTTGATATTTTGATGCCCAAAATGAACGGTTTCCACGTGCTAAAAGAGATAAAAAAGCAGCCTCAATTTCGAAATATTCCGGTAATTTTATTAACAAACTTAGGAGAAGCCCAGGTTGATATGAACGCCGAGCTGGCCACCGCCCTGGGTGTAAGCGACTACCTAATTAAATCTCATCATACTCCCGACGAGGTGGTTGAAAAGGTGATGAAAGCCCTGGCCAGCTAGGGCTAACCACCGGGGAGGGGCCCATCGCCGCAATGGCAACTTATAAAACTACCGGAATCGTAATCGGCCGTCACAACTTTGGCGAGGCCGATCGTGTTGTGGTACTGCTAACACCCGATCGAGGCGTGTTGCGGGTGGTGGCTAAAGGATTAAGGCGCATCAAAAGCCGTATGGCAGGTCATCTCGAGTTATTTTGCGAATCGGACTTAATGCTGGTTGAAGGCAAAAACATGGATATTATCACCTCGGCGCGTCTGCAGCATCATGTGTCGCTGGGAGACGATTACGATCGAATGCGCCTGGCCTATTTAATTGCCGAAATGGTCGGTCGACTGGGTGGAGACGGCGATCATCCTGGGCTGTTTGAGCTGGTGCAGGCGGTTTTGGCGGCAATTGGAACCAGCAATAGTGGCGAAAGCAGTACTACTCTAGATCTCGATTTATTAGAGTTGTGGTTTAAGCTTAGACTGCTCGAAGTACTCGGCTATCGGCCTCAACTTGATGCATGCGTTGTCTGCGGCACCAACGATTCGGCCCGCCATTACAGTTTTAGTTTTGAAAAAGGGGGGATTGTTGATGGTGGTTGCGCCGATGCCAGTAACCCGTCGCTGTCACACGATCAAATTAAGTTGTGGCGGATTTGTTTGGCGCGTGATTATAGCGTGGTGGCCCAAGTGGGTGAGGGTGCTTCGCTGGCTACGCCATCACTAGTGGTTTGTGACAATTTTTACTTGCATATATTTGGCAAAAAGTTTCGTTCGGACTCGGTCTAGCTTTGTTGTTATGTATCGAATTACGGTGATTTAAAAATTAGCGCAAGCTGCAATGCACTATATGCGGTTTTCGCTACGATCAAACTTTAACGTATAATAATCAATAACATGACAGCCCCAAAATCAGACGATCTTAAACCAACCATCGAAGATATTACCTCGCTTGCCAAGCGACGTGGCTTTATTTTCCAGGGCTCGGATATATATGGTGGCTTAGCCGGCACTTACGATTACGGCCCCTATGGTGTTACCCTTAAAAATAATCTTAAAAACCTGTGGTGGAACCATTTTGTAGAGAGCCGCGATGATATGTATGGCATCGACTCCGCAATTTTAATGAACGCTAAAGTATGGCAGGCTAGTGGACACACCGGAGCCGGTTTTGCCGATCCACTAGTTGAAGACAAGGTTACCCGCAAACGTTATCGTGTTGACCATCTTCTAGAAGAGGCGGGGATCGACCCCAAAGGCATGACGCTCGAACAAATGAGCGCCGAAATTACCAAGCACAAACTAAAAAGTCCCGACGGCAACGAACTTAGCGCCGCCCGTCAGTTCAACTTAATGTTTGAGACCCGCGCCGGTGTGGTCGAAGACAGCTCCAGCCAGGTTTACTTGCGCCCAGAAACCGCACAGGGCATGTTCGTAAACTTTAAAAACATCATCGACACCATTCACCCCAAGTTACCGTTCGGCATGGCCCAGATTGGCAAAGCTTTCCGCAACGAAATTACTCCCAAAGATTACATTTTTCGCACCCGTGAGTTTGAGCAGATGGAAATCGAGTATTTTATCGATCCGAAAGATTGGGAAAATCAGTTTGAGGCTTGGCTTAAGTTAATGTACGGCTGGATCGAATTAATTGGCCTGCCAAAAGCCAAAGTTCATGAGCTCAACGTGCCTGCGGCCGACCGCGCTCACTACTCAAAAAAAACCATCGATTTAGAGTTTGAGTTTCCCTTTGGCACCAAAGAGCTTTACGGCCTAGCTTACCGCACCGATTTTGACCTGGCCAACCACACCAAGCACAGCGGTAACGATTTAAGCTACCTTGATGCCCAAACCAACACACGTACCACTCCACACGTTTTAGAGCCCACCTTTGGTGTGGATCGTACGATCCTAGCGCTGCTAAGTTCGGCTTACACAATCGAGAGGGTGGGGGATGATACCCGCACAGTCCTTAAATTTAAGCCCAATATCGCTCCAGTCAAGGTGGCTGTTTCACCACTGTTGCGCAACAAGCCCGAGCTGGTTAAGCTGGCCGAACAGGTGTATCGCACCCTTAAAACAGAGTTTGGCGCCGTCATGTATGATGACAACGGCAACATTGGCAAGCGCTACCGCCGCCAAGACGAGATTGGCACACCGCTGTGCGTGACCATCGATTTTGACTCATTAGAAGATAATGCAGTTACGGTTCGCCACCGCGATACTCTTAAACAGGTGCGCGTTAAGATCGATAAAATCATCCCCGAAATCACTTCGCAGCTCGACAAGTTTTAATAAAACTGGTATAACATCTTAGATCTGTAGTTTCCCCGACAAAAGTAAGGAGCTCGCAGATGAGCCTTGAAAGTAGTATCGCCTCGATGAGGTCTGACGGTCCAACGGTTGTGCCCGAACATGCTGTTGCACAGGTGTGTGGGCGGCTGGTAAAAGACGAGGTTGTGGCTCCTTTCAGGATGCAGCTCTCGCGCCTGCTTGCCCCGATGGGCGAGTTCAGCCTGGCCCTGATTCTCGATCCACACTCGCGCTCTGCGTTGGTGCGGCTGTACTCAAGGGATGAGGACGCTCAGGCATTCCTGAATCTTGGCCCAGATCATTCCAACTGCCCCAATAATCATCACATTCAAATTCGTGGAGTGGATGATTCAGAGGCTCCAGGTGCAACGGTGACCATCTATGGGCGTGCTGATAGCCTTGATGAGGCAGCACGTGTTCTACGGGTAGAGACCCGCATTCTCGAAGCCGCATCCGTCGTCCGCCTCGAGACCGGGGTCCCGTTCGACCTTCAATGGGCGCTTTAGGGCGCTGCGTACAGAAACCAACCCTACTTCTCACCTGGAGGTGATGAATATTCCTATCTATGCGCCCGATTATGGGAGGCTGGTTCTTAGGGAGATGATTCAGGAGTTGTACCCAGGTATGAACCTTGGATCTGAACGCGTCGACTGTCGAAGGATGATGCGCTCACCAGATGATCGGTTCTGGGTTGTATTCGCCGAAAGCACAGCCTGCAGCCGCATACTTGTATACAAAACCGAAAAGTCCGCCGAGAGGTATAACGTCTCGACAAACGATCGTGCTCTCATAGCTGTGGTAGGGGACTTTGACCGTGTCTCAATTACACAAAAAGTTCTACCCATCGGAGAAACCTGGATTGGTTGCCTCGAGATTCTGGCGCGTCAGATCGATGAGGCCCGAACGAGAGCCGTGTACAAGATCAACCGAGCACTCGGCGTCAAAGCCAAGAAAGCTGCAAAGTTGGCTAAGAAGAAGTCGAAGAAAAAGGCTAAGAAGCTTTAGCCCAAACCTTGCCGCCCAGGAAAGATACCCCTGGGCGGCAAACCGCCACACTACGTGGTTGACTACCTTAATTGGTGGTCTTTTTTTTGTGGCAAAGGATGGCAGTTGGGCAAAAAAGCGACATTTGAACCATAAGTACTATCAATAGAAGTGAATTAAATCTTAATGTGGGTAAAAGGGGGTTGACGTGGGTAGTAGTGGGTAATATACTTTGAACCAATGAGTTGTATAGCAAATGGCTCATCGAGGGTTGAAATGGAGAGCAATGAACAATTTCGAACGCAAACTGGACGACAAGAATCGACTGACAATACCAGTCGAGGTCCGTGGCGAACTCGCAAACGGTTACATTGTACTCACCAAAGGATATGACAACACCCTGGCGCTATATTCGCAAAACTACTGGGAGCAGGTGATCGCACCGGCCCTAGAAGGCGATTTCCGTGATGTAGAGAGCTTTAGGCTCAACCGCCAGATCCAGTCCGGGCAAACCATTATGAAACTGGATGCCAAACAGGGGCGTGTCACCATAGAGCAGCGGTTTTTAGACTACGCCGGCATCACCAAAACTGTGAATGCCTTTCGGGTTAAAACCAGCGGCGATAAATCCTACTGGGCCATCGAAGCCGTAAAATAGGCGATCGGCCCATACAAACCAGATAGTAAGCACTTGTTCCTTAAAAACCAAAACAAAAATTCAAGAATACCTGCTTGGCAGTCAGCAAAACGGTCCGAGGGATCCGTAAAACCCTGGCTCCTAGCAACAAAAAAACTCCACCTCACACAATCGTTATAAGGAATCCGCCACAATTCTTTCGGAATTATGACATTTCCTTACCACAACAACTCGCTGGCTCATCTTGAGTCAGCCACTCTCACAAAAACCAAAACTTCAAACAGAAGTTGGCTGCTGAGCAGGTGACCTTGAAAACCCCGGCACCGGGAGGCTCGCACTAATTTGGTCACCACCAAGCGGCCAACCTTTGCCAACTAAGAGAACCGATGACCCAACCCACCCACATTCCAGTACTCTCAAAAGCGGTCGTAAACCTACTGGATCCACAGTCAGGCGAGCGTTACTTTGATGGAACCGCTGGTTATGGGGGACACGCCGAGTTGATTGCCGAGCGTATTGGGCCAAGAGGCCGATTGATCCTAGTTGATCGCGACCCCCAGGCCATAACAGCGCTAACGGCCAAGTTTGGCAAACGGGCCAATGTTATCGCAACCGACTACCTAGCTGCTGCTAAGGCTTTACGCCATGCCGGCGAACAGGTGGATATGGTGCTTTTAGATCTGGGGGTATCGTCACCACAGCTTGACAGTAGTGAGCGAGGCTTTAGCTTTCGCTTTGATGGACCACTCGATATGCGCATGGACACTAGCGCGGCTGAAACTGCCGCCGACTTGGTTAACACCCTGCGTGAAGGCGAGCTAGCCGATATCATTTATCGCTACGGCGAAGAGCGCCATTCGCGCCGCATCGCCAAAGCCATAGTCGCAGCCCGGCCCATTACTACCACTAAACAGCTGGCTGATTTGGTCGCGCGCACCATTGGGCGCCGCGGTGAAATCCACCCAGCCACCCGCACCTTTCAGGCAATACGCATCTACTTAAATGATGAACTCGGCCAGCTCGAGGCTGCTTTACCGGTGTTGGTTGAGCTACTCAAGCCTGGTGGACGCATAGCGGTTATCAGCTTTCATTCACTTGAAGACCGAATCGTTAAAGAGTTCATTAACCAAGAGATTCGTGACTGTATCTGCCCACCAGAGCAGCCGGTTTGCACCTGCCAGCACCACGCAACCTTGCAGAAACTAACCAAAAAGGTTGTCAGTGGCGCCACCGAAGATACTTCTAACCCGCGTGCCCGGAGCGCTAAACTCCGAGCCGCAGTGAAGCTAAACCAAAACCAAAAGGAGAAAATATGACACTACAGATCAAAAACCAGTCTCCCCGCGCTCGTCGCGTACTTGTCCGCGTTGTTAGTCGCTAAGACTACCAGTATCTGACACTAGCGATTGGCGGCGACAAAAAAGAGATGAGCGCTGCCAATCGCCCATGGAACTAAAAAAACCAAAACATCAAAAAACCAAAGGAACCCAAGTCATTATGAGCACCGCTACTATCGCCGTTAGGCGCAACCAAAACTTGTATCGCAGTAAATCTGATCTACATCTTGGCCCGGTATCAAGCAGCGTTGTAATGGTCGCAGTTGTGGCAGTTTTGGCCCTGTTGTACCTTACTCAGATCACTAAAACCAGCGTGTTTGGTTATCAGTTAACCGAACTGCAGACTCAACGTACGCAGGCCGTCTCCGCCAAGCAAGAGCTAGAGGTCGAGGCCGCCCGTTTAACCTCAATTCAACAAATACAAAACTCCAAAGCCGTAAGCGGTCTGGTGCCCACCGGCCAGGTTAGTTACGCCAAGTAATCGCTAGAACTGGTGTCGAGCCTATGAATCCACGCCGCCGCTTATTTACACTTAGGTTGCTGCTGTTTGGTTTGGGCATTTTGGTACTGGCCCGGTTAGGCTATTTGCAGATTGTGCAACATGGTTACTACACCGCCCTAGCCGCTGGGGAGCACCAACGTAAGTATGAGCTTCCGGCAGCTCGTGGACAGATCTATTTGCAAGACGGTGACACTAAAGTGCCGCTAGCGCTTAACCAGACGTTAAAGCTAATGTACGCCGACCCTAGCATTATTGTTGATAAGGCCGATACCGCCCGCAAGCTTTCGGCAGTTACCGGCCAGCCGCCCGAACGTTACATTGATGCCATGTCGAAGGCCAAGGAGTACGCTGTGCTTCAAGCCCGGCTAGATGAAGCTACCGCCACCAAAATCAAGAACTTGCGCTTAACCGGAGTTGGCTTAATTAACCAAACCTACCGCACTTATCCCGAAGGGTCACTTGCTAGCCAGTCGCTTGGTTTCGTAAATAATGATGGCCAAGGGCAGTATGGATTAGAAGGCTTCTTAAACAAAGAGCTCAGCGGCCTGCCGGGGCTACTAAACGCTAAGACCGATACCAACGGTGTACCGATCGCGACTAGTGACAACCTCAGTAAGGCTCCAGTAGATGGCACCAGTGTGGTTTTAACGCTTGATCGAAATATCCAGGCCCAGGCCGAAAAATTCTTAAAAGCCGGAGTTGAGACGGTGCGGGCTGATTCTGGCAGTGTAGTGGTGATTGACCCGAATACTGGTGCGGTTAAGGCCATGGCCAATTTTCCCACCTACGACCCAAACGATTATGCCAAAACCACCGATTATAGCCGATTTAGCAACGCCATTGTTAGCGACCGCTTTGAGCCTGGTAGTGGATTCAAAGTTTTTACCATGGCGGCTGGTTTGGACAGTGGCAAAATAAAGTCTGAAACCACTTATAACGACACTGGGTGTATCGAAATCAGCCGTCATCAAATCTGCAACGCCGCCAACCATAAAGATGGACCTGATACCAATATGACCAAAGTGCTACGTGACTCACTAAACACGGGAGTCGTGTTTGTTCTAAAATCGTTGGGCAGCGATCCTAATGCCATAACCAGCGCTGGTAAAAAACTATTTTACAGCTACATCAGCGACCGATTTCACTTTGGTCGCAAAACCGGCATCGAGCAGGCAGGTGAGGCGGCCGGTGTGGTTAACCCACCTTCAAGTAACGACACCAATTATGCCAATATGACCTTTGGTCAGGGCTTGTCGGTTACGCTTTTGCAGATGACCAGCGCCGTTGGAGCAATTGCCAATGGGGGAACGCTTTACCAGCCCTACTTGGTTGCCAAGCGCACCAAAGTGGATGGCACTACTCAAACCACTTCCCCCAAAGCTACCGTAAACAATGTCATGTCAAAAACCGCCGCTCATGACTTAACTGAGATGATGAAGGTGGTGGTACAACATGGTTCCGGGTACTTAGCATACACTCCCGGTTACAATATCGCTGGCAAAACCGGCACCGCCCAAATACCCAACCCATCTGGGCCCGGCTACTTAGATAACCAAAATATCGGTACTTTTGTTGGATTTGCGCCGGCAGAAGCGCCCAAATTTGTAGTAATGGTGCGGATTAACAAACCCAAGATCGAGGGCTTTGCCGAGAAAACTACAGTACCGGTGTTTGCTAACCTGACCCGTTGGTTACTTCAGTATTACTCGGTTCCGCCAAGTGGTTAAACAGTGGTAAAATAAGCTAAAGCCTAATGCACATGACATTCATTCACGAAACCGAAATTATCTCTCTTTCTAGCATATTGCTGCTGGGCTTTGCTGGCTTTGCGCTATCAATGCTACTTACACCTATATATACCCATTTTGCCTATAAGCTTAAATGGTGGAAGCAACTACGTGACACGGCCGTTACGGGAGAGAAAGCACCGATTTTTCATAAACTCCACGCCGCCAAGCACAAGCGTCACTTACCGACCATGGGTGGAATTGTTATTATCGCCGCTATTGCGATTGTAACGGCCACGCTTAACTTAAGTCGCAGTCAAACCTACCTACCGCTGTTTGTACTAATAGCGGCCGGAGCGGTGGGGTTACTCGATGATTACATCAATATTCGCGGCGATGGCAAGGGGGTTGCCGGATTGCGTAGCAAGCTTAAGTTTTGGCTGATATTTGGTGTGGCTACACTGGCAGGTTTGTATTTCTATTACAAATTGGGCTACAGCATGATACATGTACCGGCGGTGGGAGACTTTAATATTGGCTGGCTATATATACCCCTGATCATTGCAGTAGTGGTTTCTACTGCCAACGCCGTTAATATTACCGACGGTCTTGATGGCCTATCGGGCGGGCTGCTTTCAACCGCCTTTTCGGCCTACGGAGTAATAGCTTACTTTCAGGGCAGTTTTGGTATCGCGGCCTTTTGCGCCACGGTAGTGGGTGTAATGCTTACCTACACTTGGTTCAATATTTTCCCAGCCCGTTTCTTAATGGGGGATTCCGGAGCTTTTGCCTTAGGCACCACCCTAGGTGTGATCGCGGTGTTAACCAATGCGGTATTAGTTTTGCCAATTATTGGTGCAGTGTTTGTGGTCGAGGCCGGCTCTAGTGCATTACAGATATTTTCAAAAAAGGTGTTTAAACGCAAAATCTTTATATCTGCACCAATCCATCATCACTTTGAGGCCTTGGGATGGCATGAATCACGTGTAACCATGCGCTTTTGGGTGGTTGGGCAGGTATTCGGCGTCATTGGATTAATTATCGGTTTGCTGGGCAACCATGTACTTTAAACAAACTGATTAGATATAAACAATACCAAAATGGCACAAATCCAAACCACTCGAAATAATTCAAACCAAATGCAAGCCCGCGGTCATCGTGGCGACTACGTTTTAGCTTTGGCGGTTTTTATACTGATGGCTTTTGGACTAATCATGATGTACAACATTAATCCGGCTCTTAGCCAAAAGTTGCTGGGCCGAGTAGATAGTGGTTACTACTTTCGTGGCCAGCTCGAAAATATTGCTATCGCTACTGTGGCTTGGGCGATTGCCATCAACATTTATTATCAACGTTGGCGCAAGCTCGCTGTGCCGCTATTAATAGGAGCTTTGTTTGGATTAATCTTACTAATGGTCCCAGCCTTAAGTTTTTCCAAAAATGGCGCAACCAGATGGCTTAGCCTCGGTCCATTTTCATTCCAACCCGCTGAGCTGCTTAAACTGTCATTAATTGTTTATCTGGCCGCATGGTTCGAAAAGCGCCAGGATGATATACGAAGTTTTTTGGATGGCGTTATCCCATTTGTGGTAATGCTTGGAATCACAAGTATTGTGGTGGTGATTTTTCAACGCGATATGGGGACCATGATGGTGCTGGCTCTGGCTGCTTTGGGCATGTTTTACGTGGCTGGTATTCGATTTCAACACCTTTTGTTGATCATGGCGACTGGTGTAACGGCTGGCTGGCTAGCTATTATTACTTTTCCGCACCGGTTAAGTCGGCTAGCTACCTTTTTGGACCCAGGTAAGGACGCCACCGGAGGGGGCTATCATATCAGCCAAGCCCTGATTGCGATCGGCAGCGGTGGGGTGTTAGGGTTGGGATTGGGTAAAAGTATACAGATTTATGGCTATTTACCCGAGGCTTCAAACGACTCTATTTTTGCGATTATCGGCGAGGAGTTTGGGTTGATTGGTGCAGTTATCATCATTGGCCTGTTCGGGATTGTAGTATACCGGGGCATCGAAATTGCTAGGCGTGCCCCCGATCTGTTCGGCCGTTTGGTAGCCACCGGCATTACCTTAATAATTCTTTTCCAGTCGTTTATTAACATCGCAGCCATGCTGGCTTTGGTGCCCTTGACGGGTATACCGTTACCATTTATCAGCTACGGGGGCTCAAGCCTGGTGATAATGCTGTTCGCAACTGGTATGCTATTTAATATCTCTAGATACACTGTAAACGAGGAAGCTTATGCGGATAGTCGTCAGCGGCGGGGGGACAGCCGGCCACATCTCACCGGTTCTAGCGGTCGCCGACGCGTTAGCCCAGCGCGCTAAGGCCACTAAATTAGCCGGTAACGGCTCGGGTTCACTCGAGCTGCTCTACATTGGCGAAGCTGGTGGCATCGAAGAGCGCTTGGCTGTCACTGCCGGACTGCACTTTGCTGGTATCCCGGCCGGTAAGTTTCGTAGAATCGGAGGAGTTTCGTGGCTGCGTCAGCTGGTTGATGTACCAATGCAAGCCAATAACCTGCGCGACATTGGCAGGATTTACCGAGGTTACCGCCAGGCACGAAGGCTAATCCACGATTTCAAACCAGATGTGGTGTTTGTTAAAGGTGGCGGTGTTGGTATGCCGGTTGGCCGTGCGGCTCACAGCTTAGGTGTGCCATTGGTTGTCCACGAATCGGATGTTGTGCCGGGCTTAGGTACAAAACTTCTCAGCGGGTGCTCAAGTAAAATTGCTGTGGGTTTCCCAGTCGAAGCTTACGCAGGGGGTATCTTGCCGGCCTCTAAATTGGTATATATAGGCGCCCCTTTACCGCCAGGGCAAACCTCCGGTACGATTGCCAGCGCTCGAAAGCGATTTAAGCTTGATGCCAAGCGGCAAGTCATCTTGGTGCTCGGGGGCAGCCAAGGGTCGCGTGCTATCAACCAGGCCGTTATCGCCCAAATTAAGTCTCTAGCTGCCGCCGGCCAGCTAATTCATCAGGCAGGAGAAGGCGAATTACCCAGTATAATGACTCAGCCAGCTGCCAGAATGCCTGGATACCAGGTTTATGGTTTTTTGGACGCATCTGCAATGGGCGATGCTTATGCAGTGGCCGACATTGTGATTGCGCGAGCCGGTGCGAATACAATTGCTGATCTGGCGGCCAACGCTAAGCCAGCCATCATCATCCCTAACCAAGAATCTGCCGCTCATCAGTTAGCTAATGCTCGTTGGTTAAGTAAATTTGGAGCCGCCGAAATTCTGTCCGAAGATGATATTGATTCACTTGCAACTGTTACCACCAAACTACTTCATTCCCCAGATCGACTTAAGCGATTATCTCGCACCATATCAACCTTAGATAACCCCGAAGCAGCCTCTAAGCTAGCAGAACTAATAGAGGGTGTGTCGGGACATAAGTCAGCCCAGAGCTCAAAAATTGGCGTTAGAGGGAGCCTGTGAGGCCACAGCGGCAGGTAAAACGCGCCGGTGCTCGACCCAACTACGCCCGCCGTGACCAGCCAGTACGCCGTTCGGCGCCAAGGGGGCCACGCCTAAAGATTGGCTGGGTGCGGCCGGCAATAATTGCCTTAGCCTTAGTAGTCATAATGGGCTTGGTTTCAAGTGCTACAAGATTGCAAAAAATCACCATCAGCGGGCAGCAGAGTCTTGATGGTGATCACCTAACTAGGGTGGCCGAGGAGGGCGCTCGGCGGCAGTGGTTTGGCGGTAACACTCTACTGCTAAACACGGGGGCTCTGCAGAATTATATCGAACAAGCCGAACCGGGGGTTAGGCAGGCCAAAGTATCAAGGAGTGGGCTACACCAGGCTCGCGTGGTAGTTAACGAGCGCCAACCCAGCCTAAATTGGAAGAGTGGGGCAGCGCTTTACCTACTTGATAGCGATGGTACCGTTATTGGGGAGAGTAGGGGTGTATATGTTAAGTTGCCGGTTGTGATCGATAGCAACAGCCTACCGGTTAAGGTGGGTGATAGAGTGGCCCCAACCGCCTTTGTTAGCTTCACAACCGAGTTTGTTGGTAAGCTGGCCGGCTTGGGTCTAGTTGCGACCGAGATTACAGTGCCGGCCTCTACTAGCGAGTTGTACATTAAAACTAACCAAGGTTACACCCTAAAGCTAGATACCACTCGCTCAGCAGCAGGGGAGATAGAGGACCTTCAAGCCGTTAAGAAAGAACTAGCGCGAGCAAAAAAGTTACCGGCCGACTATATAGACCTGCGCATAGAAAATAAAGCCTACTACAAGTAAGGGCAGTATGACCTTAGCAACTCCTCTACTTCACCTCCCTGTTCGGTTTTTGTTTAGATAGAAATAAATTTGGTTTGGCTAGAGAGAAAAATAATTAGTTAGATTTAAGAATGGGGGAGATGGTGGGGTAGTAGCATTTATTATCAGTAGATTAACTATCAAGCAATTAAATGCCGAGGCTGGGCTAACGACTTAAGCTTAATAAATCGGCTAAGTTCAGCATAAGTCGAATTTACAACGGGCCATCGGCAGCCATCATCTCAAACATAACCTATCAATATGAAGATAAAACTAAGACTAAATACGGGGCATTAAGGCGGCTATTAACCCTTTACTAAGCCATAACTATAAGTATTAAAGGTACAAACAGTCACGGAAACAATAAATATATCTAGTTCGCAAAATATACATTGTGCGACACTATCAATAAACTCTCCTCTTAGTCTTTAAGTATGCGCTCGGCGCTTATTATTGATACTAGCCCCGACATCTACGCGTTGCTATTCCCCTTTGTGACATATACATACACTAACTGGCGCTAATTACGTATAGGCATTAACAATACGTATAATCTTTCGGCTAAAATACCCAATCTGTCCAACGGGTATATAAATTTAGCGTTTAGCCGCAGCCGGCCTTCTGTTGTCTCGGTTACGCCCTGCGGAGCTATTGCTGTGGTTTCGGTTGCTCCCAGACCCGCCTGAGCTTCGATTTCCACTATTATGGCTGTTGCCTCGCGCGGCCGAATTAGATGGAGGGTTTGGATTCTTTAGTCCACCCAAAAAGCTGTTTTCAGTGTTCGGTTTATGTTCAGTAGTCGAATTAGCTGAGCTAGAGTTCTCCCCACCCGCCGAACCGCCATTCATGGCATCGTTATCAGCCTGTCCACTACTCCAATAGGCAATCGCCTTTTCAACGTCCTCGCGGCGCGATCCAAAGTTAGCGCGAGTATTTTCCATAATTTGTGGCGTAAGATCGTTATCGGGTTCTGGCATACGTAACGTGGTTGCCGAAAATGCTGGCATCTTTTCGCCATTCACACTCATACTGATAACAATATGCTGGTTGTGTAGTTTAATTAAGTCGCTCGATTCAAAGTCCGGTTCAAAATACTTTTCGAGAGGCTTGGCATCTTCTGCCCCAACTCTAAAGGTGATGATAGAGCCAACGTTACCAAATACAGCGTCACGTACCGTCTCAGGCATCTGCGAGATATATTGGTTGGCCACAGTTAGGTTAAGGCCATACTTACGCGCTTCACTCAAAATCACGGCAAAGCTATCGGTAGCAAAGTTTTGGAATTCATCGACATATAAGTAGAACGGACGACGCTGCTCTAGCGGAACATTGGCGCGGCTCATTGCGGCCAGCTGTATTTTAGTCACCATCATCGCACCTAGGATGGCAGCATTATCCTCGCCGATCTGCCCGTGCGAAAGATTAACAATTAAAATCTTACCCTCATCCATAACTTGTCGTAAATCAAAGGCTGACTTGGGCTGACCAATAATATTGCGAATAACTGGGTTGGCGGTAAAGGCTCCAACTTTGTTAAGTACCGGCGCGACCGCCTCGTTGGCAAATTTGTCGTTCCAGCTGGCAAACTCGTTCACCCAGAAGTTACGCACTACTGGGTCTTTAATCTCCTTGATAACCTTTTTACGGAACTCCTTTTCGGTAAGCATGCGCGTTATGCCGAGTAGCGTTGAATCGGGATAGTCAAGCAACGCCAAAATGGTGTAACGCAGAATGTATTCCAACCGAGGGCCCCAGCTGTCGAACATCCGCTTTAGCACACCAATCATTTCCGAAGAGATGTTGTTTTTCATGACCGGGTCGTTAACCTCAAGGGGGTTAAAGGCAATCGGGTTGTCGCGGTCGGTTGGGTTAAAATAGATGACGTCCTTAAGTCTGTGCTCTGGAATAAACTGCAGCATATCGGTAGCAAAGTCGCCGTGGGGGTCAACAATCGCAAAACCTTCATTATGGTAAATATCCGAGAGAGTTAGAAGGTTAAGTAACTTAGACTTACCGGTGCCGGTTTGGCCAATTATGTATAAATGTCGCCCACGGTCGACTTTGCGTTTTATTCCAAACTTGTTAGATACACCACGGAAGTTAGTTAGACCGAACAAACTGACTTCGCCTGGTTCTACCGTACCCTCTACTGGTAGATTCGGAGGTGGCTCCGAGGTTTTTACGGTCGACCACACCATGCTAGGTGTCTCTACGCTCTTATGGGGTAAGTGATAAATGCTTGCTAGCTCTTCAATGTTTAAGGTGTCTCCCCTATCTGCAAACAAACGCGCACGGTAATCTTGCAGACCATCGGGTCCTTTATTAATCCCCTCCGCCATAAAGCCGTTTAGATTGGTAGTATTAAACTGCTTAAAACCACCAACAATCGCTTGGATCCGACTTTTGGCCACATCGGGGTTGTTACCAAGATAGGTCACTCGCACCTTAACCTGGTAGCCAAGTTTTTGAGCCTTTTCTTCTACCGCCTTGATCACCGTCTGCTGGCCGGTAGATAGCTTGCTGTCGTCCTTTTTACCATCCTTGGGGGCCTCTGGCGGCACAAACAAGGCTTTAAAAAAGTTACTAAGAACGTAAATTGGTAATTCGATTAACTGTGGTAACACCTGCCGGTGTAGCGATACCGACTTGCCGTTCTTAACCTCATCTATAAAAGCGTGGCCCTTGTCTTGCCAATCGTCCTCAACTGGCCGTGCTAGAATTTGGATCCACATCTCCTCGCCGGCTTGTTCCAGCTTGGCTAGCACTGCTGTAATGCCGGCCAGTGGGTCGACTTCAAAGGTGGCAAAGGTCTTTATCGGTAATACATCGGCCTTGGTTAAGTGCAGCTCAGTGGTATATGCATGGCGCTCCCCTACCTTGGTGCGGGCGTAATCTTCGACTCCTTCGCGGATTCGTACGTTGGGGTACTGGGCGTAAATTTGACCCTCAACAAAATCCTTTAGGTGCTTAGGTGTCCAGACGTAAAAATGAATCCGCCCTTCGATTGAGGCTAGCTCTAGGCTGATGTGTTCTTGCAGCGATCCCTCGCGATCAAGTTCTGCTTTGGGGCGCAATATGCCGTGTAAGCTGGCGAACATCTGCTCAGCTGAAAGCTCTTTTTTTTCATTGTCTTTCGGTACCTCAATCATCAGCATGATGTGATCGGTTTGGTTAACCCATTGCTCGCGGCGGCGATTTTGCCAGATTAAATAACCTAAAATTAGGGCAATGACTACCCAGCCATAAAGCTTAAATAGCACAATTCCCAAAATTTGTATCACGCCGATGAGTATCCCTCCCAAGGTGGTTACCTCAACGCATAAGTGGCTTTGGCCACTCGTTCAAACTGGTCTTTTTCTTGAAGGTTCAAAACAATAGTGGTGGTTTTAACCTGGCGCTTTTTAAGCACACGGCGCACGATCTCATCTTTATGCAGTGGCGACTCGGCCTTTAAAACGTCGGTAATAATATCGGCGACAGTTCCAGGGGTATAGCCCCAATCAGCCAGGGCGTAAATGCCTCGCCCTACTAGAACGAACCGAGGGTCTTTAATTAGTTCATTGTGTACCGCTTGCACGGTAACGTTGCGCTTTCGACTGCCCAAATCAGCAATTCGGCCGGCAATCTCGCTAAAGTGAAGTGGCTGACCATGTTTGTTTAGAACTAAGTAGGTTTTATCGCGGATCGAACGTGGGTTAACTTCTGGCCAGTGGCTAAGCCCCCACTGTCCATCGAGCTCTTCGATATGCTTAGAAGCTCGAGCAAGATTTTCAATGGTCACACGCTGCTCGTTAGGCGCGGCTTTGGAATGTAAACTATCAATCGACATTGGCTTGCCCACACGCTTTAAGTGACCGGTTAGCTGGTCACTAAGGGTTTTTAACTTGGTGCGATCGTATTCAGGTAGCAGGCTGATGGCGGCGTGGTAGTGGTCGCTGTCGTCAATTACATGAACCGAGGGAGCCAACGTAGCTAAAAAGCTAATATAAGTTTGCTCCGACGGAGTCTTGGCGCCAATTGCCGTAGCAACTTCCTTTAGTAGGCGGATATTGCCGCCAGCTTCTAAATGGCGCTTAAGTAAAGCATCAATCTGCTGTAGCTCAGGGGTGGCTAGAGCTTGAAGCTTAGTGGTTGCGCTTTTTTCGATCTGGCGAACACGCTCGCGGGTTATACCAAACTGGCCACCGATTTTCTCAAGTGTCTGGCGCTTTTCGGCACCCAGGCTGTAGCGTGCGGCTACAATTTGACGATCGCGCTCATGCCGCAGCGCACCCAAAATCGCTTCGGCGACGGTGCGGTAATCAAGCTCAGGCTGTACAGATGTAGATTCGGTATTCATAGTTTGGTGATGATTGATGTGTTGGCAGCCAAATTAACCCTCACTGCCACGATCTATCTGAAACAAATTATAAAATATGAATTCAAAAGTGTCAACTATCAATTTTAAGGGAAATGTTGAACACTTCTACCTAATTATTACGGGGTGGTTGGTGTGCCACTGGGTGGAGCATTCCCGCCGCCGCCTCCACTAGGAGGCGTGTTGCCTCCGTCACCCGGTGTAGTGTTGCCACCTCCCCCGCCACCACGGCCCCCGCCACCGGTTGGTGCCGGTCCAACGGCTTGTTCTGGGCTTGGTGTTTGCTGCTGCCCCAGGGGTACTGGTGCCGGAGTAGCGGCAGGTGCAACTTGGGCACCACCACCTATGCTGCCACAGCGTTTGGTTGGTACTGCTTCGGCCAGAAAAACTTCGTTTACTGAACTAGCATCATTTGCTTCGGCTAGTCCGCCATCGGCTTGGCAAATCCTTACGAACACCACGCCGGTCGGGATTGTAAAATCATGTATTGGTGTATTTGCTAGGGCCATCTCCATATAGTTGTGCCAAATAGGTGCTGCACCGGTAATGCCGTCCACGTTGTTCATAGCTGTGTGATCGTTATTGCCCACCCACACGGCTGTTACAAGATCGGGCGTATATCCTACCGTCCAGTTATCGCGGAAATCGTTGGTGGTTCCAGTTTTGGCCGCGGCCGGTCGACTTAAGGCTAGGGGGTTGTTTGGCCCAAACTCCTCTTGTCGGGCCTTGGTATCGCTTAGGATGTTGGTTAACATAAAGGCCACGCGGGGGTCTAGCACCTGGGTGTTGGTTTTAGGTGCTGGCTTCGAGATATCCTGCCCAAAACGGTCATCAACACTGGTAATAGCTCTAGGTGTAACGGTTCGACCCTGGTTGGCTAGCGCCGCATAAACTGCTGCCATATCAATCGGTCGGACCTCCCCACCACCTAATACTAAGCTCAGCCCGTAACGCGATTCATCAACCAGGCTGGGTTCGGTTATACCTAGACTATGGGCCATAGCAATGGTGTCATGAATGCCGGCGTACTGCAGCACTTCAACGGCCGGGATGTTGAGTGAGTTTGCCAGGGCACGGCGTAATAATACCGGCCCACGAAACTTCTGGTCGTAGTTTTGAGGCGCGTAAACAGTACCATTGCTCTGGGCTACGCTTAAAGGCTTGTCATCGACTTTGGTGGCACCGTTCCAGCCCTTGGTAAAGGCCGCGGCGTAAGCAATTGGCTTAAAGCTAGAACCCGGCTGTAGTTCGGCCAGCGTAACGTTTACATTACCAAAGCCGGGCTCGTCAAAACCGATGCTGCCCACCATTGTAATGATGTCTCCGGTGTGGGTATCAAGCGACACCAGCCCCCCGTTGGTGGCGTGGTGATCGGAAAGGCTTAAAACTTGCTCGCGCACAATCCGCTCGCCTTCTACTTGTTTGGCGTAGTCCAAGCTGGTGTGCACCGTTATCCCGCCTTTTTCAATTGTGTCTTCACCATATGCTCGACGTAGTTCATCTAGCACATAAAAAACAAAGTGTGGTGCTTTGATTTCGATCGTTCGCTGGCTGACTACCACCGGTTCAGCTTTGGCAATATCGGCTTGCTGTTGGCTAACGTACCCTTGTTCTTGCATCCGGTCGAGCACGTAGTTACGGCGGTCGGTGGCGGCTTCGAGATTAACGTTAGGATCAAATCGGCTTGGGCTCTGGGGCAGCCCGGCCAGGAGTGCGCTTTCACCCAGCGTTAGGTCCTTGGATGGCTTATTAAAGTAGGTTTGTGCCGCCGCCTGGGCCCCATAGGCACCTTCGCCATAGTAAATGGTGTTTAGATACATTTGTAAGATCTGGTCCTTAGTGTAGTCCGACTCCATCTTTGATGACAAAATTACCTCTTGGTATTTGCGAGTAAAAGATTTTTCGCTGCTTAGGAGCGTGGTTTTGACCAACTGCTGCGAAATAGTTGAGCCGCCCTGAGCCTTACGGGTCTGCAGCAAATCTTCGTAAGCTGCCCGAGCAGTGCTACGCAAAGAAAAGCCGGAATGTTGGTAGAAATCAGGATCCTCGGTAGCCAAGGTGGCTTGTTTTAAAGTGGCCGGCATCTCATCAATTGAGATGATCCGACGATCAACGGCCCCATAGCCGCGATACAAAACCACCCCATTGCGATCCAAAATTGTTGTACCGGTATTTTTGGTATTCATGATGATAGATGGGTTGGACAAGCTGGGTCCGTACTTTTTTAATGTTTGATCGGCTACCCGTACCGCAGTCACCGAGCCACCAATTAACATTGAAAGTGCCATCACAATGTAAAGCGCCCTGGCCCATGTGCCAGTAAGAGTTCGCTTTATACCACCAATAACCAAACCAGCATCATGCAAGCCCGCTGATAAATCATTCCAGACCTCTCCACCTAATGGCAGAGCATTTATTGACATATTGTTAGCCGATATCGGCTGTAACATAACCGGTTGTTTCAGAACTCGAGGCGCCTTTTTCAGCGTCTCATAAAACTGCAGCTGGTTTTTGTGCACCGGTTTCGCCATGGTTGTTCGACGCTAGCAGCATCGCCCTCAAGTAATCGTTAATATTGCATTTGTGGTCTAAAGCAGCCGCGTTTAAGAGCGGCTAAAATGGGCAGTCTCTTAAGACCGACGATAGCACATTTTACAGGTTAAACAAGCAGTTTTTTATACCGCTTATGGCTATGCCTTGCGGACGCGCTTTCGGGCTTTACGGGCCGGTGCGGCCGCAAGCAGTTCGGCGGCCTGTTTAGCATCAACGGTAGTTGGATCTTGGTCTTTAGGGATCTTAGCGTTCTTTTTACCATCGGTAATGTAGGGTCCGTAGCGGCCAATAAGCACCTTAATACCTCCACCAAAATCGTTAATCAGTGCCTTGGCGGCTGCCTCGCGTTTTTCTACAATTAATTCACGAGCTCGTTCCAGCGTAACCGAAAAAGGATCATCTGGCCGAATCGAAACCGATGTTGTGCCTGCTTTAACATAAGGCCCAAACGGTCCAAAGTTCGCTCCAATATCCTCTCCCTCTGCGGTCTGCCCCAGAATGCGCGGCAGTTCAAACAACTTTAACGCCATCTCGATTGTGACGTCACCCATTTTTGCGCCATCGGGTATTGGTGCGAATAGCGGCTTTTTTTCGTCGGTGGTTTCGCCCATTTGGAGCATCGGCCCAAATCGGCCAATGCGGGCGTAAATTGGCTTACCGTTTTTGGGGTGATTGCCAACTAACCGTGCCTGACTAACTTCTTGGCGGCTAAGCCCGTCTACGGCGGTGACGGTTTCATGAAAGGGTCCGTAAAATGCCGCTATGACCTCTTGCCACTTGCGTTTACCCTCTTCGATGTCATCAAAGCTAGCTTCTGAGTCGGCGGTAAACTGGTAATCGATAATGTGCGGGAAGTATTTTACTAAAAAGTCGGTTACAACCTCGCCGGTAGGAGTTGGCAAAAGCTTGTTCCGGTCGGCGCCGTAATTTTCACTAAGCTTGGTTTCGACCACCGCCTTGCCATCAAAAGTCAGTTCATCGACCTGGCGCTGCTTGCCCTCGACATCGGCCTTCAGAACGTACTCGCGGTCTTGAATCGTCGAAATGGTAGGAGCGTAGGTAGAGGGTCGGCCAATACCCATTTCTTCTAGTTGGCGCACTAAGCTGGCCTCGGTGTAGCGAGCTTTGGGTCGGTTAAAGGTTTCGCGACCGATTATCTGTTTTAACGGCAGCGCTTGGCCCTTCTTTAGTGGTGGCAACAGATCTGAATCCTCATCTTCATCATCACGACCCTCTAAATAGACTTTCAAAAAGCCATCAAACATTACCATTTCGGCGGCAGCACTAAACCGAGCCGCATTATTTGTTGGCGCCACGGTAACCGTGGTTTTTTCTAGCTTAGCGGTTGCCATTTGTGAGGCAATCGCCCTTTGCCAAATCAGTTCGTAAAGCCGCCGCTGACCGCTATCACCAGTCATACTGTCGCGTCCAAACTCGGTTGGGCGGATGGCCTCGTGAGCCTCCTGCGCCCCGGCCGACTTGGTTTTATAGCTGCGCTGCTCGGCATACTGTTTGCCGTAGCGCTTGGTAATTTCGATCGCCGCAGCAGCTAGGGCGGTTTGGCTTAAGTTAACCGAGTCGGTACGCATATAGGTGATTAAGCCGGCTTCGTAAAGACGCTGGGCCACAGTCATGGTTTGGCGCACCGAAAATCCTAATTTGCGACTAGCCTCTTGCTGTAGGGTTGAAGTGGTAAATGGTGCCGCCGGGTTGCGCGTGCCGGGTTTGGTCGCAAGCGACTCTACGGAGTAGCTTGATCCTACCAGCCCTTTAAGTAAGTCCTTAACCTCAGTTAGCGAGCCAAGTCGGCTGGTTAGCTCGGCCTTTAACAAGGAATCGCCAACCTCAAACTCGGCAGTTACCTTGTATTTGGCAGTCGACTCGAAGCCCTCAATTTCGCGCTCGCGTTCTACAATCAGGCGCACCGCTACCGACTGTACCCGGCCAGCACTTAAACCCGGTCGGACTTTTTTCCATAATACTGGCGACAGCTCATAACCCACCAAGCGATCTAACACTCGTCGTGCTTGCTGCGCATCAACCAACCCGACATCAACACTGCGTGGGTTAGCAACCGCCTCTAAAATTGCCGGTTTGGTGATTTCGTGAAACACGATCCGCTTGGTGTTTTTGGGGTCGATGCCAAGAGCACTGCATAGGTGCCAGGCAATCGCCTCGCCTTCACGGTCTTCATCGCTTGCCAGCCAAACGGTGGCACCCTTGGCGGCTTTTTTTAGTCCGGCCACAACCTTCTTTTTATCTGCACCGACTTCGTAACTAGGCTCAAAGTTATGTTCGATATCGATTGACATACCTTTTTTAGGGAGGTCACGAACATGCCCAAAACTAGCCGCTACCTGATAGTCAGGTCCCAGAAATTTCTGGATAGTAGCGGCTTTTGCGGGTGATTCAACAATTACTAAGTTCTTTGCCATGAAGCCTACAATATCGATAAAGCCGCCGTAGTGTAAACCCTTTTATTTTGGGCCTTGCACCAACGCCCTTAAGGGCGTATAAGATGTACTATCGTATTTTCGACAATTCGACTAATAGGAGCAGAGCTTTGCCTCCCATCAAACGTGAGCCTCTAATGTCATCGCTTAGTCGAGACGCAATCGCAAGTGGTTACACCAGTAGAAAGGCTGAGGTCAGGCTTCCGGTTCGCTTTGAGCGTGGCAGCCGAGTACTCGATGGCAGGGTGGAGAGCACGGTTTTGCCCGAAGAACGCAAGCATCTGCGCGCATTGATGGCATTTCTGAAAACCAGGGGCGAAGTCATTTTCAACCCATCGGGGATAGAGGCTCTGCTAGAAGAAAATCTTGGGTTTGGCAGGGATCCATTGGTGCTGCTGCTGCGTCACGCGACTTCTGATGGTCATATCTATCGCAAGGTACGAAATGGCTGTACAGTTGGCATCTCCGCCCCCAAGCGCATGGAAGAACTTGATGAGCTAGACGACGCTCCGGCTAACTTGCATGGCAAGGTTGACCATCATAAGGTTGATCGATACGGCAAAGAGAAGAAGTCGCGCGAAGTAGCAATGCTCGAGGATGTTGATGCGTTGGATGTTGAGAGCTAGACAGCGACCCACAGACTGTCAAAACTGCCCCCATACGGCGTCCTCGCTGTCTGGGGGCGCTATTTATTTAGCAGGTAGGTCTTAAGGATTTTGCGTGCTTCATCACCACTTTTGGTCTGCATGATTTTTGCTCGCAATTCAGATGCTCCGTTAAAACTGTTGATGTAGAGCTTGGCAAACTTTTTCATCGGGTCGTATTTTTTATGCTGGCCCCAGGCAGCTTCATAGGCTTTCAAGTGGCGTAAAAGTAGGTCTATGCGATCTTTTGGAGTCATTTCTTTTGGCTCTTTAGCAAAAGCTTGGATATCATGCAGCACGCCTCGGCCAATCATGATGCCATCTACCCCACTCTCTTGAACTTTCTGCAGGGCTTCGGTTCGGTTCTCTACGTCGCCATTTCCAATAATGATGGTATCGGGAGCTATTTGATTGCGCAGCGCCACCACTTTGGCGATCTCGTCCCAGTGGGCCGGAACTTTGCTCATTTCTTTAGCAGTACGGCCGTGTACGGTTAGCGCGGCTATATCTTGCTTTAATAAGTGGCCACACCATTCATTGGTAATGATCTGGTTTAAACCGATACGGGTTTTTACGCTTACGGGCAGATTGCCGGCTCCGCGCTTGGTGGCAGCAATTACTTCTGCAGCAATATCTGGGTACTTAATCATGCCTGCGCATGTTCCTCGCCGCACCTTTGCCTTTTCGGGGCAACCCATATTAATATCAATACCCACAAAATCGCCGCGGGCAGAAAGGGCTTTAGCGGTTTGGTAGTAATGATCAGGACTTGCACCCCAAATCTGGGCGATCACCGGCACCCCCGCCTTTTTCTCGGCATCATCAACTTGCAATCTTCGCTCTACACTAGCCCGGCCCTTGGGATGCACAAACCCGTCAACCGAGGCAAACTCGGTGACAGCAAGGTCGGCCGGCGCTACTTCGGCCACAATTTGTCTAAAGACGGTATCGGTGACATCGTCCATTGGCGCGAGTACCATTATTGGCGATTTAAGCTGTTTCCAGATGTTAGACATGGGGCTACTGTACTGGATATGCCCCCATTTAGGCTAGTTGTAGCCAGGGATCCAGATTCCGGCACCTAGATTTCGAGCTCGACCGCTGATCTCCATTAAACTGATGGTTTGAGCAAACTCAGAGGCATGCAGCCCACTTGCTTCTACTAGTAGTTGCTCGTCACGAATGCCCTTAAGTAACAGTTTCATGATTAACTTTTCGCGTTGGCTTAGGCCAATCAGGCTACGCTCGATCTGCGGCAGTGTGTTATCTAGCCCCAAGGCTTCACGAACATCAACAGCTGAGGTTATCGGAATGGCACCATTACGGAGTAAGTTGTTGGGCCCGGCCGAACGCAGACTGGTAATATTACCCGGAACCGCCATCACCACTCGATTAAATTCCAGTGCCTGTTTGGCCGTTATGCCCGAGCCGCTGTCTTGATTGGCTTCGGTAATAATGGTGCCAAGCGACATGCCCGCGATAATGCGGTTTCGTGCCGGAAAGTGCTGCTTTAAAGGTGGGGTTCCGGGACGATACTCACTAATAATTGCCCCATTGCCGCGTAAAATTTCCCGACCCAGCTGATCATTTGAACGCGGGTAAATTTCATCGATGCCATTTCCTAAAATTGCGACTGTTTGTCCACCGCCATCAATTGCCGCACGGTGAGCAATCGCATCTACCCCCAGGGCTAAGCCCGATACCACCACCACTCCGCCAGCCGCTAAATCGCGAGCTAACTTATAGGTAACTTCCTTGCCGTAAGTAGTGGGTCGCCGGCTGCCGACAATCGCAACCATCGGCCCTTTAGGCAGCTCGCCCCTAACGAGTAACAACGATGGTGGCGACGTTAAACCCTCTCTTAAAAGCGCTGGATATTGTGAGTTAGCATAACTATATTCAGAGAACTGCACAAACGCTTGCATAATGCTCCTTGACAATTATAACAATATGTGATAGATTCGTACTTATACCTTTTTTGGTCGCTCTTCAAACCAGTAAACCCTACTGACCTGCCCGCCTACATCGGCCTAAATGCACCCTCCTTTAGGTTGTAGCGGGTAGTTCAGTCCCTCGAATACCCGGTCTCAATATTGTCGCCAGATCGCTAAAATATCTTCGGATAGGTATTGGAGGGTGCTTCAAAACCCTGTGTCAGTGGTAAGTCTAGTACTACCCTGTTACGGGGTTTTGTTTATTATGGCAAGATTAGATTAAATTGAGATTAAAACTTAGATAAGCTCGCGGGTATGATCATCAAGTTTAGAATCAAGCAATGCAGCCGAAATATAATCGACGGTTTTATCGATTAGGTCGGGTAGCTGGGCTTGTTCGCTTTTACTAAAGTTGTCTAAAACGAACTTATCGGTCTCGGTATCTCGAAGATAATCATTACTAATCCCCAACCGCGCTCTCCAGAAGCCATCGCCCAAATGCGCAATCACAGACTTAACGCCATTATGGCCGGCGCTACCACCCCCTAGCCGCACCCGGAGTTGACCAAACTTTAAGTCAACATCATCATAAATTAGCCAGATGTTTTCTAAATCTACTTTGTAATAACGCACTAATTCACCAACAGCTTGGCCACTTAAGTTCATCATAGTTGTCGGTTTAACCAAAATCAGATCATGTGGTCCCTTGATGTCGAGAGTTAATGCTTTGGCTTTCGAATGCGGCTTAAATTCGTTTACGTTATGTCCAAATGTTAGCGCTAAGCTATCTGCAACCATAAATCCTAGATTGTGGCGGGTTTTTTCATAGTTTTCGCCAATATTACCTAGCCCGATAATTAACCGACTCATTTATTGCTAAACTCCAAAAAAATTGGCGTACCACTAAAATCATGAGCAGCGCGCAAGCCATTTTCTAGATAACGCTTATACGAAAAATGCACCAAATCGGGATAGCTCGAAAAGAAGGTAAAGGTTGGTGGTTTATGACCGGTTTGGGTGGCATACTTTATTTTTGGCCGCTTACCCTTTAATCCGGCTGGTGGTTGCCGAGCAAGCAGAGGCGAAACGATCCGATTAAGTTCACCAGTTGGAACCTGGATGGTGCGGCGCTCAGCAATTTCTAGTGCCAGCCCAAACAGCTTGGTAATATTTAAGCCATGGGTGGCAGAGGTATAAACCAGAGGTGCCCATGGGGCAAAAGCAAAGTCGCGCATTAGTCGTCGGGTTAGCCGCTCTTGGGTGCCAGTTTCTTTTTCAACCACATCCCATTTGTTCACAACTAGAATCAACCCCTTACCGGCCTCTAAGACCATACCGGCGATTGCTTGGTCGCCGGCTACCGCCAGCTCATCGGCATCCATTACGATGGCGCAGACGTCGGCCTGGCCAATGGCAGCCATTGTGCGCAGGGCGCTGAACTTTTCGACACCGCGCTCTATTTTGCCGCGACGTCGCAAGCCAGCGGTATCTAGTAATGTGATGGTTTCGTTGTGATAACGCACTCGGGCAGTGGCAACGTCGCGGGTGGTGCCGGGGGTGTCTGAAACCACCGCTTGTTGCTTGCCGACCAGCGCATTAAGTAAGCTCGATTTACCAACGTTGGGTCGTCCTAAGAGCGCCAGTTTAACACCGGGTTCGGCATCATCGGGTTTAGGCGCGGCCTCAACTAGTTTGGTGATCTCGTCCAACAAGTCTCCAGTACCTTGCCCGTGGATAGCCGAAGTTTCCATTATCTGCTTTACGCCTAAACGTTCGAGGGCATCTACTAGTCCTTTGGCTGCAGTATCGATTTTATTGGCTACAAGTATCACCGGCTTACCGGTTTTTAGTGCTAGCTTGGCTGCCTGCCTATCCTCATTAGTAAGCATGCTGCCAGCATCAACCACTACCAGCAAAACGGCGGCAATATCGGCAACCTCTGCCAGCTGATCCTGTACTTGGCTTTCGATGTCATTGGCGCTTTTCTGTAGTCCGGCGGTGTCAACCAGCATAAAGTAACGTCCACCCCACTCTACGTTGCCGTAGTTAGCGTCGCGAGTGGTACCAGCGGTTTCGTGTACGATCGCTTGACGTCGTCCCACCAGCCGGTTAAACAGACTCGATTTGCCGACGTTTGGGCGGCCAATAATTGCAATTAAGGGGGTCACTGCCATTGAAAGTTCCTGTTTATCCATGCTGCTAGTCGGCTAGATTCGCCAAAGCGGTCTGGGCTGCCTAACACTGCGGTTACGATTTGATGCCCGTTGCTCTCTGTTAGCCCCACAAAACACTCGCCTGCAGCTAAGGTGTATCCCGTCTTTATACCTGAAAAACCGCCATTTTGCAACAATTGGTTGGTAGTTTCAAGGTTTATTCGACGTCCGCCTTGGCTCGTAATTGCCAGGTTTTTGGTGTTAACCAATTTAGAAAGATCGGTGTTGTGCAGAACCAATAATCCCATTTGGGCTACCGCTTGTACGCTAGCACCATTACCACTATCTATAAGCCCACTGGGATTGTTAAAGTTTATGTCACCAATTCCCCATTCCTTCAGCCGGGCGTTCATGTTTACAGCAAAAGCCTCCTTGCTGCCACTATCCATAATTGCGAGTGCGTCAGCGGCATCGTTTCCAGAACCAATTAACGCCGCTGCCACCAAATCGCGCACTTTCCAGCGTTCACCAGCCGCCAGGCCTACCAACTCATCTTCGGGTTTGTAAATTGGTAGACTTGGGACTGTTACGAGCTGGTCTAGGCTGTGGCTATGTAGCACCGTTATAACGGTAGCTAGCTTGGTAATTGATGCTATCGGGAGCTGTGAATCGCTGTTCTTGCTGTACAATATCCGCCCACTAACGCGATCTATGGCTATCGCCGACTTAGCCTCGAGTTCTAACGGTTGGCTGCCGGTTTTAATTGGCTGCACCGCAATTATAGGTGGTGGTACGGTAGTGGTAGATTGTTCAATTTGGCTACCCAACGCCAAAATACCGGGCCATAGTGAAACGAAGCTTGTCCCAGGTAACAGCGCCACCAATATTAATAAAATGGTCGTCAAACTCATGGGGTTAAGTCCCGCCACTGTCCGCTGGCTAAATCGCCTAATTCAATATCACCCAGGTTTATTCGGTGTAAGCGGTCTACTCGATACTTTAAGGCTCCAAAGCTGCGCCTAATTTGGCGATTGCGCCCCTCGCCAAGGCTAACTATTAAACTTCCGCCACTGGCTTTAATATGCAACCGGCTTAAGCCGTCATTTAGCTTTATACCCTGCTCTAGATGTGAATGGTCGGCGGTTGTAAGTTTGCGGTCTAGTTCTACAACGTAACGCTTAAGCTTACCCTTAGATGGATGTGCCAATCGGTGGGCTAGCTCGCCGTCATTGGTTAGCACCATCAGGCCGGACGATTCGGCATCTAGCCGTCCAACTGGTTTAAGATGATGCAGCTCAGGCGGTAAGAGCTCGTAAATTGTCGGCCGTTCATCTTGCTTCAGGCGGCTGGCAACATAGCCAACCGGCTTGTTTAACACAATCGTCTGTAGCGTTAAAGCAACCAGCCGCTCGCTATCAAGCTCAATAACATCATTATCTTCTACTGTTTGGCCAATAGCGCCAGGCTTGCCATTAACCATAATCTTGCCATCAGTAATTAGGGTGTCGGCGGCTCGCCGCGACTTCCCGGTAGCAGCGGCCACAAAACGGTTTAGGCGCATAAAGCTACGTTTGGTTAGGGTCGTCGTTCGCAGGGGCCGGAGTTGGCGGAGCCGGCTCAGGGGCGGGCATTTGTGTCGGTGCAGCTGATGGTGCTGGAGTGGGGGCGCTAGCCGGGCCACTTGCAGGCTTAGTAGGAGTCTCGCCGCCTAATACTTGGTTAACCGAGGCAATCACGTCTTCTAGGGTCACTTGTGACTTAACCAAGTACTTATTTACGCCAAGGGCTTCGCCGCGGGCACGATCGGAGTCTTGGCCTAGTGCGGTCATCATAATCACTTTAACCGTTTTGGTTTCGGGCGTTGAGCGTAAAATATCCAGGACATCAAAGCCACTGATTTTAGGCATCATTACGTCCAAAATGATTAAGTCGGGATGTTCGCGCATGGCTACCGCCAATGCTTCTTCACCATCAGCTGCCGTTACAACATTATGCTTATCGGCCTGCAAGCGCGCACCATATATATCGCGCAAGTTAAAATCGTCTTCAACCAGTAAAATCTTCGACATTAGAGGATCCCTTTGCTAAAAAGCATAACAATATTAGCCACCATCTGCAACTATCTGGCCGCAACCGGCTTCTTAATATCGGTAACAGTCCGGTCGCTAGCATCAATCGGTGCGCTTACAGGAGGCGGCGGCATAGGGGCAGTAGCTAAGGCCGCCTGGGGGCTATGAACCACCGGCTTAGTAATTCGCTGGCTAGGATCGGTTGATGATTCCGGTCCGGCCAGGCTGCCAATAATCGCCGGTTTTTTAACGAGCTTCTCGCTGGGTTGGCGCGGCAGGGTAAAGTTAAAGCTACTACCTTCTCCGATATGGCTTTCAACCCAAATTCGACCGCCAGAATGTTCGATAATACTGCGGCAAAGGTACAACCCCAACCCAGTACCTCCAATAGTACGGGTGGCGGTGCTATCGATACGGTAAAACTTCTGGAACAAATGCTGTATGTCCTCTTCGGCAATACCTATGCCACTATCAGCGACCGATATCGTAACGCTATCGCTGGTGCCACCAATACCTACACGTACGCTACCACTAGCGGTAAACTTAATGGCATTTTCGAGCAAGTTCATGGTTACTTCGCGAATTCGCTGAGGGTTGGCCTTAACCGCGTAAACCGGAATTACATTGTGATCGCGACGGACTTTTTGATCGGCTGGCCCAAACTGTAAATCTAAACCTTTCTTTTCGGCTTCAAAACGCATGTCATCTACAGCGTCGGCTATCAGCTTGCCGGCATCAAAGTATTCTACCGTGGTAGCACGTCCGTCTTCTAACTTGGTCACAGATAGCAAGTCCCTAAATAACTCACCCAAATGCTGGGTAGCGGCATGGGCTTTAACTAAGTAGCCCTTAGCTCGATCGTCTACGGTTGCAACCGCACTGTTCATTGCCAAGCTCAGGTATCCTTCAACCGCTGCCACCGGTGTACGCATTTCATGAGAGGCGGTCGAAATAAACTCGTTGCGCTGGCGCTCCACCGCTTTTTCGGCGCTAATATCACGGAACAGGCCAATTGCCCCAGTGATTGAATTATTGCTAATAATTGGTGACAACGAAATCTCGACGGCAATTTTACGACCCGCCTTGGTTTCCATGGTCAGCTCGGTGCTTACCAAGTTCTTGCCAGACTGCCAAACCTTAGTTATCGGATCGGAGATGTCCGTCAGCTTGCTCCCGGCACTGTCGCGCAGGTTTAACACTAGTCGGTAGTCGATACCGGTGGCGCTTTGCAGATCCCACCCGGTTAGCTTGGCAGCAGCTGGGTTAAACAGCTGAATCTGGCGAGCGGTGTTCATTACCAACACGCCCTCGCCCACGCTCTGCATTATGGCCTCAGATTTAAGTGACTCCTCGCTCAGCTTGCCCGAAAGCCGCGCCACCGTTTCGTGGTGGTCAGCTCTCCCCAAGGTGCGGTGGATCCACTCCGATACTCCGCCAGTGCCATAGCTAAGCACAATTACACCCAGATGAGAAATAAAATAGCTCGAGCTGGCTCCAGGCGCCACCCACGCCTCGTAGGCCACGTAGGCCGATGTAACCAGCACTACTATTAGCGTGGCGCCAGCGCCAAAGAAGCCGGCCACCACAATACCCAGTAGCCACATCGCGTAGTAGGGCGAATCCAGTCCGCCGGTGGCAATAATGATTAGCATTACGGTGGTGGCGGTGATTAAGCTAACCATGATCGATGAAAATTTGAGGTGATTTTTCTTTAGCAACTGGTGCAAGCTAACATAGTACAGTAGGGCCAATGCCCCGAACCCGCCGATTACCACGGTCAAACTAGCGTTGCGCAGCGAATCGGGCGTCAACAGATACACCGCCAGCGTCGTGCCGGCAATTATTGCCCCCATCATCGCCTGTAGCGCGGCGAGTACTCTATAGCGCTTGGCTAAATCCAATCAACCCTCTTATGTTTGCTCCTATATTATGGGCGTTTTACCCTGATCTGCCAAGGGGTATGGTCGGTTAACCGCGGCTAAGTTGTTATCTGGATCCAGATGAGCAATAATGATGACAATCTTGCACCTACCATAAAGGAGTTCGCAGTGTGTACTGATCGCCGAATTGAACGGTCCGTGCAGATAATGTTGTTTGGGAGCGACTGTCTGGACATCATCTTCATGCTGGCCCACCTTCGGCAGAGTTACTCCCTGTCGAGCCAAGACGTCAATCGAACCCCGATCGTGGAGCGAACCGCCCAGCTGTTCGACGAGCTGGCGGCCGAGGATGATGGCCTCGAAGCCGTACAGAGGATCCTGCGCCTGCCGTCTAGCCGGCTGAACGAGGTTCTCTTTGCCGGTGAGGCGCTCGACCGAGCTGTGGCTGTGGTCCGGCCAGGAGAAGCCGTGGCCGCCGTGGCCGCCGAGGTTCGTGATCTGCTGCAGCAGATTCTCGATGACCAGCCGCTTACCGGCGCGCAAGAGGCGTTCGGATTGGAGCTGTTCGGCGAGCTGCAGGTGGCAGCCTACGCTGGCTCGCCCTACGCGGCAGCGCTGTAACCGCTCTGCCCCGGGGCACGAAACTTGAGAATCAACCCTCTGGTTTCGTGCCCTTTTGCACGACTTAGATCTATACTTTGGGCTCTAAATTTGCTAATATACTCGAGTTCAAGTACTTCGTGGCCGCCAAAACAGCGCCGCGATTTGGTCCCATCGTCTAGCGGTTAGGACGCTGGATTCTCATTCCAGTAACCGGGGTTCGATTCCCCGTGGGACTACCATAGATGATTCAGAGGGCGCATCGGCGCTTTTTTGGTATACTTCCAGTTATGAAAGAAGACAACAGGTCAGCAATTTGGGGAGGTGCTACAGCTGGACTGATAATTGGGTTAGTCCTAGGTTTTTTCGTCGGCAATTATTGGAACACAGTAATTAAGTCGGTCATCGTAGGTATTATATTCGGCGTAGCGGCAAATTTACTATCATTTATCGGGACTAAAATTAAACGCCAATAGTCTTACAATTACGCCTACGCCAATATTTTTAATAACCTACCTCTTTGACATTTATGCTATTCTAGCCTTACCAAAGGTATAAACAATGAAAAACTGGTACAAGCAGTTATCGAATCTCAAAAAAGCCGGAATTATAATCGCAAGTTTAGCGGTAGTTAGGAGTTGTTGGTGCAGCCTCAAACTCACCCACATCACAACAAGTGCAAAATCGTACAGCAGATCGCACTGAAAATGAAGTAACTGAGACTGAAGTAATTAGTTATGAATCACAAAAAGTTGAAGACTCAACCATCGCAAAAGGTCAAACTTCGGTCAAGCAAAAAGGTGTCAACGGTACAAAATCCATTAAGTGGAAGGTCATCTATATAGATGGTAAGGAGGCTAACCGTGAGAGGGTATCAGAAACAGTGACGTTAGCGCCGGTAACCGAAATTATTTCACAAGGAACCTACGTCGCACCGGCTCCTCCCGCTGTTAAATCTTCATGCGATCCTAATTACACCGGATGTGTCCCCATCGCTAGTGATGTTGATTGCGCAGGAGGTAGCGGAAATGGTCCGGCGTATGTCAGCGGCCCAATCAGAGTAATTGGATCGGATATCTATGGGCTTGATCGAGATGGTGACGGCATAGCTTGTGAATAATAATTACTTAGTGGCCAACTTTGGTGTAAAGCCATCTGGAATTGACGTTACCGAGCAGGTCAATTACTTAAAAAGCCATGGTTACAATATTAATATTTCTCAGACCGGCGAGAATCGGCCTGAACAGTACGTCTCAAATCAGGGCGGGTCTCCTCCGTTAGCCAAGCCAAGTATATCCTACTTCGAAATTGCGGCTATTTCCTCCATTATCCTACTTGCCGCTGCAGTATGTTTTCTGGCAATTGTTTTAATGCGTAAAATTTCGTAAAGAGAAATAATGGACTTACTCCAGCAGGATTCAATTAAACATATACTCATAGGCGCACTTTGGGTGTCTTGTGGTATTTGGAGCATGCTGATCGCTCAGCGTAAGCGTATGGACCGATTTACTGCCTTGCTCACAGGAGTAATATTTGGCTTCTTAGCAGTCCTCTACTACATGCTTGCCGACAGGGAGAAGTCTCCAAGGGAAAGTAACCCAAGTGTCTTATATGCGCTGGTGGCAATTTTAATTGCAGTAATGATCTGTGGCACCATCGTTATAGTCAATAAATAAATTTCCTTGGGTAGCATTGATTACCATGGAGTGGAATTAATGGCACTTTCTAATTACGGTTCACATCCCGCCAGGGAGAGGTCTTAACGGATGCACATCTCTCAATAACACATACCACTCACTTACCTCCCCTATGATTTGGTTCCAATTCGATAACAGATGGTCTACCAATTGCAATTACGCTATCGACCGCAGGGTCGCTTTGTTATTATGGTTTTATGATATTCATTACAGGCGCTGCTAGCGCAGGGAAAACCTCATTAATTGATCGACTAAAAGCGCAGCTACCGAGTGATAAATTCGACATTCATGATATAGATGAAGCCGACAAGTGGGAGGACGACTATGAAGCTTGGCGCAATGCAAAAATTGAGCAATCGCTTAAGCAGTCCATCCAAAATAAGAAAAACGGAATTGAAACAATCCTTTGTGGGATTATATATCCGGAAGACGTCGCAAAGTGTCATTCTTTTCATGATGCGGGGCCAATACGCTACATCCTTCTAGATGCTTCGCCGGAAGCTTTAAAAGCAAGGTTTTATATGCGCTTAGAAGGTCGGATAAATAGACAAATTGAAATCAGCAACGAGATTAAAAAAGAAATTTTAGGGATTGAGGGCGCAGATATTATAGACACCTCGCCACTTTCGACAGAAAACATCACTAGGTTGGTTACGAAAAAGTTTCAGTAATTAGTTTTCATAAGGCCCGGGTAGGTCATTAACGGATATACACTCTTAAGTAACTCATACCACTCATTCACCTCCCCTATGATGTGGTGCCAATTCGACATTAGATGATTTACCATTGTAAAAAACGCATTAATATGTTAATATAACGTTTAATCCCTGGTCTATTGGCCTGGTGGCTCCTTTGGGGGTAACGCGAGTCTTTGCGCACACAGAGACACTTTGACAGAAAGGCGGATCTAATGATCCTCCAGCCTGGTGATACGATCCAGATCATCAACGGTCCATCGAAGTTCGACTTCGCTATGGCTTTCGTCGATCGCTTCGGGCCGTCCGACGATGTGCGCTTTAAGCGCGAACAGCGTTCGGTGCTGTTCACAACTGGGTTCAGGACCGCGGTCGGCGACAATGCTGTCGCGCTTTGCGCCAAGGTCAGAATCGTTACCCTGAGGCACGAAAACGGTACCGGCCACGGCTGGTACTTCGAAGGGGTCCTTACGGGTACTGGTTCTTTTACCTCACCCGCCACAAGCGAGCGGATCAAGGGTTTCTACGACTCCCGTTCGCATAAGGGATTCTTTGAAGCAAACTAACACCCATGACAGTTTCCGGTCTGTCTTTAATTAAAACCGGCGTAGTCAACGAATGTGATTTTGTTCTGACGAGCTTTAAAAAGCGAAACTACGTAAGGGGCGTTTTGTTATTTAGTTGGGTGGACTTCGCAGATGTGGGGGCCGCCGGCCAGCCACTCACTGCCGTAACGATAAGCCAAGGCATCGGCACTGTCGGGCCCCCAACTGCCAGATTTATAGCGATCAATTGGGCGCTTATCAGCTCCCCAGGCGTCTAATACCGGCTGCAGTAAGCGCCAACTTGCTAGCACCTCTACGCTGGTAGCAAATAGCGACTGATCGCCACGAATGGCATCTATTTAAACGCGTTGGTAGGCATCTGGGTGATCTTCGCCAAAGTTGCCCTGGTAACAAAACTCCATTTGCACCGGCTCAACATCATCCGAAAATCCGGGTTTTTTGGCCAACAGTTTTAATGAAATCCCCTCGTTGGGTTGAATTCCAATTACCCTTAAATTGGCGAACTTGCATAGGAACATTGATTAATACTACAAGATGTGGTATAAGTTTGTTAGATTGTTGAGATACACGCTCGGCAATGGCAACTTCCCTCCTCCCGGAAAGGCTAACAATTTATGCCTGCATCAACGATGTCCCGTGCCTACAAGCTCGCAATCATCTACGTTGTAGGGATGATTGTTACAGCAGCGCTGATCAGCTTAGTGAGCTCATTCCAGCACACCAGCAGCAAAGAGCTGAACTCAGCTGCAAAGGCTGGATTGGCCATGCGCTACCCGAGTGTAGTATCTGTGAGGCTTGAAACCCACGACAATGGTTTCCCGGGTATGGCCAAGATTTACGGGTCCGGCACCTTTAACTACGCCGGGGCATCTTGCCAGCTCCCCTTCAGCAAGATTGGTGGGGCCTACAGGATTCAGAACACCGGCGCCAAGGGCGCATGTGCTCGGATCCCCCGGGCGATCAACAATCAGAACCCTTTTGGGGACTAGCGGCATTGGCCGCGGGGTGGTACGCCTAACGTGTACCACCCCTTTTATTCGTTATTATTTATTGACACAATGCACTTTGGGGCGTATAAAAATAGAGCTGTGTCACCTGCCGAGTCGCGAAACGATTTGTGCTGCAGGTAAGGTAGAATCCTAAAGAGGAGAGTTCACAGCAATCCTCTCGGCGAACTTAGCTCGTTCTAAGCGTCCGGAGACCAAACTGCTCTTCGGAGCATAAGGGTCCGCTGCGACGGTGCCCCAAACCGGGGCTGCGTTCAATCCGAGCCTCATCGGCTCCCAACTACGCTGCGGGGATGTTCTCCCGTTGCCAGGTGCGACCGCTAAAGTCGTACTCCCAATGTCCGTTGGGTTTACTCTCGAATTCGGACAATCGATCACGCATCCAGCGTGGCAGATTACATTCGAGGGTGCTCCTCTTTCGCGGGATCACTCCCAAGCTCCCGCTTAAGCGCCAGACGACGTCAAGCCGCAAGGCGAGGCATAGGGTCGTTTGACGGAGCGCCCCCGCGGGCGCCTCAACAAGGGGGTTACTCCCCGCCAATACTTAGTCTGCATCTAATGCAGGCAAGGCACTATCTACTTCCAAAGCACGTGTCGCCCTTGCTCACAGGGTTTTTCTCGAGTGTGAAGCCGGTCCAGACAGACTGACTCGAGGATATATTTTTTACCCACTTGTTGGGTGCCAACCTTTCAGCGGCTCCTCCCAGCTGTGCTGAGAGAGAAGGGCCGCCGCTATAAAAAGCGGCGGCCCTAAACTATTTGCAATCATTATTAACCATGAGCTTTGCTTCCACCCTAACTGGCAATACGCTAATGGGCATCCGCTAATTATTTAGCAACCAAAAACGACCCCTTGTGGGGCCGTTTTTTATTGGCTTAGCGGTTGCTAGAAGCGCTTTTCAGGTGGGCGAGCCACGCTGACAGCAATCTGGCGACCATCAAGATCGTGACCATCGAGCGCCTTAATGGCGGCCTCGGCCTCGGCGTCGGTCGACATTTCAACAAAACCAAAGCCTTTTGAGCGGTTGGTTTCGCGATCTGTGATAACGCGAGCCGAAGAAACGGTTCCGTGAGCTGCAAACAGCTCCTGGAGTTCGCTATCGGTGGTGGCGTAAGGCAGGCGCCCTACGTATAAACGGTTAGACATTTGAATTCCTTGTTAGTAATCGCAGTCGACCTTTATAATTCTCTAGGCGATCTACGAACTAACGCGTAATTCTCAGCTATCGAATGATTCCTGCTCGCCCCCACTCTACACCTGTCTAGGCAAAAAGTAAATGCTTAAAAAACCCAGCGGCCCCAGCTGGCGATTAGCTGGCGCAGTTTTTTGAGTAACGGTCGTTGGCTCCAGGCCACCCGATCAACTTCTATAGCGTGTTTAAGATCAGTATTAAACTGCTTAGTCAGCTTGTCTACAATCGTTTTGCTATCAATTAGCAGATTAAATTCATCATCGTGTTTTAGGGTTCGAAAGTTCAAATTGGCGGATCCTACCGAAGCTAATTTGCCGTCAACCAAAGTGATTTTACAGTGAATCTTAGTTGGTTGGTATTCGTAGATTTCTAGTCCGGCTCTTAGCATTTGACCATACCAGTGGCGTCCAGCATCGCGAGCAACACCATGGGTAGCGTGTGGGCCATTTAAGAGTAGTCGTACACGAACACCGCGTTTTACGGCCGCTTTTAAAGCGGTTCTAAGCTGGCGAGTTGGACCAAAATAGGCGCTTACTAGAATTAAATCGGTTTTGGATTCACGAACCAAGTGAGTTAAATGCTCGCCCACTTGAGTCATACGATTAAAGCGCCAGTGGCTGTCTATTGCCATAATGTTGGTTCCCCGCTCACGTGCGACCGCCGGTAATGAAGAATCTATTTGTGGCAACAAAACTTTACTAAAACGCCGCCAGCTTTTATCAAAAGCCGTAATCATGTCGCGGATAATCGGCCCCTCTAGCTGAAAGTGAGTATCTCGCCAACGCAATGGATAGCTGCCAGTAGCATGATCCCAGAAATCAGCTAACCCAACCCCACCCGTAAATGCGGTTTGGCCATCAATTATCAGCAGTTTTTTGTGTAGATGGTGATTAAAGTCGAGCAACTTCCATGGGTTAAAAGGTTGATACCAGACCCAGTCGATGCCAGCCTGCCGCAGGCGATGCACCTGGCCTCGGTTAACTCGTCCCGATCCGTATTCATCTGCCAATATGTAGATTTTAACGCCCTCTTTGGCCCGAGCAATCAGCGCGTTCTCGAAGCGATTAAACATTTCGCCGGCTTGCATGCAAAAGTTGGCAAACAGAATGGTTTGCTTAGCCTCGATAATAGCTCCAAGCATGGCGGCATAAGTTTCGGGTCCGTCATCGAGCACTTTAATGTCGTTGCCGCCTACCCATGTAGTTTGGTATTTCGAGGATGTCATTAGAACTATGATGTCAGTCTACCCACTAACCGTCAAACCATGATTTCGGCCTGTGGAAAACTATTGGCTACCCACCACCAGGTAGTAATTGCCATGTGCTGCGTCAAACTTGTCACAATTTTGTAAAAATGCCCTATTGACCACTCTACGGGCCACTGTTAGCCTAAGATTTCGTGCCGCAGTGAGGTGGGTTTTTTGGCAGACTGTGTCGCCAACCCAGGGGTACGTTTTGAATAAAGCAAAGGAGCAATATGCGTAAATTCGCTAGGCTGCTACTGATTGTAGCGGCAGGAACTGTGATTGCTGGAGGAACCGCCCAGGCGGCCGAAAGCAAACCTAAAGATCAACCTAAACATGTGGTTGCGGCCGGAGAGTCACTCTCTTCTATCGCAACCGACAGCAAGCTCGAGAACTGGCGACCAATTTGGAATGCCAACACCCAGCTCACCAACCCAGACGTCATCAACGTTGGCCAGGAACTGATTGTGCCAAACGATAAGGCCGATGATCGCCCGTTGCCGGCAGGCTACGGCGAGGTGGCACCAGCGCCTGTTAAATCAAATGGTGCTGTACGAGCCAGCAGTCACTTTAATGGTGGGGCTGCTCCTACTGGAGACATATTTGCCCGCATACGTGCCCGTGAGGCCGGTGGAAACTATGCCACTAATACCGGCAATGGCTACTACGGTGCCTACCAGTTTAACCTTGGTACCTGGCAAGGAGTTGGCGGTAGTGGCTTGCCATCAAACGCCTCTCCGGCCGAACAAGACATGCGTGCGGGGATGCTTTACGCACAACGTGGCTGCAGCCCCTGGCCCCAAACCTGCTACTAGGCTTTAAATAAACTTTTAACCAGCGACGGGAGACCCACCTCCCGCCGGGCCTAATTAGACTTTAACGCGCCGATTAGACAGCGCCAGCCACCCATTGGCCATCAAGCCATATGCGATTCCGGTTGCTACTATACTGACTCGCATTAACAAAGTGGCAGTCACAGATAGTGCAGCGCCAAGATCAAGCAGCAGCAGCCACCCTATGCCAACCTGTTCGCTGGCTCCCAGACCACCAGGCAAAAACGATATAAAGCCGATAACTATTGGTAGTACATAGAGTAATGCGGCTTCGGGCAGACTAATGCTACCACCAACCGCAACCACGCTAATATAAGCTATCGCTACTCCGATCGCTTCGGCCAGTAACGATAGCGCTACAAGTGTAAAGAATGCGCTGCCTTTTAAAAGCTCTTGGCTATTTTTGCTAAAGTACTCAATTTTGGCACGGCTGATGTTTACCAACGGTAAGCGGTTAAAGCCACTTAAAAGACTCCTAAACCCACCAAAACGCACCGCTACTACAGCTGCTCCGACAACTATCAACAAACCGGCGGCTGTTAAACGCCCTAACTGTAGCTGTAGCGAGGCAATTGCCGCCACTGTGGCTAGCGCTAGTGCCTCAAGAATCCCCTGGGTGGTAAAGATTGGCAAAATTTGTGAGGTTGGAACCGTTTCGTGCACGTGCACCATCCTCACTCGGTACAGTTCACCTCCGGGTAATAACGACACCGGCTGTGCGGCTAGGTAAAGTTGAGCCACTCTCCAAAACGGCAATCTTACTTTTAACTCACGTAAGATATAGCCGTAGCGCAGGATTTTGATGCCGTAATAGGCCAAACTTGCAATCAACAGTAATACTAGCGATTCAGCATCGATATTGCGGACAATCAACCAAACTTGGTCCCAGGGCGCCAGTCGTACAATAATTAAAATCAGAACGGCGCTAATGAGGGCCGGCAAAATGGTACGCAGCAGCTTCATAACGCGATTATAGCGGAATTAAGGACCTTGGGTGACTCGAACTTCGGCTGGCAGTGTACCAGACCCTAGTCCTTCAAGTTGGCTATAGCTACCTCGCGAGAGATCAATGATGCGGTTAGTACCGGCAGTTGGCCCGTAATCATTAACTAAACAAGTGACTTTTTTACCATTACGTAAATCGGTAACTTCTAAGTAGCTTCCTCGAGGAAACTGTCTTGATGCGCAGGTTAGTGCATCTGGAGCTCTAAGGCCAAGTGCGTACCAACTGGCTTGGCCCGACTGGTCGGCTGGTCTAATCCCAGAAGCTTTGTTTGCTTGAGCAGCACGAATGTAAACATCAGCATCAATTGGCTGGCCAGATGGGGGGACCAAATTACTAGCGGTCGCCACCACCACACTGGTTACGCAAAGTACCACTGCAATCGCCAATGCTAAAACGCCAAAATGGTGAGTAGCCTGTCTTTGATGGCTTAATCGATGCCAACGAGCCTTAGCTGCCGCCGAACGCTTTAACACAGCGATCTTGGCGGCTTTTCCACGCGGCGCAGGCTTGCTGGCCAACGCGACTGGTGCAGACTTCTTTTTAGCGGTGGATTTTTTAGTTTGAGTTTTCATTTTTGAATTATTGAATGTCTCGCTTTAATTAGTAGCTGACGGTTTTCCCTAAAGGCACGATGCTGTACCAAGTATTTCCTTTGTCTAACGGAATCTCTTTGCCAGCAACATCTAACAGTTTGGTGCGATCGGTATGAGCCGATTTAACCCAAGTTCCTTCAATTGCTGTGCCGTCACGAAACACTACCGCTTTGCCCGACCCTGGTGTGCCCATTATTACAGTTTGTTCCCCAATTCGAGTAGTGCCGTAGCTGGTAGGCATGTACTCTACAACGACGTTTTTAACCTTAATTTGCTGATTGTCATTGCGGTCAACATGTGGCGCCCCAGCCAAAAACCGTAAATAACAGTTACAGGTGGCATCATACTTATATTCAACTTGGTACCCTGTATAGGAGTAGTTGATGTTAATATCCGGGTGAGGCGCCCCGGCTACGGGTGCATCAGCTTGGCGTAAGTTGGGTTTAAAGCTAGATGGTACGCCGTAGCCTAATTTTTTCTCTAACTCATCTAACTTGTCACTAGATGTGTAGAGGTTATGTGGCGCATAACGATCATTTGCGCGCCAGAAATACCCACCATTAGAAAACTGGTTCAAATCTTTCATGCCCAACGGGCCGATAAGGTCGAGCGCGTCAGCATTGCCTCCGGCGTGGGCCACTGGTGCGTTAAACTCAAGAGCCCAATCTACAAAGTAGGTACGGACCGAGCGAACTGGGCCCAGGGTCGCAGGGCGGTTTTCTAGATAAAAGGCTAAAAACCTGGTAATACCACCTTCTGCCAAGGCTTCGTATACTACTCCGGCTTGCCCCAAACCGGACTGTGGCCGCGCGTCGGTATGGTTTTCGATTACAACCGCTGTTATGGGCCGATCGGCTAACTCTGGCGCCAGCTCAACTCCAGTTAAGGGGGAGGCTTTGGTTGTAGGTTTGGGCGGAACTTTCTTAGGAACATGGACTTCACTAGAAACCTGATCTACTGGCTTGGTGAACTGAATATAGGCCCAAGCGCTGACCGGCAGTACGATTAGTAAGCCGATAGCCATGATTATTCGTGTATGGTGGGTTTGAACGAAGTTTTTGAAGCCCTGACCTTTAACTGGTTTATCCTCTGGCATTTTAAAATCGTCGAGAGGTGGTGCGCTTTCAGCCTGAGGTGTAGCGGCGGCCGGCTTATCCGCTTTTTTAGCTGGATTTGTGGTCACAGAAATTACTTGCTCGGTTATGGGAGTGTTATTAACCGATGGATTAGAACTTTTGGGATTTGGTTTTTTGGACGGAGCCGCCATGTGTGTATTTTATCATAATAGTGGTTATGCTTGAAGCTACGACACAGGATGCGTGACGACAATACTTCATATAGCTAGCTTTTGCTAAGCCGCCGTAGAACCACCTCTTTTCCAAGTACATGTAGCGTTTCGAACAAGCCCGGCGAGGCAACCGAACCCGTTACTATAACTCTGATTAAACTAAACAATTGACCGGCTTTAATATCCTGATCCTCAGCCAGCCCGCGAAGGCGTTTTTCAAGATCTGGTTCGCTGAAATTACTTTCGTTCAAACTGTTATTAATCATTATTAGCAATTCAGAGCGTCGCAATAGTTCGATAGATTTAGGCAATAAATCATCATCTACTTTGGGGTCTGTAAAAAAGAACTCAGTAAGTTCGGGCAACTCCCCCAAAAATTTAAGCCGTTCCTGCACTAGTCCTAAAACTGCTAGTTTATAGTCTTCGCGAGCGGATTTTGCAGACGTTGGCCAAAAACCCAAGCTGCGCTTCAGCAGATTACCTAAATCTAGCCGCCTGATGTATAGGCCATTCATCCACTCTAGCCTTTCTGGATCAAAGATGGCCGGGCTGGTCTGCACACGACTAAGATCAAACACCCCGGCTAATTTATCCAGCGAATAAATTTCTTCGGTGGTGCCATCATTAAAACCTAAGCTGGCCAGGTAGTTAACCACCGCTTCTGGTAAGTAACCCTCATCTCTATACTCGAGGGCAGACTTAGCGCCGTGGCGCTTACTTAACTTGGCCTTATCTTTGCCAAGCACTGGGGGCAAGTGCCCAAATCGTGGCAAATCCCAATTCATCGCCCCGTACACCAAAATATTTTTGGGGGTAGTGGGCAAAAATTCTGAACCGCGGAGAACATCACTGATCTCCATTAAATGGTCGTCAATTACCACCGCGAAGTTATAAGTTGGAAAGCCATCAGATTTAATCATCACAAAGTCGTCCAACGCCGATCTCTGCCAGTTTTGTGGTCCCCATACCGCATCATCCCACCAGACATCCTTGCCAGCTTTAATTTCGAATCTGATCACTGGCTTGGCGTCCGCCGAAGGTGCTTCTAGTGTTGCCATCGACTTTACAAATCGAAAGGGCTTTTTGGACTTTTGAGCAGCGCTGCGCAGCTCGGCTAGGCGTTCAGGTGGAGTGTAGTCCAAATATGCGGCATTATTGGCAACTAGCTCGTTTGCAAACTTTTGATACAGTTCTAAGCGTTCAGACTGGACATAGGGGCCGTGATTGCCGCCAGCAGCAATCCCCTCTTGCCAGTCGATACCCAGCCAGCGCATGCTATTTTGAATCTGATCGCTGGCGCCATCAACCAGCCGTTCTCGATCGGTGTCCTCAATGCGCAGAATAAACGTACCCTTAGTATTGGCAGCTAGCAGATAATTAAATAAGGCCGAACGTAAACCGCCAACATGCAAAAAACCGGTTGGGCTAGGTGCAAATCGAACTCTTATGGGTTTAGACATGTTTACAGTGTAGCGGTTATCAAACTGATTGTCAGTTTGCACTTTTTACAAACTAAGCGCTGAAAGCTCGACCTCGGTCCAGTCATCTCCATTGCGTTCGAGTAGCCGGACGCGCGAGGCTTCTTCGGATGAATCATAAATGGTCTCAATGCGATTGGCTACTCCGGGCCGGTGGCTATAGTGAGTCTTGCGATCAACGATGGCTGGACCAGTAATACGCTCCAATCTTAAAGGGCGGCCGCTCGACTCAAACTCCACAAACTCCACCCTTTCTTCAAGCTTAGGATGGTCTTCGATTGGACGCTGGCTCTTGCCGTGTCGGTCAACTCCAGATTTTAAGTCGATACTGTCTACCAGTCGCTCCCAGGCGGTGGTGTTCATAAGCCGTAGGCCACCTTTAATATTTGCTCGCGGCTAAGCTTGGCGGTACCACTTACGTTGTACCAAATACCATGGTTTACCCAACTGGCATTATCGTTATACAAGAATATGGTTAGACCCTGGCCGGAAACCGCAACGTAGTTATCGCTTTGGCGTGTGATGAAGTTTTCACGTAGGCTGTTTGAATCCCAGGCGGTTTTCTTTTGGCTAATTCGCAGAGGGTCGTCACTACTGGGTGATCGAAAATCAAGTGTTAGCTGGCCATCGCCTACCGTTGCAGGGCCATTTTGGTGGTAGCTAGAAGGAATGTAGGTAGGCAGGCTGGCTTCGATTCCGGCCTTGCTAGCCGCCGAACGAAAGGCTAGCTTGGGGGAGTTTTGTAGCCATACAAATCCACCCATAATGGCGATGGCGGCAAGTGCGGCGCCAACTTTTAGTACGCTTGGTGCCTTGGTGGTTTTGGCGGCGTCAAGGGCTTGTTGTAAATCTGGTGATGATACCGCCGCTGGGGCTAAAGCAGTAACATCGGTTGGCGCCATTATCGCTGGGGCAGCACCAAGCTGGGCCTGCAACGCCTCTAGTTGGGTGGCTACTTGGCCGGGTAGATCATTGCCAGTAGTAAGCGTTTCGGGTGCTTTGGCGACGGCTGGATGTTCGGGAAAGCGCTTAACCAATGGATGCGTCGCCACGTTTGGAGATAGGGCCATAGGCGCTGGATGAGTGGCTAAGTCGACTGGTGTTGTAGTAGCTACTGGTGCTGGAGTGCTTGCCGGGCGTTGACTGGTTATTGATGGCGCATGGATTAATGATGAGATTTCTGGCGCAGCGGCTGGAGTAACCACTGGCTCAACGATTCCGTCATCGGCAGTGGCCTCAAGTAATAACTCATTTTCAGCTGGCGTTGGCGCCGCAGTTACCACTGTTGGAGTCGCAGCGGGCTCGGCCGTTGCTGCTGGGGTGGTGGCTACTACTACGGTTTGTGCTAATGGCAGTAATGTAGTGTCTGCCGGGCCAGTGCCCCGCAAATCAAGAACACCAGCGCTAATAGCTCCTGGTCGGGTTCCGTGAAGTTGGGTAGCCGGCTTGGCCACGCTGACCGCAATTGGCGCAGCGACATCACTGCTTAGTGGCGGCTGAGGGTTGGTGGCTGATACTGGTGTTGCAACTGCCGCACTGGCGCTGGCAGGCTTAATATCAGACATAGCCCTTGGCGCACCTTGATCGGAATATTTGGCGCCACAAGAGCTACAGTAGCGCTTGCCACTGACCACTACAAACCCAGTTTTGCCACAACTAGAACATTGCATCTACTTACAGATTCAACCTACTTATAGTGCTTATGTTACATCACTGCGAGGCGGCTGGGAATAGTTTTAGCGTTTTGGTTGGCGATAAACCGCCCACATAAACCGTGGTATGGCTAGCTGCCGCCTCCAGCGACCAGGCTCAAGGGCTAGCCTCCATAACCACTCTAGCCCCAAATCACGCATCCAAACCGGTGCTCGCTGCTTTTTTCCGCCAAAGCTATCGTAATCAAAAGTGCCACCCTCACCCACCAACACCCCCCTTAAAAGTTGTGGTGCCAATCGGTCCATTAGGACTTCTTGTAAGGGAAATCCCATCCCAACCAAAATGATATCTGGTTTTAACCGACGCAGCTCTTTAACTAGTTCCTTTTCAATATTGTGTTTTTGCTTCAAAGAATCCAGCAGCTCATTGCGGCTTTTGCCGCCCAGTTCCCCGGCTCGGGTTCCGACAATTTTTATGTCTGGGAGCCGGCGTTTGATCACCTGCGCAGTCAGTTCAATACTGCTATCGACCGGGCTGCCCATTAAGTAGACGCTTTTACCGGCTTGTGCCGCTCGTTCAAGCAGCAGCCAACTAAACGAGGCGCCGCTATAGCGTTCTGGGATAATTTGGCGCATTCGATCTGGAGATAATACAATCGAGGCGGCTAGCCCAAAGGCCCTCAAAATTCCTGGTTTACCACCATATAAATAGGCAGTTGCCCATTGCATCGATACACTATCTGGGAGAGATAGCCAGCTGTGGTTAAGCAACCGCTTAATTTCATCATCTCGTTGTGCGGCATCTAAAAATTCAACGTATGGCTTTGCTACATACACGGCACCCTTTTGGTTACAGCGCATCATTATGGCGTCGGCTGCTTCTGTCATTAACATGGCATCAAGCATCACGCCCAGAACATCGTAGCGTTTAGTTTTTGTTTTGATTGTCATAAGCCTCCTCTATAAACTGGCGTAACTCTATACGGAACCGTTCCATACTAAACTTATGAGCTTGAGCCACCAGCGCTTTTTGCTCGAATTGATGCTCATCAAAGCGCTGCAAACACTCGGCTAAGCTATCTACGCTGGGCTGTTCAAAGAACACCCCGGTTTTTCCAGCAACCACCGTTTCGGTAAGGCCGCCTCGGCCATAGGCCACTACTGGGGTACCGGCTGCCATTGCCTCTATTGGCGCAATGCCAAAATCTTCTTCATTCGGGAATATAAGCGCCTGAGCCTTGGCTAAGAGAATCGGTAGTTTAGCATTGCTAACGCGACCGGCAAACTCAATGGTTGGCCCAGCCAGCTTTTCTAATCGCCCGCGATCTGGTCCATCACCAATGACAATTAATGGCTTACCCAAGCGGTTACAGGCCTCAATTGCCATATCAACTTTTTTATAAGGTGTGAGATTGGATAGTGTAACAAAGTAGTCGGCTTTTTGATGATCAGCTACTGGCTTAAAGCGATCGACATCGGCACCAGGATAGATGACAGTTGAATTTTGGTGATAATACTTTTTGATGCGTCCGGAAACGGTTTTAGAGTTTGCGATCCATTTATCAACCCTTGGAGCACTGTAAAAATCCCACAGCCGCAAGCGGCTCGTAAGAACGCGAATCGCAAATCGGCGGATAAAGCCTACTCGCTGTTCATTAAGGTAGCGTGGCCAATAGTCCCACACAAATCTCATTGGTGAGTTGCAGTAGCAAATATGCAGAGTTTCGGGTTTGGTAATAACGCCTTTAGCCCAAGCCCCAGATTGTGATAGTACTAAATCATACTCACTAAGATCAAACTGTTCGATGGCAGCTGGGATAAAAGGCAATAAGTATCGAGGGCGTTTTTTTAAGAATCCGGGAGCTTTTTGCAAACGTGAAGTCCGGATCCTCTGCGGGTCGATCGCGTCACCTACAGCCATGGGGTCATATATCAACGTGTAGATAGGGGCATCAGGGTACATTGCTGCCATTTCAACTAACAGATTTTCGGCCCCACCCATTTTGGTGTTAAGCCAATCGTGAACAATTGCTACTTTCATTTGGCAACCGGCTTCTTAGCGATGGCTTCTGGTTTAACGCTGGCCCCAAGGACTGCGCCAGTAAATGCCCAATATGTTAATGCGGTACTGCTATCGGCCCAACCGTGCAAAAACAGGTTAATAACCGCGATGCCCAACAATCCGCCAAGGGCCGCCGAAGCCGAAGGCGTTACCGTTGCTAACGCCCCTAATCGCAGCGCAACAGCCAATTCAAAGGCCCCAAACAGCAGCAAACCCGCAAGCCCAGTTTCGATGGCAATTTGTAAATAATAACTTTCCGGTATAAAAGGGTTAGCGCTGTAGAATGAGGCCGGTCCAGCACTCCCCAAGCCACTGCCCAGGGGTTGAGCCTTAAACCGTTCGGTGCCATTGCCCAGGGCTAGGCTGTGCTGTTCGGTGCTAGCGGCAATGCCGGTGTCGGTCGTAGTTGAATGAAACAAATAATATTGCAGTTTTGCCGTGCGGCCGCTAGCACCAACAATCAAGTTGAGGCCAATGGCCGCAACTATCACGCCGGACAGCAGAGTCGGCAATCGCCAAACGCGTGGTAAGGCCATTATCGTAACCACCAGTAGCGCCACTCCAAGCCCCAACCATGCGCTGCGGGAGTAAGTCGCCCACATTACCACGGCACCGCCTGACAAGTAGACGGGGTGCCACCAGCGCGGTCGGTTTAGCATCATCGCATAAACCAAAGCTAATGGCAGTATTAAAAAGCTACCGAGCTGGTTTGGCCCTCCCAAAGTAGACAGTATCCGTATAGCATTAATGGCTGGGTCTACGGTTAAATATGGCTTAAGGCTAGTTGCTCCGTATCCAAAGTTGATCAGAAAATCCTTAGGCAGAACATATATCTGTAACATGCCAAAGCCAATTACAATTGCACTCGCGACAAGTAGTGTCTTAATGATTTTTATTTTAAGTGATTGACTCGCCATTATGCTCACAGCTACAAATAAAACCATAAATTCTAAGTCAGTCTTAATTCCCAGTACAGTAGCTTTAAGGTTAGGGTGAATCAGTAAGGTTACCAATAGCGCCAAAGCCCCGAACGCTATCGCCAATATAACCTCCGGGCGCTTTAGCCTAACTCGGGCGGCCGGCTCGCGCCAAAGCACTACGGCCGTCGCCAAAGCCACTATTAGCGTGACTATTTCTTTCCAAGCTTGCCACAGCGCCTGGTGGCCAACTAAGGAGCCCATCCAAACACTCAAAAAAGCGTGGAATGGCATTACAGCCACCAGCAAGATAACTCCTACTGCACCAATCCGCCGTGCGCTAAGGGTCACTTTAGACCCGCCAGGCTGCGTTTGTACTCTTCTAGGTTGTCGAGAGCGATTCCGGCGCCCCGAGCCACACACAGCTGAGCGTCTTCGGCCACGACGCAAGGCACTCCCGTTACCTCGGTTAGTAGTTTATCCAGGTTGTTTAATTGTGCGCTGCCGCCGGTTAAAATCATGCCACGGTCAATAATATCGCTGGATAGTTCCGGTGGAGTCTGCTCGAGTACCGCCTTGATGGCTAAAATGATTTTTTCTAGCTCATCTCCCATCGAGCGAGTGATTTCGTTGGATGAGATTGTAATGGTTTTAGGAAGCCCAGCCACCAGATCACGCCCACGCACCTCCATGGTCCGGTCACGTTTTAAAATGGTGGCGCTTCCGAGTTCGATCTTAATTTGTTCGGCGGTTTGGGCTCCAATTGCCAAGTTATGAGTACGACGTATGCCATCGGCAATCGCGGCGTCAAGCTTATTCCCACCAACCCGCACCGAATTTTGGGCAACAACACCGCCCAGCGACAGTATCGCAATTTCGGTTGTTCCCCCGCCAATATTTACGACCATATTGCCGGCCGCCGATGCGATCGGAATCCCGGCTCCTAGCGCTGCCGCGATCGGTTCGCGAATAATATAGGCGGCTCGAGCACCTGCAGCCAGCGTAGCATCTACCACTGCTCGTCGTTCGGTACTTGTGGCTCCAGCTGGTACGCTCACCATCACGTCGGGACGCGTCAAGCGAAAGCCACCTAGAACCTTGCCAATATAATGTCGGATCATAGCTTGAGTAATTCGAAAATCGGCGATTACGCCGTCTTTTAAGGGGTATGAGGCCGATATTGTATCAGGTGTACGGCCGAGCATTTCTTTGGCATCAGCTCCAATCGCTACCACACTATTGTCGGCGGTACTGATAGCGACGACGCTGGGCTCGTTTATGACAATCCCGCGCTTGGGCTCATATACCAAAACGTTGGCTGTCCCCAGATCAATGGCTAATTTTTTTCCAAACATATCAGGAGCCATTATACCCTGGTTTGGCCGCCAATCGCTACTGGTGTTTAGGGGCCAGCTGGCTTATAGTGAAGAGCGATTATGAAACGCCCGTGGTTATCAATACTCGGTTTCTTACTTGGTGCGGCGTTGGTTGCCCTGGGCACCTTTGCCTTAATTGCCTATGGTAATGGGTACAGCTACGACTTCAAAACCGGCCGTCTTGCCCACAAAGGCCTTTTAATCGTTTCCAGCATCCCAAGTTCAGCCAAGATCTATATAAATGGCAAGGCCGGCAAAGGGGGTACACCCTATCGCAACACTTATGATGGTGGTCAGTACAAACTCGAAGTGATCAAGGACGGTTATCGTACATGGCAGAAAAATGTCGATGTCACCCCGGCCCAGGCTACCCAAGTGCAATATGTTATATTACTGCCGCAGCATCTACAAGTCGAAGCCGCCGCCAGCTTTCCAGCCATCAGCCAAACCTTAGCCAGCATCGATCACAACCGAAACGCTCTAGTTGTTCCATCCAGCGCACAGGCGGGGGTTTGGTGGGTTGATACCCAAAGTAAGCAGCAGACTCGGGTCTATCAGACAACCCTCGATGCTGCCGGTCAACCAAGCGAAAAGCTGGAGATTTTAGGCTGGTCTAACGACGCTTCACACCTATTGCTACGACGCACTGGGAGTGATGGCAAGATTAACCTACTTGTTGTTGCCGCCAATGGGAACGATGCCACTATTAACCTCACCGACTCGCTTAAGCAGCCCTTTTCCGAGCTACGCTTTAGCAACAATAACTGGAAGCAGTTGTATTGGAGCTCACCCGAAGGATTGCGCAAAATTGATATTGGCAGCCAGACGGTTAGCCAACCACTTACCGATCCGGTACTAGCTTACACCTATGCCGGTGACCGCATAGTTTATATCGCTAACGTTGGTGTTAACCCTTCGTTATGGTTGCTGGAAAGCGGGGGTAAGCGCTCGAGATTAGCCGACAAGCTACCGATTAGCAAAAATTACCAAATTGATTACGCCACCTATATTAACGTTCCTCAAGTAGTGGTTACCGCCTCCGATGCCAATCAGGCCCTGCTATACAGCAACGTGTTTGATCACCCCAAACTTAAAACTATTCCGGTGACTGCTGGCCAGGTACGCTTTAACGGCGATGGCCGTTTTGCACTGCTATATGACGACATGCATGTAAGCACCTATGATCTTGAGCGCGAACGCTTGTATAGCTTTCCCGAAATAAATGCGGCTGTTACTGGAATTAGCTGGTTTGATAACTATCACCTACTGTTTAACCGGGGAGGGCAAATAGTTTTATCAGAATATGACGGAAACTATGCTATTGCAGTAACGCGTGGCGATTTAAATACCCCAACAGGCTCAGCCGATAATAAACGTATTTTTGCAACAGCCGTAACTTCAAATGGCCAGAGCCAGCTTAAGTCAATAAAAATTCGAAACTAGTTACCTCTAAATAGGCTGGTCAAGCCTTGCCACCACTTACCTATCTGATCAGAAACACCGGCACTGTTACTGGTTAATGTACCGTTGGGTAATGAGCCAACACTGCCATCAGTCTTAACCTCTACCTGATCGGTTTTTGGTGCTGGGCTGGTTTGCTTGGCTTTCACCACTAATCGTTTCCAACTAGTGCCGGGGGGCGTACAGGTTATTAAGGTCATCTCGGCAGTGCCATTGCCGTTTAACACCGCAACATCGGTTGGTTGTACAATTTTAGTTTCGGTAACTTGGTATATGTACTGGACGCCATTGTTGCTGACCGTAAAAGTGTCACCTAACACCAACTTATCAAGAAGCACAAACACAAACTTATAATTCCCCGGCTCCCACCAATCATTCGATGAATGGCCAAAAATTACACTATTGCCGTTTTCACCCGGAATGGCAGTGCCGGAATAATGAACCACGCCTCCCTCTAGATCTTTTTGGATGCTGGCTTCAACATTTGATTTTGCGAACACAACTGGTGCGCTAACATTTATTTTGGGGATGGTTAGGGTTGGCGTACCAGTTACAGTTGCAACCGGGGCCACGCTCGAAGCAGCCGGCTTATTTGTTAAATAAGAGACCTGCTGCAAAAAGATTGGCGCCTTAAAAACTAGCAGTAACAACCCAAAAGTTAAAATACCAATCGCGATCGGTTTAAGCCGACCAGACAGTACCCGAAAGCGCGCAGTTTTTGCGTGCGGATGAACACTGGGGGCATTCTTAGACACAGGGTCTGCTTTGTTTGAATAAGGTTGATTTAGTAGGGTGACTGGTTCTGGGGCTGATGATGTATCACCGCTGGCCATTGCTGCTTCGGCTGCCGGGCTAACTGGAACTACTTTGCCAGCCAGGCTTTCACGTGTGGGATTAGCAACAGCCCGGTAATGGTCGGGCAAACCTGCAATCCGCTGCCTGGCCGCTTCGGCCGCCACGCCATCATTATCAGCGGTTTTAAGCCTTTGTCCTGGAAAGTGGCCGATTTCAGATCGGATCATAGCTCTTTACCATTTATAGTCATAGCTATATATGATACTCTTTTGAGCGTTCTAACTCCATTTTTACAGATAGAATATTTTTGCCGCTGTGGTGGAATTGGTAGACACGCGGGACTCAAAATCCCGTGCTAGCAATAGCGTGTCGGTTCAAGCCCGACCAGCGGTACCAGCACTAATTTATATTGAAATAATGAAAACGCCCCCTGGCGAGGGCGCTTTCGTCCTTCCAGGGGGCTGTTTGTTGGATCGTTTTAACCGACTCTCTCTATACCCACGGCCGCGTCGATCTGCCTAACCATCGGATCTTCTCTCATTTGTAGGCGAGTGGCTAGCCGTAGGTCTTTGCGCAGTTCGATGATCAGCTCATCGATGTCGGACGTGAACTCGAAATCGATCGCGACGCCAGTTGGGACCTTGCGGATAACCGTTCTCCGAGCCTCAATTGCTGCACGGATGTCGGTTTGACAGCGCAGCAGTTCGGATTCTAGTCGCTGCAACTTAACAAACCGTTTAGTCATTTGCACCAGCAGAGTTTCGCGTTGCCTCATCAGCTCTTGAGTTTGCGCCAGCGATTCTGGCAGCGGCACGTCAAGTGGCAGCTCTCGGCTTACCGCCCATGCCGCAAAGGCATCTGCCGGCTTTAGTTCGAGGTACCAGTTGGTCACAGAGAAGCGACCAATCCGAATATTTACCACTGGGCCGGGATCGATCGGCCCTGCAAGGTTACCCCTTGTAAAGCTGCTGTATGGCAGGCGGATAAGCGAGACATCTTCACCAGGACATGGCTGACTTGGGACCAGTGTTAAGCCGGTTGCTCCAACAATCTCCAGCCCATTTGTTGTAATGAGGTTTCGCACTGGCTTTACCCGAGCAGCTTTTGGAACCACCCCCATCACTGCTCGGCCATAACCCATTCCAAAGACAACGAACGGTTCCCCGGGTCGGGTGCTCAGCATTAAGCCAAGTTGCTTAACTTGGTGGTAGCTACTAAGCTTCCGGCTAGTTGTGCCTTCAAGCAGGATGATTGTATCCAGTGCGTCGTCTCCGGTTGACTCGCCATCTTCGATACGCCGCTGCACATCGGCGATGATGGCCCAGGCTTGGGACCTAGCATTCTGTACCACTTGCTGCTGATCGGCAAGATCCGCTTCAGCAGCTGCCGCTACATCGAGCTTTCGCCGAGCTTGAGCTGTCAGCCTGGCGATGTCTCCGCCCTTAGATGGACTCACTTTACACCTCCGTGTAAAATTCAAGGTTCACTCACAATCGAGAATGTTGTAATTATGCCCTAATTTTGGCTTGTAGCAAGCAAAAGCAATATAAAAAACCCAAGTGGTTAAACTTGGGTCAGGCGGCGGAGCGTCCGGTATGCTCCGCCGCCGGTTGGCGCGACCTCACCCTTGGTTACGCGGGGACTTCGATGCCACCGCGGTAAGGTTCATCTCGGTATCAAGCCTTCTCAGCTTTTGCTTAACACCTTCAAGGATTGCCAAGGCATCATCGGGTGCTAACTCGCTTATTGCATCCGAAATTGCGTTCCCTAGAAACGATATAGCCACATCAATTGATCTGGTAGTGATCGTTCGGGTTTTGATGACACTTGGATCATCGGTTAGCTGTATAGCTTCCTTGAAAGTTCGGGAGCTTGATCCTATTAGCCCCGCAACCAAAAGTTTTGAGTTTGAACTTTCCGTTAACAAGAACTCCCCATCAGTTACAGCCGTTCGGAGATTTTCAAATCTGGAAACGCCGACAAGCACGTCTCCGCCAATAATGAAGACAATTTTGACTTCATACCCCTTGCCGGAATCCTTCATTACGCTCTCGCTCTCGGTCGAAGTAATAAGTGATGGCCTATTATCACATTAAATCATGCATCTATCAACAGCGTCTTGGCATACTGGAACATCAACCATAGGGTTCGCGCCAAATATTAGTTGGCTAAGCCCTGTAGGGCCATTCGAATCGCAGTACTCGCAGCCCCAAAAGTTGTGATTGGATGACTTGTAACTCGCCTTGCCACTAACGCCGCTCCATTCAATCCCTCAAACGGCTTACTCCCTTGCTGTAGCCAAAAAGTTGCTACTAGCCCTATCATGACGGGCGTCCAGTTACTTAAACCGTTTTCTAGTGAAGTTAAACTTATTCGCTCATCACTTGCCACAATCACCTCGTTATCAAAAACAACATAACTACAGCGGCTTATAGAAGCCAGCTGTTTTATAATTTCAATTTTCCCAATAACCCCTCGATTCGGCTTGATTGCAATCGGCAGGTGGTGATGATTGGCAAGTGCGAACAGACCCGGCATAGTTACAACCACAACCGCGCGCGGGTTACCAGTGATTAAATCAGGATGAAATTTTAAAACTTCAACAACTTCCGAAGTAATAATTAACCGACCATCGTACTGGCGTAATAACGATTCAACTAAAATGCCGGTCTCGGAATTGTTAGTTAGGTTTGCGCCAAGAACCATACCGTCGTATTCGCCGCCTAAGTGCAGTAGTTCGCCTAGAGCCGCTCGGCCGAGTGATCCAGATGCACTGGTTGGCAAAAAATGTCCAAAACCGCCGCCACCGACCAGCCGCTGCAAACTGTCGGGCATAGCCGCCTGTAACTCCCCTATCCCGGCAGCTTCGGCAATCTGATAAATTGCCTGTACGCCATCAAACTGCTGCTTGTGACCACCAATAATTAGCAAGCGCCCGCCGCGACTTTTAAGTGTTGGTAAATTCCAAAACACATCAGGGAATAATGGTGTGTCGGATTGGCGCAAAAAATCAGTCATCTATTTAACTAGCCTTGGCCTAAGCCTTGGTTAAAGCTTTCAGTCGGTCAAGATTGGCCTTGTCTGGTCCCTTACCCTCTATGCCCGGAACCTCAAGCACCCCAACCATTGTTTTGACATTGGGATTGTTCAAGATAACCTTAAACCCTTCATTGCCAATATAGCCATCGCCAATGTTTTCGTGGCGATCGCGGCGGCTATCTAGCTCGGTTTTAGAATCATTTAAGTGCAGCAATGGTAGATTATCCAAGCCGATCAATTTATCGAATTTGGATAAGGCCTCATCCCAACCTTCTGTAGTCTTAACGTCATATCCCCCTGCCAGCATATGACAGGTGTCGAGGCAGAAGCCAATTCGCTCATCGCGGCCCATGGCCTCATAAATAGCCGCCAGCTCCTCAATACTATTACCGATGTTATTGCCGCTTCCAGCCGATATTTCTAGCAGTAACTTTCCATTTTTAATCGGCTCAATCACTTCTGTTAATGATTCGACCATCTTTGGCATCACAGCCTCAAGCCCTTCGCCTTTGTGCGAGCCCATATGCGTAACCACGCCCTTAATCCCCAGTTGCTCGGCGTTAACCATGGTATTTTTTGCTGCTGCGACCGATTTAACCCGCATGGCTTCATCTGGAGTACCATATGCCGTTAAATACATCATGTGCACATAGCAGGGCATGTCTTCGTCGGCACAGGCCTGCTTAAAGGCCTCGGCCACCTTATCTTCATAGCTTGTTAGGGCAAAAGTTCGTGGGCTACCTAAGAAAATCTGCAAAGCTTCTGCGCCCATTGCTTTAGCCCGGGCTGGGGTGCCCGGCAGATCGCCCGCGGTCGAGATGTGCACGCCGTATTTCATGGCCTTAGTTTAGCGCCTTGCCAGAGTTTAGTACACTTGGAGGATGTCTTACACACTTTCGTCCGACCAAGTTGCCGCCTTAAAGCAGATTGGCGCTTGGTACCGCCAGCCGCCTCAGCAGTATCTAACTCTGGGCGGATACGCTGGTACCGGCAAAACCACCCTGATTGGCTACGTGCGCAAAGCCATTCGCGAAAACGACCCCGATATTAAAGTGGCCTTTTGTGCCTTTACCGGTAAGGCAGTGCGAGTCATGGAAACCGCATTAAAAAGCCAAAAGGTTAGCCGCAAGAGTGACTCGATTGGTACAATTCACAGCCTAATTTATGACACCCAGCTTGATCGCGCCGGCCATGTTACTGCCTGGCGGCGCAAAGCCCAGTTGGCAGTTGATTTAATTATTGTTGATGAGGCCAGTATGGTCACGGCCGAACTTTGGCAGGACTTAATTAGCTTTAAGTTGCCGATTTTGGCGGTTGGTGACCATGGCCAGCTACCGCCGGTGGGCAGCGATTTTAACCTTATGGCCGAGCCAATGCTCAGGCTCGAGCAGGTTTACCGCCAGGCCGCCGCCAGCCCGATTACCAAAATTGCCACCCTGGCCCGCACTACCGGCCATATTCCGGCCGAGAATTTTGGTGAAGGTGTTATAAAACTTGATCGTTCTTCTGATTCGGTTGGTATCGCCATGGAGGAGTTACTGGAGCAGTGGCGACCCAGCTGGTTGGTGCTAGCCGGATACAACCACACCAGAGTAAAGTTAAATCACACGCTGCGCGATCGCATGGGTTTTGAGTCGGCCGATCCAGTTGCCGGAGACCAAGTAATCTGTTTGCGCAACAACCCTACCGCCAAGCTCTACAATGGCATGACAGGCACCATTACGCGTATTACCACCAGTAATAATGACGACGATAGCTTGTGGTGGTTGGCAGATATAAGCATTGATGATGTCAGTTTTGAAGGCTACATTCTACGCGAGCAGTTTGGTGCCTCGACTACAGTCAAAAAGCCACCTCTTGCACCTGACGGCAAACGTGGCAATCTGTTTGATTTTGGGTACGCCCTAACTGTGCACAAGGCTCAGGGCTCATCGGCCGAAACCGTATTGCTGTTCGAGGAGCGATCTAAGCACATGAGCGATGAAGACTGGCGCCGCTGGCTGTACACTGCTGTTACGCGCGCCGAGCATAAACTTTATATTGTTGGCGACGCTTAAGCCTACCGCTATACTGCTTGAATACAAGGAGACCAAATGGAAGAAACCACCCTCGATGCCATCTATCGCTTAATGCAAGAACTCGAAGACATACGCGCTAAAACTAAGCAGATGCGGGACAACTTAAAAGACGTTTTGTTGCAGAATGAAGAGTATCAAGAGCTGCAAGAAGAGGCCAAGGAGTTAACACTCAAGCGCCAGGCTGCCAAGAAGCTTCTAGAAGCCGATCGTGACTTTCAAACCATTAACTCTGAGCTCGAAGAACTAAAATTTAAACAGAAAGATCTTCAAGAAATTATGAGTCATCACTTGGTGACCCACTACAATCAAACCCAGGAAACCCAGATTAAAGATCCCGAAGGTGAGCTGCGCACGATCATTTTATCGGCTAAAATTGGCAAGCCCGAAGCCAGCTTTGAGTAGCATTGACCAAATCCTGAGTTACTTATTTACTGTCTGTTTTTTTTGGGTTGATTCATCAACTTTGCAGCCGTCCCAAAGTCCTCTATTTGCTTCGCGGGCTGCCCGCTCCCATTTGTGAAAGTCGTCTAGCATACCGTTTGGAAACAACGTATAGGCAAAAGCGTAGCCTTGTTCTACCATATATTGATTCAAAAAAGTGCCATCTTCTAAATAGACGTAACGCAACAGTCGATTATATTTATCTCGATCACCACTAGCTGCATCAGCCTCTAACCGAACAGTTTTACCATCCAGTAACTTATGCGCTTGTTGCGATGCCACTTGGCCAAAGCACTGTACTGGTATGCGTGGATCCTTGGTTTCTGGGGTATCTATTCCAATCAAACGAACCGTTTCGTCTTTTCCGGCCATATGCACGGCAAATGTATCGCCATCGCTTACGTGCGCCACAGGGTAATAGCCCGGAGTCACCGGAATATCCAATGAAGTCGCGCCTAGCTTGCCACTGCGGTCAACGCTGAGCCCTAAGTAGCTAAGAATTATCAGCAGCAAGGCGCTGGCAGAGCTTTGAATTATTCTTTTACGCTGGCGTGTAGTCATCCACCAACTATAACGGAGTCTGGTTAAAGTTTTATTACACAGCAAAAATACCCCAACTTTGCAGTCGGGGTATTCTGATTCAAGCTCGAGCCTTAAGTAGAGAGTTTAATTAGCCGAGTTAACGGTGTAGACTCCGGCGGTAGCCTGAGGATCGTTAGCATTCTCAACCGTAGCAGTCAGTGTATAACTGGTACAAGCACCACTAGCACATGAGGCTGGTGAGGGGGTGTAGGTGTAGTTCTGTCCACCCTTGGGATCATTTGGTACCGTCTTCATGTATGGGGTGGTACCGGCA
>JBKJLI010000001.1:0-47735 GCA_046597065.1 Candidatus Saccharimonadia bacterium
GGACACAAGTAAGTTGTACTGCAACCATGGGGGCATCACCAGTTGCAAGCGCCCTGGTTATACCATCGACCGCCCCTAGCGGAGGCAATTTACTCATAGATGACATATCTGTTTCGCAGGGTAATACTTCGGGTACTGTAAACGTACAAGCAAACCTGTCCAACACTGGTAACGCCACATTTAAGAGTTTTGTAAATAACACCATTGCCTTCCAAGTCCAAAACGCCGCCGGCACTGAGATCTTTAACATCGACACCGTTAACTCTAAGGTCGGAACCGTTAACCAAACCGCCGGAGGTGTCGCATCTACGGCGCTGAGTGTTAAAACCGGCGATGTTTCGGGCGCGGCTGCGGCTTCGGGCGCGCTGACGCTATCTTCTGGCGCTTCAACAGCATCCGGAAATACGGGCGCAGTAACACTTAGTTCAGGCGCACCTGCCTCTGGTACCTCTGGGAATGTTACGGTCCAATCTGGCGCACCAACATTAGGAGCAAGCGGTTCGTTATCATTGCAATCGGGTGCCACAAATGGCAGTTTATCTGGTAATGTCGTGTTGCAGTCTGGACTCAATGGCGGCGGCGCTGGCGGAACGGGTACAGCCTCACTATTAACTGGTGGCGGCACATCAACCAATTCAGGGGCCATTACAGTGCAAACTGGTAGTGGTACCACCACAGGAACATTGACAGTAAAAACTGGTAATGCCTCAGCCGGCGCTTCCGGAAATATATTGATCGACGTCGGAACCTCTTCAGCTGGCAGTGGCACTATCAGCATTGGTACGGGGGTATACGATCATGGGGCTTCTGGAGTTACTGTAGGTAGTACAACACTAGTTAGTGGTATAACTTTGCAAAGCGGTACAGGGGGTATTACCCAAACCAGCACAGCTACTATTGGCACAGCCTTTGCCCATAACGTTAATACTTTAACTTCTGGCAACGGCCTGGCAGTGAACTACACCAACGCAACATCTACTCGAACGAGTGGTAGTTTGGTTAACGTACAAGAAACAGCAACATATACTGCAATAACAACTACATCCGCGAATACGCTAAATGTTGCAAGAACTATTACCTCAAGCATTACAACCCCAGCTATCGCGCTTGATGCAGCATCAAATAACGGAACAGGCAGCACAACTCTTACGCACATAGTTGGGGCAAGTTTAACGAACAGCATACTTTTGATAGCAGTTTATGGAGCTCCAGGCACACCAAGTGATAATCTTGGTAATACCGTCAACGTTTATGGGTCGGTCGGAAGTGTGGCGTACTTTTATATTCTCAGCCCAACAGCTGGAACACATAATCTTACAATGTCAAATAGCTTTCCGGCAGTGTCATCTTCATGGCAAAATGTGGATCAATCTACTCCAATTACAGGCTTGGGTTCAAATAGTGGTGATGCACAAATTACGACTACTGCTACACCAACAACATCTACGGATATGGTTGTAGATGCAGATTATGCTTCTGCGTCTGGCGGTAACTCATGCGCATCAAGTCTAACAAATAGCCAAACATCGCTTTTTGCTTCGATATGTAACTCAGTAGTAAATAGACGATACAGTGGTTCTTATAAGACTGGTACTGCAGGTACAACTTCTATGAGTTGGTCTTCTGGCATAACTGGGCCAGGAGGAGATGCCCATGTCACTGGTGCAGTTGCGCTTAAAAAAGCCAGTGGAACAACCACTGTAACGGGTGCAGCAGCTCAAATTTCATCTAACTGTGTTGCTACTACGGCCTGCGCAGATAGCTCTAATATTCTTAAACTAACTCAGTCATACGCCTCTGCGACTGGTGCGCTCTTAAGTCTTCAAAACTCCAGCACAAGTGGCGCCGTTGACCTTCTTTTTAGCCCAGCGGTAACTGCTCAAGTTCAGACTGCAGGCGGCACTACTTCAAAGGGTATAAACATACAATCTGGAGTTGCAACTAGCGGCGCCTCTGGTACCGCATCACTACAATCAGGAAACAGTGCAACGGGAGGTACTGGTGCGGTTTCTTTGGCATCAGGTTCGGCCACGACTTCCGGAGCAACTGGTACAGTGTCCGTAAACTCAGGAAACGCTATCGGTGGCGCCTCCGGTGCAATTACGGTGCAAACTGGCACAGGTTCAACTACATCGGGTGCACTATCAATTTCAACCGGTACTAGTGGCGCGGGAGCCAGTGGAGCAATTTCAATTCTTTCGGGCAATGCAAGCGGCGGAGCTTCGGGTAGCGTTACGATTGATTCTGGAACATCAAACACTACTGCCGGTAACATATTTATAGGTAACAGCAACTCAACGCAAGTAACCGTAGGCAACGCAGCGGCAACCTTGGGTTCATGGACGACCAATGCTAACTACAACTTAATAGCTCCAACTAGCCAGCCACGAAACTCGCACCGCGCTGTAGTTAATAACGGTTACGTTTATGTAGTTGGCGGTAAAGACGGTACAGCCGCCAATGCTAACAGCACCGCCAGTAACAAGGTTTACTACGCACGCTTGAACGCTGACGGCAGTCTGCCGCAAGAAACCAGCACCTATAGTGCGGGCACGATTGCCCAAACCGGCACCGCCATTACTGGCACTTCAACCACATTTACGGCCGCGATGTCTGGTGGAACCATCTATTACAACGATGGAACAACTGCTACGGTTTCGTTTACCAACGGTACTTCGTTAACTAGCTCGGTTTCTAAAACGGTTGCTGCATTGTCTACTTACACCATTGTTTACGGAAATGTAGGTGTATGGTCGCCAACAACCTCGCTGGCAACCAAGCGCATTATGCACTCATTGGTGGCACTAAACGGTTACCTGTATGTAATTGGTGGTATGGATGAAACCAGCGCAGTAACTGGCACAACTTATTACGCCAAAATTAACTTAGATGGTTCACTTGGAACCTGGAACACCACCACAGCCCTAACATCTGGCGGCGCCGTACGTAATGGTCATGGATCATTTGCCGCCAACGGTAGGATTTACGTCGTTGGTGGGTCGTCTACCAGTGGTGCTGGCGGTGCTGTATCAACCGTTTACTACGCCCGCCAAAATGCCGATGGTACTTTAGCCAGCAGTTGGACGGTAGATCAGCCAATTGGCGGAAGCTCGCCAGTTAACCGTTACGGCGCGGCCGTAAGTTATGCCAACGGTTATGTGTATGTGGTTGGTGGTGTAGACGCGGCTTCATCCTATAGGTCGGATGTTTACTACGCCAAAGTTAACGCCACTGCCGACGCCGGTAACTTTACGATTATTGGTGGCAACAACCTGCCCGGCTGGGCCACCACCACTTCACTTACGGCAGGGGCCAGGGCTTACGGGCAATCGGTGGTTGCCAACGGATCAATCTACCTGTTTGGCGGTACGGCCGATGGCACAACCAGTAACGCCGGCGTATACGCTGCGCCAATTGCCCAAGATGGCACAGTTGGCACCTGGGTAGCCATGACCTCTATGACAAACCCGGTGATGAACCAAAGCGTGGTACAGGCCAACGGCTACTTTTATGTAATTGGCGGCTTTAACAATAGCGGCACCACTACATATGCCACCACCTACGTGGCAAGTAGCCCGCGTGTAAAAATTGCCGGTAACTTAGATTTAATTGGATCAAACCGCAGTGGTTTAACCGAAGGCGGCATAGCTGGCCAGCTAACGGCAGGGAACACCAATATTGTTGGAACATTTAACGTAAGCGACCAGGCTAACTTTATGCAGGGTGTGAGCGTTGGCGGCAACCTAACGGTGGGTGGCAAGGGCGCTAACGCTAACCCGGTGTTTGCGGTGCAAAACGCTAACGGCACCAATTTGCTAACGGTTGATACGGTTTACTCGGCCACAAACTTGGTGACCAACGGTGGCTTTGAGGCCAATACCACTGGCTGGGCGGCCAAGGGCGGGGCGACACTGTTTGCGCAAGATACAACTCAGCAGTATCACGGCACAACCTCACTGAAGTTCCAATCTAATGCTTCAGGGGATGGCGTGAAATACAACGTTACGCTTACCACTAACACGGTTTATACGGCAACCATGTATCTTAAGACGACCACTAGCAATTCCACTAGCTTCTCGATAGGCTATGCCTTTGACGGCTCGGATGAATCGACCCTGGCTTGTACCGGTGTCCCAGTTTCTACCAGTGGTTGGTCGCGCTACAGTTGTAAGATCGATACAACCGGTAAGACCATCTCTGGCACGCCTTACCTCTTTGCTAAAACGACCAGCGCTACGGTGCGCGTTTTTCACCTGGATGCCGTTTCACTAATTGCGGCCGATGCCAACGGCAGCGCCTACCGCGAGGGATCAATGATCTTTGACGGTGTTATTACCTCGGCCTTGCAGCTGCAAAACCTCAACGATAGTAACAACGCCCTGTCGGTGGGTTCTTCGGCTGGCACAAGACTGCTAACTGCCGATACACTTAACAACAAGCTGATAGTTGGTACTAACTTTGCCTTCGATGCTTCCACCGATACTCGCCGCGGGCGTCTGACGGTCGCGTCTTCAAACTATAACTGGAATGATTTCTTTGCCCTGACCGATGGCACAAAGACAGCCAACATTGGCATTGCCAGTTCAGGTGGAAGCCTAGCCTTTAGGCCAGGCGGTAACTCGACGGACTTTTATGACTCTACCGGCGCCAACTTGTTATTCAGTCTCAACGATGCCAATGGATCGGCTACCTTTAAGAACTTCAGCGACAACACTACGGCCTTCCGGATCCAGAATCAAAGCGGAACAGCGTTGTTGACGGCTGATACTTCAGGCATGACGATTACGGTCTCGGCCCTGGTGGTGACGGGTACCATAACCGTGAATGGTCATATTATCAGTGGTGGTACAGCGATATCTACCTACGCGGTACAGACAGCCCAGGCCGGTACCGGGGCAACCTGTACCGGCAGCGGTAACGACCAAGCCGGTACGGTTACAATTGTCAGTGGTACGGCGGCCTGGGCGGCCGGAGCGCAGTGTATAATCACCTTTGTGAGCACTTACGGTGCGGCTCCGCGAGTGGTAATAACACCCACAACCACCGGATCGCCAGCCCGCGATCCATACGTGACATCGGCAGCTACAACCTTCACCATCAATTTTGATACGGCCGATTCCGGCGCCAATACCCATACCTTTAACTACTTCGTTATTAAATAGGAGCCATCCAGTGAGCCAACAAGAAATCCAGATACCGGTTAAGAAAAGCCGGACCCTTGAGACCCATGGTTATGTAGGCGAAAGTACGGTGATGCCAGCTATTGATGCGCTAAAACGACGACGGTTGGGGAGCGGTGGTAATGTATTTTTAAAGCTGGTTTTGGTGGCTGGTGCGGCCGGGATCGTGGCGGTGCTTAACTTGGTTTATATTCACGCGCAGGTTCAGAATGAAACCAGTGGTTTATCGAATAGCGGTAACCCGGTTGCACTAAGCCAGTCGTTGCAAGATTTAGCTAAGCAAAAAGCCTTAACGGTTGATAGCGATGGTCAACTGAGTTTAAGCGGCCAGCTAAGTTTAAACAACGGCGCGGTTTTAACCCCGAGCAGTGCTCCGAGTTCGCCAAAAACCGGCCAGTTATATATGAATCAAGCCGATAGCCAGTTGTACTATTACAACGGATCGAAGTTTGTGGCACTGGCCAACGTGCCAGATGGCGGTGTGACCACCGATTCGTCGGGCGTACTTTCGCTGCAGGGCCTAAGTGGCAAACTGGCCTTAGTAGCTGGAGGGGGAGTGGCCTTAAATGGATTGACTATTAGCAACTCTGGTGTTACCCGTTTGGCTGCCGGAAATGGTCTGCAATTAAGCGGAGCCACCGGCAACGTAACCGTTAGTTTGCCGCAACCAATTGGTGCGGCTGACATGCCAACCTTTGCCGGCTTAAGTTTGGTTAGCGCATTGGGCGTGGGTAGCGGGGGAACCGGTGCAGCCAGTGCGGCTAGTGCCCGTAGCAACTTGGGGGCGGCCAGCTTAGGAGCAAACAGCGATATTACTTCTATTAGTGGGTTAAGCACGGCGCTTTCGGTGGCCCAGGGTGGCACCGGCCAAACTAGCCTGGCTGCAACCGCATTGCTAGTTGGAAACGACACCGGCGGGGTTGGTTTAATTACGGCGTCATCGGCAGGCAAGTGCTTGATATCTAACAACGCTGCCGCACCAAGCTTTCAGGTTTGTCCGGGTAGCGTTGGGGGAGCCATAACTGCCGGTACGCCCCAAACGCCGGGTCGTATTACCAAGTTTGATACTGTTAACAACCAAGTTGTAGACTCGCTGCTAGAAGAGAACGGCACAACCGAATACATTTACGGCGATATATTGGGCTTTAAGGGCGTCAACTCGGCTGTGGCTTTTCAGATCCAAAACGCTGGAGCGGTATCGGCCTTAACGGTTAATACCTCAACCATGACGGTTGCGGTGGTGAACCTAGCTGTATCCGGCCACATTATTACCAGCGGTGGTACGCCAACCGGGGTGGTGACATCAAACCTTGGTACTGGCGGCTTGCCTAGCTGTGTGATTAGCGGCAGCGATACTATCGGAAAAGTTACCATTACCGCCGGATCTGCTTCGACTCTTAATGGTAGCCAGTGCACGGTAACCCTTAACAGCGCCTTTGGGGCAACGCCGCACGTACTCTTAACACCAACCTCTGATTTGTCGGCTCAGCTGCAGCCGTTTGCTAGTATGACCAACGGCTCGACCTTTAGCTTGGGTACCTCGGTAGCCCCAACTGCTAGCACTAGCTACTCGTATGAGTACTTTATTGCCCAATAACCAAGGTTCTTATGGTAAAATTTAATCAAATGATCCGGGAATACGCATAATGCGAAAGCAAAGATTTTTATCATTAGCAATTGGACTAGTAGCCGTAGCCGTTTTGTCGTTTGGAATTTATGCTAATTTACCGGGGCAAAAAGCTAACCGCAACTTAAAATCGGCCCAAGCAGCTGGGACGCCAGGAAAGCTCTATTTGTCGCCAGCCAGCGCAACAATTGCTAATGGCGGGAACGTAACTTACACGATCAAAGTTGATACCGGAGGCCAAACTGTTAATGCGGTTCAGGCTAACTTAAGCTATCCAGCCAGCCTGTTTGGCGCCGTTACGATTGATACCATCTCCTCGGCCTTTTCGGTTCAGGCCGAAAACACGGCCAGTGCTGGCAGCATTCGCATAGCCCGGGCTACCACCGCGCCGGTTACCGGTGTGGTTGATTTAGCCAAAATTACTTTTACTGCCTCAAGTGCCGGTTCGGCGGTGATAACCTGGGCAACCGGTTCGGCTGTTGTTGAAAGCGTTGGTAATACTGATATTTTGGGAACAAGTACCGGTTCGACCACCACCATTAGCAGTCCAACGTCGCCACCACCACCTACTCCACCTCCAACCACTCCGCCTCCGGCAACCCCACCACCCACTAGTGGCACGACTACAACCACCACCAAAACTACCCAGACAACGGTAACTACTGCCAAGGCTGGCTCGGCCGACACCACGCCACCGGTTATCAGTGGGCTGCAAGTTGTTGATATTACCGATTCAAGCGCCGTGGTTAAGTGGACTACCAGTGAGCCAACCACTGGCCAGGTGGAGTACGGTATCGGTGACAGCTTTAACTTTAACGCCTCGGCCCCGTTAAGCACCGACCATAGCGTAGCCTTGCAGAAGCCTTTTATCGATAAAGGTATCAGTTACAGCTTACGGATAGTTGCCACTGATGCAGCTGGTAACGGCGTGCGCAGTAGTGCAATTAGCTTTGATACTCCCGGCTTTGATGTCACAGTTAAGGTAGTTGATGAGTTGGGCAAGCCGATTGCCGATGCAGTGGTAACGGTTGATGGTCAGACGGTTAAAACCGACAAAGACGGTAATGCTATCCTGAAGAATTTGAAGGCCGACACCAAACAGTTTAGCGTGACCTCCGGCGGCAAGACGGTGACAACCAGCTACCAGGTGGGTAAGCATGGCACCGATGGCAACTATTTGCCGCAACAGCTAGAGGTTAAGGCTACTCGTGGGCAGAGCCTAATGTTCTGGATTTGGATTGGCCTGGGGCTAATTGGATCACTACTACTGTTATCGCTAATGATGTCGCCAAGCTTTCGCCGCCGAATAAAGGAAATGTTTGTAAAGCAGCAAATGTCGAACATGCAGGCTGCACCAGTTACGACAGCTCCGGCCGTAAACGATAGTTTGGCATCAGTGCTAGGCGCGCCCGAAGGCAGTAGTTCGGTGAAGCCAGGTACCGTCGTTCACCCAGAGAGCACAACTTCGCCCGAAGGGCAGTAAATGAGTTCGCGGCACCCAGCCCGCTTGGTTAAATCAACAGTTAACTCGCCCAAGTTACTGGGGCTAGTACTGGCTGGAGTGATGGCTGCGATTGCAATTACGGTTCTGATATTTTCGCGTGCTTCGGCGCCAACCAACTGCACCAAAACTCTGACCCAAACTACCAACATCCAGACAACCTTAAATGGGTTGGTGGCGGGTGATGTGCTGTGTTTACACACCGGTGAGTATGGCGCCCAGGGCAATCGCTACAACATAACCAACTCGGGTAGCAGTGGTTCGCGGATTACGATTCGTAACTTTCCCGGTGAGGCCAAGCCGGTTTTGCTGGGGTTTTACGTTGTGTCTGGAGATTACGTTACTCTTAGCGGCCTGCACTTTAGCCTGCCAACGGGCAATGTTACCCCGGCTAACACTGGCACTACCACGGTAGGTGAGGACGTTAAAATATGGCTTAACGGTGCGTTGGGAGCCGAAATCACAGATTCGGAAGTAGAGGGGAGCTTGTGGAATGCCGGTATTTACATTAGCGGCTCGGACAATATATCGATTACAACCAGCTGGATTCATGATAATGGCGATTTTGCCGATTCGCGATGCCTTAACTCTTGTCATGGCATTTACTGGGGTTCCGGTTCGGGTGTTATTAAATCTAACTTACTTGAGCATAATATGGCGGCAGGCATTACTTTATATGACGCTGGGGTAGTTAAACAGCCCCATGATGTGGTTATTAGCGAAAACACGGTGGTAGCAAACTTACAGTACGGCATACAAATAAATGATGGTTCATACAATGTTAGGGTGGTTGATAATATTAGCGCCTACAACGCTGGCGAGGGGATTTATGGCCATAATTTACAAGATAACTCCAATGTTGCTCAAAACAACATTTTGTACTCGAATGCCCGCGGTAACGAGGTCAACTATCTGGGAGCCGGCGCGATCCAGTTTAGCGGCAACATTTTTACCTCACCGCAGTTTTTGTATCCGCTACCTGGGGCTTCGGGCGGCGACTACCACTTAAAATCGACCAGTCCGGCTCTTAACGTTGGACAAGCGACTTACGCATATAGTAACGATATGGATGGCGTGGCCCGGCCACAGGGTAGCGGCCCCGATATTGGAGCATATGAAGGTGTTTCCGCTAACTGCGCCGCCTTTAACTCGTATGCCACTGGAAGTTGGCCAGCCGGCTGCACTCGGCCCTTTACCGATAACAGCCCATTTAACCGGCAGATTACTTTTGACCCGGCCAACACCTCTACCCAAAAGCTGACCACCGATTCGGCTACCAAAATTAGCTACCTTACTACCGGTAAGCTGCCTCAATCCATTCAGGCCAACAACGCCGACATTTGTCCCAGTGGCGACTATTACCATCCCTACTTTTACGCCAAAACTACCGACGCTAAGCTGATGATTCACCAGACCCAGTACGTTGGTCTACATGAAGGCGAGTACATTTACGTTCCCGCCGGGGCACACTGGGCTTGCAGCAGTGACGGCCATATGACCATCATCCAGCCCAATGGTAGCGTTGAAGATTTTTGGCACGTTACAAGTGTAGACTTCAGTACCAAGGTCGTGACCGCCTCGGCCCATGGTCGATCGAACTTAAAGGGGGATGGGCTGCAAGATTTCACTACCACCGCGGCTTGGTTTTCTAACCTGGCCGGCATCATGCGGGCCCAAGAGCTAGAGGCTGGGCAGATCAATCATGCTCTATTTGCGATTATCCGATGCAGCGATGGAACGGCTGTTTTTCCCGCACATACAGGTACCACGGCGGCTACTTGCTCGGGTTCCGGCATTGCCTCTGGCGGCAACTCATTACCAATGGGCGCTAGACTGTGGCTTGCCATGACCGATACGCAGATAAATGCCCTGAGTGAGCCAAGTTGGAAGAAAGTAATGCTCAAAGCCATGAGTCATTACGGCATGATTATCGGCGACACCGGCGGATCCACTTACAGTTTTGGGATAGAGGTGGAGTCTGGCACTACCTATACTGCTATGGGCTATCCCGATCAGGTGGCGGCTTGGGCGGCTAAACAGGGCTTTACCTCTCGGCCGTCGTACCTTTCGCTTGGTGACATTCTAGACTCTACTAGCACCTCAATTTGGAGTAAGTATTTAAAGGTGGTCGATCCTTGTGTGTCCAGCGGCACCTGCCCCAGTACCGACACGGTTGCGCCAACCGGCTCGATCACGGTGCCATCGGCCGGAGTTACGGTTAGTGGTACTACTCAAACGGTTACCGCGTCGGCTAGTGACAATGTTGGAGTGGCTGGAGTACAGATTAAATTGGATGGTGCCAATCTGGGTAGCGAGGTTACGACCGGCACAGGTGGCAACTACTCAACCACCTGGAATACCACCACTGCTACCAACGCTGTGCACTTATTGACCGCTACTATTCGTGATGCTGCCGGCAACAGCTTTACCACATCTGCGGTAAGTGTGACGGTTAGCAACATCTTGACCTGCAATCCGGCTCAGAATTTGGGCAACATCAACTGCGACACACGTATAGATATATATGACCTCTCTATCTTGTTATCAAACTATGGCAAAACACCCGCTCAAAGTAGTTACCCCCAAGCCGATCTAAACGGCAACGGTTTGATTGATGTGTTTGATTTGTCGATCCTTTTGAGTCATTTCGGAACGTAATATGTCGAGTCGTATTTTAGGTAAGAATAAACCTTCACTACTAACTATTGCGGCGTTGACTGCAGGGCTTTCGTTAATTGCAATTTGGGTGATTTTACAGGGGCACGCCGCCGCACCGTTATGCCCTGATGAGACAACCGGAAAGTGCCGGCCGTTTGCAGCTAGCTCACCCTGGAACACACCGATTAGCGATGACCCAACGGTTACGGTTGATGCAAACTCGGCTAATTTTATGACGGCAATTTCGAACAACAATATGCCCTTAACATCAGATGTTGATCAGTACACTTTGCCGGTGTACTTGTTTGACCCAAGCACTCCAAAATTTAAAGTCCAGCTACGGTCTGGCAATTACGGCGGCGGCTACTACCAGGCGTACGATCAAGGTGATGATATTAGAACTGCCCATGGTTTTGAACCCTTGATTGGTGGGGGAGGGACCAATTTGACCGATCTGGTACCAGTACCATCTAATGTACAAGTTTCGGCCGGCGACGACAGTCAGATGACTATTTGGAATCCTGTAACCGGTGAGCTATGGGAGTTCTGGCAGTGGCGAATTGGACAGAGCACCGATCCCAATGGTATTGATCCAATTTTTGGTGGCAGCAACTACACCACAATCCCGGGAGCCCACATTGCCACCAATGCGGTGCGATATCATACCAAAGATCCATCTAATACTTATACCTATAAGGGTCGGCTCAATGGCGGCGGTGGCGGTCGTGGTGCCGGGACTCCATATTTGGCTGGAAACGTTATGCGCTGGGAAGTTGATCAAGGCGAAATTGACCATGCACTGGCCTTTGCTTTTTCGAGCCCAGGTGGACCCAATGGTTCTACCAATTTCAGGTATCCGGCCACCAAGACCGATGGTGCTGGGGTGGCCGGAACCGATCCTCCCGAGGGTACCTTAATCCAATTAAATCCGAGTATTACCGATGCCACTATTCAAGGATGGGGCTGCACGGGTAAGTGTTTAATTATTGCTCGGGCTCTGCGCACCTACGGCATGTACGTGATTGATAACTCTGGGTCATCAAAAATCTATCTAGAGGACCGTAAAACCGCCAACTGGGACCCAAGTGTCACCCGAAGTTTGGTCAGCCCAATTCCGTGGAGCGCATTTCAAGTTATGAATAAGGCTCCAACGGCGGCTACGACTCCACCGCCCGGCTCCACAGCGAACCTATGGGTAGATAGCAATGGGGGATCTTGCCAGCGTCAAGCCACTGCGGTTATATACAATGACGCATTAGCCTGTCCAAGCCTTCAAGCCGCCTATAATGCTGCAACTGGAGGTGACACAGTACAAATAAAAGCCGGTAACTATACAACTGCTTTTAATGGGGGATCTAAGAGCCCCAGTGTTATTCTAAGATCTGCCGATGGCAGCACCGCGGTGGGTGCAAACAGCACGCTAAGAGAAGCAGTGGCGGTTAGCGCAATAAGTCAATCAAATGGAGGTAATTTTATACTCGATGGGGTTAAAGTTTCTGACCAAGTAACTCTAACTGCTACTGCTAAAAATATCACTTTCTCGAACAGTGATTTCGCCCAAACTATTTATATTGATGGATTGGCTAACTCCAATATTATTATTGATACAAGCACTTTTAATAACCAAAATACCAATGCGTCTTGTACCGACGAGCCGGCCCGTATTCACTTGGCATATGGGAGTAGCACCTCTTCGGGGGTAACGGTGCAGAATTCAATGTTTGATGGTGGTAATAAAGACGGCGTTCAAACCGGCGTGGCTCTGGTCATAAAAAACAATACATTCACTAACATCAGAGAAAAATCGGCTAGTGACTGTCAGCATACCGATGCGATTCAGGGAGTTGGAGTCACTGGCCTTGAAGCAACCGGCAATTTTTTACATGACAATGCCGATGGGATAGTCGACTTTGACGATACAGCAGCAGGCATCTATAAGAACAACGCTTGCTACAACATTGACCGAGGCGCTTGCATAACACTTTATTCGGATACTGGCTCAATTGTTGAGCACAATACCGCAAAACCAGGCACCAATGTCTTAGAACTTGATAAAAAGCCAGTGCACAACAACGGCACCGCTACAGTGTTTAGAAATAATGTCGGGGGTTATTCAGCAAACTCTTCTACTCTTGCCGTTAACACAAACAATCTCTATGCCAGTGCGCCTACGCCAAATATATCCGGTAGCCCAACCTTTGCTAGCGGCGCAAGCCCAACTACCTTTGTCGGTTTTTTCTTAACCTCCGGCTCATCGGGGCACCTGGCATCAAATGATATTCCAGCAACCGATGTCGGCATTGGTGCCATTGGCACTCCACCCCCTCCTCCTCCACCGGTTTGCACTCCAGCTGCAAATTTAGGCAACATCAACTGTGATGCCAAGATTGACGTCTTTGATCTGTCTATACTGCTGAGTAATTTCGGCAAGACACCGGGTCAATCTAGCTATCCAGCGGCTGACCTCAATGGCAATAACCTGATCGATATTTTTGACCTAAGTATACTGCTGAGTCATTATGGGACGTAGAAACTCGCTATACATTTAATAGCGTTGACAATTCCAGGTCCAGATCCAATAGTAATTGCGATTGGATATGGCGTGGTTGTGCTAGGCGTTGGTGTGGTGGCTTCGCTGTGGTTGCCGGGTGGTCATAGTCCTAGTGGGCCAACTCCTTCGCCAACCGGTAGCGAACCGGTTGATCAAGACGTAAGTCCTTCTGCAAAGTCCCGATCTTCAGCGGTTAAGTAGTACTTGCGTAATGCTTATGCTTGGTTACAATAGAAACATATAAGGAGGGTCTATGCAGGTCCAGAAACGAATCATTATTGGAGCAATCGTGCTTTTGCCCATGGCATCGTTGGCGCAGGGTGGTAGTTCCGGTTCGGGCGACTCGGGCAGTGGCGACCGGACGCGCCTTGCCAGCCAATCCAACTTGACGCTAGATGAGGCCAGGCAAGATTTTGAAAGTGCTCGCGAGACGGCTCGCAAAGCCATTGATGCTAAAAAAGACTCTGCTAGATCAGAGGCCGAAAAGAAGAAGGATGAGATCTGCAGCCGAGTGTCGGCCAAGTTGGCTAAGCGTATTGATCATGGGTTAAGCCATCGGAACGAAATCGACATGCGCTATAACAAGGTTGAAGCGCGCTGGCAGCGCTTAATTGATCGTGCCAAAGCCCAGAATGTGGATGCTACTAAGCTAGAAGCAGATTTAGTGATCTTTAAGGCAAAGCATGCCAAGATTGATGCCGATTTTGAGGCACTAGCTGCGGCTCTGCAAAATACCACAAACGATAAGTGCGGGTACTCTAATGGTGACTTTAAAAAGTCATTGTCGGCATCGAAAGATTTATGGACGCAGATAAGGATAGATCGCGTAGATTTGAGAACCTTTAGGCAAAAGGTGCAGCAAGAAGACATTGTGCCTTTGCTAAAGGCCATTGCCGATGCTAAAGGCTCAGCCAGCGGTAGCGATGATTCTAGCACCGCCACTAAGACGGAGAAGACGCAATGAGATACCTACGAAATCAGTATGGCGAGATAAGCATGGTAATAGTGGCCTTAGTGATGGCTACGCTACTGGCTGCAACTGGTGTCTATGTTTATAACGCTCGCATTCAAGACAAAAGTGGCGCAGGTTCAGCGGTTAGCGTTGAAAAGAATGTAAGTGTTCCGGCGGCTATTAAAGCCGATGCCGATGCTAGCGTGGCCAATACCGAGGGTGACGCGGCCGACAAGGTTGATGTAAGTGACTCAGACGCCGAAGACAGCGACCTAGATTAATTAGTTTTGGGGCAGCAGTAAAGTGCGCACTCGATATTTAGTCATCATCGGGGTTGCTTTGGTAGTGTCTGCCGGCTGGTTGTTGGTGCGTAACCAGAGCCACTTAAATATTTTAGTAAATCAGATTTCGGCAAAGGATGCCGCTGGTGAGAGTGTGGCGGTTGATATAGAAGCTGCAAATACTTACGCCTCTAAACACATGGATATTTCGGCCAACTTGAGCTTGAGCGGTAGCTATAACCGTGCCCTAGCGGCGTCGCATGCTCCGGGAGCCACCACAACTAGTGGCGTTATCTATAACGCGGCACAGGCGGCTTGTAGCGGCCGTAGCGACTCAATAGTGCAGGCCCGCTGCGTAACGGCTTATGTGGCTTCTCATGGCGCCCCAGGGGCCAACCCTCAAGCGCTTACCGAACCAAAGATAGCAGATTACCAGCACAGTTTTAAGGGGCCGAGTTGGAGCTTTGATAATGTTGGGCTGCTTATATTATTTGGCTTTGGGTTTTTAACGGCTGCGATCTTATTTTCCTTTAAACACAAACAGTAATTGATAAGAACATTATTAATTTAACTATCTAAAAACGACCCCGTAGGGTCGCTCTTAGGTTCAGAATAAACCGAATTACTTCTTTGCTCCGGACTGATAATCCTTAATAGCTTGAACCACCTTGCCGTCGTCTTTTAGGTTCTCCCAAAAGAGTACCTGATCGCGCGAGACGTACATGTTGTCTTCTGGACCGTGTAATTCGCTACCAAGCTTGGCTAGCGAAACCGAGGGGCTAGCACCGGAATTAGCAGCGTTGTCTTTAGGCTGCACCTGCTGCTGCACCTGCAAATAGTAGATGTCGGTTAGCTTAACGTAGCTGTTATTAACGTTTTTGAGTTTACCAAAGTAAACCTGACCGTTGGTTAAAAACAAAGCCTGGTACTGCTTTGACTTAACGGCGCCGCTGGTGCCACCGCTAGAGGCTAGGCGGGTGCCAAACCAGGCGATCGCCATGATTGATGTAATAATGAGCAACACCACCAAGACGGTGGTAAGAATACCGCTACCTAGGCCGGCTCGGGCGGGTGCGTGACTATGGTTATGTGTTGGTTCCATCGATACTCCACTTAATTAGCTTCTAATAATCTAGTAGTCATTATAGGTTTAAGTGGCTAGCTGATCAACCGATAAAGCATTAGCTACCTGTGGAAAGCTATACCTGGCTACTCCCGTTGGGATTGGCTAATCTGGGCGAATCTGTTGACAGCTTAGAACCATTAGCTTAATCTTCAAGACACAGCATAAATTAAGTGAGGTAATCATGGCTTTCACTCATCAAAACTCAAAGGATCAGACTTACTACTTGCATCAGCGCGATGTCACCCTTAAGGGTGGTCGCGTTCAGCGCATCTTCTTCTTTGCTCGCGAGATCAAAGACGGTGCTATCGATGCATTGCCAGCCGGCTACTTGGTGGTAGAAAACCCACGCACCGGCCTACCGATCCTCAAAAAGGACCGATAACAGTCCTTTAAGCCAAAATCAGCCGCCCACCCGGGCGGTTTTTTGGTTGGTATTATCAGCATAGCTAACCTATAATATTAGTTAATACATCTGAAACTTTTGATTGGAGCAGCAAAATGTGGAAAGAGTTTAAGCAGTTTATTTTAAGAGGCAATGTTGTCGACCTTGCGGTGGCGGTGGTTATTGGTGCGGCCTTTAGTGGGGTGGTCAACTCGATGGTTAAAGACTTAATAACTCCACTTATCGCCGCTATTGGTGGCCAGCCGGATTTTTCGAGGTTAAGTTTTACGATTAACGGCAGTCAGTTTTTATATGGGGACTTTTTAAACTCCATGATTGCTTTCTTGATATTGGCAGCAGTGGTGTTCTTTTTTGTGGTAACCCCGGTTAACCACCTAATGGCAATTTCAAACCGCAGCGCAAAGAGCGATGAACCTGGCAGCAAAAAGTGCGCAGAGTGCTTGAGTGAAATTCCCACAAAAGCCAAACGCTGCGCCCATTGCGGCATAAAACAGGTATGACTAAAAGAACCACCGGCTTCTTAGTTGTAGCAGCCTTAATTGTCGTAGCTTCTGTTGGATGGCTAGTGTTAAAACCGGGGTCAAATTCACCTGAGAGTAGTACTCCTAGCCCCTCCAACTCTTCGGCTAACTCAAGCAAGGCCGACACTACAACCAATTCATCAACAACAATTGGTAGCGCCAACGCAAAACTGACGATTACCGAGTATGGAGATTTTAAGTGCCCTCAATGCAATAAGTTTTATTTCCAATCGGAACCACAACTTAAAAAGGACTACATAGACACCGGCAAGGTGAAATTAGAGTTTAAGCCGATCGCTATCATTGGACCCGATTCTAAAGCCGCTGCCGCTGCATCGCTGTGCGCCGCTGACGCCGAGAAGTTTGAGGCGTACCATAATCAACTGTTTGAAAGCATTGGAAACGACCATTATAAAAAGAGTGATTTTTCGATCGAGTCAAAGACCTACTTTAGCAATGAAAAACTAAAACAGCTTGGTAGGGCGGCGGGAATTACCTCCCCCGAGTTTGAAGTTTGTGTTGAAGGCGGCAAGCATCTTGCGGATGTTGACAGTTTGACCAGCGAGGCCAGTAGCAACGGCATAAATGGCACACCCACTTTTATTATTGGTAGTCAAACCATTCGCGGAGCCCAGCCATACTCTGTCATAAAGGCAGTAATTGAGTCACAACTTAAGCAATGAAACTTAGGTGGCTAAAACTAAAAATAAGTTATTTGGCGATACTGCGAATTTTAGGAAAGCCAATATACGGGTTAATGGCCATAGCCATCGGATTGTTCGTAATGCTGGCGTTGCAATGGCTGCTGAACCCGGCGCTACTATGGTACATAATATCGACCGATGCTATCGATTTTGGCTCAAAACTGAGTACGATTTTTGGAGGTCTTGCTGATATATTTACGAACTTTGACGGATCAATGCAGGCAGTCTTAAGCTTGTTGCTTAGTGTAGGTTTAGGGGTAAATCTTACTAGCTTAGTTTATGTGCTTAGATCTAATGCTAGAGTTGCAAAGAGTTCAGTGGCAGTAGGAGGTGGGTCGGTTGTGGCATCGGTGTTTGCCGCCGGCTGTGCGGCCTGCGGCGCCTCAATAATAACTCCACTGATTGCTCTTACCGGCGCCACGGCAACATCTGGTCTTAGCCGTAATATTGGATTTTTGGCCAGCTTGTTGGGCCTTATGCTTATCGCCTACTCTTTGTACGGCCTAGGATCTCAAGCCGCAACGATCCAAGCCAAGCTTCGTAATAATCAGCTGTAACTGCTCTTGGCTGTCATTTTAGGGCTTAGGTGGGCTAAAATTGTAATATGACTAGGTTAAGGCGCCAAACAGTAGCCATTGTAGGACTAATTTTGATACTGGTAGCAGCGGGTACAGCTGTATGGCTGCTGCGGTCGCATAGTGGTACGGCCAATAATAATATTGTTGATGTGCCAAAGGCACAGTTGCCTGTGGGTGGCAGGGTGATTAAGTTAACGCCGGTAGCGGCTTTAACGGCCGGAAATGTAAATACCAACTCAGCTGGGGTTTATGGTACGTCGGGGCTAGAGCCGGCCAAAAGTGGTATCGAACTTTATACTTTGATTTATACCACCACCGATCCACGGACTAATAAGGCGATCAATGTAAACGCCAGGGTATACATCCCACAGACCAATCAATTGGCTACGGCAATTGTTTATGGTCCGGGCACCACAGGCATAGCATCTAGCTGCGCTCCGTCTAAAGAGCATGAGCTGTTAAAAAATTGGGGTCGCTACGATGAGCATCTGGGTTTTTTGGCTGGGCAGGGCTATATTACAGCAAGCACCGATTATGATAATCGTGATCAGGGGGGATTGCAGCACTATTTTGTGGGCGAAGCCGAGGGCAGGGCAATGCTCGATTTAGCCCGAGCCTTAATTGCGATTAAAAGCCCTGCTTATATTCCTAAGTACTCAAAACCTCAGCAGTTTGTAATGTCTGGTTATTCGCAGGGTGGCCATGCCGCGCTGTGGGCCGAGCATCTTCAAAGTCAGTATGGTGCAGATGTAAAAGTGGCCGGAGTACTTGGCTACGCCGCGGCCACCGATGTTACTAAATTGGTTAAAGACAGTACTGGTGGCACAACTTCGGTTTGGTTGCCTCCCTACGTTCTGGCGGCCTATCGCGACTACTACGGTATTACAACCCAGCCATCATTAATGCTTAATGAACCATTTGCTACTAGTTTTAGCGAAGACACTAAGCGCTGCATTGATCAGCTTGAAACCAAGACCGCTCGCTACAGCGCAGCCTTAACACAGCCAATTAGCGTTTACCAACCGGCTTTTGTGCAAGCAATGCAATATGGTTCGATAGATAGTTATGCGCCGGAGTTTGCCGCTAAAATGACCGCCAACTTAGCTGGCAACTGGGCCAGTGCCGCACCAGTATTAATGATTGGAGGCAACTTAGATGCCGTTGTGCGCCCGGATTCACAAACCGAGATGGTAAAGCGCCTATGCGCGGCTGACACCGGCTCTGTTCAGCTGCAAATGTACCCAACCGGGACCCACTACAACACCATGGCTCTTGGTCGATTTGCGTCTTTGCAGTGGCTAAGTCAAATCGTAAACGGTAACAAACCAACCAGCCAGTGCGAGAGTTACCGCTAATGGCAGCGGTAAGAGTAGCCAAGCTGCGCGATGTAAACGGTATTACTCGCTTGGCTCGTGAATCGATAACCAAAGCCTATAACTTCTACCCGCCCGACATTAAACGGCAATTAACTGCTCGTAACTCTCGGTCTTCGCTAGCCAAAACCATTTTGTTAAAACGGCGCCTAATTTTGGCTGCTATTTACGATGGCAAAATCCTGGGCTACTTGATTGGCCAACCCAACACCGACGGTATCGCACTGGTTTACTCGCTGTATGTTAGCGACGATCATCGCACAAAGGGGTTGGGCCGACTGCTACTTAATGATTTTGAAGCTCGGTTAGGCGGTGGGGTTAAAAAGATCATGGTCTGGACCGAAATCGCACCAGACTACTATCGCAAACTGGGGTGGGCAGAGGAGGCCAAGCTGAGTGACCACTGGTGGGGGCAAGACTGGGTAATTTTTTCGAAGTCGCTTAAGACATAAGTACAAAAAACCCGGTTTCCCGGGCGAGCGGCGGAGCCGGTTTGCCCCGCCGCCAAGTTGTTCATGAGTACATCTTTCCTCCGACCTGCTTCCAGCTCGGCTTCACGGCGGATGAGTCTGTCTCCATCATGCCTAGCCAATACGCTTGGACTAGCATGGTCCGAACGAAGTGGTCATCCTTAAGAGACAGCCTCTCCGTATGCATCTTGGCTAGGCAGTGCGCTCTGGCACACTCGATATGAGCATCCAAAAAAGGTACTCCGTTGTGGTCAGACGTCGAGAAGGATGCCCAGGGCCTCCAATCGTGGTAGCCAAGTAGGCACTTCAGCCGCTTCCACGGAGAGGAATTTAGCGGGATTGGTGGATGTATATGCCCCATTTTGCCTCCTTGATACTCAGTCGGGCGCGTCGACGACGTCGGGGTGGGTCGCCTGCCAGTCTTCGAATCGCTCGATTTGCTCGTTGACGGCGGCGATGTGGGCGGCAGGGGATCCCGCTGCTGCGCTGTGATCCAGGTATCCGTGCAGCGTTGGCACGACGGCCTTGTCGCGTCCCAGCAGCAGGAACAGCGGTTCATCGCCGTCGAACCTCAGCTTATAGCCGGAGTACGCCAAGTTGTGCAGTGCCGTCTCGAGTCCGTCATCGGCACCGGCAACCCGGAGGATTGCCTGTACGTCATCCTCGGTGAAGAGGCGGCCGTACTTGGCGTCTCCGCCCTTAGTAAGATCGGTTGTCATGAAATTTTGCTTTCTGGAGATTGCAGAACATGTCATGTATATCATCAGAAACTCAAATATAAAAGCATAAGTACATTGGTGGGGCCGGCTGGGTTTGAACCAGCGACCAAGCGGTTATGAGCCGCCTGCTCTGACCACTGAGCTACGGCCCCACGCAGGCTAGTTTAAACGGCTAGCGCTAACCTGGCAATCTGTATTACTCTTAAGCTATGAAGATTAGTCGGTTAGCTGCGGTTTTACTTTTTGGGCTGGTGCCAACTGGCTTGTTGGCACATGACGCCGGTGGCATTGAACACATCCAAAACTTTGACAGTAATATTACGGTTAAGCGTGATAACAGTTTAGATATTACCGAAACCATTAAGTACGATTTTGGTGGCAACTCTCGCCACGGCATTTATCGCACCATCCCGCTGAGCTATCCAGCTACAGATGGCAAATCGTATTTTATCGAATTGAACGCAGTATCGGTATTACAAGATGGTGGGTCGGTACCGGTTGACCAAAGCAATAGTAGCGACAACGCGGTTCTTAAGATTGGCGATCCCAACATTTTAGTGAGTGGAGTTCATGATTACACCATTCATTACCGTTTAGCCCCAATAATCATAAGTTATAAGGATAAGCCCTTTTTGAATCTGGACATTACCGGCAACGACTGGGATGTGGCGATTGAGCAAGCTTCGGCCACCATAAATCTAGAAGATGGCTCTAAACTGATCGATGCCGCCTGTTATGCCGGCGCTTCTGGTGCCTCAACCCAAGACTGCATATCCAAAGATAATCGCTTTAGTGCATCTAACTTACTGGTTAAGCACGGCTTAACCGTAAACGCCTTTTTGCCAGATGGATATGTTGCAAAGTACCTGGTTGCGACAACCTTTCCGCCAATTGCTTGGTGGGCTTGGTTGCTGATAATCGGAATTCCACTATTCTTGATTTTGGCGATGATGCGTTGGGCTGGTCGTCGCTGGCGCGAGCGGCGGCGTAAATCAAAGCAGACGATTATCCCACAATATGAACCTCCAGACGGCTTAACCCCAGGCGAGATCGGTTTTTTGCATGATGATAGTGCCAACGTCGTTGAAATTACGGCTACGTTAATTGATTTAGCGGTACGGGGTTACATTCGTATTGTGCAGACCAAAAAGAAGACGCTGTTTCGCAAAGCCAAATATCGCCTACAACAGCTAAAAAACTTTAGTGGCGTAGCCGATTACGAAGAGACGCTACTGAACGCCATTTTTAGAGGTGAGTCTTTGGAAGTTACATCTAAGATTGTCGACAAAGGCCAGGCGATCAACGTGATGCAAGAGGTAGACGTTGATAAGATCGACAAAATGAAAATGTCTTTGGCGGTTACAAAAATTAAAAAAACGCTAAAAGATCGGTTGGCCAACAAGGGTTATTACGGCATAACCAAGATGGAAAAGGGCCTATTAGAAAAAGCGATTGATGGTGGCAATATCAGCGATGAGGGAGCGGCTGCCTGGGCCCGCGCCGAGGGGCTTAAGCTGTACTTAGGTGTAGCCGAAAAGGACCGTCTAAAGTTTACCGATGCGCCAGAACGTACACCGGAGCGGTTTAACAAGTTGTTGCCGTATGCGGTGGCGATGGGGGTTGAAAAAGAGTGGGCAAAGCAGTTTGAGGGCATTGATATTGCCAGCCAAAGCACTTGGTTTAACTCGCCGTACGGAACCTGGACCGCTTTTAATTTGGCGGATGATTTGGGTAGCGGTTTTAGCCCAACCATTAGCGCTAGTTCTAGCTACGCTAGTTCCTCGGGCGGTTCGTCTGGTGGCGGTTTTGGTGGTGGCGGGGGAGGCAGCTGGTGATTGATCGACTAAAAAAACTACATCTTGGGGCAGTACTAGGAGTGGTTGTAGCAATTTACATTGGTTTTTACTTAGTGCAAACGGTAATGCGTAACTATCAGCTGCAAAAACAGATTACCGATTTAAAAGTCCAAATAAGCGATTTACAGATTGAGCAAGACCAACTTAAATACAAAATCGCCTACTATCAAACTGACGGCTATAAAGAAAAAGAGGCGCGGGCCAAGCTAGGTCTTCAGGCTCCCGGAGAGAGTGTGATAGTGCTGCCTAGAGGCGCAAATGCACCAACCGACACCCAAGTAAGCAAGCCCCAGGACAAGAAAAGTAACTGGCAGCAGTGGGTGGATTTCTTGAACGGTCGATCTTGACCAGCGCTCCCTAATCTGTTAAATTGGGGCTTGCGTCGCGGGGTAGAGCAGTCTGGTAGCTCGTCGGGCTCATAACCCGGAGGTCGCAGGTTCAAATCCTGCCCCCGCTACCAAGCAATTATTGGTCCGCCTGTTTATCTGGCGGGCCTTTGTTACAATTTAGGGCATGGCTGCGTAGCTCAGTGGTAGAGCAGAGGACTCATAAGCCTTTGGTCGCAGGTTCAAATCCCGCCGCAGCCACCAAGCAATTATTAGATGCAGGTTATTAGTTTGATGAAAAAAGTTAAGTGGCCAAAACCCGGTAGGTATTTGTTGGCCGTTTCGGGCGGTATCGACTCGATGGTATTGCTTGATATGTTTGCGCAATCGGATCGTAATTATTCGTTAGAGGTTGGATTTATCGATCATGGCTGGCGAAGTGTGGCAAAGGAGCTTGACTTGGTAAGGCGACGATCAAGCGAGTTGGGGCTTAAGTTGCATGAAGCATCTCTAAACCTAACCAATAAGAGTGAGGCGGCGGCTAGGCGCGGTCGTTATAAAGCGCTGGAGCAAATGCGAGTTGTATCGAATTCCGAGGCAGTTGTTACCGCCCATCATGCCGACGACCAGATAGAGACCGTGGTACTAAATCTTTTGCGTGGCACCGGTCGTAAAGGCCTTGAAGGCATGGGGTCGACTAAAACTCTGCTCAGACCACTGCTTGGAGTCGCAAAGTCCGAAATTAAGGCCTATGCCAAAGTTCATAATATTGAGTGGGTTGAAGACCCGACTAATCTAGATAATAAGTATCGCCGTAATTTGGTCCGCCAAGAACTGCTACCAAAATTAAGTATGGACGATCCTGGTTTTGAGGCCGATGTAATGAAGGTGGCGGTTAAAATCCAAAAATTAAATTCAATTATCGACCGCCAGCTTAACCAGTTAATTAATGTTAGTGGCAAAATGGCGGCTGCAAATTTGGTCGTGTTAATAAATTTGCAGCCCGAAGTCCTTCAGGAGTTGCTCGTTTTTATGGCCAAACGAGTTGATTCAACCGCCGAGCTAGACGCCTTAATGGTCGAAAGATTGGCGATTGATTTAAAAACCGGGCACTTTATTAAACCGCGTCAGCTGACTAAACGGTTGTTGGCGCGCCGGGCCGATGGTAAACTAACTATTGAATTTAATGGCCGCTAAACCTGTTAATTGTTGTGCTTGGCCATTGATTTAGAGTTAAACTAGGAGCAGCTTAAACTGTGAAACGTCGAACCCGTAGCTTTATTATTTTTATCGTCATATTGTTGGTGCTGGCTGTGCTGGCGGCAGTATCGGTTCCTCAAACTAAACAGCCAGAAAACATTTCATTATCCCAGGCCATCACCGAGGTTGGTGCCGGCAGGGTAGATCGCATTGAGGTATCGGGCGACAAGCTAACGCTAACCCAAAAAGATCCCAATGCTCCAAAGCAAGTAACCAATAAAGAGTCGGGCGCCAATCTTAGTGATTATGGCATTGATTATAAAAAGGTGACGGTTGATACCAAGACCGAAGATTCGACCACAAAACTGATACTTGCAGGTGTCTTTAGCATCCTGCCATTTCTGCTAATTGGAGCATTTTTGTTCTTTATGATGCGACAGGCCCAAGGCTCTAGTAACCAGGCTATGAGTTTTGGGAAAAGTCGGGCGCGACTGTTTGGCAGCGATAAAAAGAAGGTCCTGTTTAAAGATGTGGCTGGATCGGATGAAGCCAAACAAGAGCTGACCGAGGTGGTTGAATTCTTAAAGTACCCCAGTAAGTTCGAGGCCTTGGGCGCTAAAATTCCTAAGGGAGTGTTGCTGTTTGGTCCTCCTGGAACCGGGAAGACGCTGTTGGCTCGGGCGGTAGCTGGCGAGGCGGGCGTACCATTCTTTAGCATCTCTGGTTCGGAGTTTGTAGAAATGTTTGTTGGCGTTGGAGCCAGCCGTGTGCGCGATCTATTCGCCAAAGCCAAAAAGAATGCCCCCTGCATAATCTTTATTGATGAGATAGACGCTGTTGGTCGCCAGCGCGGTACCGGTATGGGCGGCGGCCATGATGAGCGCGAACAAACCTTAAACCAGATTTTGGTCGAGATGGATGGTTTTGAGCAAGGCACCAATGTAATTGTGATGGCCGCCACCAACCGCGCCGATGTACTTGATCCTGCCCTATTGCGTCCAGGCCGCTTTGATCGCCGGGTTACTTTAGACGCTCCAGACGTTCACGCCCGTAAGGCAATCTTGGAGGTGCACTCGGTTGGTAAGCCGCTTGAACCCAAGGTTGATTTAATGAAGGTCGCCAAAAAAACACCCGGATTCTCGGGTGCCGATTTGGCCAACTTAGTTAATGAGGCGGCCATTTTGGCGGCGAGGCTAAATCAGAAAAAAATTACTCAGCACAACTTAGACATGTCGGTTGAAAAGGTGTTGTTAGGCCCAGAGCGTAAAAGTCACATGATGAATGGCCGCGAAAAAGAGATTACGGCTTTTCATGAGGCCGGTCACGCAATTGTTGGTCACCACATGGCCAATGCGCATCCAGTGCACAAAATTACCATCGTGCCACGTGGCAATGGCGGCGGCTTTACCTGGAGTCTTCCAATTGAGGACCGTCACCTTTCAAGCGTGCAAGATTTTAAAGATGATCTGGCGATGATGCTCGGTGGGCGTGAGGCCGAACGGATTGTTTACGGTGAAATTACTACTGGCGCTAGCAACGATCTACAGCATGCCACAAACCTGGCCCGCCGCATGGTAATGGATTTTGGTATGAGCGAAAAACTCCCTAACTTAGTGTTTGGTCGCCAGAGCGATCAAATCTTTTTGGGCCGAGAGCTTGGTGATAGCCGTAACTATTCCAATGATGTCGCCAAAGTAATCGATGATGAGGTGGCCAGCCTGATCGATGAAGCTACCAAACGTGCAACTACCACCATCAAAAAGTTCCGCAAGCAGCTAGATGAAGTTTCGATGTTTTTAATGCGCGAAGAAACCATGGACGAAGACCAGTTCTTAAAAGTGGTCGGTGGCCGTAATCTATCCAAAAAGTATTTAGAAGAGGCTTCAGTTGATAAGGTTGCCACAGCTCCAAAACTAGCTAAACCCGAGACCGCTTAAAAAGTTAGCCAAGACCACCGAAGCCGATTGACATTGTGGCTTGGTAGAGCCATGATAGTTGCAGTATGGCAAACCGAGTATTTATCAACCCAGAAGGCTATGTTGAGGTTACGGTTATTGGTGACCAAACCAGCGAAACCTTTGGGGCCGCTTCGGTTGAGGCTCAACCTTTAATCGGGAAACTACGCAAAGAGGGTAAGGCGGTATTGGGATTAATCGACCTAACTCAAAAGGGTAAGTACACCCCAGCATCAAACAAGGCAGCAATGCAGCTGCTTGAAGATATGGACTATGACAAAATCGCCATGTTTGGAGCCGAGTATGTGCTTAAAGAGGTAACAGAGCTGATCATTCTGGCGATGGGCCGCAAAGATACCACTAAGTTGTTCGGCAAGCGAGAAGATGCCATTGCCTGGCTCAAGACATCCGACCACCCTGCTGGAAAAGACGCCAGTGGCGAGTATAAGCATCCCTCCGAGACCACATCTGGGGTATAATTACCCTTAGTGAATAGAATTGCCTCCGTTTTGAACCGACGCACATCGGTTTCAGTTGCGGCCATCGTTATATCGGTATCATACCTATTGAGCCGCATCCTCGGTCTGTTAAGAGATCGATTGTTGGTGGCGCATTTTGGCATCGGCCCGTTGGCCGACTCCTACACAGCAGCTTTTCGTTTGCCCGAGCTACTGTTTACGCTGTTAGTATCCGGAGCCTTCGCCGTGGCGTTTATCCCGGTGTTTGCCGAACGCTTGCATAAAGATCAGCGCGAGGCGGCTTGGCGGTTGTCGTCTACGCTGGTAAACCTGTTAGTACTTTCAACTCTAGCAATTGGGGTGATAGCTTTTATTTTTGCCGACCCTATTACTACAGTGATTGCCCCCGGCTTTGACGCCGAGCGTCATAATCTTACCGTTCAGCTAACGCGGATCATGATGATTACTCCAATGCTGTTTGCGATTTCGAGCGTTCTCGGAAGCGTTGCCCAGGCGTTTAACCGCTTTGTGGTGTTTGCACTGGCCAGCGTGTTTTACAACCTGGGTATTATTTTCGGCATTCTGTTTCTAAGCCCCGACAACTCAATTTTAGGGGTGGCGTACGGTGTGGTAATTGGTGCCGCCCTGCAAGCACTGCTTCAAGTGGTTGGTTTAATTGGCCTAGGCTTTCGGTATCGCTTTAGTCTAGATCTGGGCAACCGTGATGTCTGGCGAGTAATTATCTTAATGATCCCGCGCTCGATCGATCAGGGTATCGATCAGCTTAACTACATTATCGAAACCATTATTGGTTCACGCTTGGCTACCGGTAGTTTGGCAGCACTTTACTATGCCAACAACTTAAAAAATGTACCGTTGGCGCTTATTGGTAACTCGATAGCGACGGCGGCTTTTCCGCGCATGGCCGCCCGCGCCGCCCAGGGTGCTATCGAAAAACTAATACGTGATTTTGTTTTAAACGCTCGATTAATTTTGTTTCTATCGGTGCCAGCGGCAGTTATCACCGTGATTATGCGAGGTTACATTGTGCGGTTATTGTATGGTTTTGGTGATGCCACTACCGCTCAAACCCTAGGCTGGTTTGCTGGAGTGATAATCTTTCAGGCGCTATTCTTTTTAGTCAGCCGCATGTTTTATGCCACCCAGGATACTAAGACTCCTCTGTACACCAGCTTGGTGGCTATGGTTTTAAACATTGGCTTAAGTTTCTGGTTGAGCTCAAAATTTGGGGTAGTTGGTTTAGCCATGGCCCAATCTTTGGTGGCGGCTTTCGAAACTGTTGTACTGATAACTATTTTGCAGCGGCGGATGGGCCAAATCGGCCTGGGCGAGATCTGGCGTGGCCTTTATCGCATGATCATCGCCGGCACGTTTATGGCCGGGGTGGTTTATGTAATGGTGTCTCGACTGTTTCCGCTATACCGCGCCGATGTTGGCTTTGCCGTAGTTGGCCCCAAGTTTATGTTAATTTTTGGGGTTGGCTTAGCTGCCTATCTAATACCATGCTACTTATTAAACCTGCGCGAGGCTCGCAAAGGCTACCAGGTAATTAGAGATCAGATGCTTAAGCCGTTGAATCTGACTTAAAGCTAAGATGATGAAACAGACCAACATCCGCAACTTTTGTATTATTGCCCACATTGATCATGGAAAATCGACGTTGGCCGACCGCATGCTTGAGCTTACCGGCACTGTAAGCAAACGGGATATGCAGGCGCAGCTACTTGATAGCATGGACTTGGAGCGAGAAAAGGGGATAACCATAAAACTGCAACCGGTTCTAATGAGCTGGAAGCAGCACCAGTTGAATTTGATTGATACACCCGGTCATGTTGATTTTAGCTACGAGGTATCACGATCATTGGCCGCCTGTGAGGGAGCCATTTTGGTGGTGGATGCCAGCCAGGGCATACAAGCTCAAACCCTAGCCAACGTTTATTTGGCGATTGAGGCTGGCTTAGAGATAATTCCGGTACTTAACAAGATTGATTTACCAGCCGCCGATCCCGAGCGAGTGGCTGGCGAGGTTTCAAAGCTGCTCGGCTGTAAGCCCGAAGACGTGCTGCGGGTTTCGGCTAAGGCCGGCGACGGGGTAGCTGAGCTACTCGATTTGGTGATTAAGCGGGTTCCGGCCCCTAATGGCAAGGACAATGAGCCACTTCGGGCACTGATTTTTGATTCGGTTTACGATGAGTACCGCGGTGTAATCTTATTTGTGCGGATTGTTGATGGTAGTTTACGTACGCAAAACCAACTTAAACTGATGGCTAGCGGCCAGCATGGGTTGGCTGTTGATGTGGGAGTGTTTAAGCCGGTTCAAACCAGTACCGGCAATCTAGAGGTGGGGCAAATTGGTTACGTGGTTACTAACTTAAAGTCGATTGCCGAGGCGCGAGTGGGGGACACCGTTACCCAGGCCAAGGAGCCCGCGACCGTGGCATTAGCTGGCTACCGCGCCATTAAGCCGTTTGTGTTCGCCGGCTTTTTTACCAGCAGTGCCGAGCAGTACCCTAGCTTAAAAGAAGCTTTGGAAAAATTAAAACTAAATGATGCGGCGCTGATCTATGAGCCCGAAAGCTCACAGATTCTGGGCTTTGGTTATCGGGTAGGATTTTTAGGCCTTTTGCACATGGAAATTATTAAGGAGCGCTTAGAGCGCGAGTACGGTTTAGACATGGTAGTAACCAACCCCAGTACCGACTACCAGGTTACAGTTACAAATGGCGAGATGACCAGTGTGCGCAGCGCCGCTGAACTACCCGATCCCAGTCGCATTGAAACCATCGCCGAACCTTGGATAACCGGTGAGGTCGTAGTGCCAGGTGAATTTGTCGGAGCGGTGATTCAGTTAATTAATAAAGTCCGCGGCATCCAGGGCAAACTAAATTATCTGGATGATAGTCTGGCGCTGATTGAGTTTGAAGCACCCCTAGCAAATGTATTAACCGGGTTTTATGACAATCTAAAAAGTGTTACCAGCGGCTATGGCTCATTTAATTATGAGCTGGCTAATTACCGCATTGGCAAATTGGTGCGGCTAGATATTTTGGTGGCCGGTGAGATGGTCGACAGCTTAAGCATGATTGTGCATCGCGACGAGGCCCAGTATCAAGGCAAGCAAATCGTTGAAAAGTTAAAAGAGGTAATTCCCAAACAGTTGTTCGTAATTAGTTTGCAGGCTGCCATTGGCGGCAAAATCATTGCCCGTGAAGACGTTAAGGCTATGGGTAAAAACGTTACCGCTAAGCTGTATGGGGGCGATGTTACCAGAAAGAACAAACTGCTAGATAAGCAAAAGAAGGGCAAAAAGCGGATGAAAAAGGTTGGCAAGGTCGACATTCCCGCCGAGGCCTTTATGGTGCTAGTTAAATCCGACCAGAACTAACGGTAGCTAAACTTTAAGAGCGACACCTACTAGCAGGCCAATCAGGGTGGCGGCGCCGCCAACAATTAGCACCTCAAGGCCACTTCGCCGGGGTGGTCGCTTTACGATTTTGCCTTTTATATAACCAACTACGTATAAGGCAATTAGGGCCGATCCAACGCTAACAAACAGTGATAGCGGATAGGATAGTAACACCATCGGTAATATCGGGATAACGCCGGCTGCAACATAGGCAACCATCATAATTGCTCCAGTTCCAACTGGGCTAGCCTTGTTGCCATCAAACTCCTGGACCGCCTTTTGGCTAAGGTACTGGCCAGCGCTCATCGATAGAGCTTCTACCGCCACAGCTACCAAACCAGCAAGTAGAATTATTTTGACATCTTGACTCCCGGCGGCGATACCCGCCACCAGGCCGGTGGTTGAAACTAAGCTGTCTTCGACTCCAAAAAAGGCGCTACGAAGGTAATCGGACTTCATTGGCTTGGTGTGAGATTTAGGCGGAGTGTTCATAAAGCCATTATATCGCGAAATATGTTTCAGATTGGTAAATTATTAGGGGAATGATATTAAGTTGGCACTCTTGACGTGAGAGTGCCAATATTTTAAACTAGTATCAGATTGGCAGACTATCACGAAGACTGCCAAATTAATGAGTAGTTAATTCAACCATAAAAGGAGTGTTACTGATATGACACCGCGTCAGCAGTACATTTTGAGTGAAATTGTCGAAACCTACGCTAATACTGCAGAGCCAATTAGCTCGCAGCAGTTAACCGAGAAACTGGAGGTTAGCTCGGCAACCATTCGTGCCGAGATGGCAGCCTTAGAGCGCTTGGGTTACATTCACCAGCCGCATACCTCGGCCGGTAGGGTGCCAACCGACCGTGGCTATCGGCTGTATGTTAACAACATTAAAGAGATCCAAGCCGATTCGCGAGTTAGCCAGGCGTTAGCTCGGCGGGTGGCCAGTGCCGGTGAGGCCGATCAAGCCATTAAGTTGGCAACCGAGAGCTTAGCAGAAATTACCCAAAACGTTGGGCTGGCTACTTTAAGTGAAGGATTGTTTTACACCGGTTTGCGGAACCTATTTGGCCAGCCAGAGTTTTTTGGTCAACAAGGCTACGAACTGGCTCGCCTGCTCGATAGTTTGGACGAATGGTTGCTTGAGGCTGCTCCAGTTGGGCAGACCAATGTTTACATTGGAGCCGAAAATCCCATTGGTAAGTCTAGTGGTGCTAGCTTGGTAATTTCGCGGTTTGCTTCACCTTATAGCGATAACAGTTACATTGGCATTTTGGGTTCAACCCGCCAGAACTATAGTAAGGTGATTGGTTTGGTTAACTACGCTGGTAAATATTTAGAGGAGCAGCTGGCATGAGCGATAAGACCAAAAAAACCAAATCATCAAAAGCCGATGAGCTAACTCATGATTTGCAGCGCTTGCAGGCTGAGTTTCAAAACTTTAAGCGCCGTGAAGAGGAGTCACGTGGAGAGCTGTTAACCATGGCCAAGCAGCACGTGGTTATGGAGATTCTACCAATATTAGATAACATCGAACGTGCATTGGCGCACCGCCCGGTTGAATTAGCCGAAAATGCCTGGGCTAGCGGCGTAGAGCAGGTGGGGCGGCAGGCTCAGGAAGCCCTAAATAAGATGGGCGTCGAAAAAATCGAGACAGTTGGCCAACCATTCGATCACAATCTTCATGAGGCTGTTGGGGTCGAAGAGGGTGAGGGCGAAAGTGAGATTGTGGCCGAAGAGTTGCAGCCAGGTTATAGGATTGGTGATCGGGTGATCCGACACGCCATGGTTAAAGTTAAACGTCAGTAAAAGGAGATATTATGGGAAAAATAATTGGGATTGATTTAGGAACTACTAACAGCGCCATGGCGGTAATGGAGGGTGGCCAGCCGGTGATCATTGCTAATGCCGAGGGCGGACGCACCACGCCGTCGATCGTAGCGATAAACAAGGGCGGTGAGCGGTTGGTGGGCCAGGGTGCCAAACGTCAGGCCGTAATTAACGCCGACAACACTGTTTTCGAAGTGAAGCGCCTGATTGGCCGTAAGTTTGAAGACGAAGAGGTACAACGCGATATTAAGCTGGTGCCATATAAAATCGAAAAGGCTGGCAACGCTGTAAAGGTTGGCATGGCCGATAAGAGCTACAGCCCCGAAGAGATTTCGGCGATGATTCTAGCTAAGCTAAAAGCCGATGCCGAGGCCTATTTGGGCGGGCCGGTAACCGAGGCTGTTATTACCGTGCCAGCATACTTTAGCGATGCCCAGCGCCAGGCCACCAAAGATGCCGGCAAGATTGCCGGGCTGGAGGTAAAGCGCATTATCAACGAGCCAACTGCCGCCGCACTGGCTTATGGACTCGAAAAGAAGAAAGAAGAGAAGATCGTGGTTTACGATCTTGGTGGTGGTACCTTTGACGTTTCAGTTCTAGAGCTGGGAGATGGCGTTTTTGAGGTAAAAAGCACCAATGGGGATACTCACCTAGGCGGAGCCGACTTTGATATTACAATCATGAATCACTTGATTGAACAGTTTAAGACTCAAGAGGGAATTGACTTAAAGAATGACAAAGCCGCGGTTCAGCGGTTAAAAGAGGCCGCCGAAAAAGCCAAAATTGAGCTTTCGAGCGCCCAAGAAACCGAAATCAATCTGCCGTTTATTACCGCCGACGCCAACGGGCCAAAGCATTTTGTGTATACGCTTAATCGCTCCAAGTTGGATCAACTAGTGGCGGATCTAATTGCTAAAACGGCTATCCCCTGCCAGGCGGCCCTAAAAGACTCCGGCCTTAAAGCCAGCGACATAAACGAGATCATTTTAGTTGGAGGCATGACCCGCATGCCGGCGGTACAGGCCAAGGTAAAAGAGATTTTTGGCAAAGACCCACTTCAGGGAGTGAACCCCGACGAGGTAGTGGCGATTGGTGCCGCGGTGCAGGGTGGAGTGTTGGCCGGCGACGTTAAAGACGTGCTGCTGCTAGACGTTACTCCCCTGTCGCTTGGGCTTGAAACCATGGGCGGCGTATCAACCAAGTTGATAGAGCGCAACACCACCATCCCCACCAGCAAAAGCCAAGTTTTCAGTACGGCCGATGACAACCAGGCTCAGGTAGAGATTAACGTGTTACAGGGTGAGCGCGAAATGGCGGCTGATAATAAAAGCTTGGGTCGGTTTCAGCTAACCGGAATTCCGTCGGCACCTCGTGGTGTGCCCCAAATCGAGGTAACCTTTAACATTGATGCAAACGGTATTGTTAACGTGTCGGCTAAAGACAAGGGTACCGGTAAAGAAAATAGCATTCAGATTACCGGCAGCGGCGCGCTTAGCGATGAGGACATCAAAAAGGCTCAGGCCGAGGCTGAAACCCATGCCGAAGAAGACAAGCAGAAAAAGGCTTTGGTTGAAGCTCGCAACCAGCTAGATGGAAACATATATCAGGCCGAAAAAACACTTACCGATGCTGGCGACAAGGCCAAGCCAGAGGATAAAACTGCGCTAGTAGAGGCGATTAAAGAGGCCAAAACCAAAGTTGAACTTGATGATAAGGATCAGCTGGAGGCCGCCGCCAAGGCTTTAAGTGAAAAAATGCAAACGGTTGGAGCAGCCATCTACCAGGCCGCTGCCGAAGAAGCCAAAGCGGCCGAGAGTGCAGGAGCAGACGCTGCCGCCAAAACCGAGGAGCCGGTTGAAGGCGAGGTGGTAGAAGAGCCTAAACCAGAAGAGCCCGCCAAGTAAACATTTAAGCTGGAGCGGCTGTGGCCACCAAACGCGACTATTATGAAGTTTTAGGGGTTCCCAAATCGGCTAGCGCCGATCAGCTTAAGCGTGCCTACAGAAAACTGGCTATGCAGCATCACCCCGACAAACACGGTGGTGACGACAGCCAGTTTAAAGAGTTAGCCGAAGCCTACGAGGTGCTAAGCGATAGTGAAAAAAAGGCCCGTTATGATCAGTTTGGTCATGCAGCCGGTGCAGCCAACCCCGGGGGCGGTGGTGGCAACCCTTTTGGCGGCGGTGGGTTTGACCCCAACGGTTTCGACTTTTCGCAGTTTCAAGGCGGGGGTTTTGGTGACATATTTGATATGTTTTTTCAGCAGGGTGGCGGACGTAGGCAGCAGTCGGCCGAGGCTCGCGGCCAGGATTTAGAAATAAGCGTAACACTCGATTTTAAAGAGGCCATCTTTGGTGCCGAGCGCGAGTTAAAGTTTAATGCTGCCGAGCGCTGTGACCGCTGTGAGGGCAAGGGCGCAGAACCTGGTACCAAAATTAAAACCTGTGACACCTGCCATGGTGAGGGTCAGGTTACAAGAGTACAGCAAACTATTTTGGGGGCAATGCGCCAAAGTGGTATTTGCCCAACCTGCAAGGGCAAAGGCAAGATTCCTGAAACCCCATGCGGTAAGTGTCATGGGGCCGGAACCACCAAAGAGTCCCAGTCTGTTAAGGTTAAAATCCCCGGAGGCGTTGATAATGGCTCGACCATCCGCCTTGGTGGTAAAGGTGGGGCACATGCAACCGGGCCAAGTGGCGACCTGTACGTGCAAATTCGGGTGCGGCCAGATACTAAGTTACAGCGCCGCGGCCAGAACATCGAATCGATGGTGGTAATCGATATGGTTACAGCCACACTGGGCGGCCAAGTGCCAGTAGCAACCGTCGATGGCGATATAAATCTAAAAGTTCCAGCCGGCACCCAGAGCCAAAAGGTCTTTAAACTTAGTGAACACGGTGTGCCCAGTGTCCAGGGCCGTAAGCGCGGTGACCACCTGGTGACCGTATTAGTAGAAACGCCAACCAAACTCAATAGTAAGCAAAAAGAGCTGCTAGAACAGTTTGGGGCCGAAAGTGGTAAAAAGCCTTTCTGGAAAAAGTAGTCCCCAGACCCTATAATTAGGTCAGGAAACTCCTTATGCATATTCCGGCCTTCAGTACAGACGCTATCATTGTCGCCACCTCAGCTTTGGTGGTGGTTTATGGTATGTTGGCTGGCTATAACCCGCTGGTACGCGAATCTATAAGTGTATACGTTGGCTTAGTCATATCTTCTACCTTTGGAAAACCGATATACGATTACATTGGCCAGCAATCGGGTGCCGCCAATGTGGGCCTAACCGCGGTTAATCTGGCTTTGTTCTTTTTACCGATCGTTTTATTGCAGTTCGTTCACCGCAACGCTCCCCATGGTCACCACACCGCAAGCTACATGCTGACAATCCTGCTGGCATTACTAGCCAGCCTACTAATGATTTCGAGCGTGCTGACTCAGCTTGATTCTGTAACACTAAGTCACATAACCGACCAATCTAACCTGGCCGACTGGATTTATCAACTTCGCCTGGTGTGGATTGGAGCAGTGCCGGTGGCAATTGCAGCAGGTGCGATTTTTCGACCAAAACACCACTGACCAGATTGACCGCATAGCTGTTTTCAGATATAGTAAGGCGGTTAAATTGGCGTGGGCCCATAGCTCAGTTGGTTAGAGCGAGAGCCTTTTAAGCTCTGCGTCCTGGGTTCGAATCCCAGTGGGCCCTCCAGGAATTATCAGTATCATCATCGGTATAAAGAGTTTCCATCAATCAACTTAACTCGTTAGTTAACTATTAACTCTATGAGTTATGACCAATCTAAATTAGATGATGTCTTGGGCGCTTTGGTCCACCAAAAGCGACGTGCTATCATTCACGACCTGTCGCTTAAGCCGGCGAGGTGGCGGTGGATGACGGATCTGGAGGGTGGCCACCCATCTCTGCCATTCATATTCAGCTCGCACCTACGCCTTACTACATAAGGAGTGACAGTCTAGAAAGGCTGACGCCCAACTAGCCCCCAAACCACAGCGTTAATTCCTGTGGTTTGGGGGTTTTCGAATGAAGCAATGAATTGATGATTGGTTAAAAATATGAAAAGTAGTATATTTGGGTTGATGCGTCTTAAAGTTCTCTACATCATTTTGATAACTTTGATTGTGGTCATAACGGCACCAATAGTCTTTATTACTTGGTTGGCACACGATGTAAAAGTGCGCGATCAATCATCAAAAGCTTCGTTGTCAGAAGAATTAAAGAACTTTTCGGCTCCAGCTGGCTGCATAGAGACCAGTCGGACCTATCAGAAACAAGACATTGATGCTGTTCCACAATGGTCAGTTTACTATAAATGCGACGGGACAGGAGGAGCTGCATACGACTCTGTTATTGCCCGCCTGAAGAAACTTAATGCCACTCGGAATGAGGACTTCTCGCTAGTCGATGGCACTTCCGTCCAGGCAGTATCAGTGTTTTATAGCTTCACGTATAAGCTACCCTCGGGGCATGTAGCTGACTATAGATTTGGTCCCATGGCAATCGTACCTGCAAGCAACTCGACTGCTCTCTATAACACCAAAATTAACAGTGCTACTTTTCAGCTGAGGATGTTTTAACCTGTAAAATAGCAAGTTTTACTCTAGCTGTTAGTAGCTATGTTGCTAACAGCTTCGGGATACGTCTGTGGGATGTGATGGCCGGTATCGAATAGCTCAATTTTAATGTTGAGCCGTTTTTTGATGAGTTTGAGATTCTCTAGATAAATATCGCGATCATACTTGCCAACTAGGATAGTGGCCGGCATTTTAACGGTATTGATAAGGTCAAAAATCGGAGTAATCTCAACGGTGTTGGCCAGAGTTTTGACGCGCGCGGTTGGCGAGTGGTGGGCGCTGATGGAGTTCTTGCCCCGAAAGTTGGGTTTGAGTAGCAGGTTGAGTATAGGGACTCGACCCCAGGCGTAAATTGCTGGCCAGATGATGCGGTTGAGCGGGGTATAAAGAGTTAACCAGTATAGAAGGTTGGTGTTAATGAGCTCGCGCTTGGTTTCCTCCGGGCCATTAAACAGCGGCGGATTGATGAGTAGCAGTTTGGTGACGGCCCTTGGGTGGTTTTTGGTAAACTGGAGGGCGACCTGGCAACCCATGGAGTGGCCAACCAGGGTGAATTTGGTGATGCCGAGGTTTTTGAGAGTGAGGTGAAGGCTGTCGGCATGTTGCTTGGTGGTGTAGTCGGCGTCTTTGGGCTTGGGCGAGTGCCCAAAGCCAAGTAGATCGACCTGGATGACGCGATGGCTGGGCTGAAGCCGCCTGGCAATGGGGTCCCAGTAGGCTGCTGAGGCCAGGTAGCCATGCAGAAATACGATGGTAGGGCCGGAGCCGGAAACGACGGTATTTAGGATGTGGGCGTTTTGCATATACTTAATGCTAACAGATAAGAATTATTTAATCCCAGTTTGATAAAGTCATGAAGTGAGAGGAGGAATCAGTCGTGCGACTCAAATAACTCTGCTAACAGTTGGCTTATTGGCCGGTGTCTTGATTGGCCGCTTAGGGTTGGATATTGGCCCGGTTTGGATTGTTGGCCTAGGCTTGGCGTGGTTACTAGGACTGATAATTTTTGGGACACGATTTGGGTTCGGATTTTTGCTGGTTCTGGTGGTCTGCTTAGGCGTTTGGCGCGGCTACGTGACAGCACCGGAGCGGTCGGTGTTCGGGCGAATGGTTGGGCGCATGGTAGTAGTAGAGGGTTTGATTAGCGATGATCCTGGCCGGAATGCTGTTGGGCAAAGCCAGTTTGTGCTGGGGTCAGTACGATTGAACGGTAGGACTGTAGGCCGCGACCTGCGGGTTTCGACCCTCCGCAGTGGCATGCAGCGCGGCTACCGCGTGCGGGTAAGCGGAATGGTGCGCCCAGCCCGCGGTGCGGTGGCTTTTCAGACCAGTTTTGCTAGCGTAGATATTTTAAGTGATGATGTTGGTTGGCTGGAGCGGTTAAGGGGGCGGTTTTTTGCAGCCAGCCACACCGCCTTGCCAGATCCTATGGGTGGTTTCGGCCTGGGTTTATTGGTTGGGGTTAGAGCTCTGATTTCCAAAGACTTACAAGACGACTTGGCATTGGTTGGGCTTTCGCATCTGGTGGCGGTTTCGGGCTACAATCTTACGATAATTGTAAAGGCTGTGCAACGAGCTCTTGGCATGCTGTCGTTATTTGCGTCGACCATGCTGAGCTTGTGGCTGGTGTTTGGGTTCTTGTTGGTAGCCGGCTTTAGTGCCTCAATAGTGAGGGCGGCCTTTGTAACACTGCTGGGTTTATGGTTAAGCTATTACGGCTTAAAGCCTTCGGCGATAACGGTTATTGCGCTGCCAGCCGCTGTTACGGTTTTAATAAAACCCGACTATTTGGTTAGCGACTTGGGCTGGCAGCTGTCGTTTTTAGCCTTCTTTGGTATTTTGGTTTTAGCGCCGCTTGTGGGGGAGCGTTGGTTTCCGAATGCCAATACCTTAACCAAGCTGTTGGTTGAATCTAGCTCGGCGCATGTAATGACGCTGCCCCTAATTATGTGGCGTTTCGAGGTGCTATCGGTAGTGGCCCCACTTTCAAACGTAATGGTACTGCCATTGGTTCCTTTGGCGATGCTTGGAGCATTTGTTAGCGGGCTGGTTGCAATGGTAAGCCCGCCAATTGGGGCATGGGCGGCACTGCCTACTGCCGGTTTGCTTGGCCTAATGATTGCGACGGCACAGTGGTTTGCGCGCTGGCCGGGGGCGAGCGTTAAATTACATGTTGATGGGTTAGAGGTAGCCATCATGTATGGAGCGATTCTGGCATTAACCTGGCTATTGCAGCGCCGACGTTCGCTTTTTGTACGTTTTTCTTGAAGAGTGATATAATTTAGCCAAGTAAAACGCCACATCTACAGGAGCAGCTAAGTTGTCCGGACATTCCAAATGGCATTCAATCAAGCATCAAAAAGCCGCCGCCGATGCTAAGCGCGGCAAGGCTTTCACGCAGCTAGCCAATCTAGTAGCAGTGGCGGCCAAACAGGGTGGCCCGGACCCAGAAATGAACTTTAAGCTTCGATTGGCAATACAACGGGCCAAAGCGGCAAATATGCCGGCTGCCAATATTGAGCGTTCAATCAAGCGTGGTAGTGGCCAGTTGGGTGGAGAGCAAATCGAAGAGATTACTTATGAGGCGTTTGGACCTGGTGGCCCTGGAATCATTATTGAGGTTGCGACAGATAACCGTAATCGCACCGGTCCCGAAGTTCGGACAGCCGTAGTGAAGTGCGGTGGCCGCATGGCCGATGCTGGATCGGTATTGTATCAGTTTGATCAAAAGGGTGTCATACGTCTGCAACCTAAGGATTTAGAAGCAGCAACACTTGATGCGATTGAAGCTGGGGCCGACGACGTCGAAGAAGTGGGAGTAGAGTTGGTTGTGCTGACAGCGCCGAATCAACTAAATGCCGTTCAGACAAAGTTAACTGCAATGGGCCATGAAATTGGCAGTTCTGAGCTTTCATATATCGCCAAACAAACCAAAATGATCGAAGACGAAAAGGTGGCTGGGCAGTTGGTGCGCTTAATTTCGTCGCTTGAAGAAATGGATGACGTTACTGCATCTCATTCCAATTTTGATTTAACTCCCGAACTGATCGAGAAACTGGGATGAAGATTCTTGGTATTGACCCTGGCACCGCTACCACTGGATTTGGAGTTATTGAGGTTAATGGGCCTAAGCTTAAATTTATCGACGCAGGTGTGATCACAACCCCGCCAGAAATTACGATGCCCAACCGTTTGAGTGAAATATATGCCTGCTTAACCCAACTTATTGCCGAGCATCAGCCAGAAGTTGTAGTTGTAGAGCAGCTGTTTTTTGCCAGTAATGTCACCACCGCGATCAGCGTGGGTCAGGCCCGCGGAATCGTATTGCTGGCGGCTGCCGTGGCCGGTTTGCCGGTGGCTGAATACACACCGCTGCAAGTTAAGCAGGCCATCACTGGTTACGGACGGGCCGATAAAAAGCAGATTCAAGAGATGGTTAAAATGACTTTAGGGCTAGACGGCATCCCCAAACCCGATGATGCCGCCGATGGCTTGGCCATAGCCATTACTCATGCCCAGCAGCGCGTAGAGGTAGTGGCATGATTGCCAGTATCAAGGGTGTGGTGGCCGAAAAGTTGGGCGACAGCGTCATTATTGAGTTGGGTGGGCTGGGTTATGAGGTGGTAGTTACAGCCAGCGACTGGGGCGCAGCCACAACCGGCCAAAGCGCCAAGTTTTATATTTATGACCACATTAAAGAGGATGCCCACGTTTTGTTTGGTTTTGGTGAAGCGGCCGGCCGGCAACTTTTTGTGAAATTATTGAGCGTTAATGGCGTGGGGCCAAAGGTGGCGATGCAAGTAATGGGAGCGGCCAGTTTGGGCCGCCTGCAACAGGCAATCGCGGCTGGGGACGTGGAATTGTTTAAGGGCGTCAGCGGAGTCGGTAAAAAAACTGCCGAGCGCATCATGCTGGACTTGCGCGGTAAGGTTGAGGTTGGTGGGGCAGTAGGCTCTGCCAGCAGCGGTGATCCGGCTTACCAGGCATTACTAGGGTTAGGTTACTCGGCCCAGCAGGCGGCCGAAGCTGTAGCCAAGATACCAGCAGATTTAAGTGACGAACAAGCCCGCGTAAAGGCTGCTTTGGGGGCGGCACAATGATCGAACGTGTAAATGTTACCGCCGAGGCCGTTGATGACCCGGTAGAGCAGCAGTTAGAGGAAACCCTTCGCCCCAAAAGCTTTGAAAGTTACGTTGGCCAGCGTTTAATAAAGGATACTTTGCAGCTTGCGATACAAGCGGCGGCAGAGCGCGCCGATAGTGTTGACCATATTTTACTTTACGGGCCACCCGGCCTAGGCAAGACCACCATGGCTGGTGTGATTGCGGCCGAAATGCGAGCTAATTTACGAGTAACGAGTGGTCCGGCAATCGAACGGGCTGGGGATTTGGCCTCGATTTTGACCAATCTGCAGGATGGCGACATCCTATTCGTCGATGAAATTCATCGTCTACCCAAAACCGTTGAAGAGGTGCTCTACCCAGCAATGGAGGATTTTGGGATCGACATTATGCTAGGCAAGGGCCCATCAGCACGATCGATGAGGCTAGATTTGCCAAAGTTCACGATTATTGGGGCCACCACTAGAATTGGTGCTTTGGGTGCACCGTTTCGCGATCGTTTTGGCATGGTGCAACGACTTGAGTATTATTCGCAAGATGAAATGGTTGAGATTTTAACGCGTTCGGCTCGGATTTTGGGGATTAAGCTTGAAGCTGGGGCGGCAGCCGAAATCGCCCGGCGCTCGCGTTTAACCCCCCGCATTGCCAACCGACTTCTAAAACGAGTACGCGATTTTGCCCAAGTCCGACATGGCGGCAAAATCACCAAAGAAGTTGCCCGCGAAGCGTTGGGTATGCTCGAGATTGATGAAATTGGGCTCGATAATAGCGACCGCCGCTTACTCCAAGCCATTATTGAAAATCATGCCGGTGGTCCGGTAGGGCTGCAAACATTGGCCGCGATTATATCCGAAGAGCCAACCACAATTGAGGATGTCCATGAGCCATACTTAATGCAGTTGGGCTTGCTCGAGCGCACATCACGCGGTCGCAAGGTCACACCCAAAGCCTATCTACACCTAGGAGTTGAACCACCAATGGCTGCCCAATCTAGCTTGCTATGAAAAAAGGTAAATATTTAAGTCAGGAAAATAATTATGTATGGGTATTTGATGATTTGCATGACCCTCTCTGCGGTGACAAATCCGATATCGAGCGATACCTATCCTCGCCTCATCAGTATCCGAATCTAGCGGTTAAGTTAGCCCCATCCTCAATCTGGCAGCAGACTTATAAGGATCAATTTCTAATTAATTATGGGTTTAATATTGATGGCCAAAAGTTAGTAGTGGTTGCAGAAACTGGCGATTCCGAGCTGAGGCGTAGACGTCGGGAATTCGTAAATATGCAGAATTCACCTATTCTAGTAAAAAATTGGTCAATCGAGCGTCGCATGGCTCATCCATATAAAACGGTTGAAACCTCGATCTACATTCAGAAACAAACCAGTCTGTTTAAAAATGTATCAGCCGCACTGGCACTTAAGCACGATCTGGCAGCCAGATTGTCCAGAGTGGTGTAAACTTACCTTAACAAAGGTTTAATCATGGCAGACGTTAGTTCATATATTAAGTCTGATGAGAAAGTGGTAGAAGTAATTCGTCGCCACTGGATTAATATACTGCCGCTAATGATCGGTTGGACTTGTATGGGCCTGGTTGGCCTATATGGCTTTTACATTTTAGGTCGCTATCAAGATCAAGCCAGTGCCAATAGCCCGGTATTTTTTGGCTCAATCGGACTGGTCGCTTTAATGTTGTTAGCCGGGATGCTCGCCTATATTAGTTTTTGGATTTACACACAGAATTTCATTATTTTAACCAACAAAAATCTTTATCAGGTCACGCAGGGAAGTCTGTTCAGCAATGAAGTATCGCAGTTTAGCTTGGAGCGTCTGCAGGATGTGGTTGCCAAGCAAGATGGTATTTTAGCGACCATGCTTGGTTTTGGAGATATAGTGGTTGAAACTGCTGGGGAGCAGCGTGAGTTTGTGTTTGTACAGTGCCGCGACCCCAGGGAAACCGCCAGCCGGATTATGAAGTGCCATAAAGACGCCGTAGCTAGTGGTGAAGGAGCCAAGCCCAGCCCTTAACTGGCCTAGTTTAGAGAGAAGGGGTTTTGTTTGCCAATGTTAACCGGTATGCTGGTATCCCCGGAAGATTTAAGGCCTTTAAGCTGCTCGATCGTATCTTTATTAATCTTTAAGCTAGTGGTTTTGGATTCGGCTTTTTGCTGCTCTAGATAGGCTTGGTCGGCTTGAACGCCAACGATATGACTAATCTGGTAACCGGTATATCCAAACAATGCCAACACCAATAGGATGACGGCCAGGTTTTTATAACGTCCAAGAGCTCTGGCGATGGCCTTGGGATCTAAATTGAGATTTAGGTTAAGATTTTTCATGGTTTTACAAAGGCGTTTAGGCTGACATCAAACTTCAGCTGGTTGTTGGCACCGGAAATCGTTAGTGAGGTCATGTTGGTATAGCGATTAAGATGCTCTTGGAGGTTAAGAAATGCCTGAAGTTGATCGTAACTTCCTCCCAGTTGAAAACTTATTGGCACCGCTAGCACATCACCAACTTTAACCGTTTGGCTGATTGGCCCTGGGGCAGTTGATGAAGTGAACGTTAGGCTGTCTAGTGTCATACCGCTTTGGCTAGCAATATTTCGAAGTTGAATGGCAATTTGCGACTGATTTTTTTGGTTAGGTAGTGCTTCGTTTATAACTGGTAGTAAGGGTTTAAGGCGTTGGTACTGTGCGTCAAGATCTTGGAGATCGGATATTTTCTGATCAGCCAGTTGCTCGTCGGCCAAATGGCGGCTTAATTCAACAGTGCCAGATGCTAAGTTCTTGTTGGCAAAGTAATATGCAACACCACCGATAAGTATCAGAGCGGCCATTATGCCGCAAAGAATATAGAAAAAGCGCTTGGTACTCATTTGGCCGATCCCGGGTTGAACAAGAAACTGAGAGTAACTGTATAGGTTGATTTTAGGCCAACGGGTACGCCGCGAATATCTTCAATATCGGCAGCACTAATGCGCTTGGATTTAGCAATACTATCGCGAAACCCTAATGCAGTCTTATAATCTACGGCAGTAACGGTTAGCTTGACCGGTTTTTTATCTTCTCCTGTTAAGCTAATCGACGATATGGCTGTTCCGGTAGGCATGTATTGAGCCAAGTCTGAAAGCAGAACCGAAAATTTAGCCTGGTTTTTCTGGATGGTTTGGATCGAGGTTAGGCGGGCATTAAGTTTTTTAGCATCAGCCTCAAGGCTTTTTCTTGAATCGATGGTAATCTGCTTATCTGCCAGCCGTTTATCGGCAGCACTTATTTGTTGGTTGAGCGCAAAGCGGGCCCCTACAAGTGCTCCGGCCAGCACCAACATTACACCGACCGAAATATAGGTGTAGCGAAGTAGCACCTTGTTGCGCTTGGAGTAGATGATCTCTTGCTTGATTGTTGGGGGCAATAAGTTAATCATAGTAAGCCTCGCAGAGCCAAGCCAATGGCGGTGGTGTACATGGCTGCCTCTTTTTGGAGTTCGGCCGGTTGCTTTTTGATTTCGAGATTCTTCCAAGGGTCGGCAATAGTCAGCGGTAAAGCCAGGTCTTTACGAAACCAGTCGGCTAATCCAGGCATGTTGGCGGAACCACCAGAAATTACCATCGCCTTAACTTTTTGCTGGCCGCCACCGCGATCCTGGTAAAACTTCACCACGCGCTTGGCCTCTTTGCCTATGCTCTTAAATTGGGGCTCTAAAGCTGCAAACAGCTTATCGCGCATTCCACTTGGTCCAACACCAAACTTAACTTTAATTTCATTGGCTTGATCGGGTTTAATGCCAAGAGTTTTGACCAAAGTTTCGGTGTAGTGCTCGCCGCCAATTGGTACGCTACCGGTTAGGGGCGTAAATCGATCGTAGATTGTAAGATCTGAGGTAATTGACCCCACGTCCATAACCATAGTGCTGCTCCCAGCGTCACCAGAGTGCAAAAGAGCGCGGACCACTGCCGTCATATTACCCTCGATTGCACCAATTTCTAAACCGAGCTTATCAAACAGTTTGATATATGAGTCAACAATAGCGCGAGGTGCGGCCATCATTAAGACGTCGATATGGCCGTCTTTGCCAGGTGTGGTATTAATGATTTCATAATCAATGTATAAATCGTTAACAGGTACCGGAACGTACTGCTCAACCTCGAAGTTAATGGCCTGACTAAGGTCATCAGCATTCATCGGGGGGAGTTGAAGGGTACGGGTAAACAGCTTGGCCGCGGGTAGCCCGGTAATGGCCCGCCTAGATGTTAAATGCCCGTAGCTAAGTTTTTGCAGTAACGGTTTGACTGCTGATACAATCTCGTCGGGATCAACAATAATGCCTTCTACCACTGCTTCTCTCGGGAAAAAGGCGTAGCCATAGGCTTGCACTGCGGTACCGTGGCCGGCTCGACGCAGCTGAACAACTTTGACGCTGTGGGTCCCAATATCGAAACCGAACTGGGGAGCGTCTTTATGAATTAGCGGGACACGCAATCTCACCTCGAAGCATTACCGTTTTATTATACCAAGAAAAAGTGCCATAGCGAGATCTAACGATAGACCTGTTCATAATAGCGAACGTCCCATCCATTAGGAAACCCACCGGAAGTACTAGAAAACTGTATGGTGCCATTATTATCGAGCTGAATGGTTTGTCCCATTAGCTGGCCAACGGTAGTGTTGTTCGAAAGTATTAATTTTGACCAACGAGCGTAAAAGAAGATGTTGGCTGAGCCAGTGGTGTTGTTGCTAATGTTAATAGTCGTGACGTTCTGGGAGTTAGCCAGATTAGTGCCAGTTACACTGCTGCAATCTGGCGAGCAGCCTGCATCAGCCGACCAGAAAGTATATAGTGCAAATCCGACGTTACTACTATTAGCGGTTACGAATGTATTATTACCGCTTATAAAACCAGTGGAGCCATCAATTATGAGATTTGGGGGAGTAGCCAGGGAGTTTGCTGGCTTCAACGTTACATTGTTGCCGATGTTAAGATTACCGTCGAGCCAGACGTCTCCATCAAGATAGATAGTGCAATTGTTATTAACTGTTAAAGTAGTGCTGCTGCTGCTGGTGTAGTGCCCGTTTAAGTGCATAACTCCGCCGCTACAGGACTTTGAAGCCATAGAACCGGCATTGGATAAGCCGCTTGTTAAGGTACTGTGATTGGCGACTGGCAGGCCTATAGGCGGAACAATGTGGTCTACTAATCCGCTGTTTGTTAACCGTGAAGCGTCATCAACATTGTTAAGGACGTGAGTATCTCCATAAATATGAGCACCAGCACCGGTAGTAATGCTGTTGCCAGATGTACAAGCAGTGGGGAAGGCAGCAGTTGCTGGTGATGGGCAGGCAATGTCGGCGACATAGGTGGCAACGGGGTTGGCCGCCGTGCCAATGCTTGAGTTGTTGCTTAGATTAAGCTTACCGCCGACGTAAACAGGGCCGGCATAAATGTGCACATTATTTGAAAGTGATAAACCACCCGGCCCGGTCATCACCGAATAGTTTGGGCTGGTTGATTGGTTAATTATAAGGCGAACTTTACGCGTGACTCTTGGTGTCGATGCAGTGCTTGGCTGGTAGACCTTGCCGGTCGATTCAACCACTTTTTCGCCAGCTATTGTGCCATTTTTAACGCAGGATTCGTATGTGACCTTTCCCTGGGGCGAGTTACTGACAAGCGTTACTGGAGAAATGGTGTACCCACTACAGGAATTCGTAGCACCCGACGGAGCTGAGGTTGTGCCCTGATAGTTGGTATCGTTATTAATGCCGTTCATAAAAGCATCGGCACCGGCTTCGGCGGCATTTAAAGTACTGGCTTCCATAAGAGAGCGCCTGGTACTGGAGTAATGGCTAATACCAAATTCGGCCAGAGCCACCGACACAAATAAGAAGAAAAAGGTAACTATCAAGGCGCCTACCAAGATTATCCCGTGATCCTGCTCTAGATACTTAAATGTCATGGTTTGTTCCTTAAGCTAGCTCTAGTAGTTAAGCTGTTCGAATAGGTTTGGCCAAACTTGGCACGAGATTGAGTCAGTGTGACATTTACGGAATAAACATTATTTACAGTTGTAGTCGACACATTACTAGTGTCGTAGTAAGTGGCTGTCATGTTAGCGACATCTTCGATAACCTTACCATCTGCAGGGCAGGTGCCGGTGGCTGAGGCCGGGGGGCAGGTGCTAACAGCGATGTTGCCATTTACCGGATTGGCAATCACCCTTCGGTATAGCGATTTGGTGGTACTGTCGACGTAGTAAATTATGTCATTAGTTTGCAGGCCGCTATGAGCGGCATCGGCGTAAATTAGATTTCCCGCAGTATCAACTGCCGGTACCGATAATACGAGGGTCGATGGCGACCCAGTGCTCGAAATCCAACCATACTGATTTCCACCCGGTCCATTAATATCTGCCCATTGGTTGGCGGTTTCAATAGTGCGGGCAGATTTTATATCTCGCTCCATGCTGGTTAGCGCCTGCTTGGTGTTGCTTTGCAAAATAATCAGAGTGTCGTTTCGGGCATAATCAACCAGTCGGTTTACGTAAAAACCTGAAACTAGTAGCGCCAGAATGCCGATGATAGCGCCAACCACAATTAGCTCAAGAAGGCTAAATCCGTCAAACTTGCGAACTAGATTCATCGATTGATTCCTCTTTGGGCCATTAAGGTGGTGATTTGGACATTTTTCTGTCTGCCACTGTCATAGTACGAGATGACAATATCTACCTGCTTAATGCCACTTTGCGGGGTTGTAACGTTGCTAACGGCCGATTTTGGGCTGCCGAAATTGGCTGGCAGCGAACCGCTAAAATCTTCGGCTGGCGTACCGGTCGGGACTGCGTTATAGCCAGCGTCACGGTAAACTTCGAGTTTCTGCTCGGCCAAAGCCGTAGCAACCGAAAGGTTGCGGGCTTCACGATTGAGTCGGGCCACAGTTATAAAAATTTCGATAATTGCGGCAGAGGCTACGGCTACAAAGGCCGCCGTGACGACTACTTCAACCAACGTGAAACCCTTAGAGTTATTTTGCCGCCATATTTTCATATATTTATTATAGCTTAAGCTTTTTAACCTGGTTAGCCCCTTGTATCAAAAGCGGCCCCGAAGGGCCGACTCTTGATAGCTGATCTAAGTCTTAGTTAGCCGAGTTAACGGTGTAGACTCCGGCGGTAGCCTGAGGATCGTTAGCATTCTCTACGGTTGCCTTAAGTGTATAACTGGTACAAGCACCACTAGCACATGAGGCTGGTGAGGGGGTGTAGGTGTAGTTCTGTCCACCCTTGGGATCATTTGGTACCGTCTTCATGTATGGGGTGGTACCGGCA